>NZ_JBIGHV010000002.1:0-891314 GCF_043555835.1 Pelomonas parva | reverse complement strand
CGCGGGTCCAACTGAAATACGAGCTCGAAGCACCAAGTACGAACCGACCTCTGCGCCGGACGCCGCCCCTGAATTACACGCCCGTTTCATGGGTCGTGGGACGCGCGAAGCGCGGTGGAACAACTGAGATGAAGCGGCCCCTCGCCCAACCTCGCATCGCTGCACGCGAGCGAGTCTGGTCGGTCCCCCGGGGGGACGGCGATGCTTGCGGCATCAAGCCGCAAGCACATCGCCCGACGGGCCGGCTTGGGAGCGGCCCGGCGCTCGGCCCGAAACACATCAGCTTCACCCACTTCGGGTGGTACGCGGCAGCCGGCCTGCTGTGCGGCCTGGCACCGATGATGCCGGCCTTCGCGGCCAGCGCCACGGCCCAGGCCGGCGCGACCGTGGTGCTGCCCGCCAGCGTCAACGCCTGGCTGGGCGTGCCCGTCAGCGTGCAGGACCTGCTGCTGGCCCAGGACGCACCCGCCGGCCCCGCCACCGGCGCCCTGGTGCCGCGCGTGGCCAGTGCGTCGACACCGGCCAGCCTGCGCGCCCTGCCCGTGTGGATAGGCGCCGCCATCGAGAGCCGCCAGGCCTTCGGCATCGACATCGTGCCGGCAGCCGGCGCGGCCCTGCTGGCCCGAGGCCCGGCCGCAGCGGTGTCGGTGGCCGCCGCCGCGACCGGCGGTGATGGCGAGGCACCGCTGGTCATCACGGTCGCCTTCAACTGACCTGCCGATGCGCGTGCCGGCCCGCCGCCGTGCCCTGCACTGGGTCCTGCTGTTGGCCAGCGTCGCCGCGCCCGCGCAGACCCTGAACAACACCGCCGCCCTGTCCTTCGGCGCCTTCACCGCCGGCGGCGGCGGCACCATCAGCGTCGGCACCGGCGGCGCGCGCATGAAGACCGGCAGCGTCATCCTGGTCAACCAGGGCGGCGCGGCCAGCGCGGCGCAGTTCACCATCACCGGCACGCCGAGCGCGATGTTCGATATCTCGCTGCCGGCCGACGGCACCGTCTTCCTCAGCGACGGCGACAACGGCAGCATGGCCTTGAACGGCTTCGTCAGCAGCCCTGCCGCCGTGGGCGTGCTGTCGGGCGGCGGCACCCAGCAGATCAACGTCGGCGCGACGCTGAGCGTGGGCAGCTCGCAGGCCACGGGCAGCTACACCGGCAGCTTCAACGTCACCGTCAACTACCAATAAAGCCGGGCAACTCTGCCGCTATTACGCGCTTTGAAGCGCTCAAGTCCTGGCGACGATGGCGGCATGCGTGCATCGACCAAGCTCATCCGGCTGGCGGCCCTCGGGCTGCTGATGCTGCCCGGCCTCGCCTCGGCAGACCTGATGCTGTTCCCGACGCGCATCGTCTTCGACAAGCAGCAGCGCGCCGCCCAGGTCGAGCTGATGAACCAGGGCAAGAAACCCGAGACCTACCGCATCAATCTCGTCAACCGCCGCATGGGCCCGAACGGCGAGTTCATCGCCGTCGACCAGCCCGGCCCCGGCGAACAGTTTGCCGACGCGCTGCTGCGCTACTCGCCGCGCCAGGTCACCATCCCGCCCGGCGGCTCGCAGATCGTGCGCATCCTGCTGCGCAAGCCCGATGGGCTGGCCACGGGCGAATACCGTTCGCACCTGCAGTTCGACCGCGTCGCCGAGGCCACCGGCGCCAGCAGCGTCGAGGACGTTGCCAAGCGCGACGGCAAGACGCTCGGCGTCGTCATCCAGGCCCTGGTCGGCGCGTCCATCCCGGTCATCGTGCGCCAGGGCGACACCCAGGCCAGGCTAGACCTGACCGACCTGGCCGTGCAGCCCCCGTCCGCCCAGGGGCCCGGCGCCCTGTCCTTCCAGATGCGGCGCGAGGGCAACCGCTCCGTCTACGGCGACCTGCTCGCCACCTTCACGACGACGGCCGGGGTGACCTTCGAGGTCGCGCGCGCCGGCGGCGTGGCCGTCTACGCACCCAATGCGGCCCGGCGCGTGCAACTGCCGCTGCAGCTGCCGGCCGGCAACGCCCTGCCCGGCGGCACGCTGAAGCTGGCCTTCCACGAGCGGCCCGAATCCGGCGGCAAGCTGCTGGCCGAAACCAGCCTCTCTCTCCCCTGAGGGCGCCGGCGCCCCGCGCGCAACGCGCCATGGCCCTGTTCCGCACACGCCTCCTGGCCACGGCCCTGCTGCTCGCGCCGCTGCTGGCGCTGGCCGCACCCGACGACGCCCCAACGCCACTGCGCCGCCTGGAGGTGCAGCTCGACGGCCGCGCGCTGGCCGAGCCCATCGACGTCTTCCAGACCGACTACCAGGTGCTGCTGCCGCTGGGCACCGTGTCGCGCCTGCTCGGGCTGGACATCCGCGTGCAGACGGCCTCGGGCCGCGCCGCCGGCACGCTGCCCGGCTCGGGCGAGCCCTTCTGCCTGGACCTGGTCGACTCGACGATGCGCATCGGCGAGCGGCGCCTGGCCTTCGAGCCCCGCCTGGCCCAGGCCATAGGCAGCGACATCTACGTGTCCACGCAGTTGCTGGCGCGCTGGCTGAACCTGGAGCTGGCCGTCGACCTGCCGCATTGGCAACTGCGCCTGCGCGCCCGCGACGCCATCGCCGCCACACCGCCCCCGCCGCCCTCGCCTGCGGGGCCGCGCCGCCTCGACGACACCAACCTCCTCGTGCTGGAGGTGACGCTGGACGGCCAGGTGCTGTCCGACAGCTTCTCCGCCTACCAGGACGGCACGCAGACCCTGCTGCCGCTGGGCGAGCTGTCCCGCCTGCTGACGCTGGCCATCCAGGTCCGGCCCGACCGCGGCAGTGCCGAGGGCCGGCTGCCGCGCGAGCGCGGCTTCGCGCTGAACCTGGCCGAGTCGCTGGCCAGCGTGGGCGGCCGCGAGCAAGGCTTCGAGCCGCGCCTGGCCGGCGTCGTCGGCGACGACATCTACGTCTCCAAGCAGTTGCTGACGCGCTGGCTGCCGCTGGACCTGCAGGTCGACCTGGCCACGCTCAAGCTCAATGTCCAGCCGCGCGAGAAGCTGCCGCTGCAGCAGAAGTTGGAGCGCGAGCGCCTGGCCGCAGCGCTGGCCGGCCTGCAGCCCGCCGAGCGGCCCAACTATCCCTACGCCGCGTCCACGCCGGGGCTGATCGACGTGCCCTCCATCGACCAGTCCTTCGGCGCCGACGCCCGCTTCGGCCGCCATTCGCGCCAGTACAAGGCCGCCTACACGGCCTACATCACCAGCGACCTGCTCGGCATGGAGGGCTCGGCCTATGTGCTCAAGACGCAGGACAAGGCCCGGCCCGACCTGCGCCTGACGCTGGCCCGCAACGACCCCGATGGCGGCCTGCTGGGCCCGCTGCGCGCGCGTTCCGTTGCCTTGGGCAACCTCGCCCTGCCCAGCGTGCGCAACGTCATGCAGGGCAGCGCCAAGGGCAACGGCATGGCCGTCAGCAACCGGCCGCTGGAGCAGCCCAACAGCTTCGACCGCCACAGCCTGCGCGGCGACCTGCAGCCGGGCTGGGACGTGACGCTCTACTACAACGACCAGCTGCTGGGCTACCAGTCCTCGCGCGCCGACGGCCAATACGCCTTCGACGACCTGCCGCTGTCCTTCGGCGCCAACGAGTTCCGCCTCGTCTTCCACGGGCCGCTGGGGCAGCTGCGCGTGGAGAAGCAGAGCTTTCTGCTCGACCAGGCCAGCGTGAAACCCGGCGAGGTCTACTACACGCTGGCCTCGCAGGTGGCCGACGACGGCTCGGTGCGCAGCGTCGCGCAGGCGGACATCGGCCTGGGCAAGAAGTTCACCGGCAAGGTCGGCCTGGTGCGCCGGCCACGCCTCGTCAACGGCGTGGCCGCCGAGTCGCTGGACTATGGCCAGCTCGGCCTGCTCGCCTACCTCGACGCGATGATCGTCAGCGGCCAGCTCTCCACCATGCGCGGCGGCGGCGCCCTCGGCGAGCTGGGCGTGAAGACGCGCCTCGGCAGCTTTGCGCTGGACCTGCTGCACACCCAGCGCCAGGGCCGCTTCATCAACGACCAGTTCGCCGACGTGGCCGGCGGCGTGCGCCGGCGCGACGAGCTGCGCCTGCAGGGCAGCGTGCGCCTCGGCGGGCTGCCCCGTGTCGCACTCGACTTCAGCGCGCTGCGCAACGCGATGGAGGTCGGGCCCGAACATCTGCAACTGGGCCTGCGCACGGCGGCCATGCTCGGGGGCACGGCCATCTCCAACAGCCTGCGCTGGCAGCACAGCGGCGCCTTCACCGGCACCGACGGTGCGCTGCAGCTGAGCCGGCGCGTCGCCGACGTCGGCCTGAACGCGCAGTTCAACTACCGCCTGCAACCCGGCGCCAGCCTGCAGGCCATCGCCATCAGCGCCGACCGCACCCTGGCCGACGGCTACCAGGTCAATGCCGGCCTGCTGCGCAGCATGGACTCGGGCCTGACGCTGCTGTCCGGTGGCTTCAGCAAGAACCTCGGCAGCTTCGGCCTGGCCCTGAGCGCCAGCTACTCCAGCCAGCGCGAGCTGGCCCTGGGCCTGCAGCTCTTCGTGGCGCTAGACCGCGACCCGCGCAGCGGCCGCTGGCAGTTCGATGGCCAGCCGCTGGCTGGCAGCGGCGCCGTGTCGGCCCGCGCCTTCGTTGACCGCAACATGAACAGCATCCGCGACCCCGGCGAGGAGGTCGTGGCCAACGCCGGCTTCATCCTCAACGGCGGCGGCCGCCATCCACGCCTGACCGATGCCGGCGGCGTCGCGCTGCTGAACCGCCTGGCCCCAGGCCGTTACGCCGACATCGCGCTGGACCCGAGCACGCTGGAAGACCCGCAGTGGAAGCCGCTGGTGCCCGGCGCCCGCGTGCTGCCACGGCCCGGCCGCATCGAGCAGCTGGAGTTCCCGGTCATCACGACGTCCGAGGTCGAGGGCACCATCTACCTGGTCGAGGCCGACGGCAGGAAGCGCGGCATCGGCGACGCGCAGGTCGAGCTGGTCAATGGCGACGGCCAGGTCGTTGCGACGACGACCAGTTCAGCCGATGGCTACTACCTCTTCCACCAGGTCACGCCGGGCGCGCTGCGGCTGCGCATCGCGCCCGAGCAGGCGGCCAAGCTGAAACTGGTGGGCGCGCTGGAGAGAGCGGTGGAGGTGCCGGCCAACGGCGACTTCCTGAGCGGGCTGGACCTGGAGCTCAGGCTCTAAGGCAAGGTCCAGTGCTTGCACCGCGCCGTCGGCGCCGGCGCGGGGCGGCCTACCTGCTGCTGGGGCCGACGTGGTGAAGGCGCTGCGCCCGCAAGGCCTCGCGGTCGATTTGCAGCGCGAGTGAGGCGACGTCCGCCGCGCTGACGCCCACCGCGAGGAAGTGCGCCTGCCAGCCCGCCACCACCTCGGCCACATGGCGCAGCTCCTGCATCGCCTGGCCTTGCGTCAAGCCAAACGCAGCCACCTCGGAGAGCGCATTGGCAAGCGTCGAATCCGCCATGTCCCGGCCCACACGCATCTGCTGGTAGCCCAGCGCCTGGCCCGAGGGCAGCACGTCGAAGGCGGGCGACAGCGCGTAGTCGCCGGCATCGGTCATCAGCAGCACGTGGTTCTTCTCGTGGTCGTCGGTGTTGTCGATGAGGATGTTGAACACCATGCGGCGGAACAGCTCGCGCCGGTCGGCGGCGCTGCGCCCGCTCTCCACCACGCCGCGGCGGCGCAGCAGCTGGGCCAGCTCGGGGTAGCCCATGGACTCGCCCGCCGCGCGCAGCGCCACATGGGCGGACAGCGCATGCACGCGAGCGCCGCCCGGTGCGCGGTCGAAACGCCTCACCGCCAGCGCGTGCCGGCCACCCGGCAGCGGCAGCGCCCGCGTCTGGGCGACCGTGATGCCGGCCTGCGCCGCGAGCGTCATCGTGGCGTGCTCGACCAGCGGCGCATCCAGCACCTCGCCGACCTCGGCGAACTTCAGCACCCAGGGCTGGCCGTCGAGCTCGATCAAGGCCTTGGGGCGGGCGCCGCCCATGGTCGCGCCGGGCGCGATCAGGCGCTGCAGTTCGGGGGCCACCGGCTCGCCGGCCTGCACCTGGCGCACGAGCACGTCGATGGCCGCCAGCTCGCCCAACTGCGGCAGCGGACCGAAGGGGCGTGGCTGGTAGCGGTCGGCGGAGGTCGACACGCCCAAGGCGCCGAAACGCTGGTCACCGGCGAAAAACAGATAGTCCAGCAGCGCCAGACGAGGCGGTTTGTCGAGAAAGCGGATGACGCGCTCGCCCCAGCGGTCGGGTCGCGCATCGTCCACCGCGCCTGCAGCCGTCTCGCGCTCGGCAGGCAGCCATTCGTGGTCGCGCAGCGGCAAGTCCTCGCTGAGCGCAAAACCGTGTTGCTGCCAGCTGGCTGCGTAACGCAGCGACACGCCCTTGCTCGCCTGGACGACGGCCAGCGTGCCGACGAGCACGGGGCGCTGCGGCTGGCCCAGCCACCACAGGAACAGCGTCGGCGTGGGTGTGTAGGCCAGCGTCATGCGTCGCCCTTGCCGCCGGCTCCGGCCAGGCGCCGTGCGATGGATGGCGGCTTGCGGACGGCGCGCCACTGCGCGGCGCGCACCTCGTTCTCCAGCGCGCCGAGGTCATGCACGGGCGCGGCGATCTCGGCCAGTTCGCTGGAGCGGCCGATCAGCCACAAGGCCGTCGCATAGGCCGCCATCGACACCGAAGGATCGCCCCGCTCCATGCGCGCGAGCGTCGGCTCGGTCACACCGATGCGCAGCGCCCAATCCTTGCGCGACGCCAGCCGGCGCTTGCGGGCGATGGCCAGGTGCTCGCCCAGCGTGCGTAGCTGCGCCAGCACGAGCGGCGGCATCGCATCCAGTGCTTGGGAACGTTTCGGCATCCATTGATGTTATCAATTCAACCGAAAAACAAACATCTATTTAGTTTCAAGCAAGTGGGCAGCCAGGGCGAAGTCTTCCGGCCAGGTGACCTTGAAGTTGGCCATGGACGCCCGCACCAGCCGCGGCGCCAGGCCCAGCGCCTCGACGGCGCTGGCCTCGTCGGTGGCCGCAGCACCCATCGCGGTCAACGCCCTTTCCACCAGGCCGAGACGGAACATCTGCGGCGTCTGGGCCGCCCATTTGTCGCGACGGTCGACGGTGGCGGTGACGCGGCCCTCGGCGTCGCCGGCCTTCAGCGTGTCGGCAATCGGCTGGGCCAGCAGGCCGCCGACGGCGTCGTCAGCACAAGCGTCGATGAGCGCGTCCACCCACTCCGGGCGCAGCAGGCAGCGGGCGGCGTCATGCACCAGCACCCAGTCGTCGTCCGTCGCCCCGCGTCGCCTCAGCTCAGCCAGACCGCCGAGCACGCTCTCGGCCCGGCTCCCGCCGCCGACGCGGGCGACCCAGCCTTGGTGATGGGGCAATGCGGCCTCGAAGCGATCATCGTCCGGTGACAGCACCACCAGCGTATGCGCCACACGCGGCACGGCAGCGAGCGCCGCCAGCGTGTGGGCCAACATGGGTTTGCCGGCGATGTCCACGTACTGCTTGGGCATGCCGGCGCCGGAGCGTTCGCCGATGCCGGCGGCGGGGACGAGGGCGAAGAAGCGGGGAGTGGTCATCCCCGGGATTCTCAGCCTGTTGGATCGAGGCTCAGGCGTCGTGTCCAGGGTTCTGGCGCGCGAGACGCCGCAGCAAGCCCGGCCACGCCAACTCCGCCCCCGAGCCGCGCATGACCTTCTCGCTCTGCGCGCGGATGCCGGCCAGGATCTGCTGCGGGATGCGGATCAGCTCGCCGCCGCCCGCCTGCGCCGCGATCTGGATCTCGCAGGCCCGCTGCAGCATGAACATCTTCAGGAAGGTGTCGGCCGCGCTGCGGCCCAGCGTGAGCAGGCCGTGGTTGCGCAGCAGCATCAGCGAGGTCTTGCCGAGATCGCGCACGAGACGGGCCTTCTCGTCGGGGTTGAGCGCCACGCCCTCGTAGTCGTGATAGCTCAGCGACGCCAACGGAAACAGGCTGTGCTGCGAGATCGGCAACAAGCCCTCGCGCTGCGCGCTGACCGCCACGCCCGCCACCGTGTGCAGGTGCATGACGAACTGCGCGTCCTCGCGCGCCTCGTGCACGGCGCTGTGGATGATGAAGCCGGCCGGGTTGACGTTGTAGTCGCTGGGCGCGACCTTCTCGCCGGCGGGGTCCACTTTGACCAGGCTGCTGGCCGTGATCTCCTCGAACATCATGCCGTAGGGGTTGATCAGGAAGTGATGCGCCGGGCCGGGCACGCGGGCGGAGATGTGCGTGAAGATCAGGTCGTCCCAGCCGTGCAGCGCGGCCAGCCGGTACAGCGCCGCGAGGTTGCAGCGGACGGCCCATTCTTCGGCGGTGCAGGTCGGCGTCTGGCTCATGGATGTCTCCTCACGGGAAAGCGTTTTTGAGGATAGCGCCGACAATCGCGCAGCCCTGTCACCTCCGTTCCCATGCTGATCCCCGACCTCCGCCAGCGCCTGCGCGCGCTGGGCGCCAACCCCGACCACGAAAGCCGCGTACTGCGCCACTGGCTGCAGCTGCTGCCGCTGGACGGTGGCAAGCGGCCATTGCAGGGCTTCCTGCCCAAGGCGGTCATGCAGGCGCTGCCGGCGCTGATGACCGAGCTGGAAGGCCTGGTCGCGCTGCGCAGCGAGCACGCTGGCGGCGACGGCGAATCGGCGCGGCTGCTGCTGGGCTTGAACGACGGCCAGACCGTGGAGACGGTGCTGCTGCCGCGCGACGGCGTCTGCGTGTCCAGCCAGGTCGGCTGCGCGGTGGGCTGCAAGTTCTGCATGACCGGCGTGGACGGCCTCATCCGCCAGGTCGGCAGCGCCGAGATCGTGGCGCAAGTGGTGCTGGCGCGGCGCAAGAACGCCAAGCTGAAGAAGGTCGTCTTCATGGGCATGGGCGAGCCCTCGCACAACCTCGCCAACGTGCTGGACGCGATCACGCTGCTGGGCCGCGAGGGCGGCTTTGCGCACAAGCAGCTGGTGTTTTCCACCGTCGGCGACGAGCGTGCCTTCGAAGCGCTGAATGCAGCCGACGTGAAGCCCGCGCTGGCGCTGAGCCTGCACACGACCGACGCCGCCAAGCGCGCCGAGCTGCTGCCGCGCGCGCAGCGTTTGTCGCCCGAAGAACTCGTCGAAGCCGCCGACGCCTACGCCCGCGCCAGCGGCTACCCCATCCAGTACCAATGGACGCTGCTGGACGGCGTCAACGACGGGGCCGAGGAGCTGGACGGCATCGTCCGCCTGCTCAAGGGCCGCTACGGCCTGTTGAACATGATCCCCTTCAACAGCGCGCCCGGCCTGCCCTTCACGCGGCCGAGCTGGGAGCGCGCGCGGGCCATTGCGGCCGAGCTGTGCAGCCGCGGCGTACTGACCAAGCTGCGCGACTCCGCCGGTCAGGATGTGGAAGGCGGCTGCGGCCAGCTGCGCGCGCGTGAGGCGGTGGGCAGACCGGTGCGCGTGGTGAGGATTCACGCCTGACTTCACGGCTTAAAGAGGCAAACGCCACACCGGCAACTGCGGGTCGCCAAGCAGAATGCGCAGCGCCGCGCAAAGACGGCGCCCTACCTGGAAGAGACATGACTCAGCTCCAAGCCCTGGCCAGCGCCACGCGCAGCGCCCTGTTGATCGCCGCCACCACGGCCTGCCTTCAGGCCACGGCAGCCCCCACGGTCAACAAGTTCGAGCCCACGGCCCAGCTGGGCGGCAGCACGCTGCAGCTCAACGGCAAGGGCACGCGGGTGCGCCTGGTCTTCAAGGCCTACGACATGGCGCTCTACACGACCAAGCACGCGACCACGCCGGCCGAGCTGCTGGCGCTGCCCGGTCCCAAGCGCCTGCAGTTCACAGCGCTGCGCGAGCTTCAGGGCACGGAGTTGGGCCGCCTGTTCCTGCGCGGCATGGGCGACAACGCGCCCGCCGCACAGCTGACCCGCCACACGCTGTCCACCACGCGCCTGATCGAGATCTTCTCCGGCAAGCCCAAGCTGATGCCCGGCGACACCTTCGCGATGGACTTCATCCCCGGCAAGGGCACGCAGTTCTACATCTCGGGCCAGGCCCAGGGCGAGTCGGTGGGCGACGACGAGTTCTTCACGCTGGTGCTGCGCATCTGGTTCGGTGACGCGCCGGCCGACGCGAAGCTGCGTGACGCGCTGCTGGATGGCGGCAAGAGCTAGACCGAGAAACCCGCCTTCGCCAGCGGCAACTCCCTGATCCGCTGCCCCGTGGCGGCAAACAGCGCGTTCACCAGCGCCGGCGCCAGGCCGCCCACTGCCTCCTCGCCGGCGCCGCCCGGCTTCTCCTGGCTGTCGACGATCTGCACATCCATATTCGGCGTGGCGGCCAGGTCGAGCAGCCGGTAGTCGTGGAAGTTGGACTGCTGCACCGCGCCGCCGCGCACGGTGATCTCGCCATGGAAGGCCGCCGACAGCGCGAAGACGATGCAGCCCTCCACCTGGGCGCGCACGTTGCGCGGGTTGACCGCGATGCCGCAGTCGATGACGGTCCACACCTGGTGCAGCTTCACCTTGCGGCCGGCGTCCACGGACAGCTCCACCACATGCCCGACCAGGCTGCCGTTGGCGCGTGAGAACGCCAGGCCGCGGTGCCGCCCCGGCGCCGGCCCGCGCTGCCAGGCCGAGCGCTCGGCCAGCAGGTCCAGCACGCGCTGCTCGCGGCCACCCGGCGGCAGCAGACGGCGGCGGTAGGCCAGCGCATCCATGCGCGCGCCGTGGGCCAGCTCGTCCATCAGACATTCGTAGGCGAACACGTTCTGCGTCGCCGCCACTGCGCGCCAGAAGCCGACCGGCACGCCCACGTCGACGGTCGTGATCTGCATCTGGATGGCGGCAAGACGGTAGTAGTCGGGCAGGTCGCCGGCCGCGCTGTTGTCGACCGGGAGCGAGAACTCCCGCCACTCGCCCAGCCGCGAGTGCTGAAGGATGGACTGGCAGGCCGAGTCCACCCGCCAAGCCACGGGCATGCCGTCGCCGTCCAGGCCGGCCTTCACCTTGACCACGGCGGCGGGCCGGTAGAAGTCGTGCTGCATGTCCTGGGCACGGCTCCAGATCAGCTTGACCGGCGCGCCGCAGGCCTGGGCGATGCGGGCCGCCTGCAGCGCAAAGTCCAGCTCCATGCGCCGCCCGAACCCGCCACCCGCTAACGTCGTGTGCACGGTGACCGCTGCCGGCGGCAAGCCCAGCAACCTGGCCACCGCGTTCTGCGTGCCGGTCTGCGACTGGGTCGGCACCCACAGCTCCGCCTTGCCCTCGGAGACACGGGCGGTCGCGTTCATCGGCTCCATCGTCGCGTGCGCCAGGAAGGGCACGGCGTAGGTGCGCTCCACCGAGCGCCGAACCCGCCGCGTCGCCTGCGCGTAACGGGCCTTCACCTGTGCTGCCGTGGTGTTGGCGGGCAGGAAGGTCGCGCCCTCACCGCGCACCGCCCGGTGCAGCGCTGCCATGTAGCGGGCGCTGTCCGGCCGCCGGGCGCGCTGCAAGTCCCAGCGCGGCTGCAGCGCGTCCACGGCCTGCTGCGCCCGCCAGTACGAATCGGCCACCACCGCGACGGCGTCGTCCAGCAACACCACCTGGCGAACGCCGGGCATGCGCAGCGCGGGTGCGCTGTCCACGCCGGCCAGCCGGCCGCCGAACACGGGGCACTGCACGATGGCCGCGCTCAGCAGACCGGGCATACGCACATCGACGCCGAAGACGGCGCTGCCGTCGGTCTTGGCCGGGATGTCCAGGCGGGGCATGTCCCGGCCGATGTAGCGCAGGCGCTCGCGAGGCATCAGCGTTGGCTGCTCCGGCACCGGCTGGCGCGCCGCCTGCTCGACCAGCAGGCCATAGGCAGCGCGGCGGCCGCTGTCCCGGTGAACCACGTCGCCGTTGTCCGTATCGCAGTCGTTTGCGGCGACCTGCCACTCGCCGGCCGCTGCGGCGATCAGCATGGCGCGCGCCTGCGCGCCGGCACGCCGCAGCGGTTCCATCTGATACGCGACGCCGCCGCTGCCGTAGGTGCCGTACTCCGCCCAGTTCGGGTTGAAGTAGCGCTTCTCCAGCGGCGCCATGGTCAGGCTCACGCGGCGCCAGTCCAGGTCCAGCTCGTCGGCCAGGATCTGCGCAATGGCCGTGCCGGTGCCCTGGCCGATCTCGCTGGTGTTGGACAGCACCGTCACCGCGCCATCACGGGCGATGCGCACCCAGCCCTGCAGCTCCTGCCCACTCGCCGCGCCCGGCGCTGCGCCGAGCGGGGCGATGACCACCATCAGCCCACTCTGGAGCAGGCGTCGTCTGCCCAACTGAACACCGCTCATGCCGCCTCCACCGGCAGGCCGGCAGCCCGCTTGATGGCGCGCCGCACGCGGTTGTAGGTGCCGCAGCGGCAAAGGTTGGTCATGGCGGCGTCGATGTCCGCGTCGCTCGGCTGCGGTGTGGCCTTCAGCAGCGCGTCGGCGGCCATCAGCATGCCGGACTGGCAGTAGCCGCACTGCGGCACCTGCTCGGCGATCCACGCCTGCTGCAGGCGGTGCGAACGGTCCGGCGACAAGGCCTCGATGGTGGCCACGCGGGCCGCGCCCACCGCGCTGATGGGCACGGTGCAGCTGCGCGCGACCTGACCGTCCAACTGCACGGTGCAGGCACCGCACAGGCCGGCGCCGCAGCCGAACTTGGTGCCGGTCAGGCCCAGCGTGTCGCGCAGCACCCAGAGCAGCGGCGTGTCTGCCTCCACGTCCGCCTGCCGCATGTGTCTGTTGACGCTGATCGAGTAGGGCATCACGCCTCCGTGTCGTGGTTGATCGTGGCCAGAGGCAAGGTGATGGTGGCCACCAGCCCGCCCTCGTCGGCACGCGCGAGCGTGAGCGAGCCGCCGAAGCGCTCGCACACCGCCTGCGTGATGGCCAGGCCCAGGCCGCTGCCGGTGCCCGTGCCGCGCCGCCAGAAGCGCTCGGTGGCCATGGCCAGGCCTTCGTCGTCCAGGCCCGGGCCGGTGTCGGCCACCGCCAGGCGCACCTCGCCACACAGGCCGTCGACGTGCAGGTGGATATGGCCGTCCACGGGCGTGTGGCGGCGGGCGTTGTCCAGCAGGTTGCGCAGCGCGGTAACGGCCAGGGCTTCAGGCACGGCCACAGCGGCCTCCTCGCAGCGGTTGAAGACCTGCAGGCGTGGGTCGCCCGCCGGCGCGCAGTCGCGCACGGCCAGCGCCACCATGTCGGCCACGGCGGTGCGGTTCGTGCCCTCGCTGCCGCCATGCGCCTCCACCTGCGACAACGTCAGCAGCTGGCTCAATGCCGCCTGCAGGCGCGCCACGCCCTCATCGGCATGCGCCAGCGCGCGCACGGCGTCGTCGCCCTCGGACAGGCGCAGCACCTGCAGATGCACCTTGATGGCGGTCAGCGGTGTGCGCAGTTCGTGCGCGGCGTCGCTGGTGAAGCGGCGCTCGCGCTGCACGGTCGCGCGGATGCGGGCCAGCATGTCGTTGACGGTGTCGACGAAGGGCCGCAGCTCGCGTGGCCGGCCGCCGTCGGCAACCGGGGTCAGCTCGTCGATGGCGCGCGAGGCCAGCTCGCAGCGCAAGCGCTCCAGCGGCTGCAGCGCCTTGCCCACGGCCCACCACAACACCAGCAGCCCACCCAGCAGCGCCGCGCCGAACGGCGCCACGGCGGCCAGCACGGCGCTGTTCAGCAGCGTCGCGCGGTCACCAATGCGGTCGGCCGTGGTGATCGCCAGGCCCTGCGTGTTGATCGTGTAGGTGCGCCAGGTCAGGCCGTCTATCGTCTTGAACGCAAAGCCGGGCGCGGCGCCGTCGAGCAGCGCGCCGCTGGCGCCGGGCGTGCGCACCAGGATCTCGCCGCGCGCGCTGCTGACCTGGCAGACCAGGGGGCCGGTCAGCGTCAGCACGGGCTGCAGCGCCGCCCGCGTGTCGGCGCTCGCGCTCCACAGCGCCGGGTTCTGCGTCACCAGGTCCGACACCATGTAGGCCGCCGTGACCAGGCGGTCGTCCAGCATGCGCTGCATCTGCCGCTGGATGTCGCCATGCAGCCAGAAGGCGACCGCCCCCCACAGCAGGGCCAGCGCGCTGCCGATCATCAACAACAGGCGGACGCGCAGGCTCATGGCGAGTCCAGCGCGATGCGGTAGCCAAGGCCGCGCACCGTCTCGATTAGGCCGGCGTCCAGCTTGCGGCGCAGGTGGTGGATGTGCACGCTGACGGCATTGCTTTCGATCTCGTCGCTGAAGTCGTACAGCAGGCCCTTCAACTGCTCCGCGCTGAGGATGCGGCCCTGCGCGTTGAGCAGCGCGCTCAGCAGCGCCAGCTCGCGGCGCGGCAAGGGCACGACGCGGCCGTGCATCGTCACCTCGCCCAGGCTGGGCGTGACGCGCAAGGCGCCGCGCTCGATGACGTCAACGCAGCGGCCCGCCGCCCGCCGCGCGAGTGCGTGCAGGCGCGCCACCAGCTCGCTGAGGTCGAAGGGCTTGAGCAGGTAGTCGTCGGCCCCGCACTGCAGGCCCGCCACCTTGTCCGGCACGGCGTCGCGCGCGCTCAGGATCAGCACGGGCGTGGCGCAGCCCCGGGCGCGCAGGCGCCGCAGCAGCGCGAGGCCGTCCTCGTCCGGCAGGCCCAGGTCCAGCACGACGGCGTCGCAGGCCAGCGTGGCCAGGGCCGCCTCCGCATGAGCGGCTGTCGCCACCTGGTCCACCGTCATGCCATGCGCGCGCAGGCCGGCCAGCACGCCTTGCGCAATCAGCTCATCGTCTTCCACCAGCAAGACCCGCATCGCTCCTCCGTTGCCCAAAAGGATGAGGCGCGGACATTAACGGAACGTTATTGGCGCCTGCGGACTGGCTCATAGAATGCGCGCCCATGCGCCGCTGGTTCATCGCCCTGCTGACCTTGCTTGTCGCCGCCCAGTTGTCCTGGGCCGGCGCGGCGCTTTGCTGCGTCGATGAACTGGCCGAGCAGCAAGGCCAGCAGGTCGCGCTTGCAGACGCCGCGCCCGCCCATGCCGACAAGGCCGGCGAGGCGCACCCGGTCTGCGAGACCGGCCACTGCCATTGCCACCACGCTGCAAGCGCCACGCCTTCGGCCGATGGGCATGCGCTCGTGGCGCCACAGACGCTGGCGCCCGCCCCCACAGCGGCAGCGCCGCCCGCGTCACACATCCCTGCCGGGCTCGAACGCCCCAATTGGCTGCGCGCCTGATTCGGCGCGCCGCTTCCCCTCCCCTGCTGACCTGAAGCAAGGCACCCGCCGGGTGCCGGCTGCGCGCCGAACCGTCCGTTGTCCCAACAACCTGGAGAGTTCGATGCGAAGCCTTGTTGGCCTTCTTTGGATGACGCTGTTTGCCAGCGCATCCCATGCCCTGACCCTGGCCGAGGCGCAAGCCATGGCCCTCATTCACAACCCCGACCTCGCAGTCGCCCGCCTGGAGCTGCAAGCCCAGCAAGGCGCCGAAGCCCAGGCCGGCGCGCGGCCCAACCCCGAGCTGGGCGTGCTGCTGGAAGACACGCGCCGCGCCACGCGGACAAGCACCGTGCAGCTGTCCCAGGCCATCGAGCTGGGCGGCAAGCGCGCTGCGCGCCAGGCCGTCGCGGCGCAGGCCCGCGAGCAGGCGGCCGTGTCGCTCGCTGCCAGGCAGGCCGAGCTACGTGCAGCCGTGGCCGCCGCGTTCTTCGAGCTGCTCGGCGCGCAGGAGCAGCAGCGGCTGGCCGAGTCGTCGCTGGTGCTGGCCAGCAGCGCCGTGACGGCGGCGGACAAGCGGCTGCAGGCCGGCAAGGTGCCGCCACTGGAGCTGGCCAAGGCGCGCGTTGCCGAGGCCGGTGCGCGGGCCGAAGTCGCGCAGGCGCAGAGCGCGCTGCTGCTGGCACGTGGACGGCTGGCGGCCTTGTGCGGCCAGCAACTGCAAGCGGTGACGCAAGCCGATGGCGACAGCGCCGCCCTGCCCCACGCGCCGAGCGACCAACAACTGGGCGAATGGATGCTGGAGGCGCCCGCGCTGCGGCTGGCCCGGCTGGACATCGCCCGCCGCCAGGCCCTGAGCGACACGGAACGCGCGCGCCGCGTGCCCGACGTGACGGTCACGCTGGGCGCCAAGCGCGACGCCGAGCTGGGCCGCACGCAGGCCGTCATCGGCTTCTCGCTGCCGCTGCCCGTCAATGACCGCAACCAGGGCGGCCTGCTGGAGGCGTTGCGCCGCGAAGACCAGGCGCGCGAAGCGCTGGCCAGCGCGACGTTGAAGCTGCAGACCGACGTGGCCGACGCTAGCGCGCGGCTGCGGCTGGGCCGCGAGCAGGTGGCGCTGCTGCGTGACGACGCGCTGCCCACCGCGCAGGCGTCGTACGACGCGGCACTGAGGGGCTACGAGCTGGGCAAGTTCGCCTTCCTCGATGTGCTGGACGCCCAGCGAACGCTGTTCCAGCTGCGCCGCCAGTTGCTGCAAGGCAGCGCCGACACCCACCGCGCCGCCGCCGACCTGGACCGCTTGCTGGGCCGGTCCACCCAGAACGATCAAGAGGATTGAGCATGAACGCAAAGAAGAACGCCATCGCCATCGCGGCGGTGCTGGCCGTGGGACTGCTGCTGGGATTGGCCATCCTGCGCGGCGACAAGCACGGCGAGGACGGGCACGACGATCACGGCCATGAGCATGCCGAAGAGGTGCAGCATGCGCCCGCCAAAACGGCATCTACAGCGGCGTCGGCGCCAGCCGAAGCACCCCACCCCCGCTTCAGCGACGAGCAGCTGCGCCACAACGGCATCGCGCTGGCCGACGCCGGCCCGGCGCGCATCGCCACCCGCCTGCAACTGCTGGGCGAGGTGAAGCTGAACCAGGACCGCGCCGTCATCGTCACGCCGCGCCTGGCCGGGCTGGTGCAAGCCGTGCGCGCCAACGCGGGCGACCGCGTGAAGCGCGGCCAGGTGCTGGCCGTCATCTCCAGCCCCGCGCTGGCGGACCAGCGCAGCGAGCTGCTGAGCGCGCAGAAGCGACTGACGCTCGCGCGGACCACGCACGACCGCGAGAAGCGCTTGTGGGAGGACAAGATCTCCGCCGAGCAGGACTATCTGGCCGCGCGCCAGGCGATGCAGGAGGCAGAGATCACGGTCGAGAACGCGCGGCAGCGGCTGGCGGCCTTGGGCGCAACGGCCGGCGACCCGCAAGGCCTCACGCGGCACGAGATCCGCTCGCCGATCGACGGCGTCATCGTCGACAAGAAGCTCAGCGTCGGCGAGGCGCTGAAGGAGGACGCCGCCGTGTTCCAGGTGGCCGACCTGTCCAGCGTCTGGGTCGAACTGACCGTGCCGGCCAAGGACCTGAACCAGTTGGCCGAAGGCATGACGGCGCAGGTCCAGGCGACGACGTTCGAGGCGCAGGGCGAGGCCAGGCTGAGCTACGTCGGCGCGCTGGTCGGCGAGCAGAGCCGCAGCGCGACTGCCCGCCTGGTGCTGGCCAACCCCAAGGGCCTGTGGCGGCCCGGGCTGCCGGTGACGGTGGCGCTGACGGCCAGCGAGGCCGAGGTGCCGGTGGCCGTGGCGGCGGATGCGGTGCAGGTGCTGGACGGCGCCCGCGTGGTGTTCGTGCGCCAGGGCCAGCAGTTCGACGCGCGCCGTGTGGAGACGGGCCGCAGCGATGGCAGCCATGTCGAAGTGTTGAAAGGCCTCAACGCCGGCGAGCGCTACGCGGCGAAGAACAGCTTCCTCGTGAAAGCCGACATCGGCAAAGCCGCTGCGGAACACGCTCATTGAGGAACAACGATGTTTGAAAAACTCATCCGATTCGCCATCGCCCAGCGCTGGCTCATCATGCTGGCCGTGCTGGGCATGGCGGCGTTAGGCGTGTTCAGCTACCAGCGCCTGCCCATCGACGCCGTGCCCGACATCACCAACGTGCAGGTGCAGATCAACACCGAGGCGCCGGGCTATTCGCCGCTGGAGGCCGAGCAGCGCGTCAGTTTCGCCATCGAGACCGCGATGTCAGGCCTGCCCCGGCTGGAGCAGACACGCTCGCTGTCGCGCTACGGCCTGTCGCAGGTCACCGTCGTGTTCAAGGAGGGCACCGACATCTACTTCGCGCGCCAGCTCGTCAACGAGCGCATGCAGGAGGCCCGCGCGACGTTGCCTGCCGGCCTGGCGCCGTCGCTCGGCCCCATCGCCACAGGCCTGGGCGAGATCTACATGTGGACCGTGGAGGCCAAGCCCGGCGCGCTCAAGGCCGACGGCACGCCGTACACGCCGACGGACCTGCGCGAGATCCAGGACTGGATCGTCAAGCCACAGCTGCGCACCGTGCCGGGCGTGACGGAGATCAACACCATCGGCGGCCAGGCCAAGGAATACCAGGTCGCGCCTTGGCCGGACAAGCTGGTGGCGCATGGCATCACGCTGCCGGAGGTGGTGCAGGCGCTGGAGCGCAACAACGTGAGCGTGGGCGCCGGCTACATCGAGCGGCGCGGCGAGCAGGTGTTGATCCGCGTGCCGGGCCAAGTGACGGGCATGGCGGACATCGCCGACATCGTCATCCGTGGATCGGTGCGCGTGCGTGATGTGGCCGATGTGGGCTTAGGGCAAGAGCTGCGCAGCGGCGCCGCCACCGAGAACGGCCGCGAGGTGGTGCTGGGCACCGTCTTCATGCTGCTGGGCGAGAACAGCCGGCAGGTGTCGCTGGCGGTGGACCAGCGGCTGGAAGCCATCAACCGCAGCCTGCCCGCAGGCGTCATTGCGCAGACGGTGTACGACCGCACGACGCTGATCGACAAGGCCATCGCCACCGTGCGGACCAACCTGCTGGAAGGCGCGCTGCTGGTCATCGCCGTGCTGTTCGCCTTCCTCGGCAACCTGCGCGCGGCCGTCATCACGGCGGCGGTGATCCCGCTGTCCATGCTGTTCACGTTCAGCGGCATGGTGGCCAACAAGGTCAGCGCCAACCTGATGAGCCTGGGCGCGCTGGACTTCGGCATCATCATCGACGGCGCCGTCGTCATCGTTGAGAACTGCGTGCGGCGGCTGTCGCACGCGCAGGCTGCAGCGGGCCGGCTGCTCACGCGCCAGGAGCGTTTCGACGAGGTCTTCGCCGCCGCCCGCGAAGCGCGCCGGCCGCTGCTGTTCGGCCAGCTCATCATCATGGTGGTCTACCTGCCCATCTTTGCGCTGAGCGGCGTGGAGGGAAAGATGTTCCACCCGATGGCGTTCACCGTCGTCATCGCGCTGCTGGGGGCGATGCTGCTGTCGGTGACCTTCATCCCGGCGGCCGTGGCGCTGTGGATCGGCAACCGGGTCGACGAGAAAGAGAACCGCCTGATGGGCTGGGCCAGGCGTGGCTATGCGCCGCTGCTGGACCGCGCGCTGGCGCACCCGCCACTGGTGCTGACCATCGCCGGCGTGGCCGTCGCCTTGAGTGCGCTGCTGGCCACGCGCATGGGCAGCGAGTTCATCCCCAGCCTGGACGAGGGCGATATTGCGCTGCATGCCATGCGCATCCCCGGCACCAGTCTGACGCAGGCGGTGGAGATGCAGCGCGAGCTGGAGCGCACGCTGCTGCAGGCGCCCGAGGTAGCGCGCGTGTTCTCCAAGCTGGGCACGGCCGAGATCGCGACCGACCCGATGCCGCCCAACGTGGCGGACACCTTCGTCATGTTGAAGCCGCGCAGCGAATGGCCCGATCCCAAGCGCAGCACGGCGTCACTGGTCGATAGCCTGCAAGCCATTGCGGCGCAGGTGCCGGGCAACAACTACGAGTTCACGCAACCCATCCAGATGCGCTTCAACGAGCTGATCTCGGGCGTGCGCAGCGACGTGGCAGTGAAGGTGTTCGGCGACGACATGGCCACCATGGAGCGCACGGCGGAGCAGATCGCCAAGCTGCTGCAAGGCGTGGCCGGCGCAGCGGACGTGAAGGTCGAGCAGACGACGGGTTTGCCGCTGCTGACGCTGCAGCTGGACCGCGCCAAGCTCGCCCGCCTGGGCCTGAGCGTGGCCGACGTGCAGCAGACCGTGGCGGCGGCCATCGGCGGCCAGGAGGCCGGCGTGCTGTTCCAGGGCGATCGGCGCTTCGACATCCAGGTGCGGTTGCCGGACAGCGTGCGCAGTGACCTGGATGCACTGAAGCGCCTGCCCTTGCGGCTACCGAACGGCGCGCATGTGCAGCTCGGCGAGCTGGCGAGCTTTGACGAGGCGCCCGGGCCCAACCAGGTCAGCCGCGAGAACGGCAAGCGCCGCGTCGTCGTGACCGCCAATGTGCGCGGCCGCGACATCGGTTCCTTCGTGACCGAGGCGCAGGCGCGGCTGGCCGAGCGGGTCAAGGTGCCCAGCGGCTACTGGACGAGCTGGGGTGGCAGCTTCGAGCAGCTGCAGTCGGCCACGGCGCGGCTGAAGATCGTCGTGCCGGTGGCGCTGGGGCTGGTCTTCGTGCTGCTGTTCGCGATGTTCGGCAATGTGCGCGACGGCCTGCTGGTGTTCACCGGCGTGCCCTTCGCGCTGACCGGCGGCATCGTGGCGCTGTGGCTGCGCGACATCCCGCTGTCCATCTCGGCCGGCGTGGGCTTCATCGCGTTGTCCGGCGTGGCGGTGCTGAACGGGCTGGTGATGATCGCCTTCATCCGCTCGCTGCGCGACGAAGGCATGCCGCTCGAACGCGCCGTTCGGGACGGCGCACTGACGCGGCTGCGGCCGGTGCTGATGACGGCGCTGGTCGCGTCACTGGGCTTCGTGCCGATGGCGCTGGCCACCGGCACCGGCGCGGAGGTGCAGCGCCCGCTGGCCACCGTCGTCATCGGCGGCATCCTGTCGTCGACGGCGTTGACGCTGCTGGTGCTGCCGCTGCTGTACCGCTGGGCGCACCGGCGCGGGGTCACTCCGGCTTGAAGAGAACACAGCCACAGAGGCACGGAGGCACAGAGAGAAAGCGCTTGTTCTCTGTGCCTCTGTGTCTCTGTAGCTTGTTTTCTTGGATCTGGGCGTCAGGCGCCAGCGGCCAGCGCGGTCACTGCGCACGACCTCGCAGGCTGGCGAACCACGCTGGCGTCATCTCCACAGCCGGCGGTGATTCGGCACCGGCAAGCACTTGAACACGCAAGGCCTCCCGGCCTTGATCGCGCCGAATCAGCTCGCAGACGTACTCGCTGCCGCTCTCAAGGCCGCACTGGACCGCGCGTTGCTCAACGAAGTCGCGCATAGCCTGCGGCAAAAAGATGTTCATTCGTTGACCTCCGTTCGCAGCCTGACTCAACCGCGACTGTTCACCCACTCCATCACCAGTTCCCGCAACACCGGCAACGGCACCTGCCCCGCCGTCAGCACGACGCGGTGGAAGCCTTTGATGTCGAACTTGGCGCCCAGCGCTTTCTCGGCCTCGGCGCGCAGCTTGGTGATCTCCAGCTGACCGATCTTGTAGCCCAGCGCCTGGCCGGGCCAGACGATGTAGCGCTCGACTTCCGACACCACATCGCTCTCGGCCATGGAGGAGTTGTCCAGCATGTACCGAATCGCCTGCTCGCGCGTCCAGCCCTTGTGGTGCAGGCCGGTGTCCACCACCAGGCGCATGGCACGCAACTGCTCATCAGCAAGGCGGCCGTACCACTGATAGGGGTCGGTGAAGAGACCCAGCTCCTTGCCCAGGCTCTCGGCGTACAGCGCCCAGCCTTCCACATAGGCCGTGTAGTGGCTGCCGAAGCGGCGGAAGGCCGGCAGCGCCTGGTCTTCCTGCGCGATGGCGATCTGGAAGTGGTGGCCGGGCGAGGCCTCGTGCAGCGACAGCGTCTCCATGCCGAACATGGGCTGGGCCTTCAGGTTGAAGGTGTTGACGTAGAAGACGCCGGGGCGCGAGCCGTCGACTGCTGGCTGCTGGTAGGACGCACCGGCCGCACTCTCGGCGCGGAAGGCCTCGACCTCGCGGACCTCGTAGTCGGCCTTGGGCGTGATGTCGAAGAGCTTCGGGGTCAGCCCGTTGATCTTCTTCTGCAGGTCGCGGTAGCCGGCCAGCAGGTCCTCAGGTCTCGTGAAGTAGTACTTGGGGTCGTCGTTGAGGTGCTTGAAGAACGCCTTCAGGTCGCCCTGGAAGCCGACCTGGCGGCGCACGCCGTCCATCTCGCCGAGGATGCGCGCGACCTCCTGCAGGCCGATGGCGTGGATCTCGTCAGGCGACAGCGCCACGGTGGTCGACTGGCGCACGCGGTGGGCGTACCAGGCCTTGCCGTCGGGCAGCGCCGACCAGGCCGTGCTGGTGCGCGCCTTGGGCGTGTACTCGTCACGCACGAAGGCCAACAGGCGGCCGTAGGCGGGCAGCACCTGCTCGGCCAGCAGCTTGCGCATGGCGGCCGTGATGCGCTCGCAGTCGGCCGGCCCCACAGCGTCCGGGAACTTGTTGATCGGCCCCCAGAACAGGCTCTTCTCGGGGTCGGTCACGGCCAGCGCGGTCAGTTGCGGCAACACCTTCTCCATGACGGCGCGCGGCTGGGTCACGCCCGCCTTTAGGCCGGCGCGCATGTTGGCGATGGTGCCGTCGAAGGTGGGCACGGCCAGCGCCAGGCGCTTGAGCCAGTCGTCGTAGTCCTTGGTCGTCTTGAAGGGCTGGATGGACTGGCCCGTGCCCATCTGGACGAGGAAGTTCGGCAGGCCGCCGATCTGGCTGATGGGCTGCATCCACTCGGGGAAGCGGTCGCCGGCCAGGTCCTGCTCCAGGTCGAGCTTGAGGATGCTGTAGGAGATGCGGTCCTTGGGGTCGAGCTTGGCCTTGTTGAAGCCGGCCAGCGCTTTCAGCGTCTGCTGCAGCTCGCGTTTGGCCTGGGCGCGGTAGGCAGCCGTGGTGGTGTCGGGCAGGCGGTCGTTGTAGCGCGGGTCGCCCAGGGACGTGGCGAGGATGGGCTGGCGCTGCAGCGTCAGCTCCCATTCGGCTTCCAGCCATTGGTGGAAGCGTTGGCTCTCGGTGGTAGCAGCGAACGCAGGGAGGACGGAAAAGGCAAGGGACAGTGAGGTCGCAAGCAGGCTGATGGCGTGGCGGCGGCGCATGGAATCTCCGGTGGGAAGTGCCGCCATGCTATCCATGACCCCGGGCCGGAGCCAAAGGACACGGGCTCCTAGAATTCCGCCCAGCTCCGTTCCGGGGCTGTTGTCGTTTGTAGGCCCCCGATGTCGTTGCTACCGCTCGTCCAACCTGGCAAGAAGTTCACCCACCCCCGCCCCGTCGGCTCGGCCGATGCCCTGCTGCTCGCGCGCTTCGTGCAGCAGCAGCGCGACGCCGGCCGCATGGCCGCCATCTTCACGGCCGAGCCGGGCGACACGCAGCGGCTGGAGGACGAGCTGAAGGTGTTCGCGCCTGAGCTGAAGGTCGCCGTCTTCCCCGACTGGGAAACCCTGCCCTACGACAGCTTCAGCCCCCACCAGGACCTGATCTCCGAGCGGCTGGCGACGCTGTGGGAGCTGCTGCAGGCGCGCAAGACGAAGACCATCGACGTCGTGTTGATGCCGGCGTCGACCGCGCTGACGCGCCTGGCGCCACCGAGCTTCCTGGCCGGCACGACCTTCAATTTCAAGCAGAAGCAGCGGCTGGACGAGGCCTCGCTGCGCGCGCAGCTGACGCTGGCCGGCTACACCAACGTGAGCCAGGTCGTGCAGCCCGGTGAATACGCCGTGCGCGGCGGCCTGATCGACCTGTTCCCGATGGGCTCGGCCGTGCCCTACCGCGTCGACCTTTTCGGTGACGAGGTGGATTCCATCCGCACCTTCGACCCCGACAGCCAGCGCAGCCTCTACCCGGTGCCGGACGTGCGCCTGCTGCCTGGCCGCGAGTTCCCGATGGACGAGGCGGCGCGCAAGGCCTTCCGCAACCGCTGGCGCGAAAAGATGGACGGCGACCCGACCAAGTCGCGCATCTATCGCGACATCGGCGAGGGCGTCGCCTCGGGCGGCATCGAGTACTACCTGCCGATCTTCTTCGAGCAGACGGCGACCGTGTTCGACTACCTGGGCGATACCGCCGCGCTGGCCCTGCATGGCGAGGTGGACGAGGCCATCCAGCGCTTCTGGACCGACACCAAGGAGCGCCACCGCTTCCTGCAGCACGACCCCGAGCGGCCCATCCTGGCGCCGGCCGAGCTGTTCCTGACGATCGAGGACTTCTTCGGCCTGACCAAGCCGCATGCGGTGCTGTCGGTGCGCGGCATCGACCCCGTGGACTTCGCCCGGCCGCTGCCGGACATCAGCGTGGAGCGCGGCGTGCAGGAGCCGCTGGCGCGCCTGGAAGCGCACTTAAAAGCCACGCCGCACCGCGTGCTGCTGCTGGCCGAGAGCGAAGGCCGGCGCGAGAGCCTGCTGGAGCAACTGCGCGACCACAAGATCGAGCCGCCTTCGGCCAAGGACCTGGCCGAGTTCCTGGCGGGCGACGAGAAGTACGCCATCACCGCCGCGCCGCTGGCGTCGGGCTTCTTCTGGGTCGACGAGCACAAGCCGGTTCAGCTCTTCACCGAGACCGAACTCTTCGCCACGACGCCGACGACACGCCGGCGCCGCAAGCAGGAGCAGGTCAGCGACGTCAATGCGCTGATCAAGGACTTGTCCGAGCTGAAGGTGGGCGACCCGGTCGTGCACATCAACCACGGCATCGGGCGCTACCAGGGCCTGGTCAACATTGACCTCGGCGACGGGCAGAAGAGCGAGTTCCTGCACCTGGAGTACGCCGACAAGGCCACGCTCTATGTGCCGGTCGCGCAGCTGCATCTGATCGGCCGCTACACCGGCGTGAGCGCAGAGGAAGCCCCGCTGCACCGCCTGGGCTCCGGCCAGTGGGAGAAGGCCAAGCGTAAGGCCGCCGAGCAGGTGCGCGACACCGCCGCCGAGCTGCTCAACCTCTACGCACGCCGTGCCGCCCGCGAGGGCCATGCCTTCCGCTACTCGGGCCACGACTACGAGGCCTTCGCCGCGTCCTTCGGCTTCGAGGAAACGCCCGACCAGCGCGCCGCCATCCACGCGGTGGTCCAGGACATGATTTCGCCCAAGCCCATGGACCGCCTCGTCTGCGGCGACGTGGGCTTCGGCAAGACCGAGGTGGCGCTGCGTGCCGCTTTCGTCGCCGTCATGGGCGGCAAGCAGGTCGCCATCCTGGCGCCGACGACGTTGCTGGCCGAGCAGCATTACCAGAACATCGCCGACCGCTTCGGCGCCTGGCCGGTGAGGGTTGCGGAGATGAGCCGGTTCCGCTCCGCCAAGGAGATCAAGGCCGCGATGGAAGGCCTGGCCGACGGCACCATCGACATCGTCATCGGCACGCACAAGCTGCTGTCGCCCGAGGTCAAGTTCAACCGCCTGGGCCTGCTCGTCATCGACGAGGAACACCGCTTCGGCGTGCGGCACAAGGAGGCGATGAAGGCCATGCGCGCCGAGGTGGACGTGCTGACGCTGACCGCCACACCGATTCCAAGAACCCTCGGCATGGCGCTCGAAGGCCTGCGCGACCTCTCGGTCATCGCCACGGCACCGCAGCGCCGCCTGGCCATCAAGACTTTCGTGCGCGCGGAGAGCAGCGGCACCATCCGCGAGGCCGTGCTGCGCGAGTTGAAGCGTGGCGGGCAGGTCTACTTCCTGCACAACGAGGTCGAGACCATCGAGAACCGGCGCCAGAAGCTCGAAGAGCTGGTGCCCGAGGCGCGCATCGTCATCGCCCATGGCCAGATGCCCGAGCGCGAGCTGGAGCGCGTGATGCGCGAGTTCGTGGCCGGCAAGCACAACCTGCTGCTGTGCTCCACCATCATCGAGACCGGCATCGACGTGCCGGCCGCCAACACCATCATCATTGCCCGCGCTGATAAGTTCGGCCTGGCCCAGTTGCACCAGCTGCGCGGCCGCGTCGGCCGGTCTCACCACCAAGCCTATGCCTACCTGATGGTGCCGGACATCCAGGGCCTGACCAAGCAGGCCACGCAACGGCTGGACGCCATCCAGGCGATGGAGGAACTCGGCTCGGGCTTCTACCTCGCCATGCACGACCTGGAGATCCGTGGCGCCGGCGAGGTGCTGGGCGACAACCAGAGCGGCAACATGATGGAGGTCGGCTTCCAGCTCTACAACGACATGCTCAACGAGGCCGTGCGCTCGCTGAAGGCCGGCAAGGAGCCCGACCTGCTGTCGCCGTTCGCGGCCACCACCGAGATCAACCTGCACGCCCCGGCGCTGCTGCCCGACGCCTACTGCGGCGACGTGCAGGTGCGCCTGAGCCTCTACAAGCGCCTGGCCTCGGCCGAGAAGAACGAGCAGATCGACTCGATGCTCGAAGAGATCACCGACCGCTTCGGCAAGCTGCCCACGCAGGGCCAGACGCTGTTCGACACCCACCGCCTGCGCGTGCTGGCCAAGCCCTATGGCGTCAGCAAGATCGACGCGGCGCCGACGCTGATCAACATCAACTTCCGCCCCAACCCGCCCATCGACCCGATGCGGGTCATCGAGCTGGTGCAGAAGAACCGCAACATCAAGCTGGTGGGCAACGAGAAGCTGCGCGTGGAGAAGGCCTTGAGCAGCCCGCAGGACCGGGCGCAGGCAGTGCGTGAGGTGTTGCGGCTGCTGGGCGCGCCCGTCAAGGGCTAGCGCAGCGTTTCACGCTATCCGGCACTGATGCGGCCACGTCTTCGGCCCCCTGGCGTCGTTCACATCAAGGGCGGCCGCGCCCATCGACGATGGGTTCGCCCAGGTCGCCAGGCTTGAACGGCACGCGCATCGGGTCCATGGGCCGGATGGCCCCGTCCGCAGTGAACTCCATCCTCGCGAGCACCGTCTGGCGCTGAAAGCCGCCTCCTTCCGGCAGCGCATGGCGGTGATAGGCCGCATACCAGCGATCGGTACCCGGCACGTTGACGACGCTGTGGTGAGCCGTTCCCACGGCGCTGCCGTTCCTCTGCAGCACGATGAAGCCGTCCTGCGGCGACGTCACCGGCCCGAGCGGTGAATCGGCCGTGCCCCAGCCCACGCGGTAGTTGGGGCTGCGGGCATCGTCGATGGACCACATGAAGTAGTACTTGCCCGCACGCTTGAACACGACGGCACCTTCACGATGTTCCTTCAACGCGATGGTCTGCACCGGCCCGTCCAGCGTCACCATGTCGGGCTTGAGCCTGACGACATTGCCCATCTTGCCGTTGCCGAAATAGAGATAGGCCTGGCCATCGTCATCGATGAAGGGGAATGGGTCGATAGTGTTGGTTTGCACACCCATGCCCTTGGTGAGCAGGGGCTTGCCCAGCGCGTCGACGAACGGGCCTAGCGGCGACTTGGCGGTCGCAACGCCGATGGAACCCTGGGCGCAGAAGTACATGAAATAGGTGCCGTTGCGCTCGATGACATCCGGCGCCCAGGCCTCGATGCGCGCCCATCTCAGATCGTTGGCGACGTCCAGCACCTTGCCTTCGTTCTTCCAGTCGACCAGGTTCCTGGAGGACCACACCGAGAAGTCCGTCGTCTGCCAGTTGGGTTTGTCTGAGGTCGGATAGATGTAGTAGGTGTCGCCGAACACGCGGATGGCGGGATCGGCCGTGTAGCCCTCCAGCGCGGCCGGGGGCGCGGGCACGGGCACCACCGGCTGGGCTGACGGCTGCGCGCTCTCCAGGTTCCTGGCCAGCCACGCAGGCACCGCCAGCACCGTGCCGTGGCGCTGACCCTTCGCCACGGCGAGACCCTCCGACACATCGGTCCAGGTCAACCAGTCGGTGGTCTCGAAGGCGCCGTAGCGGGCGTCGGCGTAATGGTCCACATACAGCCGCACCTTGTCGCCTGCAACGGCCAGGGTCGGGCCTTCGACCCGCTTGCCGGCCACCAGCGGATTGGGCATCAGGCGGTAAGGCCCGAGGACGGAGTCCGCCACCGCCCAGCGAATGGCGCCCCAGGCCTTGGACTTCTGGCGGTCGCCCTCCTTGAACACCGCGATGTAGCGCTTGCCGCTGCGCACGAGGGTGGTGTCGATGTGATCGAAGCCGGGGTCGATCAGCAGCTGCGGCGCGCTGAAGGTCTCGAAGTCCTTCGTCGTGACGAAGTAGGTGCGGTTGTTCATCCGCTCGGAGGACGTGGTCTCCTTGAACCGTCCATCGATGTCGGACGACCACGTGATGACGTACTGTTGCCTGGCCTCGTCGAAGAAGGTTTCAGGCGCCCAGGCGTTGTTCGTGCCGGGCACCTTCTCAAGCAGGGGGAGGTACTGCTGCCGGGACCAGTTCACCAGGTCGCTGGACGACGCGTAGCCGATGCCCTTGTCCTTCCAGCCGGTCGTCCAGACCATGCGGAAGATGCCATCCGGCGCGCGCAGGATGTGCGGGTCGCGCATCAGGCCGCTGCCGACCGAGGGCTTCAGGAAGACCTTGCCCAGGTCCTTCCAGCTGCGGCCATCCTCGCTGGTCGACAGGTGCAACCCGTCCCCATTGCCCTGGAACGAGGTGAACACCCAGGTGTTGATCGGCCACTTGGTCTGCGCTGCGGCCAAGGTGGCGGACGCAGCGAGCAGGACGGCCGCACAGAACTTCAATCGGAACGAGGCAATGGGCATAGCGGCACTTTCAGGGAGGGTGCCCGGCGGAGGCGGCGACCCACTCGATCGCCGGACCGCGCGGCGGCATGGATAGTCACGAACGCCAGGCTCAGCGGGTGGCTGCGCCTCGCTGCAGGCCCTCAGGCCTTGGTGATCTGCACCTGCACCTCGCCCGCGCCCGCAAACACATGCCGCGACTGCTGGCCGATGCGGATGTCGTGCACGCCGGTGATCATGCCGGTGGAGATGACATCACCGGCCTTCAGCGTCTGGCCTTGCTGAGCCCGCTTGTTCAGCGTGAACGCCAGCGCACCGAGCGGGCCCGGCTTGATGCTGACCTTGCCGGTGCCGACCGACTGGCCGCCGATGAAGGTCTCGACATCGATGGTTTCCAGCTCGCGCCAGTTGGCGATCTCTGCACCGACGACGACGCCCCAGTTGTTGCCGAAGTCGGAGATGACCGCGCCCGGGCCGATGTCGTTCAGCGTCGCCAGCGGGCTGCTGGCGACTTCGACGCCGATGTGCATGGACTTGACGAAGGGCAGCACGGTGTCGGCCGTCCAGTCGGCCTTGCCGGCCGGCTGATCCTCGGCCACAACGATGACAACCTCCGCCTCCACGGCCGCGAAGCCGCCCTCGAACACCGGGCAGGTCGCCGTGCCGCCGGCCTCGACGTGATGCACATTGGGCGCGAACGCGGGGCCGATCAGGCGCTCCTCGGGGAACTGGGCCGCGAAGGCCGGGTTCACGCGGGCGACCTTCCAGCCCTTGACGGCGTCGGGCCAACGCGCGATCGCGGCGGCCTGGATCTCGTAGGCCTCGGCCAGCGTGGCGGGCGGCGTGCCGGGGTAGGCGTCGATCGCACGGCCGGCGGCGCGGGCGGTGGTGAAGGCTTCGGCGATCTGCAGGGTGGCGCTCATGGAGTTCTTTCTGTGCGCCGGCCGGCGCGGTGAAACATGCGGCCGGCAATGTACCGCGTCAAAACGAAACGCGGTTTTACTTTTCCGAAAGAGATCCTATCTGTCAGCCTGATCCATGCGCACCGCGAACAGCGCCAGCTCCACGTCATTGCGCACGCCGATCTTCTCCAGCACACGGGTGCGGTAGGTGGACACGGTGTTGGGCGACAGCACCAGTTGCTCGGCGATCTCGCCCACGCTGCGGCCGGCGGCGAGCAGCTTGAAGACCTGGTATTCGCGGTGTGACAGCAGTTCGTGCAGCGGCTGCTCGTCGTCGGCCCGTCCTCGACCTGGACCGCCCGCACCGACCGCACCAGCCAGTTGCTCGGCCACGCTGGGCGTGATGAAGAGCCGGCCGCGCGCCACGCTGCGCACCGCGTCGATCATCTGCTCGCTGTCCGCGCTCTTGTTCAGGTAGCCGGCCGCGCCGAGCTTGAGGCTGCGCACGGCGTACTGGCGGTCGGGGTAGGTCGACAGCATCAGCACCGGCAGCTTGGGGAACTCGGACTTCAACGCCTTCAGGATGTCCAGGCCGTCGCGCTGGGGCATGGCGATGTCCAGCAGCACCACGTCGACGCCACCCGCACGGACCTGCTGGATGGCATCCGGCCCGTTGGCCGCCTCGCCGACGACGCGCAAGTCCTCGGCCTCGGCCAGCACCTGCTTGATGCCCTGGCGGACGATGAGGTGGTCGTCGCAGATGAGGACGCGGATCATGTCGCGGCCTCCAGAGGCATGACGAGGCGAACCGTCGTGCCCCGCCCGGGAAAGCTCTCGATGCCCAGCCGCCCGCCGAAGTGCCCCGCCCGCTCACGCATGCCCAGCACGCCGTAGCTGCGCGCATCCGTCAGCGCCTCGGGCGCCGCGCCCACGCCGTCGTCGCGCACCTGCAGGTAGAGCACCGGCCCCGGCGGCGCGTCCACGTCGATGCGGATGGCGACATGGCTGGCGCGCGCATGCCGGGCGATGTTGGACAGCACCTCCTGGAAGATGCGGAACACGGCGATGGCGAGGCCACCCTCGGGGGGCACCACGTCGGCAGCGATGTGCATCTTGAAGTCCACCTGCCGCTCGTCGCTGCCGGCCAGCTGGAACTCCTGGGCCTGCCACTCCAGCGCCGCCCACAGCCCCTGGTGGTCGAGGATGCTGGGCCGCAGGTCCGTGATGATGCGGCCGACCGCCTCGACGGCCGTGTCCACCAGCCCGCCCATGCGCTGACATTTGCCCACCATGGGCTCGCGCTGCGCCGCATCGCCCACGCGGCGGGCCAGCCAGTCCAGGTCCATCTTCAACGCCACCAGCAGCGAGCCCAGCTCGTCGTGGATCTCACGGGCGATGCGCTTGCGCTCGGTCTCGCGCACGGCCTCCAGGTGGTGGGCCAGCTCGCGCAGCTCGGCCGTGCGGCCCGCCACGCGCTGCTCCAGCTCGTCGTGGCTGGCGCGCAGCAGCGCCTCGGCCTGGCGGCGGGCCGAGATGTCGACGAAGGTGACGACGGCGCCCTGCACCACGCCATGCTCGATGACCGGGTAGCTCGAATACTCGGCCGGGAAGGCGCTGCCGTCGGCCCGCCACAGCACCTCGTCGTCGATGCGGCAGGGGTCGCCGCGGCGGAAGGCGTTGAAGATCGGGCAGTCGCACTCGGGGTAGTGCGCGCCGTTCTCGCGCGAGTGGTGGATGAGCTCGTGCATGTTGCGGCCCAGCACCTCGTCCGTGCGCCAGCCCAGGGCCTCGCAGGCGGCGCGGTTGACGAAGGTGCAGCAGCCGGCCATGTCGATGCCGAAGATGCCTTCGCCCGTGCTTTCCAGCAGCAGCGAGGCGGTCGAGGGGTGTTCAAGGGCGAAGGGCATGCGCATGAGATTAGCAAGCTGCAAGCCTGCAAACACCAGGGATCGAATAAGGAAATAAGAAAACTATCCTTCCGCGAATAAGAGACTTTGGGCACTCTCGCGGCTTCGTTCATTCGACGGCCCCGCCATGTCCACCTTCCTGCCTTCCCGCCGTGCCCTCGTCGCGCTGCTTGCTGCTTCTGCTGCGCTGCCCGCCTTCGCTGCCGACCCGACGCTGCTGAACGTCTCCTACGACGTCGCCCGTGAGCTGTACAAGCAGATCAACCCGGCCTTCATCGCCGCGCAGAAGGCCAAGGGTCAGGTCGTGACCGTCAACCAGAGCCACGGCGGCTCCAGCAAGCAGATCGGTGCCGTCATCGGCGGCCTGGAGGCCGACGTGGTGACGATGAACCAGGCGACGGACGTGGACCAGCTCGCCAGCAGCGGCCTGACGCCGGCCGACTGGCGCAGCCGATTCCCCAATGCGGCAGCGCCCTATTCGTCGACGATGACCTTCCTCGTCCGCAAGGGCAACCCCAAGGGCATCAAGGACTGGGCCGACCTGGCCCGCCCGGGCGTGCAGGTCATCCTGCCCAACCCCAAGGTCACCGGCAACGGCCGCTACAGCTACCTGGCCATCTGGGGCAGCGTCATCGCCACCGGCGGCAGCGAGGCCCAGGCCCGCGAGCTGGTCACCAAGGTGCTGACCAATGTGCCCGTGCTGGACGGCGGCGGCCGCGGCGCCACGACGACCTTCACGCAGCGCGGCATCGGCGACGTGCTCGTCACCTTCGAGGCCGAGGTGGAGCTGATCGAGAACGAGTTCGGCAAGGGCAACTTCCAGCAGGTCAACCCCAGCATCTCCATCGAGACCGATGCGCCGGTGGCGCTGGTCGACAAGGTCGCCGCCAAGAAGGGCACGGCCGCGCTGGCCAAGGCCTACCTGGACTTCCACTGGAGCCCGGAGGCGCAGGAAATCATCGCCAAGAACAACTTCCGCCCGCGCGACCCGGCCATCTTCAAGAAGCACCAGCAGCGCTTCGCCAACATCAAGCTGTTCACGGTGGACCAGACGCTGGGCGGCTGGGCCAAGGTCAGCAAGCAGCACTTTGCCGACGGCGGTTCGTTTGACCAGGTGATGGCAAGCATCAAACGCTGACGCCTCGCCCGAGGCGGGACGGCTTGGCGAACTGAAGTCGGACACAAGCAGTCCCTGCGGACTGCTTGTGCCTACGGAAGGACATGGGCCTCTGGCCCATGGCAGGCCCGGCGCTCGGCCCGAAATGCAAACCACATAAGACCAATACATGGCTTCGTTCTTATCGATGAAGCGCCGCGTGCTCCCCGGCTTCGCGCCCACGCTCGGCTTCACACTGTTCTACCTGTCGCTGATCGTGCTGATCCCGCTGATCGCGGTGTTCGTCAAGTCGTCGGGCCACGGCTTCGAGGCCTTCTGGGCGGCGGCCACATCGCCGCGCGTGATGGCTTCGTACAAGCTCAGCTTCGGCGCCTCGCTGATCGCGGCGGGCATCAATCTCGTCTTCGGCCTCATCCTGGCCTGGTGCATCGTGCGCTATGAGTTCCCGGGCAAGAAGCTGGTGGACGCGCTCATCGACCTGCCCTTCGCCCTGCCCACGGCAGTCGCCGGCATCGCGCTGACGGCCCTGTACGCGCCCAACGGCTGGGTCGGCTCGCTGTTCGCGCCGGGCGGCTCGCTGGCCTTCCTGTTCGGCGACGACGGCCTCAAGATCGCCTTCACGCCGCTGGGCGTGCTGCTGGCGCTGATCTTCATCGGCCTGCCCTTCATCGTGCGCACCGTGCAGCCGGTGCTGGAGGACATGGAGACGGAGCTGGAAGAAGCCGCCGCCTCACTCGGCGCCCACCGCTGGCAGACCTTCCGTTATGTCGTGCTGCCCACGCTGCTGCCGGCGCTGCTGACCGGCTTCGCGCTGGCCTTTGCGCGTGCCGTCGGCGAGTACGGCTCGGTGATCTTCATCGCCGGCAACATCCCCATGGTCAGTGAGATCACGCCGCTGATGATCATTGCCAAGCTGGAGCAGTACGACTATGTGGGCGCCACGGCAATTGCGTCCGTCATGCTGATCGTCAGCTTCGTGCTGTTGCTCATCATCAACGGGCTTCAGGCCTGGACTTCGCAGCGGGGAGGCAGGAAATGAGTGCTGCCCTGCATCTCGCGCCGGCCCGCGCCCGCGCCAAGTACCAGGACAACCCCGCCACGCGTGAATCGCCCTGGGTGCGTCGCGCACTGCTGACCCTGGGCCTGGGCTTCTTCCTCATCTTCCTGGTGCTACCGCTGGTGGCCGTCTTCACCGAGGCGCTGCGCAAGGGCTGGGAGGTCTACTTCGCGTCGCTGGCCGACGAAGAGACCTTCTCGGCCATCAAGCTGACGCTGCTGGCCGCCGCCATCGCCGTGCCGCTGAACCTCGTGTTCGGCCTGGCCGCGTCCTGGGCCATCGCCAAGCACGACTTCCGCGGCAAGCAGTTGCTCATCACCTTCATCGACCTGCCCTTCTCGGTCTCGCCCGTCGTGGCCGGCCTGATGTACGTGCTGATCTTCGGTGCGCAGGGCTGGTTCGGCCCCTGGCTGCAGGCCAACGACATCAAGATCATCTTTGCCGTGCCGGGCATCGTGCTGGCCACCGTGTTCGTGACCTTCCCTTTCGTCGCGCGCGAGCTGATCCCGCTGATGCAGGCCCAAGGCCGCGACGAAGAGGAAGCCGCCACCGTGCTGGGCGCCAGCGGCTGGCAGACCTTCCGCCGCGTGACGCTGCCCAACATCAAGTGGGGCCTGCTGTACGGCGTCATCCTCTGCAATGCGCGGGCGATGGGCGAATTCGGCGCGGTGTCGGTTGTCTCCGGCCACATCCGCGGGCTGACGAACACGCTGCCGCTGCACGTCGAGATCCTCTACAACGAATACCAGTTTGCCGCCGCTTTCGCGGTGGCGTCGCTGCTGGCACTGCTGGCGCTGGTGACGCTGGTGATCAAGCAATTCATCGAGTGGCGCGCGAGCCAGTCGCACGGGAACGAATGATGGGCATCCAGGTTCAGAACATCCACAAGAGCTTCGGCAACTTCACCGCCCTGGGCGACGTGACGCTGGACTTCCCGCGCGGGGAACTCGTCGCGCTGCTGGGCCCCTCGGGCTGCGGCAAGACGACGCTGCTGCGCATCATTGCCGGCCTGGAGACGGCCGACCGCGGCCGCGTGCTGCTGGACGGCCAGGACGCGTCGGACACGCATGTGCGCGAGCGTCAGGTGGGCTTCGTGTTCCAGCACTACGCGCTGTTCCGCCACATGACGGTGTTCGACAACGTCGCTTTCGGCCTGCGCGTGAAGCCGCGCAAGGACAGACCAAACGAGGCCGAGATCAAGAAGCGCGTGACCGAGCTGCTCAAGCTGGTGCAGCTGGACTGGCTGGGCGACCGCTTCCCACCGCAGCTGTCGGGCGGCCAGCGCCAGCGCATTGCCCTGGCCCGGGCGCTCGCGGTCGAGCCGCGTGTCTTGCTGCTGGACGAGCCTTTCGGCGCGCTGGACGCCAAGGTCCGCAAGGAGCTGCGTCGCTGGCTGCGCCGCCTGCATGACGAGCTGCACATCACCAGCATCTTCGTCACGCACGACCAGGACGAAGCGCTGGAAGTGGCCGACCGCATCGTGCTGATGGACCATGGCCGCGTCGAGCAGGTCGGCACGCCGCAGGAGGTCTACGAGCGCCCGGCCACGCCCTTCGTCTACGGCTTCCTCGGCGCGGTCAACCGCTTCGTGGGCCATGCGCGCGGCGGCGTGCTGCACATGGGCGAGCATCAGCTGCCCGGTGCCGGCACGAACGTGGGCGGTGGTGAAGTGCAGGCCTATGCCCGGCCGCATGAGCTGCAGATCCTGACAGACGAATCGGCGCCAGGTCTTGCCGCGACGGTGGAGCGGGTGTTGTCGTTTGGCGCGAGTGCGCGTGTCGAGTTGATCGGGCCGGACGGGCAGCCGCTGGAGGCGGAGCTGACGCGGGCTGAGGCCGAGGCGCTGAGCCTGCAGGGTGGGCAGCGGGTACGGCTGAGTGCGGCGAGGTTGAGCTTGTTCGAGGCTGGGGCGGGGATCTGAAGTTTTCGTCGACGGCACGGATGGGGGTTGCTTTTGCAGCCAGCCGGTTTGACTCGCTACATTGCCGGGAGTCCCGCCCGGCGGCGGGGTAACTTTCTTCTGCGGCGCCAGAAGAAAGTCACCAAAGAAGAGGCGCTGAACCGCACACCAGCACCGCATGCATGAGCTACGCCGTGCGACAGCCGCTCGTTGAGTGGGCCGACGCGACCCGCTGCGCTCTCGCTGCTGTCCTTGTCACCAGCACCACCCATCGGACCGGCGGGCCGCTCAACGCGCGGCTGCACGCCGGGCTCACGAGGAAGACCGAACACAGCGTCGCTCGGGCGACGCGATGGCTCGCGCTCAACCCCGGTGGCGTCGCCCCAGCGACGCGGTATTGGCATTCCCTGGCAAGCCCGGCGTGCAGCCGGCGTTAACGGGCATGAAGAAGCGATGGATGGCACTCTTCACAGGGACAGCAGCGAGAGCGCAGCGGGTCGCGTGTGGGCGCAATGCCAGCGGACGTTTTCGCGCGCCGCTCATGGCGGAGTCTCGCTCGTATGCGGTTCAGGGCCTCTTCTTTGGTGACTTTCTTCTGGCCCCGCAGAAGAAAGTTACCCGGCCGCCGGGACGGACTCCCGGCAATGCTGCGATGAGGCACACCGCCCCGTAGATGCAACCACGAAGTCCCATCCTTGCCCCCCGCATGCCCACCAACGTTTTCATTCGTTCCCTAACGAACCCTCGCTGAGCACACTGGCGACTCCCCATCCAGGAGCCCCCATGAGCATCACCGCCATCAACGTCCGCAACCAGTTCCGCGGCACCATCAAGGAAATCATCGAAGGGCCGGTCGTGTCCGAAGTCGATGTCCTCACCCGCAACGGCGACATCGTCACCTCGGTCATCACGACGCGCTCGGTCAAGGACCTGAACCTCGAAGTCGGCCGCGAGGTGGTCGCGCTGGTCAAGTCCACCGAGGTGTCGATCGCGACGCTCTGACGCCATGAGCTACAAAGCCCCACGCATCCTCATCATCCCGGGCCTGCACGACAGCGGCCCGGCGCATTGGCAAACCTGGCTTCAGGGTCAGTACCGCGACGCCCGCCGCGTCACGCAGCGCGACGCCAGCCGGCCCGAACTGGAGCGCTGGGCCGAGCGCATCCAGCGCACGCTGGAGGTTGCAGGCACCGGCGAATGGCTGGCCGTCGCCCACAGCTTTGGCTGCCTGGCGCTGGCCCGCCACCTGGCCGACCACTCCGACTCACCCATCCGCGAAGCGCTGTTAGTGGCACCGGCCGAGCCGGACAAGTTCGGCCTCGCCGAGGCGCTGCCGCATCAGCGCCTGCCGCGCCGCTCGCGCCTCATCGCCAGCAGCAACGACCCCTGGATGAGCGCCGCCAGCGCCGCCCGTTGGGCCTACCGTTGGGGCAGCAGCTACAGCAACCTCGGCAACGTCGGCCACATCAATGCGGAGGCGGGCTTCGGGCCGCTGCCGGTGGCCCGGAGCTGGGTCGAGGCCGCGCGCGCGAGGGCCGCAGCCGAGCAAAGGCCCCGGCACGCGGAGTTCCACGAATGGGCCTTTGCCGTGTGACGTTCAGCCCAGCGCCGCCTTGAACACCGCCAACGTCCGCTCCCACGCCAGCTGCGCTGCCGCCGCGTCATAGCGCGGCGTTGTGTCGTTGTTGAAGCCGTGTTGCGTGCCGGGGTAGGTGAAGGCTTCGTAGCGCACGCCCGCCGCCTTCAGCGCGGCCTCGAACGGCGGCCAGGTCGCGTTGACGCGCTCGTCGTTGGCGGCGTAGTGGATCTGCAGCCTGGCCTTGATGCGCGGCACGTCTTCAGCCGCCGGCGCGCCGCCGTAGAAGGGCACGGCCACGGCCAACTCGGGCACCTGAGTCGCCACATGGCTGGACAACGCGCCGCCCCAGCAGAAGCCCACCACGCCCAGCTTGCCATTGGCATCGGCCAGCGTCAGCAGGCCACGCGCCGCAGCCACGATGTCGGCCCGCGCCTTCGCCGGGTCGAGCTTGGCAAACAGCGCCCGCGCGTCGTCTTCGTTGCCCGGGTAGCCGCCCAGCGGCGTCAACGCGTCGGGCGCATAGGCCACGTAGCCGGCCAGCGCGACGCGGCGGGCGATGTCCTCGATGTGCGGGTTCAGGCCGCGGTTCTCATGCACGACCAGCACGGCCGGCAGCTTGCCCGTCGCGTTGAACGGCTTGACCATGTAGCCCTGCACCTGGCCGTTGCCGTCCGGCGACGGGAAGGCATGGCGGCGAGTCGCCAGGCGCATGTCGTCCGGCTTGACCTGCTGGGCGGCCGCGAAGTTCGGGCTCAGCGCGGCGAGCAGCGCCGCCGCACCGGCCGGGCCGCCGGCAAACACAGCAGCCTGGTCCAGAAAGCCACGTCGGCTCAGGTCGCCGTGCACGTAACGGTCGAACAGCGGCCAGGCCTGGGGCGGGATGGGTTGAGTCATGCGCGTGCTCCTTGTTGGGACGGCCGACTTTAGGCGGCGCACTGCGGCCCGACTGAGCAAGAACCGAATAACCATATGGCGAATGGTTCGGCGACAGCATGAGCGCCAGTTCGCAGAATCGCCCCGCATGAACTTCCAGCAACTCCGTTCCGTCCGTGAGGCCCAGCGCCGCGGCTTCAACCTGACCGAAGTCGCGCAGGCGCTGCACACCTCGCAGCCCGGCGTCAGCCGGCAGATCCGCGAACTTGAAGATGAGCTGGGCATCGAACTCTTCGTGCGCGTCGGCAAGCGCCTGACCGGCCTGACCGAGCCCGGCGAGCAGGTGCTGCCCGTCATCGAACGCCTGCTGCAGGAGGCAGACAACCTCAAGCGCGCGGCCGACGACTTCGCCCAGGCCGGCAGCGGCCGCCTGCGCATCGCCGCCACGCACAGCCAGGCGCGCTATGCGCTGCCGCCCGCCGTCCGTGACTTCCGCGCCCATCACCCTGACGTGAGCCTGCACCTGCAGCAGGGCTCGCCGCAGCAGATCGCGCGGCTGCTGCTCGACGGCGAGGCCGATGTGGGCATCGCCACCGAGGCGCTGGCGCAATACCCTGAGCTAGTGGCCCTGCCCTGCTACCGCTGGACGCATTCGGTCGTCGTGCCGCCCGACCACCCGCTGCTGGACGGCCCGCTGACTCTGGCCCGCCTGGCGCAGTTCCCCATCGTCACCTACGAGCTGGGCTACACCGGCCGCTCGCACATCGACGACGCCTTCGCCGCCGCGCAGCTCACGCCGCACATCGTGCTGAGCGCGATGGACGCCGACGTCATCAAGACCTATGTGGAGCTGGGCCTGGGCGTGGGCATCGTCGCGGCCATCGCCTTCGACGAAGAGCGCGACCGCCACCTGCGCGCCATCGACGCCCGCCATCTCTTCGAAGACAACATGACCCGCCTGGCCGTGCGCCGCAGTGCCTATCTGCGCGACTACGTCTACGAGTTCATCCAGACCTTTGCCTCGCCGCTCAAGCGCGAGGTCGTCGATGCCGCCCGCCACGAGCTGCCGGTGCAGGAAGGCCGCGAGCCCGTGCTCGCTTGGTCGAAAGCCGCATGAGCTAGCGCGTTCTTCTTCGTTCACCGCATATCTCCGCCTCCCTAGAGTGAGGTCTCCCTTCCCAACTCCAACACCATGCGCCGCCTTCTCACCGCCCTCTCCCTTGCCGTCGCCGCCACCGGCGCCCTCGCACAAGCCACGCTGCTCAACGTCTCCTACGACCCGACGCGCGAGTTCTATCAAGACTTCAACAAGGCCTTCGCCGCCAGCTGGAAGGCCAAGACCGGCGAGACCGTCACCATCAAAGCCTCGCACGGCGGCTCGGGCAAGCAGGCACGCTCGGTCATCGACGGTCTGGAAGCGGATGTCGTGACACTGGCCCTGGCCTATGACATCGACGCCATCGCCGACCACAAGCTGCTGCCGCTGGACTGGCAGAAGCGCCTGCCCCAGAACGCCAGCCCCTACACGTCCACCATCGTGTTCCTGGTGCGCAAGGGCAACCCCAAGGGCATCAAGGACTGGAACGACCTGATCAAGCCGGGCGTCGAGGTCATCACCCCCAACCCCAAGACCAGCGGCGGCGCGCGCTGGAACTACCTCGCGGCCTGGGGCTACAACCTGAGGAACGGCGGCACGCCGGCGACGGCACAGGACTTCGTCAAGAAGATCTTCGCCAACGTCAAGGTGCTGGACTCCGGTGCCCGCGGCTCCACGACGACCTTCGTCGAGCGCGGCATCGGCGACGTGCTGATCGCCTGGGAGAACGAAGCCTTCCTGGCCGTCAAGGAGCTGGGCCCGGAGAAGTTCGAAATCGTCACGCCCAGCCTGTCCATCCTGGCCGAGCCGCCGGTGACCATCGTCGACAAGGTCGTCGACAAGCGCGGCACGCGCAAGCAGGCTCAGGCCTACCTGGAGTTCCTGTACGGCCCCGAAGGCCAGGAACTGGCCGCGCAGAACTACTACCGCCCGCGTGACGCCAAGGTCGCGGCCAAGTACGCAAAGACATTCCAGCCGGTCAAGCTGTTCACGCTGGGCGAGCTGTTCGGCGACTGGCGCCAGGTGCAGAAGGCGCACTTCGACGATGGCGGGGTGTTTGACCGCATTTATCTGAAGTGAGCGCGTCGCACTGACAGCAGCAACGGGATGTGAAGTCTTGTTGCGCGACTCGACAGCGCGCCTCGGGCGGCCTCATCATGGCGCCCGCCATGAGAAACCTCGCGCTCAGCGCCGCCCTGCTCCTCGGCCTGATCGGCTGCGCCACCGCGCCGCCAACGGCCAGCACCGCATACGGTCCAGCCCAAGACACGCTCTGGCTGGACCGTCTCACGTGGGGCGCCAGCCGCGCCGACCTGGCTGCCGTTCGCACACAAGGCCGCGCCGCCTGGCTGGACGCCCAGCTGGCACCACACGCCCCCGCCCCGCTGCCCGAAGCCGCCCAGGCGCAGATCCAGGCCCTGGCCATCACGCAGACAGACCTGCTGCCGCTGGTGCAGCGCATGGAGGCCCAGCGCAAGGCCGCCGATGCGCTGACCGACGACGCCGCCAAGGCCGAAGCGCAGAAGAACTACCAGCAGGCCCTGACCAAGCTGGCCCGCGAGGCCTCGGCGCGGGCGCTGCTGAACGCGCTGTACTCGCCGCGCCAGGTGCAGGAGCAGCTGACGTGGTTCTGGTTCAACCACTTCAACGTCCACCAGTACAAGAACAACCTGCGCGCCATGGTGGGCGACTACGAGCAGGGGCTGCGCGAGCGCGCCCTCGGTCGTTTCCGCGACCTGCTCGGCTACACGGCCCGCCACCCGGCCATGCTGCGCTATCTCGACAACGAGCAGAACGCCGCCAACCGCATCAACGAGAACCACGCCCGCGAGCTGCTTGAGCTGCACACGCTGGGCGTGGGCGGCGGCTACAGCCAGCGCGACGTGCAGGAGCTGGCCCGCGTGCTGACCGGACTGGGCGTGAACCTGACCGACAACAAGCCCAAGCTGCCGCCACAGCGCGAGGCGCTCTACCGCCGCGATGGACTGATGGAGTTCAACCCCGCGCGGCATGATTTTGGCGAGAAGACCTTGCTGGGCATCACCGTCAAGGGTGAGGGTGATGCCGAGCTGGACCAGGTGCTGAACCTGCTCGCCAGGCACCCGAGCACGGCGCGATTCGTGTCCCGCAAGCTGGCCCAGCAGTTCGTCGCCGACGAGCCGCCAGCGGCATTGGTCGAGCGCATGGCCGAGCGCTGGCGGCAGACCGATGGCCGCATCGCCGACGTGCTGCGCACCATGGTGCAGTCGCCCGAGTTCGAGGCCTCGCTGGGGCGCAAGTTCAAGAGCCCGACGCACTACGTCGTCTCCGCCGTGCGGCTGGCCTATGCCGACAAGGTGGTGCTGAACACCGGCCCGATGATCGGCTGGCTCTACCGCCTGGGCCAGGCGCCCTACAACCGGCAGACGCCGGACGGCTACCCGATGGACGAGAACGCCTGGGCCGGGCCGGGCCAGATGACGACGCGCTTCGAGATCGCCCGCGCCATCGGCAGCGGCAGCGCGGGGCTGTTCAAGGTGGAGGGCGAGGCCAGGGACCGGCCGGCCTTCCCGATGCTCGTGCAGCCCCTGTACTACGAAGGCATCGCGCCACGCTTGGCCGCCGCCACGCAGCAGGCGCTGAGCCAGGCCACGTCGCCGCAGGAATGGAACACCTACCTGCTGGCCTCCCCCGACTTCATGCACAGGTAAGCCCCAAGCCCGATGAATCGCCGTCTATTACTCCAACTCGGCCTGGGCGCCGCGCTGCCCCTGCGGCTATGGGCTGCCGCACCCGAGACGCCGCGCCTGCTCGTCGTCTTCCTGCGCGGCGCCTACGACGCCGCCAACCTGCTGGTGCCCACGTCGTCCAGCTTCTACTACGAGGCCCGGCCCAACATCGCCATCGCCAAGGCGGCGGCGCTGCCGCTGGATGCCGACTGGGGCCTGGCGCCGGCGGTGGCCGACAGCCTCCACCCGCTGTGGCTCAAGAGCCAGGCGGCCTTCGTGCCGTTTGCCGGCAGCAAGGACACGTCGCGCAGCCACTTCGAGACGCAGGACCACATCGAGCTGGGCCAGCCGGAACAAGGCTCGCGCGACTTCCGCAGCGGCTTCATGAACCGGCTCGCCACGGTGCTGGGCGCAGGCTCGCGGCTTGAGGCCATGGCCTTCACCGACCAGGTGCCGCTGATCCTGCGTGGCGAGCGCCCCGTGGCCAACCAGGCGCTGCGCGACGTGAACAAGCCGGGCATCAACGCGGCACAGGCGGAGGTCATCGCCAGCATGTACGCCGGCACCCGGCTGCACGGCGCGGTGCGCGGCGGCTTCGAGGTGCGGGAGGAGGTGTCACGCGAGATGGCTGGTGACAAGGCGGCCGAGATGGAAGCCGCCAGCCGCGGCGCCATCGCCGCCAAGGGCTTTGCGCTGGAGGCGCGCCGCATCGCCCGGCTGATGCGCGAGCGCGTCACGCTGGGCTTCATCGACGTGGGCGGCTGGGACACGCACGTGGGCCAGGGCGGCGCCACCGGCCAGCTCGCCAACCGCCTGGGCGAGCTGGGCCGGGGCCTGGCGCTATTCGCCAACGAGATGGGGCCGCAGTGGAACAACACGGCCGTCGTCGTCGTCAGCGAGTTCGGCCGCACCTTCCGCGAGAACGGCAACCGTGGCACCGACCACGGCCACGGCAGCGCCTACTGGGTGCTGGGCGGCGGCGTGCGCGGCGGGCGCATCGCGGGCGAGCAGGTGGCGGTGAACGCCGCCACGCTGCACCAGAACCGCGACTACCCGGTGCTCAACGAGTACCGCGCGGTGCTGGGCGGGCTGTTCAGGCGCATGTACGGATTGAACGACGCGCAGCTGGCCCAGGTCTTCCCTGGCGCCAGCGCGCGCGATCTCGGGCTGGTTTAGGCGTTCTTCGTCCAGCGGTCCACGACCGCCTTCACACGCTCGCCGAACACCTTCGCCGTGGCGATGTCGCCCGGCACCATCTCGTCGGCCGACGCATCGCTGGGCGTCTGCGTGATCAGGCCCGCATAGCCGCCCAGGTTGTTGATGTCGTCGCGCGTGGCGGCCTTGTGGTTGGGCGCCTTCAGGCCCATGCCCACCCAGATCATGCTGTGCTGCTGGCTGAGCGTGTGCAGGTACTGCATCGTGCCCTGCTTGTCGCCATTCAGCGTGGCCGAGTTGGTGAAGCCTGCGGCGATCTTGTCCTTCCAGAGCTGGGCATACCAGGGCTTGCTGCTGGCATCGGCCACCTTCTTGAACTGCCAGCTCGGGCCGCCCATGTAGGTCGGCGTGCCGAAGATGACGCCATCGGCGGCGGCCAGCGCGGCCCAGTCGGCCTCGGTGATGTTGCCCTCGGCGTCGATGGCGATCAGCTCGGCGCCGGCCGCGCCGGCCACGGCCTCGGCGACCTTCTTCGTGTGGCCGTAGCCGGAGTGGTAGAGAACGACGATCTTGCTCATGGTGGATTTCCTCAGGGTGGGGGGACGGGAAAGATTCAAGCGGCGAGGTCGAAGACCAGCACTTCGGCGTCGTGACCAGCAGTCAGCGCGAGGCGCGATGCTTCACGAACCTGCAACGCATCACCCGCCGTCAGGTCTTGCCCGTTCACGGTAAGCGAACCGCGCACGACGTGGATGTAGGCGATGCGGCCGTCTGCCAACGCCAGTTCGGCCTGTTCCGCGCCGTCGAAGAGACCGGCGTACAGCTTCGCGTCGGCATGGATGGTCACCGAACCGTCGGCACCGTCGTTGGCCGCCACCAGGCGCAACTTGCCGCGCTTGGAAGCCGGGTCGAAGTGCTTCTGCTCGTAGCTCGGGGCGATGCCGCGCTGGTCCGGCATGATCCAGATCTGCAGGAAGTGCGTCGTCTGGTCCTTGGCGTGGTTGAACTCGCTGTGCATGACGCCGGTACCGGCGCTCATGCGCTGCACATCACCGGGGCGGATGACGCCGGCGTTCGCGCCACCGGCTTCACCGTTGCCCATGCTGTCCTTGTGCGCCAGCTCGCCGGAGAGCACGTAGCTGATGATCTCCATGTCGCGGTGGCCGTGCGTGCCGAAGCCCTTGCCGGCGGCGACCTTGTCCTCGTTGATGACGCGCAGCGGGCCAAAGCCCATGCGTGCAGGGTCGTAGTAATCGGCGAACGAAAAGCTGTGGAAGGACTTCAGCCAGCCGTGGTCGGCGTAGCCGCGGTCGCTTGACTTGATGAGTTGGGTGGTCATGCTGGGCTCCTGTGTTTGCTTGCGATGGAGTCAATGTAGGAGCCGCGCCCCCGCTCATCGACAGCGAGGCTTGGCGACACCATTCAAATAGACTGAACCAATGTCGACCGCCCAAGAAAAGCGCCGTGCGCTGACCCCTGAAGCCCTGTCCATGATGGACACCATCGCCCGCACCGGCAGCTTTGCCGCCGCCGCGCGCGAGATGGGCCGCGTGCCGTCGGCGCTGACCTACTCGGTGCGCCAGTTGGAGGACGCGCTGGACGTGCTGCTGTTCGACCGCAGCTCGCGCCAGGCCGTGCTGACCGCCGCCGGCCAGGAGCTGCTGGTGGAGGGGCGCCGCCTGCTGCAGGAGCTGGACGCCGTGGCCAACCGCGTGCGCCGCATCGCCACCGGCTGGGAGAGCGAGCTGACCATCGCCGTGGACGACGCCATCGCACGCCGCGCGCTGTTCGACCTGATGGACGCCTTCTACGCCGAGAAGATCGACGGCGGCGGCCCGCCGCCCACGCGGCTCAAACTGCGCGTGGAAGTGCTGGCCGGCACCTGGGAGGCCTTGCTGCACGGCCAGGCGGACCTGGCCATCGGCGTGCCGGCCCAGCTGCAGAGCGCCAACATCCACTGCGAACCCAGCGGTGAACTGGAGTTCGCCTTCTGCGTGGCGCCGCACCACCCGCTGGCCAACCTGGCCGAGCCGCTGACGGCCGGCCAGATCGCCGAGCACCGCATCATTGCCGTGGCCGACAGCGCCCGGCTGCTGGCGCCCATCACGGTGGGCATGCTGCCCGGGCAGGACGTGCTGACCGTGCCGTCGCTGGCCACCAAGCTCGAAGGACTGCTGCGCGGCCTGGGCTGCGGCTCGCTGCCGGTGCCCATGGTGCGGCGGCACATCGACGCCGGCCGCCTTGTGCGCAAGGCCACCTACGAGGGCCGGCGGACGGGCCAGATGCACTACGCCTGGCGGGAAACCGGCCATGCGCCGGGCAAGGCGCTGGCGTGGTGGCTGGACAGGCTGCGCAGCGAGACCACGCGCAAGGCGCTGCTGGAACAGCACGAAGGGCTGCTCCTTTGACGGCTGTGTATCGCGGCCGGTTCGCCCCCTCGCCCACCGGCCCGCTGCACGCCGGCTCACTGGTGGCCGCGCTGGCGAGCTGGCTGGACGCGCGAGCGAACGGCGGCCAGTGGCTGGTGCGCATCGAGGATGTCGACGGCCCGCGCTGTCCGCCAGGGACGGGCGAGTTCATCCTTGGCCAGCTTGCCGCGCTGGGCCTGCAGCCCGACGAACCGCCCGTCTGGCAGTCCCGCCGCAGCCACCTCTACCAGGGCGCGCTGGACCGCCTGATTGCCTCGGGCCACGCCTACGGCTGCGCCTGCACGCGGGCCGAGATAGCCGCAGCAGCGGGCCCTAGACCGAAGCACGGCGAGCTGGTCTACCCGGGCACCTGCCACCATGGCACGAACGGCCGGCCCGTGCGTGCCTGGCGCTTCCGCGTTGAAGGCCATGTCGACTGGCAGGACCGCCGCCTCGGCGCGCAGTCGCAGGACCTCGACGCGCAAGTCGGCGACTTTGTGTTGAAGCGCGCCGACGGCCTGTGGGCCTACCAACTCGCCGTCGTCGTGGACGACGCCGAACAAGGCATCACCGATGTCGTCCGCGGCGAGGACCTGGCCGACAACACACCGCGCCAGATCGCGCTGCAGCGGGCACTCGGCGTGGCGACGCCGCGCTACCTGCACACGCCGCTGGTGCTGGCGGCGGACGGGCACAAGCTGTCCAAGCAGAACGGGGCGGCGGCGCTTGACCTGAGCGACCCGCCCGCACAGCTGCAAGCGGCAGCCGCGCGGTTGGGGTTGGCGCTTGAGGCCCAGCCACGAACAGCCGCCGAGGCGCTTGCCGCAGCACTGCAGCCATGGCGCGCCAAGTTCAGCGCAAGCTCTTGACGGCCCAGACCGCCAGCAAAGCGGCGCCCATCAGCAGCTGAAGCCACCACGCCACCTGGCAGACCCGCGCGAGACCCGTCAGTTGCCGCTTGATGCGAGCCAGCGCGCCGAAGCCCAGCACAACACAGAAGGCGACGGCCCAGGCAAACCACGCGATGCCGATACCGATGCAGCCGAAGTTCTCGCAGCGAATGCGCCAGATGCCCACCACACCGGCAACAAGCGCCAGCACCAACGCCAGGTGAATGACGACGAGCGCCTGCGCGACTCGAATGTTCATCCCGGCAATCCGTTGTCAGGCGGGGCGTCGGCCGCCGAACAGCCTCGCAAACCAGCCCAGGCGCTCGGGTTCGGCGGCCGGCCTGGCGACACCCAGTTCGCACAGCCTGTCCTCCACCGCCGTCAGCCCGACGCTGCGCGCCGCCTGCATGGGCGTGGCGGCGTCGAACTCGGACGGCAGGTCCGGATTCGCGCCGTGCGCCAACAGATACAGCGCTACCTCCTGCTGCCTGGCCAATATCGCAGCCACCAGCGGCGTGGACAGGAACTCCGGGTGCGCGTAGTTGATGTCCACGCCGGCCTTGACGTGGTACTCCACCAGCGCGAGGTCGCCTTCGCATCCCGCCTGGTACATCTCCTTCCAATTGCCTCCTGCCGGCATGTGCTGACCTCGTTTGAATGATGGCCTGCGCACTCTACGTGCGGCCTGCCAGCCCCACGCGGTGACAATCCCCGGCTTTTCCCAACTCAAGGATCGACCATGAACACCACGCCCACCGGCCTTCAGTTCGAAGACAGCGTCGAAGGCGACGGCAAGCAGGCCGCAGCCGGCCAGGACGTCACCGTGCACTACACCGGCTGGCTGTGGGTCGACGGCGCCAAGACCACCAAGTTCGACTCCAGCAAGGACCGCGGCGACCCGTTCGAGTTCGAGCTGGGCGCGGGCATGGTCATCAAGGGCTGGGACGAGGGCGTGCAAGGCATGAAGATCGGCGGCAAGCGAACGCTGATCATCCCGGCCGGCCTGGGCTATGGCGCGCGCGGCGCCGGTGGCGTGATCCCGCCGAACGCGACGTTGTGCTTCGACGTGGAACTGCTGGGAGTGGCCGGCGGCCCCGAGGCCGTGGAGCTGACGCTGCAGACCACGGCCAGCGGCCTGCAGTACGAGGACCGCACCGTCGGCGACGGCGCCGAAGCGGCCTCTGGCCAGCGCGTGTCGGTGCACTACACCGGCTGGCTCTACAAGGACGGCCTGCGCGGCAAGAAGTTCGACTCCAGCAAGGACCGCGGCCAGCCCTTCAAGTTCCACCTCGGTGGCGGTGAGGTCATCCAGGGCTGGGACGAAGGCGTGCAAGGCATGAAGGTGGGCGGCACGCGCCTGCTGGTGCTGCCGCCGGAGCTGGGCTATGGCGCGCATGGCGCGGGTGGCGTGATCCCGCCGAATGCGACGCTGCTGTTCGAAGTCGACCTTCTGGCGGTATGACGCCCCTCGCCCAGTTCCGCACCGCTGGACGCGGGCGGGCCTGGTCGGTCCCCCATGGGGACGGCGATGCTTGCCGGGTTGACCGGCAAGCACATCGCCAGACGGGCCGGCTTGGGGCGGCCCGGCGCTCGGCCCAAACCACCCCAGGCCTCCTACTCAGAGATCGGCGCAGAACATCGTCGTGCGTGGCGCCAGCTGCGTCACCCGCCACGGCAGGATGCGCGAGTCCATGTCGTCCACAGGCCCGGTAACCGGGCGGCCGGCCAGCCAATCCTTGAGCTTGGGCAGGGGCATGGGCCGGGCGACCAGGTAGCCCTGCACCTCGTCGCAGCAGATCTCGCGGACGATGGCCAGCTCACGCTCGGTCTCCACACCCTCCGCCACGGTGCGCATGCCCAGCACGCCGGCCATCTGCACGATGGTGCTGACGATGGCGCGCGCATCGTTGTGCTCCGACAGCGAGCGCACGAAGGAGCGGTCGATCTTCAGCGTGTGGAACGGGAAGGCGCGCAGATAGGCCAGCGACGAGAAGCCGGTGCCGAAGTCGTCCAGCGCTACCTGCACACCCAGGTCGCGCAGCGCATGCAGCCGCCGCAGCGCCGCCTGGGCGTCTTCCAGCATCAGCGACTCGGTGACCTCCAGGTGCAGCAGCGACGGCCCCAGGCCGGCGCGCACCAGCACGCGCTCGACGCTGTCGACAAAGCCGGGCTCCATCAGCTGCAGCGGCGACACGTTGACGGCCACGCTCAGCCCGGGCAGGTCGCGCGCCGCAAGGCAGGCCTGCTGCAGAGCCAGCGCGCCCAGCTCATGAATGAGGCCACAACGCTCGGCCGCCGGAATGAACTCGCCCGGCGACACCGAGCCCAGCACCGGGTGCTCCCAGCGCATCAGCGCCTCCACACCCAGCGCGCGCAGGCTGTGCGAATCGACCTTGGGCTGGAAGTGCAGCTCGAACTGGCCCTGCCCCAGGCCCTCGCGCAAGGCCTGCTCCACCGTGTGCATGCGCCGGCTGGCGGCGCCCAGCGAGCTGGCATAGACGACGCTGCGGCCTCGGCCCGAGCGCTTGGCGTCGTACAAGGCCAGGTCGGCGTTGACCATCAGGTCCTCGACGTTGGCAACGCTGGGGTCCAGCCGCGCCAGGCCCACGCTGGCGCCCACATGCAGGCGCTTGGGGCCTACCTCGATGGGTTCGCTGAGCTTGTCGATGATGAGCGCCGCCATGGCCTGCGGCGCGCGCTTCGGCGACTCGCCCAGACGCAGCATGGCGAACTCGTCACCACCCAGCCGGCCGACGAGGTCGCCCTCCTCCGCCAGCGCCAGCAGCCGGCCCGCGACGGCGCGCAGCACCTCGTCGCCGGTGGAATGCCCGGAGCTGTCGTTGATGACCTTGAAGTGGTCCAGGTCGATGGACAGCAGCCAGCCCGGCCGGCCCAGCGCCATGGCCGCATGGGCGGCGTTCATCAGGCTGCGCCGGTTCGCCAGCCCGGTCAGCGCGTCGTGCTCGGCCTGCATGCGCAGCTGGTTCTCGAAGCGCTGGGCCTCGGTGATGTCGGCAATGACGCCGCGCCAGCCGCCGCCGGCTGCCCCCGCGATGGGCTTGGCGCTCAGCGCCCACCAGCGCGCCTGATCGCCCCGGCCCAGCTGCAGCTTGATGTCGCGGAACGGCCGACCCAGCGCCCAGGCCGCCAGCAGCGGCGCGGCCTGCTGCGAGCGGGCGGCGAACCATTGGGGCAGCTTCACCTCGCCGAGGCGGTCTTCCGTGGTGCCCAGCAGGCTGGCCAGGCGCGCGGAGCGGTGCACGATATGGCCCGCCGCATCGGTTTCCCACAGCGCATCGCTGGCGTTCTCCTCGAAATCCCGCAGCAGCAGCGACACCACCTGCTGCTGGCGCACATGGGAGAAGCGCGCCCGCAGCAGCGCGGTGGACTGCCTCGCCAGCGCCATGGCCGCCAGCGAGACGACGCCGGCATAGCTCAGCAGCAGCACCGCCACGGCCAGGAAGATGGGCTCGCCCGCCCGCCACAGCGCCAGCAGCGCGCCGGCCACGATGAGCCAGGTGTAGGCCAGGCTGGCCCAGGGCAGCATGGCCAGCGCGAAAGCACCGGCACCGAGCATGCCGGTCACCAGCGTGGCGATCAGCACGCGCTCCGCCGGCGCTGCCGGCACGAACCACAAGACGGCCGCCAGGCCCCAGCACAGCCCGAGCAGCGCGGCATGCCAGGTACCACGCCGGTACGCCTTGCTCGATGCCCGGCCACCCACGCGCTTGCGCCTGGCCCACCAGCCGGCGATGCCAAAGGCCGCCAGCAGCGACAGCAGGCTCAGCCAGGCCGCCAGCCAGACGCCGCCGGCGCGGCCCACGGCCAGCCACACCAGGCCCCCAGCGATCAGGTTGGCACCCATCAACAGCGGCGTCAGCCGCATCAACTGGCCGAGATGTTCCGCGCGAATCCGCGCGGACTCCACGTCGCCTTCAACGTAGAGTTCGAACGTCCGCCGCAAACGCCTGCCTATCCCTTCAGCCCGCGTCATGAATGCGCTTTCCGCTGCAATGCTTCTCGTTGCGCTGCATGGTAGCGAGCGACTTCACCACGATGTCATGCACGGCTGGTCTTCTGCGTGGCGTTTGCATCATCTGCCTGCCACTTGAATGGAGCACCCCGCCATGTCCGTGACCGACCAACGCCGTTCCCCTCGCGTCGAGTTCTTTCTCGTCCCCGCCGAACATGAGCAGTTGCCGGTCTGGGTCATCAAGCCCGAGGGCCTGTCGGACGCGCGCGGTGGCGTCGTCGTCAACCTCAGCGAGGAAGGCCTGCAGATCCTCACCTCCGCCGAGCCGCTGCTGGACGCGCAACACTACGAACTGCGCCTGCTGCTCGGCGAGGACGAGGGCGTGCCCCTCTTCAGCGCCTCGGTGCGCCGCGTCTGGAGCCGGCCGCTGAGCAAGATCGTGCAGCTGTGCGGTTTCGAGTTCGAGTCGCCCAACTCGCAGGCCGAGGAGTTCCTGCGCGCGCAGACGGTGCAGATCACCGCGCGCAAGTGGGTGCGGTGTGTGCTCGTCGAGCGCATGACGGCGCTCGCTTGAGCAACCGTCCGGCGGCCCCTCTGGCGGGCCGCACCGGACTGGGTTAGCGTGGCTGCGGGGCAAGGTAGCCCCGCCAGCGCCCACGCCCATGCTCGAACCCGACCTCCTGCTGCGCTACTGGACCGGCGGCCAATGGGCCGCCAACGTGCTGATGCTGATGCATCTGCTGGGCGCCATGCTGCTGGGCCTGCTGCTGGGCTACGAGCGGGCCTACCACGGCCGTGCGGCGGGCATGCGGACCTACGCGCTGGTGTGCATGGCGTCCTGCGCCGTGACCATCCTCGTCGGCTACCCCGACCAGTGGTTCGGCGGCCACGTGGCGGGCGGTGGGCTGCCGCAGTTCACCGACCCGACGCGCGTCATCCAGGGCGTGGTGACCGGCATCGGCTTCCTGTGTGCCGGCGTCATCATGCGCGAGGGCATGAACATCTCGGGGCTGACGACGGCGGCCTCCATGTGGGCGGCCTCGGCCATCGGCATCGTGCTGGGCATGGGCTTCTATTTCGCGGCCATCACGCTGACGCTGCTGTGCGCCACGCTGATGATGTGGGGCGCGAAGCTGGAGAGCCGGCTGCCCTCCCACCCGGCCATCGCCGTGACGCTGCGCGGCGAACCCGGCCGGCGCTTTACGCAGGCCGAACTGGCGGAGTTCGCCGATGGCCTGGGCTACCGCTTCGCACCCGGCTCACTGAGCATCGAGAAGCAGGGCGACCATGAGGAATGGCGCTTCGTCTGCACGGCCAAACAGAACTTCAAGGGGCAGACGCTGTGCCGCTTCACCGGCCGGCTGCATGAGTTGCACGGCGTGGCGGGCTACCGCGTCACCCACGCGCGCAACTAGAGCAGGCTCACGGCGGCCAGGTTCAGCAGCGAGGTCTCGCGCATCAGCCGCACGAAGTCGGCCAGGAAGGGCTTGACCGCCAGGCGCGGCGTACTGACGGCGTAGAGCCGGCCCGTCAGCCCTTGTTCACCGATGCGCTGGCGCGCCACATAGCCGCGGGCCAGATAGCCCTCCACCGCCCACAGCGGCAGCGCCGCGATGCCGCGGCCGCTGGCCACCAGCTGCAGCATGGCCACCGTCAGCTCGCTGGTGCGGCGTGGCGGCGTGATGCCGGCAGGCCGCAGCACGCGGCGCACGAGGTCCAGCATCTCGTCGGGCACCGGGTAGGTGATGAGGGTGTGGCCCGCAAAGTCGGCTGCCTCCAGCCAGGACTTGGCCAGAAGCGCATGGCCCTTGGGCAGCAGCGCCACGATCTCGAAGCTGAACAGCGGATGCACGACGACGCCGGTCTCATCGGCGTCCACGTCCGACACGATGGCCAGCTCGGCGCGGTCCTGGTGCAGCAGGCCCACGGGGTCGGCCTGGAAGCCCGACACGATGTCCAGCTCCACCTCCGGCCAGCGCTCGCGGAAGGCGTCCATCGCCGGCATCAGCCAGTCGAAGCAGGTGTGGCACTCCACGGCGATGCGCAGCTGGCCGGCCGAGCCGTCCACCAGCCGGCGCACGTCGCGGTCCGCTTCGTCGACCCGGGGGAGCACGGCGTCCGCCAGCTTCAGCAGCCGCTGGCCGACAACGCCGAACACGAGCGGGTTGCTCTTGCGCGCGAACAGCTCGGCGCCGTAGTGCTCCTCCAGCGCCTTCAGCTGATGGGACAGCGCCGACTGCGTGAGGTTCAGCAATTGCGCCGCGCGGGACAGGTTGCCGGCCTCGCGCAGGGCGACCAGCGTGCGCAGATGGCGCAGTTCGAGCGGCGTTTGCATGAGCAGGACTGTTGATGAACACGAAAACGTTTCGTTTGATTCATTGTGCCGGACTCTCGATCATCACGAATCGAATTCAGCATCACTCGATTCCACATGATCAAGACTCATATCCTCGGCTTCCCCCGCATGGGCGAGCACCGCGAACTGAAGACGGCGCTGGAGCGCCACTGGCGCGGCGAACTGCCCGCTGACGCACTGGAGGCGCAGGCCGCCGCGCTGCGCGCCCGGCACTGGCAGCTGCAGCTGAACGCGGGGTTGGACCATGTCACCGTGGGCGACTTCGCGCTCTACGACCACGTCGCCCACCTGATCCAGCTGTTCGGCTGCGAGCCTGCGCGCTTCGGCTTCACGGCTGACGAGACGCCGCTGCAGCGCTACTTCGCGATGGCGCGCGGCACGGTGGCACGGGCCTGCTGCGGCGGCGCGCACGGCGACGGCACGGCGGCGCTGGAGATGACCAAGTGGTTCGACACCAACTACCACTACCTGGTCCCCGAGTTCGGCACCGACACCGAGTTCAGCCTGCACGCGGAACGCCTGCTCGCCGAGGTCGACGAAGCCATCGCGCTGCCCGCCAGCCCCAAGGTCGCGCTGCTCGGGCCGGTGAGCTTCCTGTTCCTGGGCAAGAGCAAGCAGGACGGCTTCGACCGCCTGGCGCTGCTCACGCGCCTGCTGCCGGTCTACGAGCAGTTGCTGACCCGCCTGGCGGCGCGCGGCGTGACCTGGGTACAGCTGGATGAACCCATCCTCGGCCTGGACCTCACACCGGCTTGGGCAGAAGCGCTGCGTCAGGCCTACGCCCGCCTGGGCGTCGTCGGCCAGCCGCTGCTGCTGGCCAGCTACTTCTCGCCGCTGGCCGACAACCTGGACCTGGCCTGCGAGCTGCCCGTGGCCGGCCTGCATGTGGACGCGGCGCGCGCGCCCGAGGAGCTGCTGCCCGTCGCCCGGCGCCTGCCGCTGGACCGCGAGCTGTCGGTGGGCATCCTCGACGGCCGCAACATCTGGCGCAGCGACCTCGACGCCGCACTGACCCAGCTGCGCCAGGTGCAGGAGCTGCGCGGCGGGCGGCTGTGGGTGGCGCCGTCGTGCTCGCTGCTGCATGTGCCCTTCAGCCTGCGCCACGACGCCGCGCTGGACACGGAGCTGCAGGGCTGGCTGGCCGGCGCCGTCGAGAAGCTGGACGAGCTGCGCGTGCTCAAGCGCGCGCTGTGGGGCGATGAGGCCAGCGTGGCCCGCGAGCTGGCCGAGTCGCGCATCGCGCGTGCCCACCGCATCGCCAGCCGGCGCGTGCGCAACGCCAGCGTCGCGGCGCGACTCAAAGCCCTGTCGCCCGAAGCCGACCAGCGCCACTCGCACTTCCCCACCCGCCAGGCCGCGCAACGCCAGCGCCTGCGCCTGCCGGCCTTCCCGACGACCACGATCGGCTCCTTCCCGCAGACACCCGAGATCCGCGCCGCCCGCGCCGCGTTCAAGCGCGGCGAGCTGTCCGAGGCGGTCTACCGCGAGGCCATGCTGCGCGAGATCGAGCTGGCTGTCGCCAAGCAGGAGGCGCTCGGCCTGGATGTGCTGGTGCACGGCGAGGCCGAGCGCAACGACATGGTCGAGTACTTCGGCGAACAGCTGTCAGGCTTCGCCTTCACGGCCAACGGCTGGGTGCAAAGCTACGGCTCACGCTGCGTGAAGCCGCCGGTGCTGTTCGGCGACGTGTCGCGACCGAAGGCGATGACGGTGGACTGGACCGTGTTCGCACAGAGCCTGACGAACAAGCCCATGAAGGGCATGCTGACCGGCCCAATCACCATCCTGCAATGGTCCTTCGTGCGCGACGACCAGCCGCGCGCCGACACCGCGCTGCAGATCGCGCTGGCCATCCGCGACGAGGTGGCCGACCTGGAGGCTGCCGGCATCGCCGTCATCCAGATCGACGAACCTGCCATCCGGGAAGGTCTGCCGCTGCGCCGTGACGCGTGGGGGCCCTACCTCGCCTGGGCCACGCGCGCCTTCCGCGTGTCCGCCAGCCCGGTGCGCGACGACACGCAGATCCACACCCACATGTGCTACTCGGAGTTCAACGACATCCTCCCCGAGATCGCCGCGATGGACGCCGACGTCATCACCATCGAGACGAGTCGGTCCGACATGGAGCTGCTGCGCGGCTTCGGGCAGTTCAAGTACCCCAACGAGATCGGCCCCGGCGTCTACGACATCCACTCGCCGCGCGTGCCGGACACGGCCGAGATGCTGCGGCTGCTGAAGAAGGCCGCCGAGGTCATTCCGCCCGAGCTGCTGTGGGTCAATCCGGACTGCGGGTTGAAGACACGGGGATGGGCGGAGACTGAAGCCGCGTTGGGGCGGATGGTGGAGGCGGCGCGGGCCTTGAGGCGGGACGCATTGACGGTGGGGTGATGCGCAGCTCGGTAGGTTGGCGGTGAGCTTGCGAACCCCAACATTCCGGCTACAGACAATGTGGGGGTTCTCACCCCAACCGGGCTATCCCCATGCCAGCACCTGTCTCGTCCGCAGCCGTCCTCTACGCAAAAGACCTGGCCTTGGTCAGTGGGTTCTATTCAGCCATCGCGGAGCTTCCCGTCACCGAGTCCGAGCCTGGCCATGTCGCCCTGGAGGCGAATGGTTTCCAGCTGGTCGTGGTCGCCGTTCCGCCCCACATCGCAACAACCATCCAGATCCAATCACCACCGGTACGTCGCGAGGACACGCCCATCAAGCTCGTCTTCTTCGTGCGCAGCCTCGCAGCGGCCGCAGTCAAGGTGGCCCGGCTTGGCGGCCAGATGAATCCCCCCGAGCAATCATGGCAATTCCAGGGCGCGCAGGTGCTCGATGGACATGACCCTGAAGGCAATGTCTTTCAGCTTCGGCAAGCTGCGCGTTAGCCAGGCAGGTTGGGGTGCGCGCGCGAACCCCAACTTCGAGGGCACAGACAATGTTGGGGTTGCCACCCCGACATGCCGGGCTGGGCGACAGGACCAGACAGCGGCAGCTTGATGCTGCATGCAGCCGTAAAGTTGGTGCCCATGCACAAGACGTTTGCCCTGTGGGCCCTGACCCTTGCCACTTCCACACAGGCAGCCACGCTGCTGCCGCCACAGGTACTCAAGATCATCGACGATATGAAGGCTGAATGCCGCAGCGCGGGGGCAAGCCGGGTGCATCGGCGGGCCTGGTGCACAGCGCCGACCTGAATGGAGATCGGCGCGCAGACCACGTGATCCACGATGCCGTGTTCGAGTGCGCAGGCGCGGACTCGCTGTTCACCGGTGCTGGCGGTGGCCAGGTACAGGTCTTCATCACGGCCGCTGACGGCAGCGCGGCGCTAGCCTTCGAGCATGCAGCCAACGGGGTGCGCATCGAGAGCGGTGAAGTCTTGCTGGCCGTGGGCGGCTCGCTCTGCGGCCAGAAGGTCGCCGAGGACACCCCGCGCAGCGCACTGCAAGCCTGCTGGCGCCCGCTGCAGTGGCAGGCCGCGCAGCGCCGGCTCGACTTTGCGCCGCTGTCTCGCATCAAGGCCTACCGTTGAAGGAAGCGTCGTTGGCCCGCATGCTGGAGGCGGGGCGCGAACTGCGCAGGGAACAGGTCAGCACCTGAACAGCAGGAGCGGCGACTTCGCCTAGCATGTGGTCAGAAGAGCAAGCGGATGGGGCTCCCGCCGTCGGGGGCCTAGCCGTTCAACCACAGGGAGTCGCCCCACCATGTTCCTGACGCTACTGGCCGTCACGTTTGTCATCGCCGTGCTCGTCGCGGCCATCGTCGCGTGGCTGTTCTCCAAGCCCATCAAGGGCATCCTCAAGCGCATCATCGCGGACGACATCAGCGGCGCCTGGAATCGCTACATCATCTTCGCCATCTTCGTCGTCGGTATCTCAAGCGGCACACGGATCTGGCAACTGGAGCGCTACGTCACGCCGGAAGCGACCGACAAGCCCGGCCGACTGCTGACGCTGACGACGGAACGCTGGGTGCTGGAGCTGTACCGCACCGTCATTGAGTCGCTGCAAGGCATCGCCTGGATGCTGCTCGTGTTCTTCCTTGTTGCGCTCGTCGCTTACGTGATCGTCCGCGCGTTCGAACTGAAGCGCGGCTAGGCTTCGGCGCGGGGCAGCCGAATTAGAGATCGCTGATGCACCAAGCACAGAGCACGTGGCAGGCGCACTGCACGCTATATGGCCGAGCCGATGATCTGTTCCGCAAGCGCCAGTTCAAGCTGGCGTTGCGAACCTTCAAGCAGGCACTGCTGCTGGCACCTCGCGATGTCGACACCCAGTGGGCGATAGCGAACTGCTACAGCGAAATGTGCCGCCCGCTTCAGGCCGAACGCTACTTTCGGCGCGCACGAGCGCTGGCCGAATGGCCGCAACGCGGCGTTCTTCTCTACAACATCGCCAATGCGAAGTTCGATCAACGTAAGTTCGGGGCCGCTGCCAGGCTCTACCGCCTGGTACCACGCTCGTCAGCCGCCTACTCGAAGGCCCGACGAAACACCTTGGTTGTTTGCCGACTGCTGGCCCAAAAAGGCCGCGCCAATCAATCAATCGCCGGATAGTCGCCCAACCCATCCGGCCACGGCGTCAGGATCTCAAAGCCGTCCTTCGTGACGGCCACCATGTGCTCCCACTGCGCCGACAGCGACTTGTCGCGCGTCACCACCGTCCAGCCGTCGTTCAGCTCGCGGATGCCGGCAGCGCCTGCGTTGATCATGGGCTCGATCGTGAAGATCATGCCCTCCTGCAGCTTCAGGCCTTCGCCCGGCCGGCCGAAGTGGTTGACGTGAGGCTCGTCGTGATAGACGTCGCCGATGCCATGCCCGCCGTACTCTCGCACGACGCTGAAGCCGGCCGCGTGCGCGACCTTCTGGATGGCGTGGCCCACGTCGCCTAACGTCGCGCCTGGGCGCACCTGACGGATGCCGGCGCGCAGCGCCTCGTAGGTCGTCATCACCAACCGGCGCGCCAGCACATTGGTCTCGCCGACGATGAACATGCGGCTGCTGTCGCCGAACCAGCCGTCCTTGGTCAGCGTCACGTCGACGTTGACGATGTCGCCCTTCTTGAGCGTCTTGTCCTTGCTCGGGATGCCGTGGCAGACGACGTGGTTGGGCGAGATGCAGGCCGTCTTCGGGTAGCCGTGATAGCCGACGTTGGACGGGATGCACTTCAGCTCATTGACGATGTAGTCGTGGCAGATCGCGTCCAGCTCGTCGGTCGTCACGCCGGGCACGACGTGCGGCTTCAGCATCGCCAGCACCTCGGCGATGAGGTGACCCGCCTCGCGGGACTTGGCGACTTCGTCGGGTGTGCGCAGCTTGAGGCTCTTCATGCCCGCGCTCCCTTCGCCTTGGCCGGCTGAGCCCAGCCCGCCGCGCGCGCGAGGTCCAGCCCGCCTTCCTGTTCTGCCCGGATCAGCAGTTGGCAGATGTCGCTGTGGCTCAGCTGCGGATGCAGTTCGGCCAGCATGCCGATGCGCATCCAGTGCTCGGCCTGGGCATTGATGGAACGCGACAAGGCCTGGCTCGCAACGCGCAGGCTCTCGTGCATCGGATCGGAGATTTTGACGATTCCCATGCCGGCACTATATACGATTCATATACGAATCGTATATTTACCGAGGTCACCCGGCCACGAGGCTCGCCACTGCGGCGCCCACGGTCGCGGTGCTGGCATCGCCACCCATGTCGGGCGTGCGCGGGCCGTCCTGCAGCACGGACTCGATGGCGGCCATGATGGCCGCGCGCGCGGCTTCGAAGTTGGCGTCGCCCTGGCCCAGGAACTCCAGCATCAGCGCGCCGGACCAGATCATGGCCACCGGGTTGGCGATGCCGCGCCCGGCGATGTCCGGCGCGGAGCCATGCACCGGCTCGAACAGCGACGGGAAGCGCCGCTCCGGGTTCAGGTTGGCCGACGGCGCGATGCCGATCGTGCCGGTGCAGGCCGGGCCCAGGTCCGACAGGATGTCGCCGAACAGGTTGGAGGCCACCACCACGTCGAAGCGCTCGGGCGTCAGCACGAAGCGGGCGGTCAGGATGTCGATGTGGGACTTGTCCCAGCGCACGTCCGGGTAGGCCGGCGCCATGGCCTCGACACGCTCGTCCCAGTAGGGCATGGAGATCGCGATGCCGTTGGATTTGGTGGCGGAGGTCAGGTGCTTCTTGGGGCGCGAGCGGGCCAGTTCGAACGCGTACTTCAGGATGCGGTCGGTGCCATGGCGGGTGAAGACGGATTCCTGCAGCACCGTCTCCCGCTCGGTGCCCTCGAACATGCGGCCGCCCACCGATGAGTACTCGCCCTCGGTGTTCTCGCGGATGACCATGAAGTCGATGTCGCCCACCTGCTTGCCCGCCAGCGGGCAAGGCACGCCGGGCATCAGCCGTACCGGGCGCACGTTGGCGTACTGGTCGAACTGGCGGCGGAACTTCAGCAGCGAGCCCCACAGCGAAATGTGGTCGGGCACCTTGTCGGGCCAGCCCACGGAGCCAAAGTAGATGGCGTCGAAGCCGCGCAGCTGCTCGAACCAGTCGTCCGGCATCATCTTTCCGTGCTGCAGGTAGTGGTCGCAGTGAGCCCAGTCGAAGTGGGTGAACTGCAGGTTGAGGCCGAAGCGGCGCGACGCGGCTGCAAGCACGCGCAGGCCTTCGGGCATGACCTCCTGGCCGATGCCATCCCCGGCGATGACGGCGATGCGATGTGTCATGGGCATGCTCCTGTGTGGTGATCGTGGCGGCAGCTTATCGACAACGGTTCACCGCACAATCACCCGACCCGTTGACCCCGCGACCACGAAACGTGAACACCACTCCCCTGCCCCAACTCGACGACCTGCGCCTGTTCTGCGGCGTGGCGCGGCACGGCAGCTTCGCGACGGCGGCGCGCACGCTGGGCGTGTCCAAGGCGCTGATCAGCAAGCGCATCGCGCTGCTGGAGGCGGCGCTGCAGGTGCGGCTGTTCCACCGCACCACGCGCAGCGTCACGCTGACGCCGCAGGGCGAGCTGGCGCTGCCCTGGGCGCGCCGCATCGCCGAGGACGTGGACCTGCTGGGCGAGGCGCTGTCGCAGGAGCGCATCGCGCCCGCCGGCCAGCTGCGGCTGTGCAGCAGCACGGGCTTCGGCAGCCGGCATCTGGCGCCAGCGTTGTCGGCGCTGGCCACGCAGCATCCGCAGTTGCACATCGAGCTGGAGCTGCTGGACCGGCCGGTGGATCTGATCGAGGAAGGCTTCCAGCTCGACATCCGCTTGGGTCATGTGCACGAAGGCCATGTCACCGCGCGGCGCGTGGCCGGCAACCGCCGCGTGCTGTGCGCGTCGCCCGCCTACCTGGCGCGGCACGGCACGCCGAGCACGCTGGACGAGCTGCGCACGCACCGCTGCATCCCCATCCGCGAGCGCGACCAGGACTTCGCCCGCTGGGACCTCGTCGGCCCCGAGGGCGCGGCGTCGGTGCGCGTGTCGGGGCCGCTGTCGGCCAACCACGGCGGCGCCGTGCGGCAATGGGCGCTGGACGGCCACGGCATCATCCTGCGCTCCACCTGGGACGTGCAGGACGACCTGGCGGCCGGGCGGCTGGTGCATGTGCTGCCAGACCACCACCAGCCGGCCGATGTGTGGGCCGTGTGCCCGTCGCGGCTGTCCGCATCGGCCAAGGTGCGGGTGTGCGTGGAGTTCCTGGCGGACTGGTTCAGCCGCGCGGGGCTGGCGGCGTGACGACGGCGGCTTCGTAGATCTGCACGAACTCGGCCGGCATGCGCTTCGGGCGCCCGCTGCTGATCTCGATACAGACCAACACCCAGCGCCCGCGCACCAGCGTCGCGCCATCACTCGCGCGCTTCAGCTGGAAGCGCCGCTCCATCGTCAGCTTACCGTCGCTGCCCGTCAGCCAGGTGCTCAGCACCAGGGCCTCGCCTTCGAAGGATGGCAGCAGGTAGTCGTAATGCCCCTCGCGAATGGCCATCGCGCGGTCCAGCCGGCGGTAGTCGGCCAGTGACAGGCCCAGCGCCTCGGAGTGCGCCCAGCCGACCTGCTCGCACCACTGCACGTAGACGGCGTTGTTGGTGTGGCCCAGGCCGTCGATGTGTTCGGCCGCGGGCGTGAGCGCCAGCGTGAACGGCGACGGCAGGTCCCAGTCAGTCATAGACCGAGACTTCGGGCCGCCGCGCCAGCACCGCAATCGGCGGCGCCCAGCGTTCGCCGCGCGGCTTCTTGCTGGTGACGAGCGTGATCTCGCTGGGCTCGAACACCTCGACGTTGTGCGTGATCGGCGTCGTCAGCAGGTACTGGGCGCGCGTCGAGCGCAGGAAGTGGCCGACGAGCTGGATGTTGCGCACGTCCAGGTGGGCAAAGGGCTCGTCGATGAAGACGAAGCCGCCGGGCGTCTCGTCATCCTTCATCAGGCCCACGAGCAGGATCAGGCTCTTCAGCACCTGCTGGCCGCCCGAGGCCTCGCCGTCGTTCAGGCCCACCTCGCCCTTGCCGTCGAAGTTGAACTTCACGTGCAGGCCGGCCTGGGCCAGCACCGTGTCGTCGTTGTCCAGGTGCGGCAGCACGGCCTCGGCCGTCGTGCCCGCCAGCTCACCCAGCTCGGCGACGTTCTTCTTGTAGCGGCGCACCGTGGCGCGCATCACGTCGATGTAGCGCTCGCGGGCGTTGAAGGCGGCGATGCGGGCCAGCTCGTTGCTGGCGCGGCGGTCGCTGAGCTGCGTGTCCTGCTCGTGCACCTGGGCGGCCATGCGGGCATGGCGGTCCACGACGCTGGCGTCCACCTCCCAGTGGCCGGTCTGCAGTTCCTGGTCGACATGGTGGGCGCGGATCTCGGCCTGGCGGGCGTTCTCGAACTCGTCGCGCAGCGCAGCCAGCGCGATGGGCGTGACCCAGGACTTGGGGAACTGGCCCTTTTGCTTGCGTGACTCCTGCGAGGCCTTGCGCAGCGCCTCGCGCCTGGCCTCGTGTTCACGCAGACGGCCAGCAGCCGAGCCCTCGCCGTCCTTCAGCGCGATCTGCGCGCCTTCATAGGCCTGCTCGCTGCGCGTGGAGTCGCGTACGACGCGGTCGTGCTCGCTGTCCAAGGCACTCATGCGCGAGGCGGCTTCAGCGCGCGCCTGGCGCAGCACCGGCAAGCGTGCGCGGGCTTCGGCGAACTCGTCCGAACGCTCGCTCAACTCCTGCGCCGCCTTGTGGCCCACGGCCGCGCGCTGCACGTCCTTGAACTGGCGCTCGACCTCGGCCTGCGCCTTGGCGATGCGGCTCAGCTCGCCGTCCCAGCGGGCCAGCTCGGCCTCCAGCGCGGCGCGGCGGGAATCGACGGCGGACGCGCCAAACTGGTGGTCGCGCGGCTCGACGAAGACGCTGCGACCGCCCCGGCCGTCGCGGTAGTAGGCGTCGGTGGTGATCCATTCGCCGCCGACCTGGGCGCCCTCTTCCGTCGATGTGACGCAGCGGATGCCGCCCAGCTGGCGCGCCAGCCACGCCGGCAGCGGTGCGCTGACGTTCAGCGCCGCCAGCAGCGAGCCGGCCGGCGCCTGGCCGACGGCCTGTGTGTCGGCCACGACGTAGTGGCGGTAGCGCTGCTTGGCGGCGATGTCGAAGGCGCGGCCTTCGTCGCTGCGGTGCTTCAGCACGACGACCCAACGCGACGGACGCAATAAACCTTCGGCGGCGGCACGCCAGGTCTCGTCGGCGATGTCGATGCTGTCGGCGACGAGGTAGTGGGCGATGCCGGCATCGTCCAGCGCGCGCTTCATCGGCGCGACCTCGGGCGGCGGCGGGGGCAGGCGCTTGCCGCTCAGCTCGCCCAGCTGCGTCTGGGCGCGCGAGGCCTTGTCGCTGGCGCGGGTGTAGTCGGCGCGCAGGCGCTCGCGCTCGCCGGCCAGCTCCTGCATGCGTGCGGTCAAAGCGGCGGCGTCGGCCTCCACGTCGGCCAGCGCCTTCAGCTCGTCCTCACGCTTGACCAGTGCCTCGGCAGGCCGCTCGGCCTCGCGGGCAGCGTCGAACGCCGCACGGGCTTCGCGGCGCTCGCCTTCCAGCGCCTTCAGCCGCTGCTTCGCCGCTTCCTGCGCCGTGAACAGGCTGTGCAAAGCCGCGCGCTTGTCGCTCAGCGCTTTCACGTCGCCGGAGGCGAACAGGCGTTGGCGGTGCAGCTCGCGTGCATCGCGGGTGATGCGCTCGCGCGCCTCGCTCCAGCGCAGCACGGGCAGCACCTCGGTGGCCAGGCGCTCACGCTCCAGCACCTTGAGCTGGTACTGGCGGTGGCTGTTGACGCGGTTGGCCAGGTCACTGAGCTGCGCCTGCGTGTGCGCCAGCTCGGCGCCGGCCTGTTCGACCTCCTTGCCCAGCTGCTGCTGATGGCTGCGAGCCTGCTCGTAGCGGTCCAGCACCTCCTGGTCGCCGAACACCTCGAAGACGAGACGCAGCAATTCCTTCGGCGACAGCTCGCAGAGCCGGTCGGTCTGGCCCTGCTCCAGCGCCAGCACGCGGCCGATGGCGCGCGTGAGGCCGGCCGCTTCCAGCCGCTTCTTCCACGCCTCGATGCCCAGCCAGTCGCGGTCGCCCTTCTCGGCGAGCTGCTCGATCTCGTGCACGCCGTCCAGGATGGTGTAGCGGCGCACCCAGTCGCCGCCATGGCGCTCGATGCGGCAGGCCAGCGTCACCTGGTCGGCGTACAGCAGCGAGCTGGCAAACGGCCGGCTGCTGTTCTGGCGCGTGCGCGGCCGGTTGTCCACCAGCGCGCGCAGCCAGGCCGTCTCGGCGTTGGCGTGGCGGGCGTAGGTCTTGTAGGTGCGGCCACCCGAGCACTCCAGGCCCAGCAGCGTGCGCATCGCGTCCAGCAGCGTGGTCTTGCCCGAGCCGTTGGGGCCGGCGATGGTGATGATGGCGCCGTCCAGCGGCAGCGTAACGCGCTGGCAGTAGTCCCAGTGCAGCAGTTCGAGCGATTGCAGGTGGAACATCAGTCGTCAATGTCTTGTTGTTCGGCCTGGTCGGGGCGCGGCAGCGGGTGACCGGCGCGGGCCAGCACGTCGCCCATGGCGCCATCGAGGATGCGCGGCGCCAGCAGGTCGTAGTCGATCAGCAGGTCCAGCAGCGGGCCCTCGGCAATGTCCTCACCCCGGCGTGTGACGAAGCCGTGGCGCTCCAGCAGCTTGAGGTTGGTGTCCAGCCGCAGCTTCTTGCCGAGCTGGTCACCGAAGTCGGCCAGCAGGCTGCGGTAGCTGATCAGCGGCGCGACGCTGGCGGCCTGCGGCATGGGCTTGTCGGTGGCGAACATCTCGCCCTGGCCGGCGTGGATGGCATCGCTGCGCGCGACCTGGCGCTGGCGCTTGGGCAGCACGATGAGGCTCCACAGCACGACGAGCAACGCCACACCATCGCGCGGCAGGTCGAGGTTGTTGTTGGCGGCCAGGCCGGTCTCGCCGAACACGGCGCTCTCGGCCGGGCGCAGCAAGGCGACCGAGATGTGGTCGGCATGCACGTTGTCCACCAGCTGCAGGCCGACGCCGGCCAGCCGAGCGCCGAGCTGGTTCCACAGCTCGGTGTCGATCAACGCGCGTTTCACGAGCGGGTGGCTGCGCGGCAGCCAGCGCCGCGCCAGCAGTTGCGCAGCAAGTTGCTGGGAGTCGTCGAGTGGGCTCATGGGGTATCCGGAGTGAGGACGCCGCGGCTCATCCATCGGACGAACTCGTCGTCCACGGGGCCTTGTTCGGCGGACCAGCGCACCGACCACGGCTGGCGGGCCATGTCGCCGGTGGCGCCCTTCAGGTGGCGGGCTTGCGCGTCGCCCAGCAGCGGCAGCAGCTGGGCACGGTAGGCGGCGCGGGCGTAGCTGTCACCGAGGATGGCGGGCGCCAGGTCGCGCTCAACCGGCTCGGCCGCCCAGGCGCTCAGCAGCGCCTGCATCTGGTCCATGTCGGGCGGCAGCTGCATGACGGCCAGCTCGCCGGTTGGCGCGGCCTGGCCTTGCGGCAGCGCGGCGGCCTCGGCGGGCCTGGGGCGGTCGCGCTCGAACTCGGCTTCCGCCGTGTCGACCAGGTCGCGCTGCGCCACCAGCACCGGGTGCACCGGCCGCTCCCAGGCGCCGTTGATGAGCGACGCCAGGTCACCCTGGCTCTGCAGCCAGCGGCGCACGTCGGTCGTCGTGATGCCAGTGGAGCCCAGCGTCACGCGCTGGCGGTCCGCCTGCTGCAGCGCGCGGTTGAACTGGCTGGCCATCGCCAGCAGCCGCGCCTGCGCCAGGCCCAGCTCGCGAGCCAGGCGCTCCAGTCGCGCATCACCGGCGGCTTCGGCCTGCGCAATGATGGCGCCCAGCGCCTCGCCGGCGCGGTCCACCAGCGTCAGCGCCTTCTCGAAGCGCGTGCGTGCGCGGCGCAGCGCGAACTCGCTGCCGCTGGCGATGGCGTCGGCAAACTCGTCGTACAGGCGTGACAGCTGCGCCAGCAAATGCTGCAGCTGCGCCGGCTGCAGGGTGCCCAGCTGGTGGGCACCCGCCACGCCGGCCAACAGCGAAGCCAGGTCGCCGTCGGGCGACTGCTCCTGCGTCAGCGGCTGCAGCAGGCCCACGACCTGCTGGGCCAGCGGCGTGACGGCATAGGTCTGCGCGGTCGCGTCCCAGGCCAGCAGCTCGGCCTCGCGGAAGCGCTTGAGCACGCCGTCCAGTACTTCATCGCGCAGCACATGGAAGGCCTGGTTCAGCGCCTCCCGCGTCAGGCGCGACTCGCGCAGCGCCATCAGCTCGAAGAACACCCACAGCCGCAGCCGCGTCAGCGCCGCAGAGCCCTGGAACAGCGCCCGCAGCGCGGCCTGCAGCGCGTCCTGGCGCTCCAGCTGCCACCACAGCAGCGCCTCGGCCGGCGCGGTGCCGTCGCGGAAGTAGTCCTCCACGCGCAGGGCGTCGTCAGTGTCGGGAATCGGCGTGGGCAGGGACATGGGGCGCGGATTATCAGTTCAGCCGGTTTGAGCGCTGCCGGCAGCTCGCTTGAACCTCGGTGCGGCGGCGCCGGCCTAAGCTGGACGCATCATGAAGCAACCCACCTTCTTCCTCTCCCACGGCGGCGGCCCCTGGCCGTTCATGGACGGCGACTACCGGCGGGCGCATGCCCGGCTGGAGGCCTCCCTGCAGGCGCTGCCCGCCACGCTGCCCGAGAAGCCGAAAGCCATCCTGATGATCTCGGCGCACTGGGAGGAGGACGCCTTCACGGTGATGACCTCGGCCGCGCCCGGCATGCTCTACGACTACGGCGGCTTTCCGGCGCACACCTACGAGGTGGTCTACCCGGCGCCGGGCGACCCGGTGCTGGCCGAGCGCGTGGTCGCGCTGATCGAGGCCGCCGGCCTGCCCGCCGCGCGCGACGCCCAGCGTGGCTTCGACCACGGCGCGTTCTGCACGTTGGTGCCGATGTACCCGGACGCCGACGTGCCGGTGGTGCAGCTGTCGCTGAAACGCGGCCTGAACCCGGCCGATCACTTGGCGCTGGGCCGCGCCCTGGCACCGCTGCGCGACGAGGGCGTGCTCATCCTCGGCAGCGGCTTCAGCTTTCACAACCTGCGGCTGTACGGTGCGCAGGGCCGGGAGCCGTCAGCCGCATTCGACGACTGGCTTCAATCCGCCCTGCCCTCGCCAAAGGATCGCGACGCACGCCTGCAGGCCTGGGCCCAGGCGCCGGCCGCGCGCATCGCCCATCCGCGCGAGGAGCACCTGCTGCCGCTGATGGTGGCCGCCGGCGCGGCCGAGGGCGACACGGCCAGCAGCAACTATCACGAGACCGGCTTCATGGGCGGGGTGACCGCGTCGAGCTTCAGGTTCGGCTAGACGTGATGCGCCGCCACCGTGCGGCGCTCGCCGATTAGGAAGGCGTCGGCCACCAGTTGGAACGGCCGCCAGTCGACGTCCGACTGACCCGCCGCGCACAGTTCGGCAAAGCGTGCGTAAAGGCGCGGGTACTCGCCCGCCAGTGCGTCGTCGGCAGCCACCGGCTGGCCGTCGATCTCCAGCATGCCGCCGCCATGCGACAGCCGCAGCCGGCCGGTCGTGGCCACCAGCTCGATGTCCCAGGTCTGCTCGCCCTTCTGGCGGAAGTCGAACACCGTGTCCACCGCGACACCGCTCTCGGTGCGCAGGTCCAGTCGCGCGGCGATGGGCGCCTGCTGGTTCTCGGGAAACTCCAGCAGGGCCTTGCTGACGACCACTTCCTCGGCCAGCACCTCGGTCAGCACCGACAGCGCGTTGATGCCGGGGTCGAACACGCCCAGGCCGCCCGCGTCGAAGATCCATTGCTGGCCCGGGTGCCAGTGGTGCACGTCTTCCTTCCAGGCGATGGTGCCGCCAGTCAGCGTGCGGCACTTGACCCAGTCACGCGCCGCGTCCACGCCAGCGGCGAAGCGCGAGTGCCAGGTCTGGAACAGCGTGCGGCCATGGCGGGCCGCCTCGGCCTGCAGCAGCGTGATCTCGCGCGTCGTGGCCGCGGGCGGCTTTTCCAGCATCACATGCTTGCCGGCGCGCAGCGCGGCCAGCGCCGCCTGGAAGTGCGCCTGGGGCGGCGTGCAGATGGAGATGGCGTCCAGCTCGGGCACTGCGGCCAGCATGGCCTCGACGCTGGTGAAGCTGGCCACGCCGTCCACGCTGGCGTTGCGGCTGGCCGTGGCCACCAGCTCGAAGCGCGGGTCGGCGGCGAGCGCCGGAATGTGTTGATCGCGGGCGATCTTGCCGATGCCTACCAAGCCCAACTTCAGTGCCATGCTGTTCCCAGAAAATGCTGTCGCGTCGCGCGCTGCGCCGCAGTGTTGACATTGCACGCGGGCCCATCGCCCACGTAGTTTCATCTTACGGTCCGGTCATCCGGCCACCCACTCACACTCATGACCGAAGCCCTGATCCAAGCCCTTGCCACCTGCCACCGGGACGGCACCCGACTGCGCGCCGCCGACTGGGCTGGCGCCGTGCGCGACGAGGCCGATGCCTATGCGGTGCAGGACGGCGTCGCCCGCGCTTTGGGCTGGCCGCTCGACCGCTGGAAGTCCGGCGGCGCCAGCGCGCAGGGGCCGTTCAGCCATTCGCCGGTGAACCCGGTGGCCGGCACGGCACTGCTGGGCGTGGAGGCCGAGGTGGCGCTGCGCGTCGGCGCGGATGGCTCGCCCGAGGCCATGTGCATCGCCGTCGAACTGGTGGCCTCGCGCTGGGCCGAGGGCCTTGATGCGCCGGCGCTGCTGCGCATGGCGGACTTCCAGAGCAATGCCGGCCTGCTGCTGGGCCCGTGGCAGCCGTGGCGCGCGCTGGACTGGGCGAATGTGGCGTGGCGCCTGGCCATGCCCGGCCAGCCGGAAATCGTCCGCACGGGCGGGCATTCGCTGGCCGACCCGGCCGGCGTGCTGCCCGCCTGGTTGAAGCACGCCACGCGGAACGGCGGCACCATCAAGCCCGGCACCGTCGTGACGACGGGCGCCTGGGGCGGGCTGCACGCATGGACCGGCCCGGTGCGCGGCACGCTGGCCTTCGAGGGACTGGGCGAGTTCGCCTTCAGCGCAGCGGCGTGACGGTCACGCCCGGCGGCGGCACCCGCGACACGACGCCATCTGCCGAGACGCGGAACAGCGCGTCCTGGACGACGGCGGGCGCCTTGTCGTCGGCCAGCGTTGCACCCAGGTAACGCATGTACAGGCCGTCGCCACCGCAGCCGAAGCCCAGCTCGCCAAAGCCCGTGCGGTCCGTCATCAGCTGCCCCAATTCGGTGGGCGTTAGGTCGACCTTGCGCAGGCCAGCCCCCTCACCGATCAACAAGGCGATGGCGGTGGCGCGCCGGTGCTTGGGCGACATGCTGGCCAACAGCGTGTAGCCGCGCTGGTCGCAGATGACGTTGTAGGTCATCGCGATGTCGCTGGCGTTGCGCAGGTGCATCGTGCGGATTTCCAGCCGCACGACGGGCTCTTCGGCCAGGGCCGTGAACGGCAGGGTCAAGGCGAGCAGCGATGCGAGCAGTTTCATGGGGTCAGCGCAGCAGCGGCGTGAAGACCGCGACAAAGGCCGCGATGTTGACGACCACCGTCAGCCAGTAAAGCCGCCGGAACTCGCGCTTGACGCTCTTGTGGCGCAGCAGATGCTGGGCCAGCAGCGCACCGGGCCAGCCGCAGGCCAGGGACAGCGCATGCAGCGAGCCCTCGGCCACGCGCCAGTCGCCGCGGGTGGCGGCACGCTTGTCCATCCAGTAGACGATGAAGGTCGCCGTGCTCATGGCCGAGTAGGCGCCCCAGAACCAGTTGGGAACACCCCACAGCAGGTGGCAGACCAGCACGAAGCAGGCAAAGGCCGGGATCAGCAGCAGCGCGCGGCCGTCGTCACGCGGCGCGGGCGATGGCGGCGCGGCGCGCGGCTCCAGGCTTTGCACGTCGACGGCGCGCTTCTTGCCCTGCGCGTCCTGCCCTTCGCGGTAGCTCAGGCGTTCGCCGATGAAGGGCCGCTGCGGCCGCAGGCCGAAGGCCTTGATGTGGACGAAGAGCTTGGCGCCGCCGCCCTCGGGCGTGATGAAGCCATAGCCCTTGGCGTCGTCCCACTGGCTGAGGCGGCCACTGGCCCGGGCTGATGCTGATCTCATGTTGGGACCGGACTGTGCCAGAGGCCCGCGCCGGCCCGGCGCCGCCGCCGCTACGGCGTAACCGGAGAGATGCGGAACATCAGCACGCCATGGCTGGCCACCGTGCCGCCATGGCGGCCGGCGACGTTCTTGGTCTTCGCGCCCGACCATAGGTCATGCACGTCGGCCTTCAGCTTGGCCGGCAGGTCGATCTGGTCCCAGGTCACGGCCATGTCGGCCGGCTTGTCGCCGCGGTTGAACAGCACGACGGCGCGGTCGCCGCCGGCCAGCTGACGCACCCAGATCTCCAGGTCGCCCTGGCGCCAGATGCGGCGACCCTGACGGCCGAGCGGGTCCTGGTCGACCTTGATGACTTCGGCGTTGGTCAGGATGCGCTTGGTGGCCTCGTCCATCTTGGACAAGTCGTTGCCGGCGATCAGCGGCGCGGCCAGCATGGCCCACAGCGAGAAGTGGCTGACGTACTCCGTGTGCGTCATGCCGCCGTTGCCGACCTCCAGCATGTCGGGGTCGTTCCAGCCATTCGGCGCGGCCTCGCTCCACAGGTCGGCATTCATGTCGAGGATGTCGAGCATGCCGTGCGACCACTCCTTCTTGCCCTTCCAGGCATCCCAGATGTCGCCCGTGGTGCGCCACAGGTGGCCGACCGGGGCGGCCCAGCGGCCAGGGCGGCTGTTGCCCCATTCGCAGATGGAGAAGACGATGTCACGGCCCGATTCGCGCAGTGCCTTGGCCATGATGGTGTAGGCCGCCTCGGGGTTGCGCGGGCCGGTGTAGCACCAGTCGTACTTCAGGTAGTCCACGCCCCATTTGGCGTACTGGCGCGCGTCCTGGAACTCATGGCCGGCGCTGCCCGGGCGGCCGCCGCAGGTCAGCGCGCCGGCGTCGGAGTAGAGGCCGAACTTCAGGCCCTTGCTGTGCACGTAGTCGGCCAGCGCCTTGATGCCGCTGGGGAAGCGCTCGGGGTCGGCCTGGATGTTGCCATCCTTGTCGCGGCTCTTCTGCCAGCAATCGTCGATGACGATGTACTGGTAGCCGGCGGCCTTCATGCCGGAGGCGACCATCGCATCGGCCTGTTCGCGGATCAGCTTCTCGCTGACATCGCACTTGAACTTGTTCCACGAGTTCCAGCCCATCGGCGGCGTCGGCGCGAGGTTGGGCTTGGGGGCGTCGAGCTTGAGGGTTTCGTGGCCGATCTGCGCCTGCGCGGCTGAAGCGGCGGCGCAGGTCAACACGGCCAGCAGCGCATGGCGCAGCCAGGTTGATGTCATGGAGAACTCCGTTGGGGGGGGGGGGACTAAACGGTGCCGCGGCGGGCTTCGAGTTCGGCGCGGATCTCGTGCATGCGCTGCTCCGTCAGGAAGTAGCGCGACACGACGACCAGCGCGATCAGCAGGCCGACGATGGGGATGCCGGACAGGCAGACACGAATCAGGAAGATGGCCTCCTCGCCCTGCACGGGCAGCTTGGCGTTGAAGCCCGTGAAGGCCAGCACCCAGCCCGAGGCGCTGTTGCCCAGGGCCAGGCCGACCTTGCTGATCCACGAGCCGCAGGCCGCGAACGAGCCCTCGCGGCGCTGGCCACTGGAGAGTTCATCGTGGTCGATGACGTCGGCCATGGCCGAGCCGTAGATCGTCCAGAAGCCCGCGCCGATGAAGGCCACGCCGCCGCTGGCGAACAGCTGCAGCCAGGGCAGCTGCGGGTTGTAGAAGAACCAGTCGCCGATGAAGGCGGCGATGCCCAGCCACAGCACGGTCATCAGCGCATTGCGCTTGCCCCAGCGCTTGGCCACCCAGCCCGCGAAGGCGATGCCGACGAGGCCGCTGACCAGGCCGGCCACGCCCATCAGCGAGTTCCACTTGGTGGCCTCCACGACGTCGCCGCCGCAGACGTAGTAGACGGTCGCGTAATAGCCCAGCAGGCCCACCATCGCCGTGGCCATGTTGTAGGTCAGCATAGTGCCCAGCATCAGGCGGAAGGGCTTGTTCTTCAGCGTGCGGTAGAGGGTGTCCTTGAAGGGGACGCGCTGCCGGCTCTTGGCGACAAAGCTCTCGTAATAGCGCTCGCGCGTCAGCGAGAAGATGACGATGGCCAGCACCACCAGGATGCCGCCCAGGATGGCGGTGTAGACCTGGGCACCCAGCAGGATGTCGGGCTTACCGCTGGCGTCGTGGAAGAAGTAGAGCGTCGTGAACTGCGCGGCGACGAACATGCCCAGCTCCGGAATCTTCTGGATCGCGTTCTTGATGGACATCACGCGCGTGCGCTCGTGGTAACCCGGCGTGAGTTCGGCGCCCAGGCTGTTCCAGGGCATCGCGAAGCAGCTCATGACCGGCGCGTACAGGCAGGTCGAGACGAGGAGGAAGATGAAGTATTCGGTATCGCTCCAGCCCCGACCGACGGCGAACAGCAGCGGCAGGCCGATGCCCGTCAGGATGCCGCCGACGAGGATGAAGGGGCGCCGCCGGCCCCAGCGGCTGCGGGTGTTGTCGGAGATCCAGCCGAACATCGCGTCGGACACCGCATCCGCAAAGATCTTGATGCCCATGGCCATCGAGATCAGCTGCGGCGCCACACCCAGGCCGATGTTGAAGACGTGGAAGACCAGGGACTGGTAGAGCCAGTGACCCCACATGTCGTGGAAGGAGCCGAGGCCGAAACCGACCTTCTGCGACGTCGGCACGCGGTCGGCGTCCGACGTCGTCGTGCTGGAGGCTGCGGGCGCGCCCGGGCGCTGCGTCAGGGGCAAGGTGGCCCCGTCACTGTCGGCAATCACGTTCTCTGTCTCCTCGGCCGCTTGCTGCGACGCGTTTTAGTAAACAGAGATATTTTCGTGCGACTGCTGGACTAATGGAAAGCGGGTAAGACCTGAGAGAGATCAGCGCGGCTCGGCGGTGGCCGGCTGGCGTTTGGCCTTGCGCGCTGGCGCCGCAGCGGCCACGGGCGCGGCGATGCGCGAGCTTTCGCGCACCACCAGCTCCACCGGCAGCGAGGCCTCGCTGGGCTCCACGTCGCCCTCGACAAGCGCCCGGGCCGCCATGTGGCCCAGCGCTTCCTTGTCCATCTTGACGGTGGACAGCGGCGGCTTGCAGTGGGCGGCTTCCTCGATGTCGTCGTAGCCGACGAAGCGGATGTCCTCCGGCACGCGCAGGCCGCGCTCCCGGCACAGCTCGATGGCGTACATGGCCGTCGAGTCGTTGTAGGCAAAGACGGCGTCGGGCGGCTCGGGCAGCGCCAGCAGCCGGCTCATCGCATCGCGGCCGGATTCGCGGTAGTCCATCACCGGGTCGAGCGTGACCTCGTAGTCGGGGTCGAACAGCCGCCCGGCCTCGAACAGCGCGCGGCGGAAGCCCTTGGCGCGCAGCGACACCGAGTAGTGAGTCGGCGGCCCGAAGATGGCCGCCACGCGCTGCGAGCCGCCCTCCAGCAGGTGGCGCGTGGCCAGCCAGGCGCCCAGCTGGTTGTCGTCGTTGATGCAGCGCACGCCGGGGTAGAAGTGGTCAACGAGCACCAGCGGCAGCTCGCAGCGGCGCACGGCCTCCATGGTCTCGGGGTCGAAATAGCCAGCGCCCAGCAGCGCATCGACCTCATGGCGGCGCACCTGGCCGGCGATGTCGTCGCCCGCCACCACCGACATGATGCTCAGCGGCACGCCGGCCTCGCGGCAGGCCGTCTCGGCGCCGTGCAGCACATAGGAATAGAACGGGTTGTTGGCCAGCGAACCGAGGTGGCGGCTGTAGATGAACAGCATGCGGCGCGGCTTGCCGGTGCGCAGCTTGGCCGTGTCGTAGCCCAGTTGCTGCGCCACTTCGAGCACCTGGCTGCGCGTCTGCTCGGACAATCCCGGCTGGCCCTTGAGTGCGCGCGAGACGGTGCCGATGGACACCCCCGCCGCCTGGGCCAATTCCCGAATCGTCACCCCCCGCTTGTCGGCCATGCCGCGAACTCCGCTGTTGTTTAGTGCTTCGAAAAGCGCCGCGATTGTGGCACTGCCGCCGAGGTGACGCCCCTCAGCGCCCGTTTCACCGGCCACCCACCGGGTTGGGCGGGGTGATGCGGGATCGTCCTCGTTGCCGATTGTTCACTAAACAATTATTGTTGCCTAGAATAATTCTCTCCCTTTCCCGCTGCCGATGCCTCCCTGCTCCATTGCCGTCCTGGGCGAAGCCCTGGTGGACGAATTCCATGACGGCCCCGTGGCCGGCGGCGCGCCGTTCAACGTCGCGCGGTCGCTGGCCACGCTGGGCGTGCCGGCCGTTTTCATCAGCCGCATAGCCGCTGACGACGACAACGGTCGTCTGGTGCTGGACAGCGCGCGGCGCTATGAACTCGCCGACCAAGGCCTGCAGCGTGACGAGACACGCGCGACCGGCCGCGTCAGCGTGCACGAGCGCCCGGGCGGCGGCCACAGCTTCGAGATCCATGCCGACGCGGCCTGGGATCACCTGGACCTGGAACCCGCCCGGGCGGCGCTGGCCGGCGCTCAGGCCGAGATCCTCTACTTCGGCAGCCTGGTCCAGCGCCACCCCGTGTCGCGCGCCGCCATCCGCGCGCTGGCCAAGTCCTTCACCGGCCTGCGCTTCCTGGACCTGAACCTGCGCCCGGGCACCGACAACCCGCAGTTCGCCGCCGAGTCGCTGATGCTGGCCGACTGGGTCAAGGTCAACGACGAGGAACTGGCGCGGCTGGCCCACTGGTTTGGCGCTGCCGGCGTTGAGCCTGCGCAGGTGGCATCGCTGATGGATCGCTTTGCGCTGCAACGCGTGGTGCTGACCTGCGGTGCCGACGGCTGGCGCTTCTACGGCCCAGGCGGTGTGCTGCTGGCACAAGGGCCGGGCGAGCCGCAGCCCCACGTCGTCGACACCGTTGGCGCGGGCGACTCCTTCACCGCGCTGCTGCTGGCCGGCCTTGCTCTTGATCGTGACCTGCCGGCCACGCTGGTGCTGGCCAACCGCTACGCCTCCTTCATCTGCGGCGTGCGAGGGCCTCTGCCGGCCCACCCGCAAGCCCTGACCCCGTGGCGCGACGCCCTGCAGGCGCTGCCGCCGTCTTCCTGACCTTCGACGCTCAATCCATGGCCCTGACTACCTCGCCTGTCGCCTCCTTCGCCGACCTCGTTTCTCCGCCGGCCGGCTCGGCCATGCGCCGCCCCGGCTTCATCTTCGGCGCCGGCACCTCGTCCTACCAGATCGAAGGCGCGGCCCACGCGGACGGCCGGCTCGAATCCATCTGGGACCGCTTCTGCGCCACGCCCGGCAAGGTGCTGCGCGGCGAGAACGGCGACGTGGCCTGCGACCACTACAACCGCCTCGACGAAGACCTCGACATCCTGAAGCGCCTGGGCGTGGACGCCTACCGTTTCTCCATCGCCTGGCCGCGCGTCATGGACGAGGCCGGCAAGCCCAACGCCAAGGGCATTGATTTCTACAAGCGCCTGCTGGACGGCCTGGGCGCGCGCGGCATCAAGGCCTTCGTCACCCTCTATCACTGGGACCTGCCCCAGTACCTGGAAGACCGCGGCGGCTGGCTGAACCGCGACACCGCCTATCGCTTCGCCGAGTACGCGGACCTGATGAGCCGCGAACTGGCCGGGCGCGGCGACGTGGCCGCCTGGACGACGCACAACGAGCCGTGGTGCTCGGCCTACCTGGGCTACGGCGACGGCCACCACGCGCCCGGCCTCAAATCCAACCGCTGGGCCGCCCAGGCCATGCACCACCTGCTGCTGGGCCACGGACTGGCGCTGCCCATCCTGCGCGCCAACGCGCCGCAGGCGCTGCACGGCATCGTCATCAACTGCGCGCCGGGCTATGCCGACAAGGACACGGCCGAGGACCGCGACGCCGCCTTGCTGTTCGAAACCTACCAGAACCGCTGGGTGCTGGACCCGCTGCTCAAGGGCGAGTACCCCAAGGACCTGTGGCGCCTGTGGAAGGGCTGTGAGCCGCTGGTGCTGGACGGCGACATGGACATCATCAAGCGCCCCATCGACTACCTCGGCATCAACTACTACAGCCGCGCCGTGCTCGCCTCCAAGGGCCCGGACACCATCGACTGGGTGCGCCACCCCGAGGTGGAGCGCACGACGATGGACTGGGAGGTCTACCCGCAAGGCCTGCAGGACTTGTTCGAGGCCTTCAAGCGCGACTACGCGAACCTGCCGCCGCTCTACATCACCGAGAACGGCATGTCGAGCCACGACAAGGTCGAAGGCGGCGAGGTCAACGACCTGCAGCGCCAGGCCTATCTGAAGAGCCACTTCGCCGCCTGCTCGCGGGCGATGGACAACGGCGTGGACGTGCGCGGCTATTTCGTCTGGTCGCTGATGGACAACTTCGAATGGGCCTTCGGCTACGAGCGCCGCTTCGGCCTCGTGCACGTGGACTTCGAGACGCAGAAGCGCACGCTCAAGCGGAGTGCGCTGGCCTACGCGGACTTCTTGAAAGAACGCGCAGGCCGCTGAACCTCAGCGCGTGCCGACCAGGTGGCGCAAGTAGGCCGCGTGGTCCGGCATGCCGTCCACCGTCTTCGAGATGGCCATGTGCAGCCGCTTGAAGTGCTCCCGCAGCGTGGCCTCGTCCACCTGCGCCAGCAGCGGGTCCAGCGCCTCCGGCTTCATGCCCAAGCCCAGGTAGAGCGAGTACCACGAGTCCTCGCCGAAGCTGTCACGATCCAGGATGACGACGCGGCCGTTGCGGCGGAAGTTGTCCATCTGGTGGGCCAGCGTGTCCGGGATGGGCATGGCCGCGCAGTAGCGCCAGAACTCGCTGTCGTCGCGGTGGGTCTCCTTGTAGTGCAGGATGATGAAGTCGCGGATGGACTCGTACTGGCGCGACATGCGGCGGTTGTATTCGTCCACCAGATGCGGCTCGCACTTGCGGTCCGGGAACAGCTCCACCAGCGCACTGACGCCATGGATGACCAGCGACAGACTGGTCGATTCCAGCGGCTCCAGGAAGCCTGAGGACAGGCCGACGGACACGACGTTCTTCTCCCAGATGCGCTTGCGCATGCCGGTCTTGAAGCGCAGCTGGCGCGGCTCGCCTTGCGGGGCGCCGTCGAGGTTGCTCATCAGCACGCGGCCGGCATCCTCGTCGCTGGTGTAACCGCTGCAATAGACATGGCCATTGCCGGTGCGGTGCTGCAGCGGGATGCGCCACTGCCAGCCCGCGCTGCGTGCCGTTGACGTCGTGTACGGCGTCAGCGGCAGCACCTTGTCGCAGGGCACGGCCTGGGCGCTGTCGCAGGGCAGCCAGTGGGTCCAGTCTTCGTAGCCGACCTTGCACACGCCCTCGATCAGCAGCGCGCGGAAGCCCGAGCAGTCAATGAAGAGGTCGCCCTCGATGCGCCGGCCGTCGGCCAGCGTCACGGCGGTGACGAAGCCGTCGCCGGGGCGCAGCGACACGTCGACGATGGTGCCCTCCTCGCGCTTGACGCCGCGCGCGATCGCGTAGTCGCGCAGGAAGTTCGCGTACAGGCCGGCGTCGAAGTGGAAGGCGTAGGAATACGAATTGGCGGCCGACGGCGGCCCGTCCACGGGCGGCACGAAACGGTTGCGCTGCGCCATCACGCTGGCGGTGGACCATTCCTCGTAGCTGGGCATGCCGCCCGCGCGGTTCAACCGCATCCAGTGCGCCACCGACGAGCGGTTGACGATGGGCGGCCCGAAGCCGCCGAAGCCATGGAAGAAGCGGCTACCGAGGTGGCCCCAGTCCTTGAACTCGATGCCGAGCTTGAAGCTCGCCTGGGTCTTGCGCATGAACTCGGCGTTATCGAGTTCCAGCGCATCGTTGTAGTAGCGGATGCTGGGCAGCGTGGCCTCGCCGACACCGACGGTGCCGATGTCGGCCGACTCGACCAGCACGATCTCGCAGCCCACGGGGTTGGCGGGGCCGCCGGGCTGCGTGCCGAACATCTGGCTGAGCGGTGCGGCGGCCATCCAGCCGGCGCTGCCGCCGCCGACGATGACGATGCGGCGAATGGTTTGGTCGTTCATGCGCGCATCTCCATCGCGGGTGCCTTGGCATGCCTGTTGATGAACGCGCCGTGGTCGGGCATGGCGTCCACGGTCTTGGCGATGGCCGTGCGCAGCTGGGCAAAGTGCCCTCGCAGCACCTGCTCGTCGATCTGCGCTAGCAGCGGGTCATGGCGCTCCGGCCACAGCCCCAGGCCCAGGAACAGCGACACCCAGGAGGGCTCGGCAAAGCTGTCCGGGTCCAGGATGGCGACGCGGCCGCTGCGGCGGAAGATCTCGATCTGGTGCGTCAGATCGTCGGGGATGGGCATGGCCGCGCAGTAGCGCCAGAACTCGCTGTCGTCGCGTGTGGTCAGCTTGTAGTGCAGCACGATGAAGTCGCGGATGGACTCGTACTGCCGGGTCATGCGGCGGTTGTATTCGGCCGCGAGTTGGGCGTCGCAGCGGCGGTCTGGCAACAACTCGATGAGCCGACCGATGCCGTCCATGATGAGCTGGATGCTGGTGGACTCCAGCGGCTCCAGGAAGCCCGACGACAGGCCGATGGCGACGACGTTCCTGTCCCAGGCCTTCCTGCGCATGCCGGTCTTGAAGCGCAACTGGCGCGGGTCAGCCTGCGCCGCGCCGTCGAGGTTGCGCATCAGCACCTGGCCAGCTTCCTCATCGCTGGTGTAGCCGCTGCAGTAGACGTGGCCGTTGCCGGTGCGGTGCTGCAGCGGGATGCGCCACTGCCAGCCGGCGCTGCGGGCCGTGGACGTGGTGTAGGGCGTCAGCGGCTCCACGCGCGCGCAGGGCACGGCCTGGGCGCTGTCGCAGGGCAGCCAGTGGCTCCAGTCGTGATAGCCGGCCTTGCACACGCCTTCGATCAACAGCGCGCGAAAGCCCGAGCAGTCGATGAACAGGTCGCCCTCGATGCGCCGGCCGTCGGCCAGCGTCACGGCGGTGACGAAGCCGTCGCCGGGGCGCAGCGACACGTCGACGATGGTGCCCTCCTCGCGCTTGACGCCGCGTGCCATCGCGTAGTCGCGCAGGAAGGCGGCGTACAGGCCGGCGTCGAAGTGGAAGGCGAAGGAGTAGGCGTTGGCAGCGGACGCCACGTCGCCGTCCGGCGGCACAAAACGGTTGCGCAGCGCCATCACGGTGGCGGTGGACAGGTCTTCGTAGCCCATCCCGCCAGCCTGGCCATGCACGCGCAGCCAGTGGGAAACGGAGGAGCGGTTCAGGATGGACGGGCCGAACTCGCCGAAGCCGTGGAAGAAGCGGTTGCCGAGGTGGCCCCAGTCCTTGAACTCGATGCCCAGCTTGAAGCTCGCCTGCGTCTTGCGGATGAACTCCGCGTTGTCCAGCTTGAGCGAATTGTTGTAGTAGCGGATCGTGGGCAGCGTGGCCTCGCCGACGCCGACGGTGCCGATCTCGGGCGACTCGACCAACACGATTTCGCAGCTCGCGGCGTGGTCGCCGCCGCCCAGCAACTGGCCCAGCGGCGCTGCCGCCATCCAGCCCGCGGTGCCGCCACCGACGATGACGATACGGCGCAGCGGTCCGCCGTCAGGCATGCGTTGTTTCTCCATGGGAGCCCTCTCGTTGTCGGTACGACACTAACCCAAAAAAAAGGCCCGGCGCCGCAGCGCCAGGCCTGTGTGGAACCGGGAAAAACCCGGCTTCGTTCAGTAGTTCAACCGTGCCGACACCGTGTAGCGCGGACCCGAAACAAACCAGGTCCGGCCCGTGAAGCCGATGTGCTGCTGCATCAACTGCTTGTAGACCGCGTCGGTCAGGTTCTGACCTTCGAGCGAGAACGTCAGCTTGTCGTTGAACTTGTACTGCACGCCGGCATCCAGCTGGCCAAAGTCAGCCGTCCAGATCGGCAGGCCCAGCGGCATGTTGTTGCGTCCGTACTGCGGGCTCTGCGGATTGGCATTCAGGCCGTTGGTCTGGTTGGGGCCGGTGTTGTCCGGGAAGGCCACGCCGTTGTGGAACTTGCCGCGCCATGAGTAGGCCACGCGCGCCGAGATCGGGCCGTGGTCATACAAAACAGCCAGGTTGAACGCCTTGCGCGACAGGTTGGGCAGCGGGTGGTCGCCGTAGGCCTGACCGTTGGTGTCGCAACCGTTGACGAACAGGCTCAGGTTGCGGCCGTCAGCGGCGCTGCTGCACCACTCGTTGCCACCGACGGCGTTGTAGCGCTTCTGCTTGCTGTCCACGTAGGTCATGTTGGCCTGCACACCCAGGCCTTGGAGCAAGCCCGGCAGCCCGGTGAAGAAGTGCTGCACGGCAAACTCCACGCCGCGCGCCCAACCCTTGGCACCGTTCACCTGCGTCGAGTAGGCGAACTCGTACACCTTGCCGGTGTTGTCCGGCGCCGTCAGGATGCCGACCTGGTTGACGATCACGTCCTTGAGCCGCTTGTTGAAGGCAGCCATCGTCACCGAGCTGGCCTTGTCGATGTACCACTCGGCAGACACGTCGAACTGGTCGGACTTGACCGGCTTCAACATCGGGTTGCCCAAGGCCTGGCCGCGGTTGCGGAGATCGTCCACATAGTTTTGGCGATCCCCCGCCTGATCCACGATGGTCCGGACAGTGGCGCTGCCGGCGTCGAGGATCAGGTTCGGCTGCAGCGCACTGATGTCAGGGCGTGCGACCGCCTTCGCGTACGCAAACCGCAGCTGCATCTTGTCGTTGAACTTCCAACGCAGATTCAGGCTGGGCAGAACGTCCGTGTAGCTGTTGCTTGTCTCGAGCGGCTGCCGGTAGCCGGTGAACACGGGAATGGGGCCGCCGGTCAACGGGCCGGTCACGGCATCGGTCGCTTGATAGTTCAGCGACTGGTAGCCCGCCGCGTCGTACTTGGTGTTGACGACACGAAGACCCACATTGCCGTCGACAGGCACGTTCCACTCATCGAACCCGAAACGCAGCTGCGCATAGGCCGTCTTGGTGGTTTCGTGCTGCGTGTTGTCGCGCGCCGAGACCGCACCGGGCACGGGCGGGGTGAACGCCGGGTTGCAGCTGTTGCTGGGATTGCCGCCCTTCGAGATCTTCTCGGCCTTGTACTCCTCGCACAGCGTGGTGTAGTAGCTGTGCAGTTCCGAGTAGGAGCTGGGGTAGTTCGCGGCCACCGCCATCGTCGGCAGCACCAGCGATGCGACGTTGTTCTTGCCGTTCATGAAGTTGTTGAACGGCTTGACCTGCGTTTGACCGCCGAAGCGATTGAGGTAGGCCAGGCTCTTGATCGGGTGCCAGTCCCAGCTCTGGCCAACGGCCCCCTGGTCGAACTCGGCGGATTGCCAAGTCTGCGACACCGCCTGCCAGTTGTACCAACGGGGCACCTTGTTGACCACGTCACGGTCGGTGAAGCGCAGGCCGAAGCGCACGTCATGCAGCACCGGGTGGTCGAAGGCGTACTTGACGTCGCCCTTCCACGCCTTTTGCTTGGCCTTGCTCTCCGACAGCCTCTCCATGGTGAAGCCCCAGTAGTACTTGGAGGGGTCGGCCAGGTAAGCCTGGTCCGCCGCATCCAGCACCAGGCGCGGCAGGTCGCCGGTCATGTCCAAGGTTTGCTTGGGCATGTTGATACCGGTCGCCACGGTCGAGTCGATGGTGTTTGTCTCTGACTCGATGAACTGGAAGTCGTTGGCAATCCGCCACTGGGTAGTGGGCGTCCACACCAGATTGAAGGTCGTCTCCTTCGTGTCCGAAGCACTCCTGGAAAAGCGCGTATTGGCATTGAAGGGAATGCCGCCCTTCGGGGGATCGGTGAGGGTGCCTTTCAGCAGCGCGCCGTTGCTGCCCCACGTCGCATCCGATACGACCGACGAGTACGGGTCCGCCTGGCTGGCGATGGAGCTTTCATCCCAATAGAAGTCGTACTTGGAACGGAAGTAGGTCATCGCAGCCTGCAGCGTGTCCTTCTTCCACTGGCCGGCGACATACGTGCCCCGGCGGGCGCGGTCGTAGGCCAGCGTCTGCCAGCCCATCGCCTTGGGGAACCATTGGTTCTCTGTCGTCGGCCGGTAGTAGGCGTTGTTCGAGTCGGCCGGGTTGGTCCAGCGATCCACTCTACGGAAGTAGGGGTCGACGGCCATGCCATCGGTGCGAGTCGAGCTCTTGGAGTCGGCCGCGTGGATCAGCAGACCGATCTTGCCGATGTCGGTGTTCCAGGTGTTGGACAGCAGGCCGGAAACGGTCGGCTTCTGGTTGTCACGCAGCACGTTCTTCGTGAGCGACACACCCAGGCCCGCCTTGAAGCCGTTGTAGTCGAAGGGCAGCGCGGTGCGCAGATTGACCAGGCCGCCGATGGCGCCTTCGATCTGCTCTGCGGACGGGTTCTTGTAGACGTCCACGCCGGCCATCAGCTCGGGCGGCACGTCTTCGAAGCTCAGGCCCCGACCACCATTGGCGGAGAAGCTCTCACGGCCATTGAGCTGCGACGACACATAGGTCAGGCCACGGATGATGACGCCCGAGCCTTCGACGGAGAAGCGCATCGGGTCGCCGCGCGCCATCACGCGGTCCATGGACACGCCGACGATGCGCTGCAGCACCTCGCTGACGGAACGGTCCGGCAGCTTGCCGATGTCGTCCGCAACGATGGAGTCGACGATCTCGTCGGAGTCCTGCTTGAGCTTCTGCGCCGACTGCAGCGCTGCGCGCTGGCCCGAGACGATCACCGTCTCCAGCGTCTGTGCCTTGCCCGGTGCGGACGCCGCCGCAGCGGGCGCCTGCTGTGCCATCGCCGGCAGGGCCAGAACCATCAAGGCCTGGGCCGCTGCTAGCGACAGCGTGGTTTGCTTGAAATGTCTCATCCTCGTTTGCTCCTCTTTGGTGGGAAACATTCGGCCTTTGCGGGGCTTCCTGTGGTGACTGCCGGCTGGTTCGCCAACGTCGTTTTGGTAACGGTAACAAATGCTGTGCCCAATCACATCAGGGCAATCAGCGACAGGGGATTCACTCATTCCGCCTGGAGTGCGCCTCCTCTATCTGTGCCGCGAACCTGCCACGCCGCATGGTCCAGCGCGACGGCACGGATGACGTTTGTTATCGCTATCCTCGAATGAACGCGGCGCGCTGCGCCGGGCACGAGATCGATGAAGTTGTCCTCCAACGCCAGGCCGTTGCCGGCAAGCCACAGCCCCTTGACCGGACGATCGGTATGCAGCAACAGCGACTGGCCCTCAAGCTCCACAGTGATGCGCGCGCCGCCCAGGCGGTAGAACCTGAACGGCTCGGTCCAGGCGCAGTCGCGCGCGAGTTCGCGGCCGTCGCCGTCCAGCGCACACAGCTCCGCGACGACCGGGCCCTCGAAGGCCGGCAGCGGCTGCAGCAGCTCGACGCTCGACGACGCCGGCGCCTCCTGCGTCAGGCTGGCGCTGGCAAGCTGCCGGCCGTCCAGCGCGAAGACGCGCAGCTGCAGCGCCAGCGCCAGGCCTCGCATGCCGCCGTTCATGACGGCCAGCCGCGCCTGGCCCGCTTCCAGCCGCACCGCAACGGCCAGTGGCGCCAGCGCACGGCGCACCGCATGCCAGGCCGGCTTGACCGTGCCGGCCGAGTCGATCAACGCCCAGCTCGTCACCGGCCAGCAGTCGTTGAGCTGCCAGACCAGCGCGCCGCCCACCGCGCGCGCGCCGGGCTTTTGCCAGCGGCGGCGGAAGTCCTGGTAGGCCACGCGCATCGCCTCGGCCTGCACGAACTGCGTCGCGTAGACGTGATCCGCCAGCGTCGGGCCCACGCGCAGGTTGTCGGCGAGGTAGACCGCCAGGCGGCGATGGCCGTCCGGCCCGGTGGGCGAACCGGCCTTGTTGTGCCACTGCACGGTGCGGCTCTCGGGGAAGCGCTCGTCCTCGGGTAACACCGATTCCAGCAACGCCAGCGACGGATACGACTGCATGCCGAACTCGCTGACGAAGCGCGCCTGCACATCCCCGTAGCGCTGGTAGGGCAGCATCTGCTGGTGCCAGACCTCCCAGCTGTGGCGGTCGCCCACGGTCACGTCGGAGGACTTCACATCGGCACCAGGTGTGAACGGGCTGCCCGGCCAGTAGGCGCGGTCTGGGTCCAGCGCGGCGCAGACCTCGGGCAGCAGCTTTTCGTAGATCGCCCGCGCCTCGAAGCGCTCCGCCGGGATGCCGGGGCCGGCCAGGCCCTGGGACTCGGCAATCATGTAGTCCTCGTTGTTGCCGCACCAGAGCGCCATGCAGGCGTGGTGGCGCAGGCGCTTCACTGCGGCCTCGGCCTCGGCGCGCACACTGGCCTGGAAGGCCTCGTTGGCCGGGTAGATGCCGCAGGCGAACATGAAGTCCTGCCAGACGAGGATGCCCAGTTCGTCGCAGGCCTCGTAGAAGGCCTCGTGCTCGTAGATGCCGCCGCCCCAGATGCGCAGCATGTTCATGTGGGCCGCCGCCGCCTGCGCCACGCGCTCGCGGTAGCGGGCCGGCGTGATGCGCTCCAGCAGGTTGTCGTCGGGTATCCAGTTGGCACCACCGGCGAAGAGATCCTGGCCGTTGACCTCGAAGTGGAAGCTTGAGCCCGCCTCGCCCTCGACCGGCGCCTGCACCAGGCGCAGCGTGCGCAGGCCGATGCGGCGGCTGTCCTGGGCCAGCACACGGCCCTGGTCGTCCTGCAGCTGGGCCACCAGCGTGTACAGCGGCTGCGCGCCCAGGCCCAGCGGCCACCAGAGCTGGGCGTCGGTGACGGCCAGCGTGGCGCTCACATCACCAACCGCCGGCACGACACGCGAGGCCACGCAACGACCCAGCGGGTCCAGCAGTTCAAAGTTGCAACGCGCGCAGGCACCTTGCAGCCGGGCTGCCACCTGCAGCGTCGCCGTGCGTGCGGCCACATCGATCTCGCTGCGGCAGTGCAGGTCGGCCACCCGCGCCGCGCCGCTGTCCCGCCGCACAGCCCGCCACGGGCCGCAGGTGATCAGCTCCGGGCCCCAGTCCCAGCCGAAGTGGTACTGCGCCTTGCGGGCGTGCAGGCGGGCGCTGTCGCCGTTCCAGAGCGCGCGCTTGCCATGCACCGCCTCGACCTTGCGGGCCTCGGCCAGCGCCGGCTCGAAGCACAGCAGCAGCTCGTTGCGGCCCGGCTTCAGGCGCGAGCGGACATCAACACGCTGCGGCACGAACATGTTGTCGGACTGCAGCAGCTTCTCGCCGTTGAGCCAGACCGTGCAATAGGTGTCCAGGCCGTCGAAGACCAGCTCCTCTCGCTCGGCCAGCTCGCCACCATCGAAGCCCAGGCGCCAAGCCCAGCGACGCTCGGCCACCCAGGCCAGCTCGGCCTCATTGCGGCCGTAGAACGGGTCGGGGATGCGCCCGGCCGCCAGCAGCGCGCCATGGGCCGTGCCGGGCACGGCGGCGGGCAGCCAGGCGTCGGCTGGCAACGCTGTCAATGCAGCGCCGTCGAGGCCGTCGGGCACCTCGGCCAGCAGCCAGCCGTCATGGAGTTCAGTCAGTCGTTGAGAGTTCACGTCGTGTCAGTCGTCAGTCGCACAGCCGGCCTGCGGCGGGAGACTCCGGCGGGCCGCGAAGCGCTCCGCCATGCGCCGCGCCCAGGTGGCTTGCGGCCCGTCTCCTGCTCCGCCCACCGGCAAAGCTAAACATTGTTTTGTTGCGCATTCTGTTTCTCTATATTTGCGACCGCACTCGGGGATAGTCCCGATGTTTTGCACACGACACACTCGGCGCCGGCGCCAAAACTGCGCCCATAATCCCTGCCGTTTAGTAAACAACTAGAGACAACGTGGTTCCAGCGACCACGCTCAAGCGCCCGGGCGCCGCCGCCGAGCCGAACCTGCCGCTGCAACTCGGCCAGGGCGCCAAAAAAGGTTTGATATGGACTGGTTGAAAGGATTGGGCTTGGCCGTGTCACTGATGCTTCCGGTGATCGCCCACGCGGAACCGCGGCTGCAAGCGGTCATGAAGCGGCTGGAGGCTGGCGAGCCCATCACGCTCGCCACCCTGGGTGGATCGATCACCACCGGCTACGCGGCCCAGCCGCCACGCGAGAAGGGCTGGGCGGCGCTGCTGGCGAAGTCGCTCGGGCCCAAGGTCAAGCTGATCAATGCCGGTGTCAGCGGCACAGACTCGGCGGCCGGTGTGCAGCGCCTGCAGTCCCAGGTGCTGGACAAGTCGCCCGATCTCGTCATCGTCGAGTTCGGCGTCAACGACCAATGGCTGGACCCCGGCGTGCGCGGCAGCAGCTACGAGGCCATCCTGCGCAAGCTGCTGGCCGCGAAGAAGCCACCCGCCGTGGTCGTGCTGGGCCTGACCCAGCAGGGCAACCAGGCGCGTGACGCGGTGGAGATCCAGTTGAAGCTGGCGGCCCACTACGGCCTGACGGCGCTGGACTTCGGCCGCTGGATGCAGGCGCGCGTGGAGACCGGCCAGGACCGCTGGGCGTCGCTCTACGACGAGCCGGTGCACCCCAACGGCATGGGCCACCAGCGCATCGCGCTGGCGCTGGCCGAGACGCTGCGCGCTGCAGCACGAACACCTGCCGTCGCTGCAGCGCCCGTGCCCGAACCGCTCCACGGCCGTGCGCATGAGTTCACCCGCTTGTTGACCGGCGACACGCTCAAGCCCTACCAGGTGCGCGGCTTCGAGCGCGGCGGCGAGGTACACCCCGAATGGACCGGCCAGCAGCCCGGCTGGGTCAGCAAAGCCAACGATGCCGAGGCCCGCTTCCTCGTCTACGGCAGCGAGGTCGCCGTCTTCCACGCCGAGAGCGAGCACTACCGCAACCTCGAAGCCCGCGTGGACGACGGCCCCTGGGTCACGTTGCAAGGCCATGTCGCCGACCGCAAGGGCTACCTCGGCTGGCACTACAAGGTCGTCGGCCGCGACCTCGAACCCACCGCCCACCTGCTGCAGGTGCGCGTGAAGCGTGACGAATGGGCCGGCAGCGGCCGCCCGGCCAGCCTCCTGGCCGTCATGTCGGCCGGCATCCTGCCGCCCGCGCTGCGCGCCAGCGACTTCGTGCGCGAGTCGCCCACCAACCGCCCCGGCCTGATCCCCGCCAACGATCCCCAACTGCGCTGGGTGGGGCGCGTCGGCGCCGGGCCCCTGCCCTCGTCCAAGCTGATGGCCTGGAGCGGCAGCGAGCTGCGGGCACGCTTCACCGGCCGCGATCTGGCGCTGGAGTTCTCGTCCACGCACTGGGGCACCAGCCACTTCACGGTCGAGATCGACGGCCGCGTGAACCCGCTGGCCGTGCCCGGCAAGGACCACACCGTCTGGCGGCTGCGTGAGCCGCTGGCCGACGGCGAGCACACGCTGCGTCTGGTCAAGCGCACCGAGGGCTCCATGGCCGAAGCCAGCTTGCACGGCCTGCGCCTGGCCGAAGGCGGCAAGCTGCTGGCCCCGCCGCCGGCCCGCCCGCTGACGCTGGCCTTCTACGGCGACTCCATCACCGCCGGCGCCTGCAACGGCGACGTCGCCGACGACCAGTACGACGACCTCTACCCCCACGACGGCACGCGGGCCTACGGCGCCGTGGCCGCAGCACGGCTGGGTGCGGACTATGTCGGCATTGCCATCAGCGGCATCGGCATCACCGCCACCTGGCACGACCTGCTCATGCCCGACGTGTGGAACCGGGTCGCCCCGCGCAAGGACGCGGCCGTCGCGCCGGCCGACGTGCGTGCGCCCGATGTCGTGCTGCTCAACCTGGGCCAGAACGACCATGGCTTCCCGGCCTCCAAGGGCCAGCCGATCGCTGCAGACTTCGGCCCGCGCTACCTCGCCTTCGTGCGCCAGCTGCGCGGCCGCCACCCGCAGGCCAAGATCGTGCTGCTGATGGGCGGCATGTCGGCCCCGCGCGAGCAGCCCGCCATCCCGCAGGCCGTGGAGCGCGCCGTGCAGACGCTGCGCGGCGAAGGCGATGCCAAGGTGTGGAGCTACCGCTTCGCGGCGTTTGCCTGGGCCCATCCGCGCATCGACGTGCATGCGCAGATGGCCGACGAGCTGACCCGTTTCCTGAAAGACGAGGTGTTGAAATGAGCGTTCCCGACATGCGCCAGCCCGACGCGCTGTGGGCCCACATGCGCCACACGCTGGCCTTCTACGCGCCGCGAGTGAAGGACGAGACCGGCGGCTGCTTCCAGTTCTTCAAGGACGACGGCACAGTCTATGACCGCCGCACGCGCCACCTGGTGAGCAGCACCCGGTTCGTCTTCAACCATGCGCTGGCCTGGCGCTGGTTCGGCGGGCCGGTGGAAGACGTGGCGCATGCGCTGGCCTTCGTGAACCAGGCTCACCAGCAACCGCAAGGCGGCTATGCCTGGGTACTGGACTGGCAGGACGGCCGCGCCAGCGTCACCGATGGCACCAACCACTGCTACGGCCTGGCCTTTGTGCTACTGGCCAACGCGCATGCCGCCGAGGCCGGCGTGGCCGGGGCGCGCGAAGGCATTGCCGCGACCTTCGCGCTGATGGAGCAGCGCTTCTGGGAACCGGCCCACGGTCTCTACGCCGACGAGGCCACGCCGGACTGGCAGGTCGGCCCCTACCGCGGCCAGAACGCCAACATGCACGCCTGCGAAGCCATGCTGGCCGCCCACGCCGCCACCTGTGAGGCTCGCTACCTGGACCGTGCGTTGACCCTCGCCACGTCCATCGCCCAACGCCAGGCGTCCAAAGCCGACGGCCTGGTCTGGGAGCACTACAAGACCGACTGGACGCCCGACTGGGACTACAACCGCGACGACAAGACCAACATCTTCCGGCCCTGGGGCTTCCAGACCGGCCACCTGACGGAGTGGGCCAAGTTATTGCTGATGCTGGAGCGCCGCCTGGGTAGCGCCGCGCCGGGCTGGCTGTACCCGACCGCCCGCCACTTCTTCGACACCGCCATGAAGCACGGTTGGGACGAGATCTACGGCGGCCTGGTCTACGGCTTCGCCCCCGGTGGCGAGGTCTGTGACGGCGACAAGTACTTCTGGGTGCAAGCCGAGAGCCTCGCCGCCGCCGCCTGGCTGGCCCAGCGCTCGGGCGACGACGCCTACTGGCAGTGGTACGACCGCCTCTGGACCTACGCCTGGCAGCACTTCGTGGACCACGAGCACGGCGCCTGGTACCGCATCCTCAGCAACAACAACGCCAAGCTCACCGACGAGAAGAGTCCTGCCGGCAAGACCGATTACCACACCATGGGCGCCTGCCAGGACGTGCTCGCCGCGCTGGGCGTGCAGCCACCCGCCCGACAAAAAGGAGACGACAAATGAAGCGATTGATTGGCGCCACGCTGCTGGCCGCCGCCCTGGCCGCCCAAGCCGCACCGCCCAAGCTCGAATGGCAGGGCATCAGCCTGTCCAGCGCCGAATGGGGCGAGAAACTGCCCTTCCCCGGCGTCTACGGCAGGGAGTACGTCTACCCCAGCGTCGCCAGCACGGCCTACTACCAGGCCAAGGGCATGAACCTGATGCGCATCGCCTTCCGCTGGGAGCGCCTGCAGCCCACCTTGATGGGCGAGCTGGACTCGACCGAGCTGGGCCGCCTGCGCGAGTTTGTCGACGGCACGACCGCACGGGGCCTGCATGTGCTGCTGGACCCTCACAACTACGCGGCCTACAAAAACGTGCATGTCGGCAAACCCGAGGTGCCCTTCGCCGCCTTTGCCGACTTCTGGCGGCGCCTGGCGCTGCAGTTCAAGGACAACCCCAAGGTGCAGTTCGGCCTCGTCAACGAGCCGCGCGAGATGCCCACCGAAACCTGGGCAGAAGCGGCACAGGCCGCCGTCGACGCCATCCGCGCCGCCGGCGCGAAGAACCTCATCACGTTGCCCGGCAATGGCTACACCGGCGCCTGGAGCTGGTTCGAGAGCAAGTGGTACGGCACGCCCAACGCCGAGGTCATGGGCAAGGTGCGTGACCCGCTGGACAACATGGTGTTCGAGGTGCACCAGTACTTCGACAAGGACGGCTCGGGCACGAACACCGAGTGCGTCAGCCCCACCATCGGCGTCGAGCGCCTGCAGCGCTTCACCGCCTGGCTCAAGGCCAACAAGCGCCGCGCGCTGCTGGGCGAACTGGGCGGCGGCGCCAACCCCGTCTGCGAGCAGGTCATCCGCAGCGCGCTGCAGCACCTGCAGGACAACGCCGACGTCTGGACCGGCTGGCTGTGGTGGGCCGGCGGCCCGACCTGGGGCGACTACTTCCTGTCGCTGGAGCCGGGCAAGGACGGCAAGGACAAGCCGCAGATGCGCTGGCTGGAACCCTTCCTGAAGCAGCAATAGAAAAGCGGGCCGAGGCCCGCTTTTGCTTTTCAGTGGTTCAACTCAGCGACCGAAGCCGCCCTTACGCGGGCCGCCGAAGCCAGGCTTGGGGCCGCCAAAGGAAGGCTTGCCACCGGGCGTGAAGGGACGGTCACCGCGCGGCGCAAAACCACGATCGTCACGGGGCGCAAAGCCACGCTTGTCGTCACGCGGCGCAAAGCTGCGCTCGTCACGCGGCTGGAAACCACGGTTGTCACCATGCGGCTGGAAGCCACGGTCGTCACGCGGCGCAAAGCCCTCGCGACGCGGCTCGCCACCGAAAGGCGGACGGCCACCGGCGTTGAAGTTGCCACGCGGGCCATCTTCACGACGGAAAGGCTTGTTGCCGAAGCCGGGACGGCCGCCGAAGTTGCCGCGCGGGCCACGGTCGTCGAACGAACCGGCCGGGCGCGCCGCGAAGATGCGCGGCTCGGGCGTCTTGGGCTCCAGGCCTTCGATCTGCTGCACCGGGATGGTCTGGGTCGTGAACTGCTGGATGCGGCGGATCATGGACACGTCGTCACGCAGGCCCAGCGTGATCGCCAGACCCTGGCGGCCGGCACGGCCGGTGCGGCCGATGCGGTGCACATAGTCCTCGGCCTTCATCGGCAGGCCGTAGTTGATGACGTGGCTGATGGTCGGCACGTCGATGCCGCGAGCGGCAACGTCGGTGGCCACCAGCACGCGCACTTGCTTGCTGCGCAGGGCTTGCAGCACGCGGTTGCGCTTGCCTTGCGGCATGGCGCCGTGCAGCGGGGCGACCGAGTGGCCGATCTCGGCCAGGCGCTCGGCCAGCCAGTCGGCGTCACGCTGGGTGCTCGTGAAGACGACGGCCTGCTCCATTTCCGGCAGCGCCAGGATGGATTCCAGCAGCTGGTCCTTGTGGTGGGGGTTGTCGGCCCAGTGCAGGCGCTGCTCGATGTTCTCGTGCGTGTCGGTGTGGTTGGCGACTTCGATGCGCTGCGGGTCCTTCAGCAGGTTCTGCGCGAGGCGGCCGACGTGGCCGGCGAACGTGGCGCTGAACATCACCGTCTGGCGCTCGGCCGGGGTGTTGCCGGCGATCATCGTGATGTCGTCGATGAAGCCCATGTCCAGCATGCGGTCGGCTTCGTCCAGCACCAGCATCTCGACATTGCCCAGCACGCACTTGCCGGAGTTGATGTGGTCGATCAGGCGGCCGGGGGTCGCAATCAGGATGTCCAGCGGGCCCATCAGCTGGCGGATCTGCAGCGGGTAGGGCATGCCGCCCAGCACCGTCGCGACCTTCAGGCCAGGGATGAAGCGACCGTAGGTCTGTGCGGCCTTGGCGACTTGCATGGCCAGCTCACGGGTGGGCGCCAGCACCAGGATCTTGGGGCCGTAGACCTTGCCCTTTTCGCGCTTCTTGCTGTCGTCGGCACGCGCGGCCAGGATCTTCTCCAGCGCCGGCAGGATGAAGGCAGCGGTCTTGCCCGAGCCGGTGCGCGCCGAGACCATCAGGTCCTTGTTGGCGATGGCAGCGGGGATGGCGAGCGTCTGTACGTCGGTGGCGTTCTCGTAGCCGGAATCTTTCACGGCCTTCAGCACAACTTCGTTCAGGCCCAGGGTATCGAAACTCATTTCATTCTTTCAGTCAAAGCCCGTCCATGCCGCCCAAAATTCAGTGAGGGCGGCACGCGGGCGCTGAACAGCTCATGCCGTTCAACAGTCAAAGTCGCTGGGAGAAAGCTCGTGTCGGGCGGCTCGGGCTGCAGATTGCAGTCGGTTGCGGCACGGGGGAACAGTCAAAGCGACGGCTTCATCGCCGCCGACCGATCCACGAGGGGTGTTCGAGAAGCCGTATGAACTACGGGCCGAACGAGGTCAGAGGAGACGTACGATGCCCGGCCTGAGCCGAGCGAAGCCGCGACTGTAGCATGCTTTCAGGGTTTTCACCAAATGGACTCAGCTCAGCAGACCAGCATCAAGCCAGCCGCGCAGGCTGTTGAAGAAGGCCAGCCCGTGGGCGCGGGCCAGGTCGTCCCGGGTCAGGCGCGCTTCCTTGATGCGGCCCTGCGCCAGCAGCTCGGCGCGCAGCACGCCGGGCAGCAGGCCGGCGGCCAGCGGCGGCGTCAGCCATTGGCCGTCGATATGCAGGGCCAGGTTGCCGAAGCTGCACTCGGTCAGCTCGCCGGCCTCATTCCACAGGATGACGTCGAAGGCCTCGGCCGGCTTGGCGAAGGCGTAAAGCTCGCGGCGCGTGGTCTTGTGGGCGAGGAATTCGGCACGTGGGCCCAGCGTAGTGACGGGGCCGTCGGCCAGCGCCAGCTTCACCGGTTCGGTCGTGGGCGTGAACGCGCTCAGCGTGTGGGCGAGACGGCCCTCGCCGTCGCAGGTCAGGCGCAGGCGCCAGCAGCCTTGTGGGTGGGCTGCCGCGACCGCTTTGAGATGAGCGCGTGCCTCGGTCAGCGAGAAGCGCAGGCCGAAGTGGCGCGCCGTGCGCTGCATGCGGGCCAGGTGGGCGTCGGCCCGAACTGCCACCCCGGCCTCCAGACGCAAGGTTTCCAGCGCCTCGACGGGCGCCTCGGCGCGGGCGAGAAAGCGCGACTTGGCCCGCCACTCGGCGATCTCGGCCGCCGGCTCGCTGTCCAGCGTGATGGCGCTGCCGATGCCGCAGGTGAGCTTGTCGCCACCGAACTCGGCAGTGCGGATGGGCACGTTGAACGTCGCGATGCCGCCCGGCTGGATCAGCCCGAGCGCGCCGCAATACCAGCCCCGGGCCGACGGCTCCAGCTCGCGGATGACCTGCATCGCCCGTACCTTGGGCGCGCCGGTCACCGACCCGCAAGGGAACAGCGCCGCAAACGCGTCCGCCAGCGTCAGCCCGGCGCGGCTGACGGCGGTGACGGTGGACGTCATCTGCCAGACGGTCGGCAGCGCATGCAGCTCGAACAGGCGCGGCACGCGCACGGTGCCGAGCTGCGCGACGCGGCTGAGGTCGTTGCGCAGCAGGTCCACGATCATCAGGTTCTCGGCACGTTCCTTCTCGCTGGTGCGCAGATGGGCTTGAGCCGCCTCGTCGTCGACGCGGTCGCGCCCGCGCGGCGCGGTGCCCTTCATCGGCTGGGCGGCCAGCAGCCAGCTGGCCTTGGCGCCGGGCACGGGGCGCCAGTCGAAAAAGAGTTCCGGCGACACGCTGGCCGCGCCGGCCTCGCGCAGGAACAGGTTGAAGCCGCCCGGCTGGCTGCCGTGTAGCGCGAGGAAGAGCTGCTCGGGATCGAGCTTGCCCGCCGCCGTGCGCAACCGCGTCGTCAGGTTGACCTGGTAGCAATCGCCGGCGCGGATGTAGTCGCGGATGCGCTCGATGGCGGCGGTTGCGTCGGGCTCGTCATCGCGCCAGCCGAGGAAGCCGGTGTGTGTCGCACCACTTTCCGGCCACGGCTCGGGCGCGGTGTCGAAGACGGCGAACTCGGCCAGCGGCGCGGCACTGGCATGAGTCGCAAGAACCTTGTCGAAGGCCGCCGCAGCTTCGTAGCGCAGACCGCCCAGCACCCAGGCGCCCGCTCGTGCCACAGCCTCGGCCTCGGCGATGACGGCGCGGACTTCATCCAGCCGTGTCGCCCGCAGCCAGCGCACGGGCGGCGCGTTCCAGCAGCCGCGCAGCCGCTCGCCATCCTCGCGGGCCAGCGGGTGGCGGGGGAAGTCGAAGGCGGCGTGCAGCACGCTCGCTGAAAGGGTCAGCCCAGGTTCAGGAAGTGAGTGCGGTAATGCACCAGTTCCTCGATGGACTCCTGGATGTCGGCCAGCGCCGTGTGCGCCTGGGCCTTCTTGAAGCCCTCCAGCGCCGACGGCTTCCAGCGCTTGGCCAGCTCCTTCAGCGTGGACACGTCCAGGTTGCGGTAGTGGAAAAAGCTCTCCAGCTCCGGCATGTAGTTGGCGAGGAAGCGGCGGTCCTGGCAGATGCTGTTGCCGCACATGGGGCTCTTGCCCTTGGGCACGTATTGCTTCAGGAAGGCGATGGTCTGCGCAGCGGCATCGGCCTCGGAGACGGTCGACGCCTTCACGCGGTCGATGAGGCCGCTGCGGCCATGGGTGCCCTTGTTCCAGGCGTCCATCTTGTCCAGCGTTTCGTCGCTCTGGTGCACGGCGAACACGGGGCCCTGCACGCGCTGCTCCAGGTTGGCATCGGTGACAACGACGGCGATCTCGATGATGCGGTCGGTGTCCGGGTAAAGACCTGTCATCTCGAGGTCGATCCAGATCAGGTTGTTTTCGCTGAGGGCAAGGGTGTCGGACATGGTGGGCTCGCTTGAACAGCGGGAAATTGTCGCAGCCTAAACTCGACGCCTATGTCGCCCACGCTGTTGTCCCTTGCTTTTGCGGTCGCACTTGCGGCTTCCCTGCTCGTCAAGTTCTGGCTGTCCTCGCGCCAGGTCCGCCATGTCGCGGCCCACCGCGGCCGCGTGCCGGCGGCATTCTCCGGCAGCGTGACGCTGTCGGCCCACCAGAAGGCGGCGGACTACACAATCGCCCGCTCCCGCTTCGGCCTGCTGGCGCTGGCCTTCAACGCCGTCGTGCTGCTGGCCTGGACGCTCTTGGGCGGGCTGAATCTGCTGAACGGCTGGGTGCTGCAGGCGAGCCAGTCCTTGCCCGAAGGCTGGCAGACGATAGGCTACCAACTCGGCCTCGTCGCCGCGTTTGCACTGATCGGCTCGCTGCTGGACCTGCCCTGGGAGCTGTATTCGACCTTCAAGATCGAGCAGGCCTTCGGCTTCAACCGCATGACGCTCGGCCTGTATGTCGGCGACATGCTCAAGGGCCTGTTGCTGGCCGTGGTGCTGGGCCTGCCGCTGCTGGCGCTGATCCTGTGGCTGATGGGCGCCGCCGGCCCGCGCTGGTGGCTGTGGGCCTGGGGTGTGTGGATGGGCTTCCAACTGCTCGTCATGGTGCTCTACCCGACCGTCATCGCACCGCTGTTCAACAAGTTCGAGCCGCTGACCGATGTAGCGCTGAAAGAGCGTGTCGAGCGGCTGATGGCCCGCTGCGGCTTTGCGGCCAAGGGGCTGTTCGTCATGGACGGCAGCCGGCGCTCGGCGCATGCCAACGCCTACTTCAGCGGCTTCGGCCCGGCAAAGCGCGTCGTCTTTTTCGACACGCTGTTGTCCAAGCTCAACGGCAGCGAGCTGGAGGCGGTGCTGGCGCACGAGCTGGGCCACTTCAAGCACAAGCACATCGTCAAGCGCATCGTGCTGGCCTTCGCGATGAGCCTGGCCGGCTTTGCGCTGCTGGGCTGGCTGGCGCAACAGCCGGCCTTCTACCTGGGCCTGGGCGTGCAGCCGAACCTGGGGGCGCCGAACGACGCGCTGGCGCTGATGCTGTTCCTGCTTGCCGGCCCGGTGTTCGGCTTCTTCGTCACGCCGCTGGCCAGCCACTTCTCGCGCCGCGACGAGTTCCAGGCCGACGCCTATGCCCGCGCGCATGCCAGCGGCGCCGATCTGTCCGCAGCGCTGCTCAAGCTGCACGAGGACAACGCCGGCACACTGACACCAGACCCGGTCTACGCCCGTTTTTACTACTCGCACCCCCCGGCCGCTGAACGCCTCGCTGCCCTCGCCACATGACTGATCTGCTGCTTGCCCAATGTGACCCCAAGGCCGCGCTGCTGGACGCCGACACGCGCGCCCGCGTGCTGGCCGCCCTGCCCGGCTGGCTGCCCGACCCCGAGGCCAAGCTGATCGGCCGGCGCTTCGGCTTCGCCAACTTCTACCAGGTCATGGCCTTCGTCGACGCGGTCGCCGAAGTCGCGCATGCGCAGGACCATCACCCCGAGATGCTCGTGAGCTATGACGCGTGCACCGTCAGCTGGACAACGCACTCGCGCGGCGGGCTGACCTTGAACGACGCCATCTGCGCGGCACAAGTGAGCGCCCTGCCCGAAGCGACCGGCGGATGAGCAAGTTCCAGGCGCTGGACCTGGGCTTGGTGGTGCGCGGCCACGGCCGCCACTACATCGTCGAGGACGCCGACGGCAAGCGCTTCGTCTGCCACCCGCGCGGCAAGAAGAGCGAGGCGGTCGTGGGCGACCAGGTGCGCTTTGCCGACTCCGGTGACGAAGGCGTCATCGAGGCCGTCGAGCCCCGCCGCAACCTGCTGTTCCGCCAGGACGAGTGGAAGACCAAGAGCTTCGCCGCCAACCTGGACCAGCTCCTCGTGCTGGTCGCCGTCGAGCCGGTGTTCAGCGAATCGCAGCTGACGCGCTCGCTGATCGCCGCCGAGTCCGCCGGTATCCGCATGGCCATCGCGTTGAACAAGACCGACCTGCCCGGCACCGATTCCGCACGCGAGCGCCTGGCGCCCTACCGCGCGATGGGGCTGCAGATGTTCGAGGTCGCGCTGAAGGCCGACCCGGAGGGCTCCCGCGCGACGCTGGACCCGTGGCTGAAGGATCAGCGCACCTTCGTGCTCGGCCCCAGCGGCACGGGCAAGAGCACGCTGATCAACCTGCTCGTGGAGGACGCCAAGGCCCAGATCGGCGAGATCTCGCAGGCGCTCAATTCCGGCCGCCACACGACGACGACGACGCAGTGGTACTGGACCGACGAGACGCGCACGACGGCGCTCATCGACTCGCCCGGCTTCCAGGAATTCGGCCTGCATCAAATCCTTGCGGCAGAGCTGTGGCGGTGGATGCCCGACCTGCGCGAGCACGCCACCTGCCGCTTCGCCAACTGCTCACATATTCACGAACCCGACTGCGGCGTGCGCAAGGCGGTCGATGCGGGCTTGATCAGCGCCGGCCGATACCGCATATACGGCGAAATCCTCGAAGAACTCCAACGCAAGACCTGGTGAACACCGCCCTCAATACCCGTTGCCTTGCCACCCTGGCCGCCGCGCTACTGACGGCCTGTGCCGCGCCCAGCAAGGCGCCACCGCCCGCTGCAGACGGCTGGCAGCCGCTGGCCTTGCCGGGCAAGAAGCCCACCCGCTACCAGTGGACCGAGAAGGACGGCCGCCTCGCGCTGGAGGCCTCGTCCGAACGCTCAGCCAGCATCTGGCGCAAGCGCATGGAACCGTCGCCGGGCAGCGTCGGCGAGGTGAGCTTCTCGTGGTGGGCCCAAGGCCTCATTCCCAATGCCAGCGTGGCCGATGTCGACCGCGAGGACGCCGTCGCGCGGGTCATCTTTGGCTTCGGTGGCGATATCGACAGCCTGCCGATGCGCACGCGCATGAAGTTCGAGCTGGCCCAGGCGCTGACCGGCGAGGTGCCGCCCTATGCGACGCTGATGTACGTGTGGGACAGCAAGCTGCCGGTCGGCACGGTCGTCGTCAACCCGCGCAGCGACCGCATCCGCAAGATCGTCATCGACTCCGGCCCCGCCGAGTTGCGCCGCTGGCGGGACCACAAGCGCGACCTAGCCTCCGACTTCCGGCGCGCCTTCGGCGAGGCGCCCGGGCCGCTGCTGTCCATGGCCGTCATGACCGACAGCGACAACAGCCGCGCCTCGGCGCGCACCTGGTACGGGCCGGTCAGTGTCGGGGGGGCGGCTGCAGCGGCAGCGGCGGTGCCGCCGGCGCCTTGACCTCGCGCGCCTCGATGTCCACGACATCCCCGTCCGCCGGCGCCTGAGGCCGGCGCTGCGCCCAGGGGCTGCGGTTCATGCGGAACTGCATGTTGGGCTTGCGGCCGGTCAGCAGGCTCAGCAGCAGGATGGTGACGAAGGCGACCACCGCGAACAGGAAGAACGCGAGACCGACGATGGCCCCGACGATCAGGATGAGCCAGCGGAGAAGCAGACGGAAGAACGACATGGCGGGATTGTGACGGCGGGCGCTAAAGCCCCGTGCCCGCGTATGTGCTTCTCATGGGTCCACGGCGCTGCGGATGACGCGAACTTGTTCCGGGCCGAGCGCCGGGCCGCTCCCAAGCCGGCCCGCGATGGCGATGTGCTTGCGGCTTGATGCCGCAAGCATCGCCGTCCCCCCCGGGGACCGACCAGACTCGCTCGCGTTCAGCGATGCGAGGTTGGGCGAGGGGCATCAATTCAGCCGCGCCCCACGTAGGGCATCTGCGTCGCCATCACCGTCATCGTCTGCACATTGGCCGACAGCGGCAGGCCGGCCATGTAGACGATGGCGCGGGCGACGTCTTCGACATCCATGCGCGGCTCGACGGCGATCTGGCCGTTGGCCTGGGGCACGCCGCGCAGCATCTTCTCGGTCATCTCGGTCGCGGCATTGCCGATGTCGATCTGGCCGGCCGCAATGTCGAAGGCGCGGCCGTCCAGGCTCAGCGACTTGGTCAGGCCCGTGATCGCGTGCTTGGTCGCCGTGTAGGGCGCCGTGTTGGGCCGGGGCGCATGGGCCGAGATCGAGCCGTTGTTGATGATGCGGCCGCCACGCGGGCTCTGCGCCTTCATCAGCGCGAAGGCGGCGCGGGCGCACAGGAAGCTGCCGGTCAGGTTGGTGTCGACGACAGCGCGCCACTGCGCCACGGTCAGCTCGTCGATGGGCACGGCCGGCGCGCCCGAGCCGGCGTTGTTGAAGAGCAGGTCCAGCCGGCCGAAGCGCTCGCGCAGCGTGGCGAAGGCGGCGTCGACCTGGGCCTCGTCGCCCACGTCGGCGGGCAGGACAAGCGCATCGGGCAGGGTCTCGCGCAGCGCCGCCTCGCGGCGGCCCATCAGCGCGAGCGTCCAGCCTTCGGCGGCCAGCGCACGCGCGACCGCGCGGCCGATGCCGGAGCCGGCGCCGGTGACGACGGCAATGCGTGGCGTGCTCATGTCACTGACGCTTGCCGTTGAAGCTGCCACCGCCGCCGCCGGTGCTGGGCTGGCCGGTGCGCATGTCGCCATAGCGCCAGTTGCCACTGATGATGCCGGCGCGCGGGTCGACCTGGCCGACAAACATCGCCATGCCGTTGGAGGCGATGCCGCCGAGGTTGACGGCGCCGTTGTCGTCCACCTGGCCACGCACCGTGAAGCCACCCATCGTCGCGCCGCGGCCCTGGCCGGTGACCTCACCCCGATCGCCGATGGTGATGAAGAAGTCGCCCTGCTCGGCGCCGCTGAAAACCACGCTGTACTGGCCCCACCGGCCCGCGCGCGGCACCGGCGCCGGCGTGTACGCCACGGGCGCCGCCGGCGGCTGGGCGATGGCGCCGCCAACCACCGGGCCGACCAGCGTGCGCTGCACCCAGCCGCTGAAGTTGGAGGCATCGACACGGATGAAGCCGTTCTTGGCTTCGCCGGTGGCGACCAGCTCGTCGCTGCGGTTCAACGTCGCCACGACCGCGCTGTCACGGCTGGGCTCGGCGTAGGCCTTGACGTTGGCGATCTTGGCCGCCAGCAGCTGGCCGGCCTGCTGCGGCGCCTCGGCGCGCGTCGAGGCGGCGGCATTGGCATCGCCCGCTGCGCTGCTGGTGCGGATCAGGTTGGCCTGGTCGCGGATGCTGATGACGATGCGGTTGTAGTTGTCGAGGAAGCTGGCGGCAACGACCTTGCCCTCGGGCGTGCTGGTGTAGCCGCCCAGGCCGCCCACCACGCCACCACCGAAGCCCCAGCCGCCGATGGAGAAATCGGTCTTGCTGGCCTTGCCCTCGGCCGCCGCGACCTGGATGCTGGAGCGCACGTCCGAGACCAGGATGCTGGTGGACGCCTCCTTGAACTTCAGCCCGCCCGCCAGCGCGCCCAGGATGCCCAGCCGGCCGCCCAGGAAGCCGCCGATGCCGCCGGTGTTGCTGGAGCCGATCTGCACGGTGGGGGTCAGCACGAAATCCGCTGCCTGCATCTGCCCCTGGCCCAGGTTGGACTCGGCGCGCAGTTCGCCACCGGCCGCCAACGCGCGCTCCTGCTGCAGGTTCTGCATGGCCTGGCCGCGCTCGACCACGTCGAAGCAGCCCGACTGCTGCACCATCATGCGCAGCAGCGCGGCGGGCGAGCCCAGGCCGTACTGCGACAAGTGGCCCCATCCATGCTGGGGCTCGGCCACGGCGAGCGCGCCGAACTTCTTGCTGCACTTCTCCACGGTGGAGCCAGCGTCCTGGGCCTGGGCCGCCAGGGCGCCCGTCGCCATCAGCAGAGCGAACATGAGTTTCATTGCAGCAGCCTCCGTTGAATCTTGAAGGCCGCAATTGTGCCCAGACCGGCCCGGCCGAGGCAGCCACAAAAAGGGGTCAAGGGCGCAGCACGAGGCGGTGTTGCGTTTCGCCGGGCAGGAAGGCCAGTGGCTCGCCGGCCAGCCAGGCCGCATGGTCGCTGCGATAGAACGGCGACATCGGGTGGCCGCTCTGGCCGCCGGGGATGACGAGGATGCCGCGCTCCTCGTGGCCGGGCGAGACCACCATGCGCTGGCTCTGGCCATGGCCATGGTTGTGCACGCGCGGCATGTGGGCGTCGCCGGCCATGCCTTGCGAGGCCTGGTCCAGCCAGCCCGACAGCGCCGGCACGGCCGCGCTCAGCGGGTGGCGCATGGCGGTGGTGTTGTCCGCGCCCCAGGTCGCGGCGGCCAGGCTGCCGTGCCTGGCGACGAGTGCGGCGCGGCTGTCCAGCACGGCGCGCTGCAGCAGCTCGGGCCAGCTCTTGTGGGCCGCCGGCAAGGTGTCGGGCCGGGCGGCGTGGATCAGCGCCCAGCCGGGCGTCTCGGGCACCAGCTGCAGGTCCGACGCCTTCAGGCCGTTGGCTTCCATCAGGGCGGCCAGCGGCGCGAAGACCTGCTGCAGCGCCCGCTCGCGGAAGGCCCGCACGAGCAGATAGCCTTTCGCCTCGGGCCGCGCGGCGTCGGCGCTCTGGTCGACCTCGGCGCGGTAGTCGGCCAGCCCGTGGGCGGCGACGAAGTCCGGCGTCAGCACGCGGTCCAGCAGCAATTGGCGCCAGCGCTGCAGGAACAGCGCGCGGTGGTCAAGCTGGATGGCGTGCAGGCCGGCCTCGTCGAAGGCGGCTTGCGCGCGCAGGCCGTCGCGGATCTGCGTTGCGCGGGCGCCCAGGTCCCAGCCGCCGTTGCCCAGGGTCTGCATCGCGGCGCCACCCACCATGCGCGAGTTGGCCGTCCACAGCCGCCCGTCGGCCGGGTCGACGATGCGCGGCTGCTCGGCCGGCGCCAGGTAGCCCTGCCAGCGCGGGCGGCCGTCGCTCCAGTCCTGCGGGCGGTCGATGTCGTCGGCGCCGACGCGCTTCGGCACCGCGCCCAGCACGGTCCAGGCGATGCGGCCGGTGGCGTCGGCCACGAGCAGGTTCTGCGCCGGCACGCCGGTGCCGGCGGCGCTGCGCACGGCCTCATCCACGTTCGCGGCCGTCTCCAGCTGCGCCAGCCGCAGGTTCATGCCCTCGGCGTCATGGGCCACCCAGCGCAGCGCATAGGCCTGGCCATCGGGCGCCTGCTGGGCCATGACCGGCCCCCACTCGCTCTCCAGCACCTCGTGGTCGACGGCAGCCTCACCCGCGATCTCGATGCGCTCGACGCGGCGGGCCAGCGGCTTCTCCACGCCGCCCGCCAGGTAGTGCGTGCCGGCGGCATTGAGCTTCAGCGTGACCACGTCGGCCCAGTCGGAGGTCGTGTTCGTGAAGCCCCAGGCCACGCGGCCATTGCTGCCGACGATGAGCAGCGGCGTGCCGGCCAGCGTCACGCCAGCGATGTCGCGGTTGCCGGCGGCGTCCTTCCAGCGCAGGCGCGCCTTGAACCAGGTGCCGGGCGAGCGCAGGCCCAGGTGCATGTCGTCGGCGACGATGGCCCGCCCTTCGGCGCCATGCGCGGCGGCGACGGCGAAGTTGTTGCTGCCGAGGTCGCGCGAATCACGCAGCCGGCAGTCGCTGCAGGCCAGCTTGGCGGCGCGCAAGGCCTCGGGCATGGGCGTGGCCGGCAGCGGCACGGCGACCACGCGGCTGTCGTCCAGCGCCGCCTGCCAGTCGGCGCTGTGCTGCATCAGGAAGGCGTACCAGTCGGCCGGGATGGCGTCGTGCAGCCGGCCCATCGCGATGTCGTCGCGGCCTTGCGCGCCCTGCAGGTCCAGGTAGAGGCCGTAGCCCACCAGCAGCGTGTCGGCCGCGACCCAGGGCGTGGGCGACTGGCGCAGCAGCAGGTATTCCGGCGGCCGGCTGCCCAGCGCCGACAGCCCCGCGTTGACGCCGTCGACATAGGCGTCCAGCAGCGCGCGGTCGGCGGCGGGCATGGCGGCCAGCGCCGCGCCCGCACGGTGGCGAAAGCGGTGCAGCCGCCGCGCCTTGTCCAGCGGCAAGGCCATGGCGCCCACCAGCGCGGACAGCTCGCCGGCCGCGTTTCGCCGCATCAAGTCCATCTGGAAGAAGCGCTCCTGGGCATGCACGAAGCCGAGTGCGCGGGCCACGTCCAGGCGGTTCTCGGCCGTGATGGTCACGTAGCCGCGCGCATCGCGCTGCGCCTCGGCCGGCGCGCTCAGCGAGGCCACGCTGCGTTCGCCGTCGAGCTGGGCCAGGCTGCCGCGCAGCGCCAGCCAGAGCGCCAGGGCCAGTAGTCCCACGAGCAGCAACAGCCCCGCGACGATGCGCTTGAGCCAGGTCATCAGAAGGTCCCCGGGTAGCTCCCACCATCGAGCAGGATGTTCTGGCCGGTCAGGTAGCCGGCCTGCGCGCTGCACAGCATGGCGCAGAGCGCGCCGAACTCGGCCGCCGTACCGAAGCGCTGGGCAGGGATGGCCGCGCGGCGTTTGGCAGCCACCTCATCGACGCCGATACCGGCATTCGCGGCGCCGGCAGCGAAGGTCTTCTTCAGGCGGTCGGTATCGAAGGCCCCGGGCAGCAGGTTGTTGATCGTCACGTTGGCGCCGGCCAGACGCGGCTGGCGGGCAATGCCGGCGACGAAGCCGGTCAGCCCCGAGCGTGCGCCGTTGGACAGGCCCAGCACGTCGATGGGCGCCTTCACCGCGCCGGAGGTGATGTTGACGACGCGCCCGAAGCCGCGCGCCGCCATCGCGTCGACCGTGGCCTTGATCAGCTCGATGGGCGTCAGCATGTTGGCTTCCAGCGCCGCCAGCCACTGCTCACGACCCCAGTCGCGGAAGTCGCCGGGCGGCGGCCCGCCGGCGTTGTTGATGAGGATGTCCACCTGCGGGCAGGCGGCCAGTGCGGCGGCCCGGCCCTCGGCGGTGGCGATGTCGCCGGCCACGCTGCGCACGTCGACGTGTGGGTTCAAGGCGCGCAGCGCGGCGGCCGTGGCGAGCAGGTCGGCCTCGCCGCGCGCGGTGATGACGACGTTGACGCCCTCGCCCACCAGCGCCTCGGCGCAACCGCGCCCCAGGCCCTTGCTGGCCGCGCAGACCAGCGCCCAGCGGCCGTTCAATCCCAGATCCATGACGACTCCTAGCCTCGGCTGCGCCCTTGCGCAGCAGGCCGCATCATCGCGCGATCAGCGTCGGAAGCGGCCGTCCTCGTCGACGATGGACACGTCGGTGTACTCCAGGCCGCTGCGGTCCTTGTCCGAGTAGTTGACCTGCAGGCCGCCCAGGTCGATGCGGCCGTCCAGCGCCCGAGCGAAGCTGTCGCGGGTGATGTCTTTGCCGGCGCGCCGGAGCGCGTCGACGACGAGCTTGGCGGCGGCAAAGCCTTCGATGTGGGACGGCGTCAGCTCCTGGCGGCCGGCCGTCTTGGCCAGGCTCAGCGCCTCGCGCACCATCAGGTTGGCGGTGGAGCGCTCGTAGGGGAAGAGCTGGGTGACGATGACGCCACGCGCGTTCTCGCCCAGCGCCTTGACGAAGTCGGCCGAGGCGTTGTTGGACAGCGTCGCCACATGGGCCGTCGAGCCGGCCGCGCGCAGCGCCTTCACGCCTTCGACGACGGCATAGCCCGGCCCGATCAGCACCACGGCCTCGATGCCGGCCTTGGCGATGGCCTGCATGGTCGGCGCGAGGTTGGGCTTGTTGCGGTCGAAGCGCAGGTTGGACAGCGCGCGCAGCTTGAGATCGTCCAGGCCCTTGATCGCGCCCTTGCCGGCGTCGGTGCCGAAGGGGTCGTTGACCTGCACGATGGTGATGCGCTTCACGCCGATGCCGGCCAGGTGCTTGACGGCCCGCTCGGCCTCCTTCTGGTAGCTGGCGCGCAGATGGAAGACCCAGGGCTGCACCGGCTCGTGCAGGCTGATGGCGCCGGTGGCCGGGGCAATCAGGGGCAGGCGGTTTTCCTTGAGCACCGGCAGCATGGCCTCGGTGGGGCCGGTGCCGCGGCTGAGCATCAGCGCCAGCACGCCTTGGCTGGCCAGGGACTTGGCCTGCGTCACGGCCGTCGCGTTGTCGTACTTGTCGTCCATCGTGACCAGCTCGATGTTCTGGCCGCGGATGCCGCCCTGGGCATTGACCGCATCGAAGTACAGGCGCGCGCCGTCGGCGCTCTCCTGCACGATGCCCGCGACCGGCCCGCTGAACCCGGCCACCATGCCAATGCGCAGCGCGCCCTGCGCAAATGCGCTACCCATACCAAGACAGGCAGCGAACGCCACCGACAGGCCAACCCAACGATTCACTGTTCTTCTCCATGAGCGCACCGCCTCGGCGCGCTGGCGGCGGATTTTGGGGCCAGCACCCCGCCAGGCCGCAGCCCCCTCTCCCCGGGAAAAACCCGGCCCTCTGTAGCCTCGCACGCGCATTTCTGCCGGATTTCGCGGACCTACACTCGGCCGGCCTGCAGCACCGACCGTGCGTCGCCCATGACGGACCGCCCCGACCCGACCCCCACGACCGCAACGCCCCCGCTGACGCCCCATCTGTACGGATGGCAGCGCAACACTCTGACCTTCGCCGTCGTGCTGGCGCTGCTGCTGGGCCTGCTGCTGCCGACGACGGCGGTGCTGGTCTACGACATCCAGAAGACGCGCGCGACCGCCATGGACGACCTGCGGCGGGACCTGGCGCGCACGAGCGAGGTGATGTCGCTGTCACTGGCCGAGCCGGTCTGGCAGGTTTCGCCGGACCTGGCCGAGCCCATGGTCAAGGCCCAGGTGGACGACCCGCGCTTCGTCGCGGTCAAGGTGGTGGAGCCGGCGTCGTCGGCACCCTTCCTGTCCTTCGAGCGCCGCAAGGATGCAGAGGACACGGCGCTGATGCTGAGCCAGACGCGCCCCATCCAGCGCGACGGCCGCGAGATCGCCCGGCTGACGATCAGCATGACCGCCGCACCCCTGCTGCAGGCCAAGCGCGACGACGTGTGGCGCACCGTGTGGCGCAGCGGGCTGACGCTGACGCTGTCGCTGGTGCTGATGCTGTGGGTGCTGCAGCGCTACGTGCTGCGGCCCATGACCGCGCTGACCGGCGCCGCCGAGGCGCTGGCTGCCGGGCGGCTGGAGCAGCCGGTGCGCGTGGGCGGTGCCGACGAGATCGCCCGCGTGGGCGTGGCCATGGAGCGGATGCGCCAGGCGCTGCTGTCCGCCTTCGAGGCACTGCGCCAGCACAACCTCAACCTGGAAGAGACCGTCAACCAGCGCACGGCCGAGCTGACGGCCAGCAACGCGGAGCTGTCAGACGCGCTGCAGACGCTGCAGACGGCGCAGCGCGAGCTGGTGGAGTCGGAGAAGCTGGCCTCGCTGGGCCGGCTGGTGGCCGGCGTGGCTCATGAGCTGAACACGCCGCTGGGCAATGCGCTGACCGTCGTGTCGGCGCTGGACGACCGCTACAAGCAGCTGGAGGCCATGCTGGCGGGCGGCGTGCAACTGCGCCGCAGCCTGCTGGAGGAACTGGCGCGCGACACACGGCGGGGCCAGGACATCTTGCAGCGCAATGTGCAGAAGGCCGCCGACCTGGTGCGTGACTTCAAGCAGGTGGCCATCGACCAGACCAACGACATGCGGCGCGACTTCGACCTGGGCAAGGTGGTGGAGGACGTGCTGGTCATGGTGGAGCCCAGCTTCAAGCACACGCCCTTCGTCATCCAGACCGAGCTCTGTCACGGCCTGATGCTGAACAGCTACCCGGGCGCGCTGGGCCAGGTGCTGACCAACCTGCTGATGAACGCGCTGCTGCACGGCTTCGAGGGCATGGAGCACGGCCGCGTGACGGTGCACTGCGCGCCGCTGGGCGACAGCGAGGCCGAGCTGAGCGTCAGCGACGATGGCCGCGGCATGGACGAGTCCGTGCGGCGGCGCATCTTCGACCCCTTCTTCACGACCAAGCTGGGCACTGGCGGCTCGGGCCTGGGCATGCACATCGTGCACAGCATCGTGACGAATGTGCTGGGCGGGCAGATCGAGGTGAAGTCCACGCCCGGTGGCGGCACGCAGATGCTGATGCGCCTGCCGCTGGTGGCGCCGCAGCGCGGCGGCGCGGAACCGTCAGAGACTCATTGAGACGCGGCGGAAGCCGGCATGGAGGCGGCTTCAACGGCAGTGGCGACGGCGGCTGATGCAGCTTCAGAGGCAGCCGGCTCGTGGCTGCTGGAGATGCCATGCGACTCGCCGCCGAGGTCGATGTCACCGCCGCTCTTGGTCAGGATGAACAGGGCCAGCGCGGCAAAGGCGATGAAGGCGACGACGATCTTCCACATGCTTGAGTCTCCACAGGTTTGTACTGCGACGGATTCTGCGGGCCCAGGCTGACGCTCAACTGAAGGCCAGCGTCTCCCGGCCGACATCGGCGCTGCTGAAGCTCAGCTCGTGGGCGAGGCTGGAGAAGTTGACGCGCAGCGCCGCCCACTCGTTGCCGTGCTGCCAGCGCAGCTGCAGTTCGTCGTCAGCGCTGGGCTCGACGTGGAAGCTGCCAGCGAATGCCACGTGGCTGTTGCGCAGCCTGATCAGCTCAATGAGCCGGCGCACGACGGGGCGTTCGCAGTCGCGAGCGATCTCTTCCTCGTTGTAGTGGTGGCGGTTGATGTCGCGGCCGACCTGGCTGCGGGCGAGCAGGTCCATGTCGTTGTGGCCGGCCAGCAGGCCGACGTAGTAGACCTGCGGCACACCGGGCAGGAAGAACTGGATGGCGCGGGCCAGCAGATAGGCCGTCTCGTCGCGACCCATGGCGTCGAAGAACGTGCAGTTGACCTGGTAGAGGTCCAGGTTGCTGGCCGCAGCGCCGGTGGCCTGGCGGCTCTGACCGCCGCTGGCCGCGTGGATGCGCTCCACCAGCGCGTCCAGCTCCTCGGGCGGCACCAGGCCGGGGTGGGCGGCGCGGTCGCTAGCGTCCGCGCCGATGTCGATGATGCCGATGCCGTCATGCGTGTCGAGCACGGTCAGCGCATTGGTCGGGCGCACGGCGATCCAGCGCTTCAGCGCGCTGGCGGTGTGGAAGTTGAAAGCATGCAGCACCAGCGGCGGCAGCGCGAAGTCGTAGACCCAGTCCACCTGGCGCGCGATCTCGATCTGGCGCTGGTAGTAGGCGTGGATCTCGACCAGCACTTCGATGCCCAGCGCCCTCGCCTCGGCGGCGAACTCGGCGATGAAGTCGAAGGTCTCCGGCATCATGAAGCAGCTGGCGCCGGCCTTCTTGATCGCGTAGCCGACGGCGTCCAGCCTCACCATGCGGATGCCGTTGCCGGCCAGCGTCTGCAGGATGCTGGCGAGGTAGGCGCGGCCCTGCGGGTGGCGCACGGCGATGTCGATCTGCGCGGCAGTGAAGGTCGTCCACAGGATGCGGCGCTCGCCATTCTTCAGCGCGGCGTAGGTCAGCGGCAGTCCGGGGCGCGGGCGGTAGACGGCCAGCAGGCCCCGCTCGGTGGCGCCGTCAGGGAAGACGGCGTCCAGCGTCAGGAACAGGCCGGCGTAGGCCGAGGCCTCGCCCTTCTCGGAGTAGTCCAGGAACTGCGGCGACTCGGCAGACATGTGGTTGACGATGACGTCGGCCATCACGTCCAGATCCTCGGTCAGCGCCTTGATGTCACGCCAGTCGCCCAGGCGCGGATCGACCCGGGTGTGGTCAATGGGGTCGAAGCCCGCGTCGGCGCCGTCGATGGCGTCGAAGAAGGGCAGCAGGTGCACGCCGCCGAACACGCCTTGCAGCGGCGAGCCGGGCGCACCGAGCAGCCGCTTCAGGCGCGCGAGATCGGCGCCGTCGCGGCGGCCGCCGAGGCGGTCGACATAGGTGATGAGCTGGACTTGGTTTTTCATGAGGCGTTCGTCGGTTTGACGCGCAGCACGCAGAGGGCCGCGATGGCCAGCAGCACGCCGGCCAGGCGGATGACGTTCTCGGGCCGACCGCCGAGCAGGCTGTCGTAGAACAAGGGCAGGGTCACCGCCTGGATCAGCATGGGGATGACGATGAACATGTTGAAGATGCCCATGTAGACCCCGGCGCGCTCGGGCGGGATGCTGCCGGCCAGCAGCACATACGGATTGCCCATGATGGAACCCCAGGCCAGGCCGATGCCCACCATGGGCAGGAAGAGCCAGGCCTTGTCCTGGATGCCGGGCAAGGCCCACATGCCGGCCGCCGCGCAGGCGAGCGCAAAGGCATGGACCCATTTCGCACCCAGGCGTTTGGTGAACGGCACCATCGCGAAGGCGGCGACAAAGGCGACGGCGTTGTAGAAGCCGCCGACCTGGCCGTTGAGCAGCGCGGCGTCACGGAAGCCGGCGCTGTGCGGGTCGTCCGTGCCGAAGACCGTGGCGGCCAGCGTGGGCACGATGTAGATCCAGTAGCACATCATTCCGTACCACTGGAACAGCGCCATCCACCACAGGCGGCGCATCGTCGCGGGCATGTCGCGCAGCGCGGCCCAGATCTCGGCGAGCGCGGGGCCCAAGCCCTTGGGCAGGGCACGCAGCCGGGCCATCTCCTCGGCCGGCAGCGGCAACTCGGGCACCTTGCGCACGGACCACCACACGGTCGTGAACGACAGCAGCGCGCCGAGGACGAAGGCCAGCGTCGTCACGACCGGGATGCCGTTGGCGCCCAGCGCATCCTTGTTCATGCCGAAGAAGACCAGCAGGCTGGGCGTCAGATAGGCCAGCGTCTGCGCCAGCCCGGTGAACGAGGCCTGCGTGAGGAAGCCGCTGGCATGCTGCTCCGGCCGCAGCCGGTCGCTGACGTAGGCGCGGTAGGGCTCCATCGTCACGTTGTTGGCGGCGTCCAGAATCCACAGCAGGCCAGCCGCGAACCACAGCGCGGGGCTGAAGGGCATGACGATCAGGCCCAGCGAGCACAGCAGCGCACCGATCAGGAAGTAAGGCGTGCGCCGGCCCAGCCGGTGGGTCGTGCGGTCGCTCATGGCGCCGATGATGGGCTGCACCAGCAGGCCGGTGACGGGGCCGGCCAGCCAGAGATAGGGCAGGTCCTTCCCTTCGGCGCCCAGCATCTGGTAGATCGGGCTCATGTTGGCCTGCTGCAGGCCAAAGCTGAACTGGATGCCGAGGAAGCCGACATTCATGTTCACGATCTGGGAGAACGACAGGTGGGGCTTGTTCATGCTCGGTTCTCCTGCGGCAAGGCATGCAGCGCTTCGCGCCACGGAGCCAGCAACGCCGGGTCTGCCGGAAGCGGGCCGCGCACGCCGCAGATCATCGCGGCGTAGCGATTGGCCAGGGCCAGGGTGGCGGCCAGGTCGCGGCCCAGCGACAGGCCAGCCAGCAGCATGGCCGTGAAGCCGTCGCCGGCGCCGACGGTGTCGACAAGAGCGGGCTGGGCCACGCCATCGCCGCTCGCCAGCAGGCTGCCGCGCTCGCCATACAGCGCATACCCCGCCGCGCCGCGCGTGACCAGCATTCGCCGCAGCGCAAAGCGGGCCATCAGATCCGGCAGCCCGGGCTCGAACCAGGCGAGCAGGCGATCAAGCTCGTCCTCGTTGAGCTTGACCCAGTCCGCCAGCATCAGCACTTCAGCAGCCAGTGCCGGCGTGTCGGTACCGGGGCGCAGGTTGAGGTCCAGGAAACGCGAACCCGGCACACGCTTGACGGTGGCGCGGATGGCCGCGCGTGACGCCGGAGCGCGCTGGGCCAGGCTGCCGAAATAGACGATGCCGGCCTGAGTCGCTGCGGGCGCTTCGAGATGGTCCCAGGCCGCGTCGGCATGGATCTCGAAGCGGTGGCCGCCCTTCCCGTCCTCATGCACGCTGACGCGGCCGGTCGCACGGGCCGCGTCACGCTGGATGCCGTCCACCGCGAGGCAGAAGCGTGCGGCGCTGTCCAGCACGAGGCGGCCCGCCACGTCGTCGGCGCCGATGCGGCTGACGAAGCGCACCGGCGCACCCAATGCCGCCAGCGAGCGCGCCACATTGAAGGGCGCGCCGCCGGCAACCGGGCCGTCGTGGAACTCGTCCACGAGGGCCTCGCCAAGGACCAGGACGGGCGCCATCAGAAGCTGTAGCGCAGCGAAGCCTTGACCGTGCGGCCCGTGTAGGCCCGCGCGGCACCACGCCCGTCGTTGCTCTCCGTGTAGGCCAGCTCGTTGAGCAGGTTGTTGGCCGCCAGCGAGAGCGTCACGCGGTCGTTCAGCGCATAACTGGCAAACGCGTTGACCACGGTGTAGGCCGGCAGCGTGATGGTCAGCGGGCCGGTCGGGCCGTCGTCCAGGCTCTTGGTCGTGCCGACGATGCCGACGCCGAGGGTCAGGTCGTCACCGATGTTGGCCGTGGGCGTGAGCTGGTAGACCACCTTCGCCTGGCGCTTCGGAGCCCGCCCGTCCGCCTGCTTGGCCTTCGTATAGGTCAGCCCGCCGACCAGGTTGAAGATGCCGAAGCGCGCCGAACCCTCCAGTTCCAGGCCATTGCTGCGATAGCTGTTCTCCCGGGCGACGATGGGAACGGTCGTCACGTCGACGTTGACCTCGTCGGTCTTGGCGTGGAACAGCGTGGCGAACAGGCTCATGCCGCCGCCGCGGATCTTCACGCCCACTTCCGCCTGCTTGACCTTGTTGGTCGGGATGGTCGGGCTCTTGCCGTTGACGAGGTTGGGGTTGTTGAAGAAGGTGATGCGGTCGGCGTTGTAGGCGGCGCCGTCGGAGTAGCGGGCGAAGACCGACAAGTCCTTGCTCAGCGCGTAGTTGCCACCCAGCGAGTACGACGTGCGGCCGAAGTCGTAGTCGATGGCGTTCGGCCTGGTGAGGTCGTAGCTGACGCCGGCGTTGGACTGGTAGTAGGCGCCGCTGGCCTTCTGGTTGTCGCGGCGCAGGCCGATGTCGGCCGACAGCGCGCCGGACTCCAGGTTCAGCACGACATAGGGCGCGTTGGTCGTGTACTTGCTGTCCTGCGTGTTGCTGCAGCAGCCGCCGAAGCCGGGCGAGCCGTTGACGACGCCGGGCACGTTCAGCACGCGGGCGCCCTCGCCGCTGGCGGACAGTGAGTACTGGTTGAAGTTCCACGTCAGGTCCAGTTCCTGCACGGACGTGTAGAGGCCGGCGACGGCGCTGAGCTTGGTGCCGGCGCCCAGGTCGAAGTCACGCGAGAACTTCAGGTCGTTGGCCACCAGGCCGGCGTTGTCGACCTTGGTGTTGAAGATGACGGCGGTGAACTTCGTTCCCGTATAGGCGGCGCCGGCTTCGGGGCCAGTCGCGAGCGTGGTGCCGGCGGGCGCGGCGGCCACGTCGTCGCCCGGGAAGATGCCGATGAAGCGGCCCGAGTTCTTGCTCCAGGAGAACTTGTTCTGCAGGCGAAAGCCCGCGCCCACGTCCAAGTCCGCTTCGACGCCGAAGGCATCGCTCTTGGCGGACAGGCCGTCGCGGATGTTGCTGGTGGCGCGGCCGTTGGTGCCGGTCAGCGTGTTGTCCAGCGGCCAGGCGGCGTCGTAGAAGGCGGCGCGGCGCGGGTCCAGGCCGGGGATCTCCTGGATGCTGCCGTTCACGTACTTCACCGGCGTGGGCATGAAGGTGGGGCTGTGGTCGTCCAGGTGCTTGAGGCTGAATCGCACGAAGCTCTTGCCGGTCAGCTCGAAGGTGACGTTGGCGCGCACCTGGCCGCCGTTCTCGGTACCGTCGGCGCCCTTGCGGCCGCCGTCGCCGACGCGGTAGAAGCCGCCGACGAAGAAGCGCGTCTTGGGCGCCAGGCGGCCGCCGTAGCCGAAGTCGACGCGGGTGTGGTCGTAGTCCAGGCCCTTGCTGAGCTGCAGGCTGCCGCCGGGCTCCTGGCCGGTCTTGCTGATGAAGTTCAGGATGCCGCCGGGCGCGCCGGTGGCAAGCAGCGCGGCCGAGCCGCCGCGCACCACTTCCAGCCGCTCGAAGCCGGCGTCGGCGCGCATCCAGGTGTCCGGCGTGGCGAAGGCCACGTCGCCAAACTGCAGCACGGGCAGGCCGTCTTCCTGGAACTGGATGTAGCGCGCGCCGCCAGCCGAGACCGGGATGCCACGCACGGCGACGTTGGCGTTGGACTCGCCACCGCTGGCCTCGGCGCGGATGCCGGGCACGCCGCGCAGCAGGTCGGCCGAGCTGGCGGCGGTGACGGCGGCGACGCCCTCGCTTTCGATGGTCGAGATGGCGACGCTGGAGCGCATCTTGGACTTGGCCGACGAGCTGCCGGTGACGACCACGGCGTCTAGCTTGAGGCCATCGGCCGTCTCGGTGGCGGCCTGCTGGCCGTGCGCGGTGGCGCTCAGCAGCGCAAGGGCCACGGCGGCGGCCAGCGGCTGGAGGGAGGGGCGGGTGCTGGTCATGGTGTCTCCGGGATGTTGGTGTTCGGGCGCCCTCTGCGGGGCCGGCGGGCCGGCCGCCCTGTCGGGCGCCGGTCCGTGCCGTCATTCTGCGCGGCTGCCATTCGTTTTGCAATCGATTGCATTTTGGTAGAAACACGTATTTAAAGAACTACGGCTCGGCTGCTATGTATTTCAATGGAAACGATATCAACGCCGCCGGAGCCGCAGCTGGCGGGGCGGGCTAGTCCCAGCCGAGCCTGGCTCAGTCAGGCCGCAGCCGGGGCGCTGGCGCGCAATTTCAGGCAGACCGGCATCGTGCGCGGCCCGGGGCGCTCGCCGCTCAGCTGGCCCAGCAACGCCTCGACGAGCGCCTCGCCGGCCTCGCCGACCGGCTGGTGCACGGTCGTCAGCGGCGGGTCGCAATAGGCAGCGAGCGGCATGTCGTCATAGCCGACGACGGCCACCTCCCCCGGCACACTGCGGCCGGTGGCACGCAGCGCCTGGCTGGTCAGCAAGGCCAGCACGTCGCTGCAGCAGAACACCGCGTCGAAGTCGCGCCGCGCGGCGCAGAAGCTGCGCACGATGTCGGTGGCCACGCCGGGCTCGAAGGGCGCGGCAAGCTCCAGCGCCGGGTCCACCTGCAGCCCGGCCTCGCGCAGCGCCTGGGCATAGCCCTGCCGGCGCAGCCAGACTTCAGGCAGCTTGGCGTCGCCGAAGAAGGCGATGCGCCGGCGCCCCAGCTGCAGCAGGTGGCGCGTGGCCAGGCTGCCGCCCAGCACGTTGTCGCCGCCCACGCTGGCGTAGAGCTGCTGCGGCATCTCGCCGCCCCAGACCACCAGCGGCAGCTTGCGCGCAGCCATGTCGTTGAGCTGGTCGTGCTGGCGCCACTGGCCGATCAGCACGACGCCGATGGCCTTGCCGGAGTCAACCCAGTGCGCGGCTGAATCCAGCCGGTCGGCATCGACGCGGGACAGCAGCATGTCGTAGCCGCGGTCGGTCAGCGCGTCGGCGATGGCGCCGACGATGGACAGGAAGAAAGGGTCGGAGATGTGCTGGCGTGAACTGGCGTCGTAGGGCACGACGACCGCGATGGTCTTGTTCTCCTGCAGGCGCAGATTGCGTGCGCCGAAGTTGATGGAGTAGTTCAGCGAACGGGCCAGTTCGGCCACGCGCTGGCGGGTCTCGGCGTTGACAAGCTCGCTGCCGTTGAGGGCACGCGACACGGTGGAGACGGACACACCGGCCAGTCGGGCGATGTCGACCATCTGCAGGCGGCGCTGTTCGCCGCTGCCGGGCTCGGACGGGTCTTTGGATTTGGCCATGGGGCGGCATCGTCGCAGGGTGGGCTTGGGTCCACAAGCGGAGCGACCCAATAAGAAAGGGCCGGCATGAGCCGGCCCTTGACTTGCCTCATGCCAGCTCCCTGCAGGTCGCTGGCCTTCGGCAGGCGTCGGACAGTGCGCAGGCACTGTCCTCGGTCCTGCCTCAGTCTTTCGCGTAGATGTCCACGTCCTTCGTCTCACGGACGAACAGCACGCCGATGACCAGGGTCATGACGGCGATGACGATGGGGTACCACAGGCCGTGATAGATGTTGCCGTTCTGGGCCACCATCGCGAACGTGATGGAAGGCAGCATGCCGCCGAACCAGCCATTGCCGATGTGATACGGCAGGCTCATCGAGGTGTAGCGGATGCGGGTCGGGAACATCTCCACCAGCATGGCGGCGATCGGGCCGTAGACCATGGTCACGTACAACACCAGGATGAACAGGATGCCGATGACCAGTGGCACGTTGGCCTTGGCCATGTCCGCCTTGGCCGGGTAGCCGGCGGCCGTCATCGCGGCGCCCAGTTCCTTCTTGAAGGCAGCGATGGCCTTGGTGCTGGCTTCGTCGAACTTGTGCTCGGTCAGCTTGCTGGCCGTGGGCACGGCGATTTCCTTGTCGCCGACGCGCACGACGGTGGCTGCACCGGCGGGGGCCTCGACGGTCTCGGAGCTGGCCGACGAGCCGGCCAGTGCACGCTTGGCGATGTCGCAGGCGCTGGTGAAGTCCACTTCACGGGCGATCGGGCTGCCCTGGAAGGAGCAGCTGGCGATGTTCGTGCTGAGCGTGACCTTGGACGTTTCCTGGGCGCGGGCGAGGTCCGGGTTGGCCGCAGCGGTCAGCGCCTTGAACAGCGGGAAGTAGGTCAACGCGGCGAGCAGCAGGCCGGCCATGATGATGGGCTTGCGACCGATCTTGTCCGACAGCGTACCGAAGATGACGAAGAACGGCGTGCCCAGGATCAGCGAGATCGCGATCCAGATGTTGGCGCTGGACGCTTCGACCTTGAGCACCGACGTCAGGAAGAACAGCGCGTAGAACTGGCCTGTGTACCAGACCACACCCTGGCCGGCGACCAGGCCGAAGAGGGCCAGCAGCACGATCTTCAGGTTCTTCCACTGGCCGAAGGACTCGGACAGCGGCGCCTTGGAGGTCTTGCCCTCGGCCTTCATCTTCTGGAAGGCGGGCGACTCGTTCATGCTCAGGCGAATCCACACCGAGATGCCCAGCAGCAGGATGGAGACGATGAACGGAATGCGCCAGCCCCAGTCGCCGAAGTCCTTCTCGCCCAGCACCGTGCGGGTGCCGAGAATGACCATCAGCGACAGGAACAGGCCCAGCGTCGCGGTGGTCTGAATCCACGACGTGTAGGCGCCGCGCTTGCCGTGCGGGGCGTGCTCGGCCACGTAGGTGGCTGCGCCGCCGTACTCGCCGCCGAGTGCCAGGCCTTGCAGCAGGCGCAGGATGATCAGGATGACCGGCGCGGCAGCGCCGATGGTCGCGTAGGTGGGCAGCACGCCGACGATGAATGTCGACAAGCCCATGATCAGGATGGTGACCAGGAAGGTGTACTTGCGGCCGATCATGTCGCCCAGGCGGCCGAACACCAGCGCGCCGAAGGGGCGCACGATGAAGCCGGCGGCAAAGGCCATCAGCGACGCGATGAACGCGGCGCCGGGCTCAAGGCCCGCAAAGAACTGCTTCGCGATGATGGCCGCGAGCGACCCGTAGAGATAGAAGTCGTACCACTCGAACACCGTGCCCAGTGAGGAAGCGAAGATGACCTTCTTCTCCTCCTTGGTCATCGGCGTTGCGGCGGATGCTGCTGCAGTTGCCATGTTGAAAAGTCTCCGTCTGTTGTGGGGCCATCCGACGGATGGCCCGGCAGCGCGACTATTCAGCGTTCCTCTGACCGTGTTCTGACGCCGGCCTGCACCGAAACTGACAAACCCCGCAGCAACCCGGATACGGCGTTTCTCAATGCGAGATTGGGACCCTGTCGCGGGTAAGTCCCGAGAGTGCCTGCGTCAGTGGCGCCGGGCGATGCCAGGCCTCGGTTGCGCCGCCGCCTCCCACGCGCCGCTGCTAAACCAGGGGTCGCCGGCCAGCGCCGCGCGCAGCATGGGCAGCGCGTCCTGGCCCCAGAACAGACGCCCCTCGAACTCGACGCTAGGCACGCCGAACACGCCCAGATGCAGGGCCGCTTCGGTCTCGCTGCGCAGGCGCTGCTTGACCGCGTCGCCGGCCGGCTCCTGCGCCGGCGCGAGGCGCTCGGTCAGCGCGGCCAGGCGGGCCGCGTCATTGGCATCGGCCCCGGCGCCGCGCCAGACGTGATGGAAGAGCTGCTCGACGACCCAGCGCCCCGGCGTGTCGCCCGGCTGGCCCTCCGGCGCCGCGCAGGCCCACGCCAGGCGCAACAGCGGCAGCGGGTTGAAGGGATGCTGGGCCGGCGGGTCCAGCACCACGCCTTGCGCGTGCGCCAACCAGGCCACTTGCCGGAAGGTCCAGCGGCGCTTGGCCTCGATCTCGGCCGGCCCCTTCTGCCCCAGCGCCTGCAGCAGCGCCGCGAACAGGATGGGCTTGTAGACCACCTCGACGCTGTGGCCGGCCAGCGCCTCGGGCAGCGCCTCGAAGGCCAGTGCCGCGTAGGGCGAGATGGGGTCGAAGTAGAAGGTCAGCTGCTTCAAGGCGCGTACTCCTCAGAATGCTCCGGGCCCAGCCACAGGCCGCTGCGCTGCAAGGCGGCGCGGCGCTCCGGGAGTTGGGTCAGGATCTGACGCTGCCGACCCTCGGGCGCGCTGCCCCAGCCGGCGATCTCGTCCAGCCGCCGCGCGCAGCCCCGGCACCAGCCGCTGGCGGCGTCCATCTCGCAGACGTTGACGCAAGGCGAAGCAACTGCCTGCGGCATCACAGCCCCTCGCCTCGCGGGTACGCGAGGCGATCCCCCGAGGGGATGCCGGCCCGGCTTGGGGCGGCCCGGCGCTCGGTCCGCGTCATGCCTGCACCACGTCGATGACGGGCGCGCCGGTCAGCTTCTCCAGCTCGGCCGGGGTCAGCTTGAACACGCCGTTCGGGTGGCCCGCAGCGGCCCAGACGATGTCGAAGCGGAACAGCTCGCGGTCGATGAAGAGCTGCGGCGGTGCGGCGCCGTCGGCGGGCGCGAAACCGGCAGGAGACACGCCGCCGATGGAGAAGCCCGTGCGCGCCTTGACGAAGTCGGCATCCGCGCGGCCCAGTGGGCCGGTGTGCGGCTTGAGTTTGGCCTCGTCGACGCGCTTGTCGCCCGAGGTGATGACGAGCACGGCGGCGTCATCGGCCTTGCGGCGGAAGACGACTGACTTGGCGATCTGGCCCAGCGACACGCCCAGCGCATCGGCCGCCTCCTGCGCGGTGCGGGCGGCCACATCCAGCCACAGCGGGCGGTGCGGGTGCTCCAGCGCGGCAAGCGTGGCGCTGACGCGCAGGAAGCCTTCGGGTCGGATGTCGCGGGGGTCGAGTTCAGCCATGGCCGCGATTGTCTCGCGGCGCCTGCTCAGTCCTTGCCCTTGCCTCTTTCCTTGTCCTTGCCATGCCCCTTGCCCTTGTCATGGCCCTTGTCGTGGCCCTTTCCGCCATGGTCATGGCGGCTGTAGCGCTGCTCATACCAGTCCTCGCGGACGAAGTAGACCGGCGTGCCGCAGGCGTTGTAGCGAGCGCAGTGCTTGGCCCAGTTCTTCTGGTGGCCGGGCGGGATGCGCATGTAGACGGGCTCGACATGCACCGGCCGGCGCTGCACCCACACCGGCTCGCGCAGCACGACGGCGGGCGGCGCGGTGTTGCCGATGTCGATGCGGCCATAGAAGCCGGGCTGGCCGATCTGCACGGACACGCCGACGTCGGTGGCCTGGGCCGCCCCGGCGAGCAGCGTGGCGGCCAGGCTAAGGATGATCTTCTTCATGCGGTCTCCTTCGTTGTCAGGTAGGCGCAGTGTGAACCCGAAAACACGGCGCATGCCCTCACGGCTGGCCCGCAGCAGCCAGCAGCGGCGTGTACAGCGGGCTGGCGACGCGCACGGGGGTCACGTCGAGCCGCGCACCAAGCACGGTGCAGCCCTGGCTGCCGGGTGTAGCGAGGCGCCAGCCGACCAGGCCCGGCCCGCGATGCAGGCGGAACTCGAAGCCAACGTCGGGCAGGGGTTCGCGCGCCGTCGGATGGGCGCGGTAGGCCAGGCCGAGCACCTCGGGCTCGGGCCCTTCGAGCAACTGCGTCATGGCGGCCAGCATGCAGCCGTCGCCGAGGATGTCCATGAAGTAGCGGCCCGGCAGGTCAGCGGGCTTGAAACCCGGCGCGGCCGGGTCGATGCACGCGCCCTGCAGCTTGTGCGGCGCAGGCGTCGTCACGCCGCTGTCGAGGTCGTGGCGGTCGCCCGCGTCGAGGTAGGACAGCCGCGCGCCGCGCAGGTTGAAGGCCGGCAGCGCGGCATCGTGCGTGGCCTCGCCGAGATCGACGAGCATCGCGCCGCTGCCGCCGATCACCTCCAGCTGCGCGCCCTGGATGACGACGGCCGCGTTCTCGTCCACGCCCAGGCCCAGGCGGCAGCCGAGGAAATGCAGCGCCGGCAGCATGCGGCCGATGCGGCCGCGGCGCAGGAAATGCTGGTCGATGAGCAGCCCGTCGCGCAGGAAGCCCAGGCCGCGGTCGTACTCGCGCCCCGGCCGCCACAGGCCCTTGAGCACGGCGATGTTGTCCATCGCGTCGCGGAACATCACCCGGCTCATGGCAGCCGCGCCTGCGCTGGTCCCGGCGATGACGCCACCGGCCGCGAACACGCTGCGGATGGCCTCCAGCATGGCCGTGGGCTGGCCGCCGGGCTGCAGCGTGTCGACGACATACTCCTGCGCGCCGCCCGAGAAGAACACCGCACGGCTGGCGGCCACGCGGGCGATCAGCGCCGGGTCGTGCAGGCGGGCCTGCAGGTCAACGCCAGTGAGATGAGGCGCGATGGGGATGACCTCGGCGACGGCGCCGCAGCGGCTCAGCGCCGCGACGATCTGGGCGGCGATGCGCTCGGGCTCGTAGGCGGCCGTGGGGAAGACGGCGATAGGCGCGCCTGCGCCGCCGGCCTCGTCGACGACGCGCTGCCAGACGGCATCACTGTCGGCTTTCAGCGCGCCGCCGATGACGACGACGGTGCCGCTGCCGGCTTGAGGAAATGTCTGCAATGGATCGCGGAGCCGTCGCCGGCTATTGCCCAGACGGCGCCTGTGCCGGCGGCGCCGTCGTGGCCGGCACGACGGGCGGCGATATCTTGGCCGGCCCCGCCCAGCCGCCATACAGCGGCATCGGCAGGCGCACGGGCGTGATGTCCAGGTAGAGGTTGGTCACCGTGAACTGCTCACCGCCGAACTCCTCGGTGCTCCAGCCCAGCGAGTCCGAGCCCTTGTAGAGGCGGAACAGGAAGCCCAGCTCGGCCAGCGGGTCGTTGGCGCGTGGCAGCACGTCGAAGGCCAGGCCCTTGACCTCCTTGCGCACGCTGTCGATGAGCCGGCCCATGGCGCTGGAGATGGTCGAGTCGCCCAGCATGTCGAGGTGGAAGACGTCCTCGGTGTAGTAGGGCTTGAAGTTCGGCGACTCGGGGTCGTGCGTCTCGCCGCGCAGCTTGGGCGCCGACGGCGTCGTCGAGCGGGCGCGCATGTGATAGCGGTCGCCATGCTCCAGGTAGGACAGTCGCGCGCCCTGCACGTTGAACGCGCCCAGCGTGGTGTCGCTCGTGGCCTCGGTCAGGTCCACGACCATCGCGCCGCGGTCGCCGATGACCTCGATCTCCTCGCCGCGGATGATGGCCGCCGTGTTCTCGTCCACGCCCAGGCCGAGCTTGTAGCCCTTTGCCATCATCACCGGGATCATGCGGCCGAAGCGTCCCCGCTTGAGGAAGTGCTGGTCGACGAACAGGTGCGGGCCGACGAAGCCCAGGCCGCGGTCCACCTGCTTGCCGTCGGCGAAGCGGCCCTTGAGGATGTTCATGACGCTGGGCGCATCGCGGAACATGATGGTGCTCATGATGGCTGCGCCCGCCGACGTGCCGGCGACGACGCCGCCCTTGCGGTAGACCTCCCAGATGGCCTCCAGCATCGGCGTGCTCTGACCGTCGGGCTGCAGCACGTCGACGATGCGCTCCTGCGTGCCACCGGTGAAGAAGATGCCCCGGGCCGCCTTGACTTTGGCGATCAGGGCCCGGTCGCGCACGACCTTGTTCAGGTCCACCCACAGGAACTTGGGCGCCACCGGCAAGGCCTCGGCGACGGCGCCGCGCCGCTGCAGCAAGTCCACGACCTGCTTGGCGCTGGCTTCGGGGTCTTCACTGGCGGTGCCGAAAACGACGAAGCGTGCGCCCTTGCCGCCGGCCAGCTGCACGATGCGCTGCCAGACCTCGTCGTTGTCCGCCTTCAGCGCCCCGCCGATGGGCACGGCATAGCCGCGGATGGCCGGTTCGGGCTCGGGGGCCGGCGCCACCTCGGTGACCGGCGTGGCGGCCGCCGCTGGCGGCGTTGCGCGCGGCGCCGGTGCGGCGGGGCGCGCGGCGCGGGAGTTCTGCGCCGTCGTGCCGGCCGTCGTCGGCGGGGCCGCCTGCACGCCCATGGCCACCGCCATCGTCACCACGCCAGCCCAGATCCATGCCCTCATGCCCACAACCCTCCTTGGTCAGAGCCCGCATGATGACAGAGCCCCTGTGACGGATTCGCCCCTAGCTCGAAGCAGCCATGGCGTGGCGCGGGCGAGACGATCTCACCACTGACAACCGGCTGCTAGCTGCGCCGTGCCTAGACTCGCGCGAATCCCGCCGCCCCCGGAGCCTGCTCATGAGAATCCCCTGCCCCACCCGTGTCGCCATCGCCACGGCCCTGCTTGCGCTGGCCCACGCCGCACAGGCCCAGTCGTCGTCCCAGCTCGAACGCGTCGAGGTCACCGGCACGGCCATCAAGCGCATCGAGGGCGAGACGGCGCTGCCGGTGCAGGTCATCACGCGGGCCGACATCGACAAGGCGGGCGTGACGACGGCGGCCGAGCTGATCGCCCGCCTCAGCGCCGGCGCCAACAACCTGACCGACGGCGGCAGCGTGGCCTTCGGGGGTTTCAGAGACCAGATGGGCTTCAACGCCGCCAACCTGCGCGGCCTGGGTGTGTCGTCCACGCTGGTGCTGCTGAATGGCCGGCGCATGGCGAACTTCGCATCACCCGGCGACGCGGCCGGCGTGGACCTGAACAGCATCCCGGCGGCCGCCATCCAGCGCGTCGAGATTCTGCTGGACGGCGCCTCGTCGCTGTACGGTTCGGACGCGATCGGCGGCGTCATCAACTTCATCACGCGCAAGGACTTCAGCGGCGTGGACCTCAACGTGCTGGCCGGCAACACCAGCGAGGGCGGCGCCAGCAAGCGCTCGGCGACGGTAGCGGGTGGCTTTGGCGACTACGGGCGCGACGGCTTCAACGTCATGGCCGTGCTGGACGTGCAGAAGACCAGCAGCCTGAACGCGTCGCGGCGCAAGTTCATCAAAGAGCTGGACATCCCCGGGCGGCTGCCGGACCTGCTGTCCAGCGCCGGCTTCCCCGGCAACATCCTGCTGGACCAGAACCTGCCCGGGTCGGAGCAACGCGACCTGCTGATCGATGAAGGCTTCAAGGCCAATGGCAAGGACGTCATCAGCGAATACACCATCAACCCGGCCGCTGCCACCGGCTGCGGCGCACCGGCCACGCTCTACCTGCCGGACGGCATCGGCGGCGTGGACGGCTGCACCTTCGACTACATGCGCGACATCGAGCTGTACCCCAAGTCCAGGAAGAGCAGCCTGTTCACCCGTGGCGTATTGAACCTCGGCGGCGGCCACCAGTTCTTCGCCGAAGCGTCGCTGGCACGGGCACGCACCTTCTACACGGGCACGCCCAACCGCGTCGACGCGGAAATGGACGTCTCGCTGGTGCCGGCGCTGAGGACCACCGGCATCGCCGCGTTCGACGCGGACGACGAGCGCCGCATCATCGTCGTGCGCACCCGGCTGCAGGAGGCCGGCCTGCGCACCAGCGAGCTGGTGTCCTCGGGCAACCGCTTCGTGCTGGGCACGAACGGCCTGCTGGGCGGCTGGGACTATGAATGGGCGCTGAACCACAGCACCAGCAAGGTCTCCGACCGCGACTACCAAGGCTATCTGGACGAGCAGATGGTCATGGACGGTTTTGCCGCCGGCATTCTCAATGCCTTCGGTCCTTCCGGCGCGGCCGGCCTGGCGCTGTACGAGAAGGCGCAGATCCGCGGCGAGGTTCGCCGCGCCACGGGCACCATGGACAGCCTGGACTTCAAGGCCTCCAAGGGCATCGCCAAGCTCGCGGGTGGCGACCTGGCGCTGGCCTTCGGCGGCGAGTTCCGCCGCGAGAAGCAGAACTACCACCAGTCCGACGCGCTGAAGCAGGACCTCATCCTCGGCGAGTCCTCGCAAGGCCCTGACACCGACTTCGGCAGGTCGCGCAAGGTCAGCGCCGTCTTCACCGAGATCAGCGCGCCCATCACCAAGCAGCTCGAACTGCAGGCCGCGCTGCGCTACGAGCACTACCAGGTCAGCGGCGGCGCGGCCAGCCCGAAGATCGGCCTGCGCTACGTGCCCAGCCCTGAGCTGCTGCTGCGCGCCTCGGTCGGCAAGGGCTTCCGCGCGCCCAGCATGTCGGACCTCTACCGCCCGCTGACGCAAGGGTCCTCGGCCACGGTCACCGACCCGGTCTGCCTGGCGGATGACCCCGACAACACGGTCACCGACTGCTCGGACCTGTGGACGACGCTGCACTACAGCAACCCCAAGCTCAAGCCCGAGAAGTCGCGCCAGTTCTCCGCCGGCGTCGTCTTCGAACCGCAGCGCGGGGTGACGCTGAACGCCGACTACTGGCACATAGAGAAGAGCAACCTGATCAGCACGCTGGGCGTGGACGTGATCCTGTCGGACCTGAACAAGTACGGCTCGCTCGTGCACCGCTACTGGGACACCACCAACCTGCCCGCCGACTGCGCCGACGACTACGACGAGGACGACTTCGACATCTGCGCCATCGACCTCGTCAAGGAGAACCGCGGCAAGCAGAAGATCTCGGGCGTGGACCTGGGTGTGGTGCTGTCCGGCATGAAGACCGGCTTCGGCGAGTTCGGCCTGCGCCTGAACGGCACGCTGACCTTGAAGTCCAGCCAACAGACCGGCAACGGCGACCCGTTCATCAGCAACCTGGGCCGCTTCGTCAACGACGGCGTGGTGCAGCGCTGGCGGCACACGGTCAGCCTGGACTGGGAGCGCGGCCCGTTCTCGGCCACGGTGTCCAACAACTACCTGTCGGGCTACGACGACCAGCACATCATCGGCAAGCCGGGCCGCAAGGTGGGCGCCTATTCGCTGTGGAACCTGTCCGCCGCCTGGGAGGCCACCAAGGCGCTGACCTTGCGCGCCGGAGTGCAGAACGCGTTCGACAAGGCACCGCCGTTTTCGCAGCAGGCCTGGTTCTTCCTGTCGGGCTACGACCCCAGCTACACCGACCCGCGTGGGCGTTACGGCTACGTGAGCGCGAAGTACACGTTCAAATAAGCAGCGTTCTTACCCAGTCCGGCAACGCAATGGCCTTGTCGGTCTGGGCGTCGAACCACAGCGTCGTCGCCCCGCCCTCGGCATAGATGACGCCCGGCTCGTCGGCCCGCTCCAGCGTGATCCAGGTCTCGAAGCTGGTGCGGCCGGGGTCGCTGACGTAGTGCCTGGCCAGCACCTCGCCCGGTGCCTTGAGCTGTCGGTAGAAGTTGCAGAAGGCGTTGACGATGACGGGGCCCTGCCCGCCCGGGTTGGGCGGCACGCCGATGCTGGTCATCCAGTCGACACGGGCGATCTCCAGGTAGCGGAAGTAGAGCGTGTTGTTGATGTGGCCCATCGCGTCCATGTCGCCCCAGCGCATGGGGATGCGGCACTCGTAGGTCAGCTTCTTCGCCGCCGGGACGGCGTATCTCACGGCTCGATGCCCAGTTCGGCCGCCATGCGATGGACGAGTTGGCGCAGCGACGCCACCTCCGCGCGCAGCAAGGCCACCTCCTCGTCTCGCGGCAGGGCTGCGGCGACCGCCTGTTCGACGGAAGCTACCGGTCCGCACAGCAGATGCGCCCAGCGCGCCTCGCGAGCACCGGGCGCTCTGGCGAGCTTCACCGCGTAGGGCGGGTCGCGACCCGCCAGCTCGTCGAGGAAGCCCTCCACGGACGACACATCCGCAAACCGGTGCAGCCGCTCCGTGTTCTGCCGCAGCTCGGCCGCCGTCTGCGGGCCGCGCAGCATCAGTTGCGTCAGCAGCGCCATCGCAGCACCCGGCACGCCGATGCCACGTGCGAAGTTGTGCTGATAGCGCACCACGCGGCTGCCACTCACGGTGTTGACGAGATGCAGCGCCTTCAGCTCCTCCACCGTAGCCAGCACCTCGGCCTCGCTCACGTCCATCACGGGGTCGCGCGCCGTCTTCTGGTTGCAGCCGGAGGTCAGCGCGTTGGCCGACAGCGGGTAGCTGTCCGGCACGGTGCTCTCTTTTTCAACCAACACCGCGAGGACGCGGGCTTCCAGTGGGGTCAGGTCTCGCTTGAGCATCGGCGCCTCAGACTCCGAAGCCGTCGTCGGCCTGGATCACCGCGCCATTGATGAAATGGCTCTCGGTGGCGCACAGCATCAGCAGCGCCGTGTCCAGGTCCTGGGGCTGGCCCACGCGCTTGCGTGGCAGCAGGTCGATGAGCTTCTTGCCCTGTTCTGTGCCCCAGTGGTGGTGGTTGATCTCGGTGTCGATGTAGCCCGGGCAGATGGCGTTCACGTTGATGCCGTACTTGCCCCACTCGAGCGCCATCGCCCGCGTCATGTGGATGACGGCGGCCTTGCTCATCGCATACACGCCGATCTGGGTCAGTACGCGCAGGCCGGCCATGGACGCGATGTTGACGATGCGCCCGCCGATGAAGGTGCCCGGCGCCGCACCGCTGGCGCGGGCCAGCATGCGCTTGCCGACCTCCTGCGCGACGAAGAAGGCACCGCGCGTGTTGGTGTCCATCACGTTGTCGTAGTCGTTCTCGGTGACATCCGTCAGCCGCTGCGTCATGCCGACACCGGAGTTGTTAATGAGGATGTCCAGCGTGCCGACCTCGGTCTCGGCATGCGCCACCGCCGACTTGATGCTGGCCACGTCCGTCACGTCCAGATGCACGACATGGGCGTCGCCGCCGCCGCCCTCGAGTTCGGCGCGCAAATCCTTCAGCCGCTCCATGCGCCGGCCCGCCAGCACGACGCAGGCACCCGCCTTGCTTAATGTGCGTGCGAACTGTGCGCCCAGCCCGCTGGATGCACCGGTGACGAGCGCCACGCGGCCTTCGAGGTTGATGGAGTAACTCATGGGACTGCTTTCTGAGTGGGTTGCGACCATCCTACCGGGCTAGGCATAGCGACCTAAAAAAGCACGATCGTTCTTTTTGCGATTCACCCTCTCTAGAATCGCGCGCAATTCAAAGCTGACGAAAGACCCGGCATGACATCCGCAGAAATCCTCGCCCAGTTCGGCCCCCGCGAGTCCATGGAGTACGACGTGGTCGTCGTCGGCGGCGGCCCGGCCGGCCTGGCGACGGCCATCCGCCTGAAGCAGATCAAGCCCGACGCCAACATCGTCGTGCTGGAGAAGGGCTCTGAGCCCGGCGCCCACATCCTGTCCGGCGCGGTGATGGACCCGCGCGCCATCACCGAGCTGTTCCCGAACTGGAAGGAACTCGGCGCGCCGCTGAACCAGGCCGTGGCCAGCGACGACGTGCTGTTCCTGTCCGAGACCGGCAGTCAGCGCACGCCCGACTGGCTTGTGCCGCGCAACTTCCACAACCACGGCTGCTACGTCATCAGCCTGTCCGATGTCGTCAAGTGGATGGCGCAGCAGGCCGAGAGCCTGGGCATCGAGATCTTCCCGGGCTTTGCCGCTGCCGAGGTGCTCTACGACGAGCAAGGCCGCGTGCGCGGCGTGGCCACCGGCAACATGGGCCTGGGCAAGGACGGCGCGCCGAGCGACCACTTCCAGCTCGGCATGGAGTTGCTCGGCAAGTACACGGTGTTTGCCGAAGGCGCGCGCGGCCATCTCGGCAAGCAGTTGCTCGCCAAGTACAAGCTGACCGAGGGCAAGGACACGCAGACCTATGCCATCGGCATCAAGGAGCTGTGGGAGATTCCTGCCGACAAGGCCCAGCCCGGCAAGGTGGTGCACACGGCCGGCTGGCCGATGGAAGGCGACACCTTTGGCGGCGGCTTTCTGTACCACCTGGAGGGCAACAAGGTCACGCTGGGCTTCGTCATCGGCCTGGACTACGACAACCCCTACCTCAGCCCCTTCGACGAGATGCAGCGCTGGAAGGCCCATCCCGCCATCCGCGCCCATATCGAGGGCGGCAAGCGCATCGGCTACGGCGCCCGCGCCATCAACAACGGCACGCCGCAGGCCCTGCCCAAGACCGTGTTCCCCGGCGGCTGCCTGGTGGGCTGTGACGCCGGCTATCTAAACGCCGCGCGCATCAAGGGCAGCCACGCGGCCATCAAGAGCGGCATGCTGGCGGCCGAGGCGCTGGCCCCCGCGCTGGACGCCGGCCGCGCGCAGGACGAACTGGCCGCCTACCCCGAGGCGTTCGACAAGAGCTGGCTGAACGAGGAGTTACAGCAGACGCGCAACTTCAAGTTGTGGTTCAAGAAGGGCAAGACCACCGGCCAGTTGATGACCGGCATCGAGCAGTGGCTGCTGCCCAAGCTGGGCGTCGCCAGCCCGCCGTGGACGCTGCACAACCACAAGGCCGATCACCAGTCGCTGCGCCCGGCCGCCGAGTGCCAGCCCATCCGCTACCCCAAGCCCGACGGCAAGCTGACCTTCGACAAGCTCTCCTCGGTGTTCATCTCCAACACCAACCACGAGGAGAACCAGCCCGCCCACCTGACGCTGAAGAGCGACGCGGTGCCGGTGCAGGTCAACCTCGCCACCTACGCCGGCCCCGAGAGCCGCTACTGCCCGGCCGGCGTCTACGAGTTCGTGCCCGGTGAGGGCGGCAACCAACGCCTGCAAATCAACGCGCAGAACTGCGTGCACTGCAAGACCTGCGACATCAAGGACCCGACGCAAAACATCGTCTGGGTCACACCCGAAGGCGGTGGCGGGCCGAACTACGCCGGCATGTAGACTGCCGCCCCGCAAGCAACGAGCCAGCAACCTCTTCGGAGATGCTGGCTTTTTTGTTTGTCGACCGGCCGCAGAGCCGGCTTCCCCGCCCTTTCGCTGTCATCCCATGCGTCCGACCCCGCTTGCCCTGCTGCTGGCTGCTGCACTGTTCGCCTTGCCCGCCGCCGCCCAGTCGCCCGAGCCCTCGCCGGCGCTGCGCCCGCTGAGCGCCGAGGAGGCCTTCGGCGGCGCCAACTTCGCCGCGCCGCGCCTGTCGCCCGATGGCCGCCACCTCGCGCTGCTGGCGGCGCGCCGCGGCCGCATGGGCCTGAGCATCTTCGACCTGGAAAAGGGCGTGTACGAATCCCACCTCAACTTCGCCGATGCCGACATCGCCGATCCGATGTGGCTGGGCAACGGTCGCCTGCTCTACACGCTGGCCCAGCACGGCCAGAGCCGCACGACGCAGCTCACTCAGGGCGGCCTGTTCGTCGTCAGCCGCGACGGCCAGCAGCAGCGCAAGCTGCACGCCACTTACAACGACTGGGTGTCCAGCAGCCTGCGCCGCTACACATGGATGACGCCGCTGCAGGCAGTGCCCGGCAGTGACGAGGAACTGATCGCCACCTGCAACGACATCGACAAGGACAGCGTCGACGTCTACCGCGTCAACGCCGTCACCGGCAAGCGCCAGCGGCTGACCACCGAGCGCCCGGCGCGCACGCGCGACTGGGTGCTGGACACGCAGCTGCAGCCGCGCGTCACCATCAGCGATGTGGAGAAATCGACGGAGCGGGTCGTCCACTATCGCGAGGCCAACGGCCGCTGGCGCGAGCTGTGGCGATTCCGTGCGGGTCATGACGACGTGCGCGTGCCCGTCAGCGTCGAGGCGGACGGCAAGCTGCTGGTGGCCACCAACGAGGGCCGTGACACCGTCGCACTGCGCGAGTATGACCCGACGAGCGGCCAGTGGGGCGATGTGCTCATCGAGCACCCGAACTACGACGTCGCCATCGACGCGCTCGGCGACCAGGCCGGCGCGCTGCTGCACCACGAATCCAGCGGCGAACTGCTGGGCGTGCAGATGGACACCGTGCGACCTGTCTTCGCGTGGATGGACGAACGACGCCAGCGGCTGCAGGCGATGGTGGACAAGGCCCTACCCGGCCGCATCAACGCGCTGCAGTTGTCCAGCTCGCGACAGGTATTCGTCAGCTCCCGCTCCGACACCGAACGCGCGCGCTGGTACCTGCTGGATTCGCGCAGCGGCCGGTTCAGCGAAGTGCTCAACGTTCAGCCCGGCCTCGACCCCGAGCGTGTGCCCGCCACCGACACGCTGGCGCTGCGCAGCCGCGACGGCCTGCCGCTGTCCGGCCACGTGCTGCGACCGCCGCAGGCGGCACCGGCCAAGCCGCTGCCCACCATCGTGCTGGTGCATGGCGGCCCGTGGGTGCGGGGCTCGACCTGGGGTGATACGGGGCTGGACATGTCGATGGCGCGCTGGCTGGCGTCACGCGGCTATCAGGTGCTGCTGCCGGGCTTTCGCGGCAGCACCGGCTTCGGCAAGCGCTTCACGTTGGCGGCCCGTGGCCAGTTCGGCCTGGCGATGCAGGACGACATCGAAGACGCGCTGGACGCACTGATACAGCGCGGCGACGCCGACCCGCAGCGGCTGTGCATCATGGGCAGCAGCTACGGCGGCTATGCCAGCCTGATGGCCGTGGCCCGCGCGCCGGACCGCTACCGCTGCGCCGTGGCCGGCTTCCCGGTCTCGGACCTAGCGCGCCAGCTCACGTCCGACTGGGGCGACATCTCGCGCAACCACGAGGCACGCGCGTTCTGGGTCGACATGGTCGGCGACCCGGAGAAGGATCGCGCCGCGCTGGACGCCGTGTCACCGCGCTACCTGGCGTCGCGCATCAAGGCCAAGGTCATGATCCACGCCGGCCAGCATGACCAGCGCACGCCGCTGGAGCAGGCTGAGTTCATGCGCGACGCGCTCAAGCGCGCCGGCAACGAGCCGCTGTGGCTGGCCAAGTTCGGCGAAGGCCACGGCTACAGCCTGAAATCCGGCCACGACGAGATGCTGGATCTGCTGGAGACCTTCCTCGCCGAACAGCTTGCGCCGACCAAGCCACGCCGATAGATTCGCGCCACGATTTCCGCAAGGGGACAACGTGGGCGCAGGCAAGATCAGGGTGGGCATCGGCGGCTGGAACTTCGAGCCGTGGCGTGACGGCTTCTATCCCAAGGGCTGGCCGCAGGCGCGCGAGCTGGAGTACGCCAGCCGCCGCCTGACGGCCATCGAGATCAACAGCACCTACTACGGTGCCCAGAAGCCCGCCACCTTCGCCAAATGGCGCAAGGACACGCCGGACGGCTTCGTCTTCTCGCTCAAGGCCATCCGCTACGCGACGCAGCGCCGCGTGCTGGCCGATGGTGCCGATTCCATCAAGCGCTTCGTCGACAGCGGCATCGCCGAGCTGGGCGACAAGCTGGGGCCCATCGTCTGGCAGCTGGCGTCGACGCACCGGTTCGACGCTTCTGACCTGACGGCCTTCCTGGAACTGCTTCCTGCCCAAGTGGACGGACTGCCGCTGCGCCACGCGCTGGACGTGCGCCACGCCAGCTTCCAGTCGCCCGAGTACCTGGCCTTGGCGCGCAAGTTCAACGCGGCGACGGTGTTCACCGAGTCCGACGACTACCCGCCCATCGCCGACCTGACGGGCGAGTTCGTCTACACGCGCATCATGCGCACGCACAGCGACGAGCCGCTGGGCTGCCAGGCCGACGTGTTCCCCGCGCTGGCCGCGTCAGCCCAGGCCTGGGCCGAGGGCGGGGAGCCCGCCGGCTTGCCGCGCATCGCACCGCCGGCCAGCGCCAGGGCGCCGCGCGACGGGTTCGTCTTCTTCATCAGCGGCGCCAAGGAGCGCGCGCCGCACGCAGCCATGGCATTGCGCCGCGCGCTGGGCGAGACCGTCGAGCCCTGAGCCCTAGGACCCGGCGGCCCGTGCAACCACCTCGACGGGCGGTCGCGGCGCGATGTGATCGCGGAAGTAGGCCTGCACGCCCTCCGCCGTCACGGCCTGCAGACCGGCGACTTCGGCCCGCATCGCGTCCTTCATGCGCGGCTCCGCCTGGATGCGCGCCAGCCAGTTGACCCAGTACAACGGGTTCTCGGGCTCCTTCAGCACGCTCTCCACGCGGGGCTGCAAGGCACGCTGCAGCTCGTCGGCGCTGACGGGCTGCTCGGCCAGCTCGCGCAGCTGCGCGCGCAGCAACTCGCGGACGGTGTCGAACTTCTCCGGCGGCATCTCGACGTTCACGGCAAAGCGCCCCGAGCCCGGCACGTCCATCGAGGCGAAGGCCCCGGCCTGCGGCGAGTAGGTGATGCCCAGCTTCGCACGCACGGTGTCCACCAGGCGGGCCCGCAGCACCGCACCGGCCACGCGGCCGGTGTACGACAGCGCCGGGTCCGTCCAGTGGTCGGGCATGGCCCAGTACCAGCCCAGCACCGCCTGGTCCGCCCTACCGCGGTGATGGACCACATAGGGCGCCGCGCCGCCCGCCACGGGCTCGGCCTTCAGCTCGGCACGCGGCTGCCGCGGCCGCTCGTCGCCGGCGCCGAAGGTGGCCTGCACGGCGGCGATGGCCGCTTCTTCGGTCACGTCGCCGACGATGACGATGTCGGGTGCGCCAGCCAGCGCCGGCTTCAGGAGGGCGGGCAGCGCGTCGGCCCGCGTGGCCCTCACGTCGGCGGCGCTGGGCTGCGCGCCCAAGCGCGCATCGCCGCGGTTCATGACGCGCGACACCTCGCGCGAATGGACGCCGGCAGGCTGTGCCTCCAGCGAGGCCACCTGGCTGCCGCCCAGCGCGGCCAGCTTCTCGCCGAACTCGGGGCGAAAGCCCGGGTCGCGCACATGGGCCGCCAGCAGCTGCAGCTGGGCCAGCAGGTCGGCAGGGCGGGTCGTGCCCGACAGCGTGAACGCATGCTGGCCCACGCCGAAGCCGACCGCGATGCGCTGGCCACTGCGCTGCTGCCACTGCTGGATTTCCGAAGCCGACCGCTGGCCGGTGCCGCCCAAGGTCACCGCCGGGCCCAAGGCCCAGATGGCATGCCAATCCTTGGGGGCGATGCCGGCACGCCCCTGGCCCACCTGAACGCGCACGCTCACGCTGTCCTTCTGCAGCGAGGTGCTCTTGATGACCAGCCGCGTGCCGTTGGCGAACTGGACGTTGGTCGTGCCCAGCTCGGCGTCCTGCGTGCGGGCCACGATGGCGCTGGGCGGGCCAAAGTCGGTGTAGGGCCAGTCTGCGGCCGCGACCACCACGGGCTCGGCGAGCGGCCGCGTCATCGCATGGACCAGCTGCTGGTTCACCTTCTCCACACCGAAGGGGCCCGACTGGGTGCTGCGGAACAGCAGCGGCTGCGTATCGCCGAAGTTGCGACGCAACGACTCGGTCAGTTCCTCGGGCTGGAGCGCGGCCAGCAGCGGCTCCGTCTCGGTCATCGCCTGCTGCGCGCTCAGGTAGGGCGCATGCGGCTGGACCGCGTTGATCAGCCGGTCCGCAATGGCCCCATGCGGTCGTGTGGGCTCCTGGGCCAGGCGGGCCTGCATCTGGCTGCGCACACCCGGCAGCAGGCGCTGCAGGTCGGCATCGCTCACGCCGTGGGCCAGCAGCTGCCGCAGCTCGGCCACCGCCGCGTCGAGCGCGTCGGTCCAGCGCCCCGGTTGCGCCTGCACCGCCAGCTGGGCCAGCCCGGCCACCCCGTAGACCGAGGCCCGCAGGCTGGCCGTGGCACCGAGAAAGGGGCTGCCCGGCTGCTGCGCGCGGTCCCTCAGACGCTGGTTGAGTGCGCTGACGGCCAGCCCCTGGACGAGGAACTCACGCGACACCGCCGGCGTGTGCGGGCGCACATCCACCGGCCGCAGCCAGGTCAGCGTGAGCGCGCTGGGCGCGTCTGGCACCACGTACTCGACGGTCGGCCGCGTCGGCCGGGCGACGCCCAGGTCGGGCGTGTCGGCCGGCGTGTCATTGCGCCAATCGGCAAAACGCGCGCGGATCTGCCGCTCCACGGCGTCCACGTCGATGTTGCCGACGACGATGATCGTTGCGTTGTCCGGCCGGTAGTTGGCCGTGTAGTAGCGGCGCAGTCGCTCGGCCGTGGCGGCCTGGACGGTCTCGATGCGGCCGATGGGCAGGCGCTGCGGCACCCGCGTCCCCTCCAGTTGCTGCTGCAGCTGGGCGACGCCGGCCCGCAGCGTGGGCCCATCGCGCACGCGCTCTTCGGACAGGATCACCCCCTTCTCCTGCTCGATGAGCTGCGGGTCCAGCGTCAGCCGCTCGCCGATCTCGCGGAACAGCAGCAACCCCGTGTCCAGCGCGGCGGCGTCGGCCTTGGGAAAGTTGAAGTGGTAGATCGTCTGGTCCAGCCCCGTGGAGGCGTTCGTGTCTGGCCCGAAGCGCAGTCCCTGGCGCTCCAGCATGCGCACGACCTCGCCGTCCGGCAGGTTGGCGCTGCCCCGGAAAGCCATGTGCTCCAGGAAGTGGGACAGCCCCCGTTCCTCGTCGCGCTCCTGCAGCGAGCCCGAGCCGATCCGCATGCGCATGGCCACGCCGTCCCTGGGCGTCTCGTTGCGCTGCAGCGCGTAGCGCAGGCCGTTGGGCAAGCGGCCGAAGCGCACGGCGGGGTCGGGCATGCGCTGCGACTGCTCGAAACCCCATTTCGGGCCCGTCGCCGCCAGCGTGCCGGCGGGCGCATCGGCCAACGCCTGCGACGCCAGCAACGGCAGCGCCAGTGCGAGCGCCGCGGCGAGGCGCAGAAAAGTCTTCGTGGGGCTTGTCTCGTTCATCGGGTGTTGTCGTCAGGCCTGAAGGCGGCCGCACGGTAGCGCCCGGGCGCTGCGAAACCGAATCAAACGCCTGAGCGATTGGCGGGCAATATTCCCCTGCCAGCCTGGTGACTGCTCATGAGGCCAGGCGGGCCATCCATGCCGCCACGTCGCGCGCGTCGCCATGCTCCGACGCCGCCAGCGCCTCGCGGATGCGCTCGCGCTCCACCGCCGCCCGGTTCTGGCTCAGCTTGAGCTTGAGTTCCCAGCGCGTCACGCGGATGCGAAAGCCGACGATGGCGCCCAGCAGCTTGTGCTGGTAGGCCTCGGGCAGGCCGCGCCACTGCTCGGCGTAGTCGGGCTCGAAGCGCCCAATGAGCCGCTTGAGCAACGCATCCTTGTCGGCGGCGCCGTCGATCAGCTCGATCTCGCCGTAAGCATGCAGGGCCGCGTAGTTCCAGGTCGGCACGTTCTGCAGGCTGTCGTAGTGGCTGGGGCTGACGTAGGCGCTCGGGCCGCTGAAGACGGCCAGCAGGCGCTGCTGCTGCGACAGCCAGCCCCAGTGCGGGTTGGCGCGCGCCATGTGGCCTTCGAGCACCAGGCCATCGGCGCCATATTCCGCCACCAGCGGCAGGTGGCTGCCGAAGCTGTCGCCACCGGCATCCGGCCCCACGAGCAAGGCCAGCGGATGCTCGGCCGCCAAGCGCAGCGCGAATTCGAGATCGGTGCAGACGAAGTGCTTGGGCTGGTACACGGCGGCGGTAGCGATGCGGGTGGGCCGCGATCATCGCGCAGCGCCATGCAATGGGCGTTTCCGTGACGGCTTGCGCGGGCGCTGCCGGCTTTCCCTCGTGACGCCGGGATCGCGCTGCTGCATGCTGCCTTTCCGGTCCAACCGAACAGCAAAGAGTGTCGCGCGATGAACAAGGTCTGGCACAAGGGTCTCCCGTTCAGCGCCGAGGTGCTGCCCTATCTGCGCCGCATGCCGCTGGTGGACGAGCACCGCGAGGCGCTGCTGCGCCTGCAGGGCGTGTGGGACAGCCTGGCCCTGCTGGGCCAGATGAGCGGCACGGCCACCGACATCGCGCACACGCGCACCGCCTTCCAGAACCTCACCACCACGCTGCTGGACAGCCTGGCCCGGCGCCTGCGCAGCCACGCGCTGCAGCGCATGGACGGCAAGGCCCGCGTGGCTATCGACATCCTCGTGCGCAACCTGTTCGAGCGCACGGCCGACGTGGGCTTCCTGGCCGTCGACGGGCCGCTGTGCGCCCATGCCGCGCTGGACCCGGCCGACCCCGACCACGCCGCCAGCCGCGCGGCGCTGCAGGCGCGCTTTGCGGCCTACACGGCCAAGTACTCGGTCTACGACGACATCGTCGTGCTGTCGCCGCGCGGCGAGGTGCTGGCGCGGCGTGACGAGAGCGGCTCGCAGGCCGCCTGCCACGAGCCCTGGGTCGCCGAGGCGCTCGCCTCCGACCCGCCCTACTTCGAGCGCCACGGCGCCAGCACGCTGCTGGGCGGCCGGCAAGGCCTGATCTACGCCCGCGCGCTGCGCTCGCCGGCCGGCGGCAACGACGTGATCGGCCTGCTGTGCCTGTCGTTCCGGCTGGAGGACGAGATGGCAGCCGTGTTCCGCCAGCTGCTGTCCGGCCACGACGAGCGCTCGGTGATCTGCCTGCTGGACGCCCAACAGCGTGTGCTGCAAAGCTCCGACGCCTGGCAACTGCCCGTCGGCGCAACGCTGCCGCTGAACGGCGAGCGCCTGTTCTTCGCCGGGCGCGACTACCTCTGCGCCAGCGCCGCTGCCAGCGGCTATGAGGGCTACATGGGCCCGCCGGGCTGGCAGGCCTGCGTGCTGACGCCGCTGGAATGGGCCTTCGAAACCGGCGAGGACCACGGCACCAATGACGAGCTGAAGCGCCTGGGCGCCACGCTGGACACGCGCCAGCTCTTCGACGCCGAGCTGCAGGGCATCCCGCTGGAGGCCCGCCGCATCCAGCGCAACCTGTCGCGCACGCTGTGGAACGGCAAGCTGCGCAGCCACGCACAGGCTGCCGGCGACCTGGCCGGCGCGGGCTTTGCGACGACGCTGCTCAACGAGGTGCAGCGCACCGGCGGTCAGCTGCGCCAGGTGTTCGAGCAGGCGATCGATCAGTTGCAGAGCCATGCGCTCGAAGCCGTGTTCGACGGCGCGCTGTTCCAGGCCCGGCTGGCCATCGACATCATGGACCGCAACCTATACGAGCGCGCCAACGACTGCCGCTGGTGGGCGCTGGATGTGCGCCTGCAGCGCGCGCTGGCCGCCCAGGGAACACCGCAGGCGCAGGCCGCAGCGGCCGAGGCCCGGCAGGTGCTGCAACACATCAACGGGCTCTACACCGTCTATTCGCTGCTGCTGGTGTTCGACACGCAGGGCCGCGTCGTCGCGGTGTCGGACCCGGCCCAGAACGGCCAGGTCGGCCAGCGCCTGGAGGGCGGCTGGGTCAACGCCGCACTGGCGCTGCGCGACCCGGAACGCCACGTCGTGTCACGCCACGAAGCCAGCACGCTCTACGACGCCAGCCGGCCCACCTACGTCTACGCAACCTCGCTGCAGCACGAGGGCCAGGTCGTTGGCGGCATCGCCATCGTCTTCGACGGCGCACCGCAGTTCGCCGCGATGCTGGCGGACGCACTGCGTGACGCAAGCGGCACCCAGGCCGCCGGCCTGTTCGTCGCCCGCGATGGCCGCGTGGTGGCCAGCACCGACGCACGCTGGCCCGCCGGCACGACGGCACCCGTGCCGCCCGCCACGCTGGCCGGCCTGGCCGCCGGCAGCACGCGGCGCACGGAGCTGGAAATCGACGGCATGGTCTACGCCGCCGGCCTGGCCATGTCCCAGGGCTACCGCGAGTACCGCCAGGGTCAGGCCGCGTCGGCCGAGGACGTGGCCGCCGTGCTGCTGCTGCCGCTGGGCCCGCGCCTGTCAGCCCAGGCCGACGCCGCCGAGACGGGCTTTGCGCCGCCGCCCGCCAAGGCCGCCGCCGAGAGCCTGGACATCGCCGCCTTCAGCGTCGCCGGCCAGTGGCTGGGCCTGCCTGCCGGCCACCTCGTCGAGGCCGTCGAGCAGCCGCGCCTGACCGCCATTCCCAACGCACCGCGTGCCATCGTCGGCATGCTGCAGCACGAGGGCCGCATGCTGCCGGTGCTGGACCTGAACCTGGCCCTCCATGGCCGCGCGCCCGACACGGCGGAAGGCCCCGTCATCATCTGCCGCAACGAGCGCGGCCAGGGCCTGGCGGTGCGCGTGGACGAGTTGGGCCCCGTGTTCACCATCCCCGCAGCACTTGCCCTGCCCAGCCCCGGCACGCGGGCACGGCTGGTGCGCGGGGCGGAAGGCGCCAGCCACCGCATGCTGACGCTGCTGCCGCCCGAAGACCTGTGGGCGCACATCGGCATCGTCGCCCCCAGCCAGCCCGCGTTGATGGCGCCCTGATTGCCCCTGACCTGCCTCCTATCATGGCGGGCATGCACTTCCCGCCCCTGCTCCACCTGCGCCCACACGGCGCTGCGGCGGACGAAGAGGTGGCCGTCGAAGTGCCCGTGGCGCTGACCGTCAACGGCATCTCGCAAGCCGTCATGCTGGCCACGCCGTCCGACCTGGAAGACTTCGCCGTCGGCTTCGGGCTCAGCGAGGGCTGGTTCACGTCGCGGCAGGAGCTGCTCGATATCGAAGCCCTGCCGCAGGCCGACGGGATCGAACTGGCGCTGACCGTGACGGCCGCTTGCGAGCAGCGCCTGAAGTCCCGCCGCCGCACGCTGGCCGGCCGCACCGGCTGCGGCCTGTGCGGCGTCGAGAGCCTGGCCGAGCTGGGCAGTCGGCGGCCCGCCGTCGTCACCGCACCCGCGCTGCAGCCCGGCGCGCTGGACCGCGCACTGGCCGCCCTGCCCCCTGCCCAGCCCTTGAACGCGCGCTGCGGCGGCCTGCACGGCGCGGCCTGGTGCTCAAGCAGCGGCGAGCTGCTGCTGGCGCGCGAGGACATCGGCCGGCACAACGCGCTGGACAAGCTGACCGGCGCCCTCGCCCGCCAGGGCGCCGACCCACGCGGCGGCTTCGTGCTGATGTCCAGCCGCGCCAGCTTCGAGCTGGTCCACAAGACGGCCATGGCCGGCGCTGGCCTGCTGGCCTGCATGTCGGCGCCCAGCAGCCTGGCCATAGCGACGGCGCGCGACCTGGGCGTACAGCTCTGGGCCTTCGTGCGCGAAGGCCGCGCCACGCGCTACGCGTAGCGGCGGCTTACGGTTTGGGCTTGGGCGGCTTGCCCACCTGCGACGGGTCCAGCGCCACCGGGCGGATGCTGCCGTCGGCGCTGTATTCCAGTGGCGCGATGGTGATGGAGCGGCGCTCGCTGCTGCCGCCCGGCAACAGCTTGTCGTGGAAGAAGATGAAGCTGCGGCCCTCATGTTCCAGGATGGCCTGGTGGTTGGTGGAGATCTTCAGGTAGTCGATCACCAGGCCGCGGTACGTGAACGGCCCCAGCGGCGAGGAGCCGGTGGCATAGACGATCTGCCCCGGCCAGCCGGTCGAGAACGTGAAGTAGTAGAGCCCGCCGCGTTCGTGCAGAAAGGGCGCCTCGCCGTAGGTTTTCTTGTGCTCGGCCAGCCCCTGGATCTGCACGTCCTGGATGGGCCCGTCCAGGCTCACCATGTCGGCCTTCAGCTTGACGACCTTGGGCACGCGGGTGCCGAAGTAGAGGTAGGCCTGGCCGGCCTTGTCGACGAACACGGCCGGGTCGATAGGCTCGTCACCGGCATTCGCATCACGGGCCTTGTCGACGAGGGCGTCGGCGCGCGCATCGACGAAGCCGCCGTCCGGCCGGCTGGACTGGGCCACGCCGATGCGGTCACCGCCCACCGGCGCGTAGAAGAAGTATTTGCCAGCGCGGTAAGCGGCCTCGGGCGCCCAGGCCTTGGCGTCAGGTCTTGCCCACTTGAAGACGCTGACGTCCAGCGGCACGCCGGCATCCGCCCAGGTTGTCAGGTCCGGCGAGGTGTAGAGCCGCCAGCTGGTGGAATCCCAGTACTTGCCGGAGTTGGACGCGTCGTCCGTCGCGTACAGGTAGAAGCCGCCACCTGTGGTCGTCTTGAAGTGATGCGGCGACGGGTCCGCGTTGAAGCGCGATGAGATCGGCTTGGCGACCTGAGCTGCGGCGGTCGTCGCGGCGCAGGCCAGCAGGGCACAGAGGAGATGTCGCATGGCGCCGGAGTGTAGGAAGCGCGCCCAACCTGCGCCGCCGCCGCGCCGGATCGCTCAGCAAGATGAGCGCGCCACCTCGCCCTCGCCGGCCTCGAAACAGCGCGTGGCGATGCGGTCGCGGCCACTGCGCTTGGCCTCGTACAAGGCCTCGTCGGCGAGCCCGTACATCGCCTCGGGCGTCAGCTTGGGCGTGGGCGCCGCCCACCAGGCCAGGCCGAAGCTGGCCGTGACGATGCCCGCCGCGCTGTGCGGGTGCGGCAGTGCCAGCGCCTGCAGCGCGGTGCGGAGCTGGCCGACAAAGTCCTGCGCGGCCTGGGCGGACGCGGCCGAGAAGATGACGCCGAACTCTTCGCCGCCGAGGCGGAACAGCGCATCGGTGGAGCGCTTGAGCCTGCCCTTCAGCGTCTGCGCCACGGCCTGCAGCACGGCATCGCCGGCCTGGTGGCCGTGGTGGTCGTTGTAGGCCTTGAAATGGTCAATGTCGAGCATGCACAGCGCCACGGACTGGCCGCGTTGAGCGCCGGCGAGCGCGGCCAGGCAGACGTCGCTGAAGTGCCGCCGGTTGAAAGCGCCGGTCAGCGCATCCAGGATGGCCAGGTCGCGCAGTTGGCGGTTGGCGGCCTCCAGCGCGCGCGCGTCGTCCTGCAGGCGCTGCTGGTCGGCCTTGCGGCGCGAGATATCCATGTGCGTGCCGGCCAGCCGCAGCGCGCGGCCGTCGGCGTCGCGCTCGAAGATGCGGCCGGTGCTCTGGACCCACACCCAATGCCCGTCGGCATGGCGCATGCGGAACTCGGCGCTGAAGCGGTCCGCCTCGCCCTGGAGGTGCCGCTGCAGCGCAGCGTTGGCATCGACGAGATCAACCGCATGGCACAGGCGCTGCCAGGTCGCGCCTGTGGCCGGCTCCAGCTCCTCGCGCGAGCGGCCCAGCATCTCGGCCCAGCGCTCGTTGATGATGAGCCGGCCGCTGTCGCAGTGCCAGTCCCAGGTGCCGGCGCCGGTGCCGTCCAGCACGTTGGTCAGGTGCTTGCGGTCCTCGGCCAGCACGGCCTCGGTGCGCTCCAGCCGGCGGCGGATGGCGAGGCTGCGCGCCACGGCCAGCGCCACCAGCAGCGTTGCCGCCACGCCCGCCGCCAGCGCAGCCAGCGGCAGCTCGTCAGCGCCCGCGCCGACAAAGCCGGCCCTGGGCCTGAGCACCAGTTGCCATGGCCGGCCGCCCACATCGACGCTCAGAGTCGTGTCGTGCGCGTCGGCCCGGAAGGGCTCGCTGCCGGCCGACGAATAGATCAGCCGATGCTGCTCGTCCTGGTCGAACACGAACAGGTCCAGCTCGTTGGCGTCGGCGCGCAGGGCCGCCTCGCGCATCAACTCAGGCACCTCGATGACGCCGGCCAGGAAGCCCGTCAACGCCGCACGCCGCGCCTCGACGCCCATGGGCCGCACCGTGCGGTAGACCGGCGCCGACACCGCGAAGCCGCTGGCCGCCGGGCCGGTCTGGCCGCGCCGGATCAGCCCGAAGGTCTCCGAGGCCACCGGCGAGCCGGCATCCCGGGCGAGCCACTTGGAGCGCATGCGGCGCGGGTCGAAGGCCATGTCCACGCCCAGCGCCGCGCCGGTCTCGGGCCAGGAGTGCAGCACCGGCACATGCGTCTCGCGCCGCTGCGCCGGGATGAAGCCGTCACCGGCCGGGCCCGCCTGCGGCTCGACGACGCGATAGCCCGGCAGCTCCCGCGCCGCCCGCCGCTCGAACTCGGCGAGCTGCGCCTGCGGCACCACGGGCTGCCACTCCAGCAACGTCAGCGTCGACGACTCGCCCAGCAGCGCGGCGCCATGGCGCTGGAACTGCTCACGGCTGGGCGGGCCCTGGGCCGACAGCATCTGCGCGCTGACCTGCAAGGCCTCGATGGCGCGCACCAACTGCAGGTCGAAGGCGCCCACCACGCTCTGGCCCATTGCGTTCAGCAACTCGCGTTGCTGGCTCGCAGCGCGCGACGCCAGCGATCGGTAGGCGGTGACGCTGCCCGCCAGGCCCACAGCCAGCAGCGTCGCCAGCAGCACGGCATCCATCACCACCGACCACAGCGGCCTGCGCCCGCGACGCGTCATGGCGGGGCGCCCAGCAAGGTCACCAGGCGCTCGTAGAACTGCTGCTGCTGGCTCAGGTAGGCGGCCGGGTCGCGCAGCGCGCGGATGCGCGGCGCGGCGCCGGTGGCCTCGGTGGCGGCCTGCCACTCGGCGTCTTCGGCCACCTGCGTCAGCAGCGCGCGCCACTGCGCCACGGCGGCCGGGCTCATGCCGGGCGGTCCGAGCAGCGCCGACCAACCCTGCAGGTTCTGCATGTCCCGCAGGCCCAATTCGGCCGCGTTCTGCAGCCGTGGCAGCGCCTTGAGCCGGCCCTGCGCCGTCGTCATCAGGCCGCGCAGCGTGCCGGCCTGCAACTGCTTGAGCACGCTGCGCGCCGTGTTGCAGCTGAAGTCCGCCTCACCGTCCAGCAGCGCCTGCGTCGCTCGCGGGCCCTGGTCGACATGCACCGGGCGGGCAGCGTCATCGGGCAGCCCGCTGAGCGACAGCAGATAGCGCACGGCCAGGTTCTGCAGCGTGCCGGCACCGGCCGTGCTGTAGCGCAGCTTGCCCGGCTGCGCGGCGAGGGCCGCCTGCAGCTCGCGCATCGACTGGATGGGCGACCCCGCCCGAACGACGCAGATCAGCGGTGTCTGGTCCAGCACGGCCAGCACGGTGAACTCGGACAAGGGCAGCCCCCTGCGCGGCGACAGCGCCGGCTGGATGGCATTGCTGCCCACACGGGCCAGCAGCAGCGTGCGCCCGTCGGGCGGTGCGGCGTGCACCGCCCGGCCAGCGGCGGCACCGGATTCGGCCGTCAGGTAGACCGTCTCGACGGCCTGGCCGTTGAGCCGGGACACAGTCCTCAGCAAGTTGCGCCCCGCCGCGTCCGCACCGCCACCGGCGCTGAAGGGGATGTAGAGCCGCACCACCGGCGCCCCGGCGCCCAGCGGCCGGGCAACCGGCTCGCTGCGGGCCGCCGCCATCCCTCCGGCCAGCAAGACGCCAGCCAAGGTGAACCGCAAAGCGAGATATCGCCCGAACCGATCTGTTCTTCTGACCGCCACCCGGCGATCATAAATAGCGGCACCAACCGGCGAATTGATCAATCTGCGCACGGTTCTCTCAATTCACGCCTGGCGGCAGGGGCGCCCTGACCAGATGGGCATCCGCCAGCGCCCTGAACGGAGGGCACATACGAAAAATGGGCCCGGAGGCCCATTTCATCGGACGGAGTGTAGGACCATGACCTAGCGATGCCCCGACAGTTCGGTCTGTGCGAACTCACGCGCCGCCTTCTGCAGGAGCGCCGCGTTCGTGCCGGCCGGCATCGACAACATGATGTTGAAGGCTTCCCGCCGGTGGCCTTCCTCTGGGATCAGTGAGCCGCCGTAGCGCCACTGATCGGCCAGGTCTCGCACGGCTTCCTTGCCCGCGCGAACCACCTCGCGGTCGTCCTCGATCTCCAGCTTGCCGTTCTTGCTGATGTACCGGAAATGAGCTGCGATCGCCGCCATCCCTCGTCCACCGCCAGTCACCTTGACCATCACCTGCGGCGCTCTGCGCACCGTCGCTTCGATGCGCTGTCGGATCACGGCAGCCTTGCGCCGCAGCATCCCGTCCAAGCGAGGCAGCGGCGCCGACTTGACGATCCGGTTGCCGGGGTAGAACAGCCGTTCGCCCCACTGAACCAGAACACCGTCGATGTGCTGTGCGCTGGTCATCGCCCTGACCGCCTGGCTGGGCGGAGTTCGGCAACCAACGCGGCTGCAACCGCAAGGTGCTGCCGTACATCCTTCGTCAAGGAAGTGATGCTGGCGCGATACGGCTCCAGCTGCGGGACAGCGGCCCGGCCGAGCACGCGCAGGAACGCGTTGAGATCAGCCGACAGCGCGGCCACGCGATCCGTCGACGCCATGAGCGCCTTCACTGCCGACGCATGGTCTGCAGGCAGCGCGACAGGCGCCATGCCGTCCAGAAGCGAAGAGACATAGTCGCCTTGCGACATGTCGGCAGAGCGCGCCCGCGCGGCTAGCGACGCTGCATGAACGCCTGCCACGCGCAGCGTGACTTTCACGACTCCGCGCGCGGGGGTATCAGCGCACGTGGCGACGGCGGGTACCTCGCCGCTTGGGCGGTCATCGAGCAGCAGCAGAAAAGCGCGCCTCGTCAGGACGGCGGGTGTCGTGCGCTGACGCTGAGCCTGCGCACGGAGTCGATCACCGAGGCCGTGCAGGTCCACGCACACACGGTCGCGTGAGTTCCCTCGCCCTGACCTGCGCGGTGCACCGGCCAGGCTCCCTGTGAGCGGCGTCGCGACGGCACCCAGCAGGTCAAGCTGCTGATGTTCGCTCTCGCGCCCTGTTGAGACCATGCACCCTATCGTGCACCCAGCCTCGCCGATGCGGTAGATCCCGAAGGCCGACGCGTCGTCCGTCCCAGAGGCGCCAGGCACGTCTGACGACGTCCCATGCCTTCCCGGGAGGCTGGCTCACTGGTCACCATTCGTATCAACTCCGCAGCGCCAAGCCCGCGTCAGCCCGCGCGCTGGACTGGGCACGCGGCCTACGGCTGGATAAGTTCCAGGCGATCACCATGGTTGCGCACGACCAGGCCATGCAAACTTGCCATGGCTTCGGCGAAGCTGGCGTTGTCGCCCGTCTTGACCACGCCGCTCACGCGTCTCTCGCCGGCCGTGCCGGACACGACGATCGGCACGCGGTCGTAGCGGTTCATCTCATCCACCGCTTCGAGCAGCGCCACATTGTCAAAGTGGGCCTCGCCCCGCCGCCAGGCCAGCACCTGATCCATCTGAGGCCGATCCACGCGGGTCGCCGTGGCGGGACGCTGCGCCTCATCAGAACGGCTGAGGCGCAGTCGTTGGCCGGGCACCATCACCCAAGGCTTTTCCAGCAGGCGGCCCTCGCTAGCAGCGCTTCGCACTACCACCTGGCCTTCAACCAGCGTCACGGCAAGCGCTTGGTCACCCGGCTTGGCTGCGGGCGACGCCTGAACCAGGAACGCCGTGCCGGTGGCGACGACTTCCGTGCCTGCTGCATGGACGACGAACGGGCGGCTGGCATCCTTGGCGACTTCGAACAGGGCTTCGCCGCGCTCCACCTTGACGGTGCGCTGTGCCTCAGCGAAGTCCACTTGGATCCTCGTGGAGGTGTTCAGCGACAGGCGAGTGCCGTCCCGCAACACGACGATGCGCTGTTCGCCAACGCCGGTGTCGTAGGCGTCACCGGCTTTCAAGGGCTGAAGCGCCAGCGCGCTCGCCACGAGCACCAGGGCAACGGCTAGACCTGAGCGCCGTGTCCAGGATCGCCCTGCCCTGCGGCTGCCTGCAAGTTCTCGAGTCGCAGTCGCGGTGGCGTAGCCCGCAAGCGTGAGGCTGGCCACGTCCTGCCAGGTGTCGGTGCAGCGCTCGAAGGCCAGCCGGTGTGCGGCGGAGCGGGTCTGCCAGGCGCGGCACTCTTGCTCCATCTGCGGGGTGCGGTGACCGCCATGCAGGCGGGTGATCCACACGGCGGCCTCGGCGGCAACGTCCTTCGGCACGAGCGGTGGTCCCTCGGGATCCGCCGCCGCGGCGGACGCCTGCCGGCGTTTCATGGCTACCAGCCTTCCATCCACGTTGTGAGTTGCAGCGTGGCCTTGGCGATGTGCTTGTGGACGGTCGTTGTGCTCAGGCCGTACAGCCGTGAGAGCTCGACGATGGTCAGCCCGTCGATTCGGTGGGACAGGAAGATGTTCCGCGTGGTCTCGCTCATGCGGCTGACGCCGAGGCTCAAGCGTTCGAGCCGCTCCTTGGCGAGCAGCGTGGCCTCGGCCGTGGGCGCGATGTCGATGAGAACGACATCTTCGACCAGCACCTCGTCACCTCGGGTCATCTGCGCGCGATGGACGTCAACGGACAGGTTCAGCGCGGTGCGCATCAGGAAGGCCTCGGGCCGCTCGACGGGCTGGTCGCGCTCGTAGCAGGCAAGCCGGACCCAGGCTTCCTGCACCAGGTCATCGGCTTCGTGCGCGTTGCGGCCACGGCGCATCAGGGCGCCGCGCACCCGCGCGAGCGTCTCGCGCAAGTTCTTGACCAAGGCTGCGGTCATGGGCAGGTCACGCGGCTTGCTGAGATGCAGGCGTCCCGACGGCGCGAGAACGGCGCAGGGACGTCTTGAATCTCAGCCTGGGGAGGCCCTGGAGCTGACGGTCGGCGTTTTCGAGGGCGTGCATGAGGAAGGCCACAGCGGCACCCTCGTCCGCGAACGGGGCCTGGCGCTTGATCGCACGGGTAAGGCTGGCCTGCAAGCGTTCAGCAGTCGCGGTGGCCGACTGAAGGGCTGCACGGCGTCGTGGGCCGAAGGTGCTTGCGGCATCAGCATCGCCAGACGCCGACCAGGCGACCGCATCGGGATAGGTCGATGTGCAGTCCACGCCCTTCTCAGCGGAGATCGCCTTGATGTGCTCGATGCCGCGGTCGTGGAGTTCATGGGCAACAGTCGGCAAAGGCACGTGTGCAGGCCATGCGCCTAGAAGCTCGTACTCATCCTGCCTAAACAGCCCAAGTGCCCAACGCCACGGGATGTGCTTGGCGGCGCCGTCGCCGTCCCGCACAGGCAATTGCAGGGTCTTGAAATCAGTCAAGACATACCTGAGGCAAAGCGCCCTACTCAACCAGCGCGAGCCAGGAGAGGGGTCGTCATCGCTGGATGCAGCTGGCCAAATCGTGGCCAAACCTTGAGTAGACGGGTTCATAGGCGGACCTCCTGATGAATGCCAAGGCAGCTCGTCGTGTCACGACTTTCGTGACGACACATTATGCGCGCGTTACGAGACTCGTGACATGTCTTTGGAGGATCAGCCATCAACCGTCGTCGGACGCCGCATGCGCGCCCGACGCGAGGAGTTGGGCTGGTCTCAGGAAAAAGTGGGGGTGCTCATCGGAATCGATGAGTCCAGCAGCAGGGCCCGCATCAGCCGCTATGAGTTGGGTGTTCACGAGCCGGCCATAGCAACCGCCAGATTGATCGCCGACGCGCTGGGCGTCTCGCTGCCCTACCTGTACTGTGAAAACGACGCTGTCGCGCATCTGCTTCACGCCTTGCACCAGCTTCCCAGTGAGCAGCAGGCTCGCCGCGCGGAACAGCTACTTGCCACCTTCCGATAGCTAAGGCTTCAACCTCTCGTCGCTTTGCCCAGTGAAAGCGTCTACGCGCAGAGCTTGCGAAGCGCCACTACATTGCCGGCGATGGCGGCATCGAGGTAGTCGCTCCAGGCTTGCATCATTCGTGCACGCTGGGGCAAATACAGCGCATGGTTGTAGCTCGCCGAAACGGCATCACGTTCCTGGTGAGCGAGTTGCAGCTCGATGTGCGAATGCTCGAATCCTTGCTCGTGAAGTAGCGTTGAAGCGACGCCTCGAAAGCCATGCCCGGTCATCCGGCCCTTGTAGCCCATGCGCTCGAGCGCCTTGAGGATCGTATTGTTGGACATCGGCTTCTTGGGATCGCGCTCTCCCGGGAACAGCAAGGCCTTGCCACCAGTGCTGGTGCGGAGCGCCCGCAGCAGCGTCACAGCCTGTGAGGATAGCGGGACGATGTGCGGTGTTTTCATCTTCATTCGGCTCGCTGGAATATCCCAGCGGCCCGCGTCGAGGTCGAACTCATCCCATCCGGCGCCAATCAGCTCACTGGTCCGCACAAAGGTCATGGCCATCAGCTTCAATGCAGCGCGCGTGATGGACGCGCCCTGATAGACCTCGATCTTCCGCAACAGGTTGGGCAGCTCATTCGCCTCCACCCGCGCATAGTTCTTCTTCTTGCGTGTGGGCAGCACATCACTCGGACGAATGTCGGTCGCTGGATTGCGGGACGCCTTCCCATGCGCGATTGCGTAGCGAAAAACCTGACCGCACGTTTGCATCGAGCGCTTCGCGATGTCCAACGCGCCGCGCGCTTCGATGCGCTTCACCATTGCTACCAGTTCGGCCGCCTCAAGCTCGGCAATGGGCCGATGACCAATTACCGGGAACACATCCGCCTCAAGCCGCCGCTCGACATATTCAGCGTGACGGCTTGAACGGGCTCCCTTCCAACTCGCCCACCATTTGCGAGCCACTGACTGAAACGAATTGTCCATGGCGATGCGCTGGGCAACCTTCACCTGGCGGCGCTCGCCCATCGGATCGGTGCCTGCGGCCAGCAACTTGCGCGCCTCTTCCCGCTTCTCGCGAGCCTGGGCCAGCGAAACGTCGGGATAGCCGCCCAGGGCCATCAGCTTTTCCTTGCCGGCGTGACGGTACTTCCAGCGCCAGAGCTTCGCCCCCTGCGGCTTCACCAGCAGGTACAGCCCCCTCTCGTCGCTCACCTTGAGTGGCTTGTCGGCTGCCTTGAGGTTTTTGATAGCGATATCGGTAAGAGACATCTCGGGTACTCCTGGGATCGCCAGAGGAAAGTACCCCCAGCTCCTCGTTCAAGTACCCCCAACCGTACCCCCACGCGTCGCGGGCTGTCAACGAACGCTTCAGGACGCCAGGAAACAAAAAAGCCCGTCTCCACTGGGGAAAACGGGCTTCTTCTAGTTCTTTATGGGACTTCAAAAGACGTCCCGGAACTGATCTTTGGAGGAGACGGAGGGATTCGAACCCTCGATTCGCGTTTTAGCGCAAATACTCCCTTAGCAGGGGAGCACCTTCGGCCACTCGGTCACGTCTCCAGCACAGCCGCGCATTCTACACAGCCGCAGCGCACTTTTGACAGAAATCAGGCGGCCGCAGCGTCCTGGTCCAGATCGAAGGCCTTGTGCAGCGCGCGCACGGCCAGTTCCATGTACTTCTCGTCGATGACGACGCTGGTCTTGATCTCGCTGGTGGAGATCATCTGGATGTTGATGCCCTCTTCCGACAGCGCGCGGAACATCTTGCTCGCCACGCCCACGTGCGAGCGCATGCCGATGCCGACGATGGAGACCTTGCAGATCTTGGGGTCGCCCAGGACCTTGCTGGCATTCGTCGCCGGACCGACCGTGTTCTGCAGCAGCTCCATCGTGCGCGTGTAATCGTTGCGGTGCACGGTGAAGGAGAAGTCGGTCTTGCCGTCGTGCGAGACGTTCTGGATGATGACGTCGATGTCGATGTTGGCCTCGGCCACGGGGCCCAGGATCTGGAAGGCGATGCCGGGCTTGTCGGGCACGCCCAGCAGCGTCACCTTGGCCTCGTCACGGTTGAAGGCAATGCCCGAAACGACGGCTTGTTCCATGTTCTCGTCCTCTTGTTCGAAAGTGATCAGCGTGCCGGAGGCGGCCTCTTCGGTGATGTCGATGTCCCAGGGCGTGAAGCTGGACAGCACGCGCAGCGGCACGCGGTACTTGCCGGCAAACTCCACCGAGCGGATCTGCAGGATCTTGGAGCCCAGCGAGGCCATCTCCAGCATTTCCTCGAAGGTGATGGTGCTGAGGCGGCGCGCCTCGGGCACCACACGCGGGTCGGTCGTGTAGACGCCGTCCACGTCGGTGTAGATCAGGCACTCGGCCGCCTTCAACGCCGCCGCGATCGCCACAGCCGAGGTGTCGGAGCCGCCGCGGCCCAGCGTGGTCACGTGCCCGTCCGGGTCGATGCCCTGGAAGCCGGTGATGACGACCACCTTGCCGGCGGCCAGGTCGGCGCGCACGCGCTTGTCGTCGATGCTCTCGATGCGGGCCTTGGTGAAGGACGAGTCGGTCGCGACCGCGACCTGCCAGCCGGCGTAGCTGACGGCTTCCAGCCCCTCGGCCTGCAGCGCGATGGCCAGCAGGCCGACGGAGACCTGCTCGCCGGTGGCGGCAATCGCGTCCAGCTCGCGCGCCAGCGCCGGCGTGTGCTTGCCCGGCGACAACTCCTTGGCCAGGCCGAGCAGGCGGTTGGTCTCGCCGCTCATCGCCGAGGGCACGACCACCATCTGGTGGCCGGCGCGCGCCCATTTGGCGACGCGCTTGGCGACGTTGCGGATGCGCTCGGTGGACCCCATCGAGGTGCCGCCGTATTTGTGGACGATCAGAGCCATGTGTTTGAGCGAAGGCTTAAGGTGAGCGGCCGGGGCGGCGCGCTGGCAAGCCCATGATTTTATGCGGTCGTACCGGCCGGGCCTTCGCGCTGAGGCAAGGCGGAGTCGTCCAGCCAGCTGAGCGCCAGCTGCAGCTCATCTTGATCGGCGAAGGCACGGGCGTCCATGCCCAGCCCGGCGACGGCGATCAGGCGTTCTTCGGCGTCGAACAGCAGCGGCCCGCCGCGTCGCCAGGGCGGCAAGCCGGCTTCCTGGCAGGCCTTCTTCAGGCTGCGAAGCGCTGACTTCGGCGCGCGCTGGAACTGCTCGGCACCCGCCCGGGCGCGCTGGGTCAGGCGGGCCAGGCGTGCGGGGGCGATGCCAGCGCTGGCCGGCTCGACCAGCCAGGCGCCCTGCCAGCCTGGTTGCGGATGCAGGCCCGGGCGGCTCAGGTCGACGGCGGAGGGTGGCGGGAACGTGCCCGCCGCCTCGGCCCAATGCAGGCCGTCGCGGTAGGCATGCAGCTCGCCACCGGGCGCGGGCCAGCACAGCGTCGCCCCTGGCCGCCATTCGGTCAGCAGGCGCTCGACGAGACTGGCCGGCGCGGCGGTGTGCGGCGCCAGCCAGGCCCGCAGCGCGTTGCTGGCGCGGGCGGGCGACAGAGCGGCCAGGCCGGCAAGGTCGAGGCGCTCTAGCGTCGCCAGCCGGGCGAGATCATCACCAGCGACTTCGGCAGCCAGAGCCTCGGCCTGCTGAGCCCAGCGCGCGGCCTGCGCGAGCCCCGCTTCCGCACTCGGGAAGGCCGGCCACACGGTCTGCCGCAGCCGGTTTCTGGCGAAGCGCGCGTCGCCGTTGCTGGGGTCTTCGATCCAGCGCAGCCCATGCTGCTCGGCATAGGCCTGGATCAGTTCGCGCGGCTGCTCAAGCCAGGGCCGAGCCCAGCAAAGGCCGTCGCGCCATTGCACCTTCGGCATGCCGGCAAGACCGGCCATACCTGCGCCGCGCATGGCCTGCAGCAGGAAGGTCTCGGCCTGATCGCGGCGGTGATGAGCCAGCAGCAGCAGGTCGACGCCGGCCGCCCCAGCCATGTCGTGCAGCGCACGATGCCGCCCTTCTCGGGCCCAGGCCTCGACGCTGTCGCCACGCCCCGGCGCGCCGCTCAGCCGCGTGCAGGCGAAAGCGGCGCCGAACTCGCGCGCAACGCCCTCGCAATGCACCGCCCATTCATCGGCCTGCGGCTGCAGGCCATGGTGGACGTGCAAGGCAAGCACGCGCGCACCCGAGCGGGTGGCAACGTGGAGCAGCGCGGTGGAGTCGAGGCCGCCGCTGAAGGCGACCGCGACAACGTCAGAGTCAGCGAGCCTTGGTGTCGCTGAAGCGGCCATAGGCCTGGATGCGCTCGTAGCGGCGGTCGACCAGCTCGCGGGTCTTCAGGTCGCTGACCTGGCGCAGCGCGTCGCTCAATGCACGCTTCAGGTTGGACGCCATCTGCTTGGGATCGCGGTGCGCGCCGCCAACGGGCTCGCTGACGATCTTGTCAATCAGGCCCATGGCCTTCAGGCGGTGGGCCGTGATGCCCAGCGCATCGGCGGCCTCCGGGGCCCGCTCGCTGCTCTTCCACAGGATGGACGCGCAGCCCTCAGGCGAGATCACGGAGTAGGCCGAGAACTGCAGCATCAGCACCTGGTCGGCCACACCGATGGCCAGCGCGCCGCCCGAGCCGCCCTCGCCAATGACAGTGGCGATGATGGGCACTTCCAGCTGCGCCATCTCGAAGATGTTGCGGCCGATGGCCTCGCTCTGGCTGCGCTCCTCGGCACCGATGCCGGGGTAGGCGCCCATGGTGTCGATGAAGGTGAAGACCGGCAGGCCGAACTTCTCGGCCAGCTTCAGCAGGCGCAGCGCCTTGCGATAGCCCTCGGGGCGCGGCATGCCGAAGTTGCGCAGCGTGCGCTCCTTGGCGTCGCTGCCGCGCTGGTGGCCGATGACCATGCAGGCCTGGCCGTTGAAGCGCGCGAGACCACCGACGATGGCCGCGTCATCGGCGAAGTGGCGGTCACCGTGCAGTTCCTGGAACTCGGTGAAGACTTCCGAGCAGTAGTCCAGCGTCTGCGGGCGCTGCGGGTGGCGGGCGATCTGGTAGACCTGCCAAGGTGCCACGCTCGCGTAGACCTCCTTGGTCAGCTGCTGGCTTTTCTTGGAGAGGCGGTCGATCTCTTCGGAGATGTCGACGGCCGACTCGCTTTGCACGTAGCGCAGCTCTTCGATCTTCGTTTCGAGTTCCGCGATCGGCTGCTCGAATTCAAGGAAATGTTTTTTGCTCATCAGGTGTCCACCGGTAGGGGATCCAGGCTGCGCCAAATGTACCAAACCGCTACCGAGCGGTAGGGCGCCCAGGCGTCGCCGACCTCGCGCGCTTCGGCGCGGGAGACGGGCTCGCCGGAAAAGTAGTTCAGGCCTATGCCCTTCAGCAAGCCGACGTCGTCCAGCGGCATGACGTTGGGGCGCATCAGGTGAAAGATCAGGAACATCTCGGCCGTCCAGCGACCGATGCCGCGAATGGCGACCAGCTCTTCGATGATGGCCTCGTCGTCCATCTGCGCCCACTGGCGCACATGGACGCTGCCAGCGTTGAAATGCTCGGCCAGATCGCGCAGGTAGTCCACCTTGCGCGCCGACAGCCCGGCCGCGCGCTGCGATTCCACGTCCAGCGCCAGCACCGCCGCAGGCTGGAGCTTGGGAGCCAGGGCGACCCAGCGGTTCCAGACCGACTGCGCCGCCTTGACCGAGATCTGCTGGCCGATGATGGAACGGGCCAGCGTCGTGAAGGCGTCGCCATGGCCTTGCAGCCGGGCCTCGCCGAACTGCGGGATCAGCTTCTTCATGACCCGATCGCGCTTGGCCAGGTGCTTGCAGGCTTCGTCCCAATAGGACGGGACCACGTCGGCGGGTGCCATCAGCTCTTGACCCAGGTCGTGCCGTCTGCGCCATCCTTCAGCGCAACGCCCCTGGCCGCCAGCTCGGCACGGATGGCGTCGGCACCAGCGAAGTCGCGCGCCGCCTTGGCAGCGGCGCGAGCGGCGATGCGCTCAGCGATCCACGCGGCCTCGTCGCCGCCCGAGCCACCCTGCAGATAGGCGCGCGGTTCCTGCTGCAGCACGCCCAGCACACCGGCCAGCGCCTTGAGCAGGCCGGCCTTCTGCGGCGAGCGGTCGCGGTTGACCTCGTTGACGAGGTCGAACAGCACGGCCATGGCACCAGGGGTGCCGAAGTCTTCATCCATCGCCGTCTTGAAGGCGGCCGCGCTGGGATCGGTCCAGTCGATGGTGACGTCAGCGGGCGGCACGGCGTCCAGCGCCGTGTAGAGCCGAGTGAGCGCCGAGCGGGCGTCTTCCAGGTGCGTGTCGCTGAAGTTGAACGGCCGGCGGTAGTGCGTGCGCAGCATGAAGAAGCGCAGCGTCTCGCCGTCGAACTTCTGCAGCACGTCGCGAATGGTGAAGAAGTTGCCCAGGCTCTTGGACATCTTCTCGCCGTCGACGTTCAGGAAGCCGTTGTGCAGCCAGTAGGTGGCAAAGCCGTAGCCGGCGCCCTCGCTCTGCGCGATCTCGTTCTCGTGGTGCGGGAACTGCAGGTCCGCGCCGCCGCCGTGGATGTCGAAGCTCTCGCCCAGCAGCGCGCAGCTCATGGCCGAGCACTCGATGTGCCAGCCGGGGCGGCCTTCGCCGAAGGGCGCGGCCCACTTGGCGTCGGCGGGTTCCTCGGCCTTGGCAGCCTTCCAGAGCACGAAGTCCAGCGGGTCCAGCTTGCCGTCGTCCACCGCCACGCGTTCGCCGGCGCGCAGGTCGTCGACGCTCTTGCCGCTCAGCTTGCCGTAGCCGTCGAACTTGCGCACGGCGTAGTTCACGTCACCGCCTTCGGCGCGATAGGCCAGGCCGCGCTCTTCCAGGCGCTCGATGAGCGACAGCATCTGCGGCACGTACTCGGTCGCGCGCGGCTCGTGGTCCGGGCGCAGCAGACCCACGGCAGCGAAGTCCTCGTGCATCGCCGCCGTCATCTCTTCGGTGAGCTGGCGGATGGTGATGCCGCGCTCCACCGCGCGCTTGATGATCTTGTCGTCGATGTCCGTGATGTTGCGCACATAGGTGACGGCATAGCCGCTGGCGCGCAGCCAGCGGTAGATGACGTCGAACGCCATGTTCATGCGCAAGTGCCCCATGTGGCACAGGTCGTAGACCGTGATGCCACACACGTACATGCGCACCTGGCCCGCGACGAGCGGCTTGAAGTCTTCCAGGGTGCGACTGAGGGAGCTGTGGACGCGCAGAGACATGTGAAACGGGAACTGGGGGCAGGCGCCTGCACCAATAAGTAGCCCCGCGCAGGGGCCGGCCAGGCGGGGCTCATAGAATGATTTCAGTATACCGGCCGACCCTGAAGCCGCTCCCCGCTACAACCCTCATGCGCCTGCCCCTCACCACCCTTGCGTTGCTTGCTGCACTGGCCATGGCGCCAGCGAGCGCCGACGATCTGGCCGGCGCCCAGCGTCTGTGGCTGGCCGGCCAGAAGACCCAGGCCATCGAGCAGGTCGAGCAAGCCCTGACCCGCACGCCGGACGACCTGCAACTGCGCTTTGCGCTCGGGGTGATGCGCATGGAACTCGGTGAGCGCGACAAGGCCAAGGGCATCTTCACGCGCCTGACCCAGGACTTCCCCGACCTGGCCGACCCCTACAACAACCTGGCCGTGCTACATGCCGCCGCAGGCGACCTCGACGAAGCCCAGGCCGCGCTCGAACAGGCGCTGCGCCTGCAGCCCGAGCATGCCCAGGCGCAGGAGAACCTGGGCGACGTGCTGGTGCGCCTGGCGCTGCGCGCCTACCAGCGCGCGCAGAAGCTGTCGCTGGCCTCCAGCGAGGTGCTGGCAGGCAAGATCAATCGCACGCTGGTGCTGACCAGCGCTTTCACCAAGCCCCGCTGACATGACAAAGACCGCCCTGTTCCTCGCCGCCTTGCTGGCCGCCGCCAGCGCCTCGGCTCAGACCGTCAAACTGCAGACCACCGAGGGCGACATCCGCATCGAACTCAATGCAGAGAAGGCGCCCAAGACGGTCGCCAACTTCGTGCAGTACGTGAAGGCTGGCCACTACAACGGCGTCATCTTCCACCGCGTCATCCCCGGCTTCATGATCCAGACCGGCGGCTACGACGCCAAGCTGAACCAGCGCCCGACCAAACCGCCCATTCCGCTGGAGTCGGGCAACGGACTGTCCAACCTGCGCGGCAGCGTCGCGATGGCGCGCACCAATGACCCGAACTCGGCAACGTCGCAGTTCTTCATCAACGTCGTCGACAACGCCTTCAGCCTCGACGCCAGCGTCGGCCGCAACGGCACCGGCTATGCGGTCTTCGGCCAGGTCGTCGAAGGCATGGATGTCGTGGACAAGATCCGCGCCGTCGAAACGACGGCCAGGAGCGTCCACGAAAACCTGCCCATCAAACCCATCTTCATCACCAAGGCCGTCATCGAGCCTGCAAAAAAATGAGCCAAGTCAAACTCACCACCAACCACGGCGACATCCTCATCGAGCTGGACGCCGACAAGGCACCGCTGTCGGTCGCCAACTTCCTCAGCTACGTCCGCAAGGGCCACTACGACGGCACGGTCTTCCACCGCGTCATCAAGGGCTTCATGATCCAGGGCGGCGGCTTTGAAGTCGGCATGAAGCAGAAGGCGACCGACGCGCAGATCCAGAACGAGGCTAACAACGGCCTGAAGAACGCCCATTACACGCTGGCCATGGCGCGTACCAACGCACCGCACTCGGCCACGGCGCAGTTCTTCATCAACACGACCAACAACGGCTTCCTGGACTTCAAGTCCGAGAGCCCGTCCGGCTGGGGCTATGCAGTCTTCGGCAAGGTCATCGAAGGCCAGGACGTGGTCGACAAGATCGAGAAGGTCAAGACCGCCACGAAGAGCGGCCACGGCGATGTGCCGGTCGAAGACGTCATCATCGAAAAAGCCGTCGAAGTTTGATCCACACGCTGACGGCCCCGGCGCAGTGGCAGCAGGTCGACCTGCTGTCCGACCTGCACCTTGGGCCGGACACGCCGGCGACGGTCGCACGGCTTGAGCGCCACCTCGCCGAGACGCCCGCGCAAGCGGTGCTGCTGCTCGGCGACATCTTCGAGGTGTGGGTCGGCGATGACGCACGCGACGAGCCGTTCGAGGCTGGCATCGTGCGACTGCTGCGCGACGTGTCGCAGCGGCTCGACCTCTTCTTCATGCACGGCAATCGCGACTTCCTCGTCGGCACCGAACTGCTGGCGGCGACCGGCATGATCGCCCTGCCCGACCCCACCGTGCTGGCCGCCTTCGGCCAGCGCTGGCTGCTCGCGCATGGCGACGCGCAATGCCTGAACGACGCGGCCTATCAGGTCTGGCGCTCAACCAGCCGCTCCGCCGCCTGGCAAGCCGACTTCCTCGCCAAGCCCCTGGCGGACCGCCAGGCCTTTGGACGCCAGGCGCGAGCACAGAGCCGCGCGTCCCAGGCGGCGCAGCTGATGTCGACCGACCTTGATGCCGACGCCTGCCGTGCGTTGCTGAACGAGGCGGACGCAAAAACAATGATCCACGGCCACACGCACCGCCCCGCCGCGCATGACCTCGATGGCGGCCTCCAGCGCGTCGTGCTATCGGACTGGGACCTGGACGCCACGCCACTGCGCGGCGACGTGATCCGCCTGTCCGCCGCCGGCCTGCAGCGCCTCCCGCTGTGATCCTGAAAGCCTTACGCAGTTGGCGCGAACAGCGCGCCGTGGAGCGCCACGCCATTCCCGATGCGCTGTGGCAGTTGACGCTGCTGCGCTACCCCTTCCTGGCCCAACGCAGCGTGGACGACCTCGTCGAGCTGCGGCGCCTCAGCAGTCTCTTCCTGGCAAGCAAGGAGTTCCATGGCGTCGATGGCTTCGAGGTGACCGACGAGGTCGCCGTCGCCGTCGCGGCGCAGGCCTGCCTGCCGGTGCTGCGCCTCGGCCTCTCCTGGTACGACAGCTTTGTCGGCATCGTCATGCACGCGGGCGAGGTCGTGGCACAGCGCACCTACCAGGACGAGGACGGCGTCGTCCACGAGTACGACGAGGAGCTGGCCGGCGAGGCCATGGAAGGCGGCCCACTGATGCTGGCCTGGAACGCGGTCGCCGTCAGCGACGACCCGGCCGAGTTCGGCGCGGATGCGGTATTCAACGTCGTCATCCATGAGTTCGCCCACGTCATCGACATGCGCGACGGCCTGGCCGATGGCGTGCCGCCGCTGGACCCGGATGCGCGCGAACGTTGGATCAGCGTCATCGACGCCGAGTGGGAGGGCTTCTGCAAGCGCATCGACGCCGGCGAGGCCACGCTGATCGACCCCTACGGCGGCGAGGCCGTGGAGGAATTCTTCGCCGTGGCCGTCGAGGCCTTTTTCGTCGCCCCGGCCGCCATGCGCGCCGAGGAGCCGGCGATGTACGCGCTGCTCGCCGGCTTCTTCGGGCAAGACCCGGCACCTTAAAGGACAAAAGGGACGCCGAAGCGTCCCTTCCCGTTCAATGCCCTCAGGCTCAGGCGGCGGTAGCGGGCTCCGCCTTGGGCTTGTTGTCCCGGGCCGGCTTGGGCGGCGTGGGCTGGATGTCCAGCACCGTCTCGCCCTTGTCGTCCACGTCCACGCTGAGACGGCCACCGTCGACCAGCTTGCCGAAAAGCAGCTCGTCGGCCAGCGCGCGGCGGATGGTGTCTTGGATCAGGCGCTGCATAGGCCGCGCACCCATCAGCGGATCGAACCCCTTCCTGGCGAGCTGCTTGCGCAGCGCGTCCGAGAAGCTGACCTCGACCTTCTTCTCCTGCAGCTGGCTTTCGAGCTGCAGCAGGAACTTGTCGACCACGCGCAGGATGATTTCCTCGTCCAGCGCGCGGAAGGACACGATGGCGTCCAGCCGGTTGCGGAACTCGGGCGTGAACAGGCGCTTGATGTCGGCCATCTCGTCGCCCTGCTGACGCGAGTTGGTGAAACCGATGGTGGCCTTGTTCAGCGCCTCGGCGCCCGCATTCGTCGTCATGATGATGATGACGTTGCGGAAGTCGGCCTTGCGCCCGTTGTTGTCGGTCAGCGTGCCGTGGTCCATGACCTGCAGCAGCACATTGAAGACGTCCGGGTGGGCCTTCTCGATCTCGTCGAGCAGCAGCACCGAGTGCGGCTTCTTCGTGACGGCTTCGGTCAGCAGGCCGCCCTGGTCAAAGCCCACATAGCCCGGAGGCGCACCGATCAGGCGGCTCACGGCGTGGCGCTCCATGTACTCGGACATGTCGAAGCGGATCAGCTCGATGCCCAGGATGTAGGCGAGCTGCTTGGCCACTTCGGTCTTGCCGACGCCCGTGGGGCCACTGAACAGGAAGCTGCCCACCGGCTTCTCGGGCCGGCCCAGGCCTGAGCGCGCCATCTTGATGGCGGCGGCCAGCGCGTCGACGGCCGGGTCTTGCCCGAACACGACGCTCTTCAGGTCGCGGTCCAGCGTCTTGAGCTTGCTGCGGTCGTCGCTGTTGACGGACGCGGGCGGGATGCGCGCGATCTTGGCGACGATGTCTTCCACCTCGACGCGCGTGATGGTCTTCTTCTGCTTGCTCTTGGGCAGGATGCGCTGCGCGGCGCCAGCTTCGTCGATGACGTCGATGGCCTTGTCGGGCAGGTGGCGGTCGTTGATGTACTTGGCCGACAACTCGGCCGCGGCCTGCAGCGCGCCCAGGGCGTACTTGACCGAGTGGTGCTCCTCGAAGCGGCTCTTCAGCCCCTTCAGGATCTCGATGGTCTGCTCGACCGACGGCTCGGGCACGTCGATCTTCTGGAAGCGCCGCGACAGCGCCGCGTCCTTCTCGAAGATGCCGCGGTACTCGGTGAAGGTGGTCGCGCCGATGCACTTCATCTGGCCGCTGGACAGCGCGGGCTTCAACAGGTTGCTCGCATCCAGCGTGCCGCCCGAGGCCGCACCGGCGCCGATCAGCGTGTGGATCTCGTCGATGAACAGCACCGCGTTGGGCTGGTCCTTCAGGGACTTCAGCACCGCCTTCAGGCGCTGCTCGAAGTCGCCGCGGTACTTGGTGCCGGCCAGCAGTGCGCCCATGTCGAGCGAGTAGACGACAGAGTCCGCCAGCACCTCGGGCACCTCGCCCTCCGTGATGCGCCAAGCAAGACCCTCGGCGATAGCTGTCTTGCCGACGCCTGCCTCACCCACCAGCAGCGGGTTGTTCTTGCGCCGACGGCACAGCACCTGCACCACGCGCTCGACCTCGGCCTCGCGGCCGATCAGCGGGTCGATCTTGCCGTCCTTGGCGAGCTGGTTCAGGTTCTGCGTGAACTGCTCCAGCGGCGAGGCCTTGGCGCTGGCGCCCTCGGCTTCCTCGCGCTCACCTTCCTGGCCCTGCTGCTGGCCTTCGGGCGCCTTGGGCGGCTCGGGGTCGGTCTTCTTGATGCCGTGGGCGATGAAGTTGACGACGTCCAGGCGCGTGACGCCCTGCTGGTGCAGGTAGTAGACGGCGTGCGAATCCTTCTCGCCGAAGATGGCCACCAGCACGTTGGCGCCGGTCACTTCCTTCTTGCCACTGCCCGTGCTCTGCACATGCATGATGGCGCGCTGGATGACGCGCTGGAAGCCGAGCGTGGGCTGGGTGTCCACCTCGTCGCTGCCGCCCACCATGGGCGTGTTTTCCTTGATGAACTGCGTCAGGCTCTTGCGCAGATCGTCCAGGTTGGCCGCGCAGGCGCGCAGCACCTCGGCGGCGCTGGGGTTGTCCAGCAGCGCGAGCAGCAGGTGCTCGACGGTGATGAATTCGTGCCGCTGCTGGCGCGCCTCGACGAACGCCATGTGCAAACTGACTTCAAGTTCTTGCGCAATCATGCGGCCTCCATAATGCACTGCAGGGGGTGGCCGGCACGCCGGGAGGCGGCCAGTACCAACTCCACCTTGGTCGCGGCGACGTCCTTGGTGAAGACACCGCAAACCCCGCGACCCTCGTGGTGGATTTTGAGCATGATCTGCGTCGCCGTATCGAGGTCATGCCGGAAAAATTCCTGCAGAACCATGACTACAAACTCCATTGGCGTGAAATCGTCGTTCAGCAGCAGAACCTGGTAGAGCCGTGGCGGCTCGGTTTTCTGCGTCTGGCGCTCGACGACGACCGCGCCATCGCCTTCGTCCTTACCCGGCCTCAAAGGAGGAGCGGGCGGGGGCGGAGCCGACTGGTTTCGCGGTGAAAAAACGGGGAGCACAGGCATGCGGGGATTCTATCGACGGGGGTATTTCCCTCGGGCAGATGAGCAAACCCCGTGACTGCGTGCAGTTGGAGCCGTTGGGCGGAAATGCAAGCCAGCACGGCGCCCAAGGGTGAACCCGGCCGGGAAGGTCCCGAATTGACGCCCTTGTTCACGTCACCAGAATCGCGTCCGCCTTCCGCAGTAGGCGCAAAAAAGAACGGAGACAAGATGATGGCACTGGGCAAAGTCAAGTGGTTCAACGATGCCAAGGGCTTTGGTTTCATCGAACCTGAAGCCGGCGGCGACGATGTCTTCGCCCATTTTTCGGCGATCCAGATGGAAGGCTTTCGCACGCTGAAGCAGGGTTCGCAGGTGCAGTTCGACCTCGTGCAAGGCCCGAAAGGCCAGCTCGCTCAGAACATCACGCCGATGGAAGCCGCCGCCGCCCTGGCAGCCGAGCAGCAGCAGCAGCCGACGCTCACGTCCTGAGCCACCCCGCAGACGACACAAGCCCCTTGGCCCCGTGCCACGGGGCTTTTGACCTTTGGGCGCCCGCCAGCCATGCCCCCGCCGAAGCCCGGATAGACGGCCAAAGAAGCGCCGGCAAGGCAGCAGCAGTGCAATCGCGCGGCCCGGCTTGCTAGAGTTCATGCCTTGCCCGTAGGGATTCCTCACTCACCGGAACCGCTTCATGACCGCCGAAAAGACCCAGATCGTTTACACCCTGACCGATGAGGCCCCCCGCCTGGCCACCGCCTCGCTGCTGCCGGTCGTGCAGCGCTTTGCTGCGCAGGCCGGGATCGACGTCGTCTCCAGCGACATCTCGGTGGCCGGCCGCGTGCTGGGCCAGTTCCCGGAGCTGCTGACCGAAGAGCAGCGCGCTCCCGACAACCTCGCCGCCCTGGGCAAGCTGACGCTCAAGCCGGAAGCCAACATCATCAAGCTGCCCAACATCAGCGCCTCGGTGTCGCAGTTGAAGGCCGCGATCAAGGAACTGCAGGACAAGGGCTACGCGATTCCGGACTACCCCGAGAAGCCGGAGACGGACGAGCAGAAGGACATCCGCGCCCGCTACAACAAGTGCATCGGCTCGGCCGTGAACCCGGTGCTGCGCGAAGGCAACTCCGACCGCCGCGCGCCCAAGGCCGTCAAGGAATACGCCCGCAAGAACCCGCATCGCATGGACGAGTGGAGCCAGGCCTCCCGCTCGCACGTCTCGCACATGCACGACGGCGACTTCTATCACGGTGAAAAGTCCATGACCATGGATCGCGCCCGCGACGTGAAGATGGAACTGATCACCAAGAGCGGCAAGGCCATCGTGCTCAAGCCCAAGGTCTCGCTGCTGGACCGCGAGGTGGTGGACTCGATGTTCATGAGCAAGAAGGCGCTGCTGGACTTCTACGAAAAGGAGATCGAGGACGCGCACAAGACCGGCGTGATGTTCTCGCTGCACGTCAAGGCCACGATGATGAAGGTGTCCCACCCCATCGTTTTCGGCCACTGCGTGCGCATCTTCTACCGCGACGCCTTCGAGAAGCACGCCAAGCTGTTCGACGAGCTGGGCGTCAACGTCAACAACGGCATGGTGGACCTGTACACCAAGATCGCCACGCTGCCGCAAAGCAAGCAGGACGAGATCAAGCGCGACCTGCACGCCTGCCACGAGCACCGCCCCGAGCTGGCCATGGTGGACTCGGCCAAGGGCATCACCAACTTCCATTCGCCCAACGACGTGATCGTGGACGCGTCCATGCCCGCCATGATCCGCAGCGGCGGCAAGATGTACGGTGCCGACGGACGCCTGAAGGACGTCAAGGCCGTGATGCCCGAGTCGACCTTCGCCCGCATCTACCAGGAGATCATCAACTTCTGCAAATGGCACGGCGCCTTCGACCCGCGCACGATGGGCACCGTGCCCAACGTCGGCCTGATGGCCCAGCAGGCCGAGGAATACGGCTCGCACGACAAGACCTTCGAGATCCCCGAGGACGGCGTGGCCAACATCACCGACCTGGCCACCGGCGAAGTGCTGATGAGCCAGAACGTCGAGCAGGGCGACATCTGGCGCATGTGCCAGTGCAAGGACGCCGCCATCCGCGACTGGGTCAAGCTGGCCGTCACACGCGCCCGCAACTCCGGCATGCCGGTGGTGTTCTGGCTGGACCAGTACCGCCCGCACGAGGCGCAGCTGATCACCAAGGTCAAGATGTACCTGCACGAGCACAACACCTCGGGCCTGGACATCCAGATCATGAGCCAGGTGCGCGCCATGCGTTACACGCTGGAGCGCGTCATCCGCGGCCTGGACACCATCAGCGCCACCGGCAACATCCTGCGCGACTACCTGACCGACCTCTTCCCCATCATGGAACTGGGCACCTCGGCCAAGATGCTGTCCATCGTGCCGCTGATGGCCGGCGGCGGCATGTACGAGACGGGCGCCGGCGGCTCGGCGCCCAAGCATGTGCAGCAGCTGGTGGAAGAGAACCACCTGCGCTGGGATTCGCTGGGCGAGTTCCTGGCGCTGGCCGTGAGCCTGGAGGATGTGGGCATCAAGACCGGCAACGCCAAGGCCAAGGTGCTCGCGAAGGCGCTGGACAAGGCCACGGGCGAGCTGCTGGACAAAGGCAAGGGCCCCAGCGCCAAGACCGGCGAGATCGACAACCGCGGCAGCCACTTCTACCTGACGCTGTTCTGGGCGCAGGCGCTGGCCGAGCAGACCGAAGACGCCGAGCTGGCCGCGCGCTTCAAATCGCTGGCGGACACGCTGACGGCCAACGAGGCCAAGATTGCGGCCGAGCTGAAGGAAGTCCAGGGCAAGCCGGCCGACATCGGCGGCTACTTCCTGCCGGATGTGGCCAAGCTGGACAAGGTGATGCGTCCGAGCGCGACGTTCAATGCGGCGCTGGAGTCGCTGGCGAGCTGATCGTCACTTCATGACGGGGCCTGGCCCCGTTGATCACGCCGCTGCGCAGCCCCTGCCAGCGGCGTTTTTCATGGTGGGGCGTCGACCACCTCTGCGGCAGCACGGAAAGCGTCCACCGCCGCCGGGAAACCGCAGTAGACGCTGGCATGCAGGAAGATCTCCTGCAGCTCTTCCACCGTCACGCCGTTGTTCAGCGCGCCCCGCACATGGGTCTTCAACTCGTGCATGCGCCCCAGCGCCACGAGCATGGACACCGTGACGATGCTGCGCGTGCGCAGGTCCAGGCCCAGGCGCTGCCAGGTGTTGCCCCAGGCATGGCGAGTGACCAGTTCCTGCAGCGGCTCGGTGAACGGCGTGACCCTGGCCAGCGCGCTGTCAACGTAGGCATCGCCAAGCACCGCGCGACGGGTGGCAAGGCCTTGGGGGTCGAGGTCCATGACTGCTCCTTCAGTGGTGCTGTGCGGCGAACATCACGACGCGTCGCTCATGTTGGCACAGCGGCAAAGCCGCGCTGCCGCCCCGCTCGATGCACAGGTTTTTCCGATGTCCACGTTCTCGAAAAGCTGCTTCATCAGATGCGCCGGGGCGGCCACATTGCGTGCTCCCAAGCGAGGGAGATTCCCAACGCTTCCGTCGTTCTTCAGCCCACCCACAGCTTTCCTGAAACTCACTTAGGGAACGGACATGCAATCCATCGGCTCTCCACTCATGTGGTCCCTGTTCGCGGCATTCGTGCTGGTCGCGCTGCTGGTCGACTTCTTTGCGATGAGCAAGCAGGGTGCGCACCGCGTCACGACGCGCGAGGCCGCCGTCTGGTCGCTCGTCTGGGTCGGCGTGTCCTTCGTGTTCATGGGCTGGCTGTGGTGGTACCTCGGCGGCACCGGCACGGACGAGGCCGCACGCGTGCTCGCGAATGCCAAGGCCCTGGAGTTCCTGACCGGCTACCTGATCGAGAAGGCGCTCGCGGTCGACAACATCTTCGTGTTCCTGATGTTGTTCACCTACTTCGCGGTGCCGGCCGAGTTCCAGAAGCGCGTGCTGATGATCGGCATCCTGGGCGCGCTGGTGCTGCGCGCGGCCATGATCCTGGTGGGCGCCTGGCTGATCGCGCAGTTCCACTGGGTCCTCTACGTGTTCGGCGCCTTCCTGCTCTTCACCGGCATCAAGATGTGGTGGGCCGCCGGGCAGGAGCCCGACTTGGACAACAACCCGGCGCTGAAGTGGATTCGCGGCCGCTTCAAGATCGCGCCGGACTACGACGGCGAGAAGTTCTTCACCATGAGCAATGGCGTCAGGATGGCCACGCCCTTGCTGGTGGTGATCCTGCTCATCGGCATCGTCGACGTCGTCTTCGCCGTCGACTCCATCCCGGCCATCTTCGCCATCACGACCGACCCCTTCATCGTGCTCACGTCCAACGTGTTCGCCATCCTTGGCCTGCGCGCGATGTATTTCCTGCTCGCCAACATGCACGAGCGTTTCCACCTGCTCAGCTATGGCCTGGCCATCGTCCTCGTGTTCATCGGCGCCAAGATGCTGCTGATCGACGTCTACAAGATCCCGGTGGCCTTCTCGCTCGGCTTCACCGCGGTCACGCTGGCCGTGACGATGGTCCTGTCGCTCAAGATTCCGCCCAAGGGCAAGGCCGGCACGGCGTATCCGTTCGGCGCGAAGAAGCAGGACGAAAACGAATGAGGCGCGTGCCAGAACCGGCGCGCGGCCGGCGACACCTCACTCCATGTTGTCGATCAACACCTGGCCGAACCCCGAGCACGACACCTGCGTCGCGCCGTCCATCAAGCGCGCGAAGTCGTAGGTGACCTTCTTGCTCAGCACCGCCTTCTCCATCGCGCTGATGATGAGGTCGGCCGCTTCCTTCCAGCCCATGTGGCGCAGCATCATCTCGGCCGACAGGATGGAGGAGCCTGGGTTCACATAGTCCTTGCCGGCGTACTTGGGCGCTGTGCCGTGGGTGGCCTCGAACATGACGACCGAGTCGCTCATGTTGGCGCCCGGCGCGATGCCGATGCCGCCGACCTGCGCGGCCAGCGCGTCGGAGATGTAGTCGCCGTTCAGGTTCAGCGTGGCGATGACGCTGTACTCGGCCGGGCGCAGGATGATCTGCTGCAGGAAGGCGTCGGCGATGACGTCCTTGATGGTGATGAGCTTGCCCGTCTTCGGGTTCTTCAGCCGGCACCACGGGCCGCCGTCGATGGGCTCGGCGCCGAATTCCTTCTGCGCCAGCGCATAGCCCCAGTCACGGAAGGCGCCTTCCGTGAACTTCATGATGTTGCCCTTGTGCACGAGGGTCACGCTGGGCTTGTTGTGGTCGATGGCGTACTGGATGGCCTTGCGCACCAGGCGCTCGGTGCCTTCGCGGCTGACCGGCTTGATGCCAAGCGCCGAGGTCTCGGGGAAGCGCAGCTTCTTGGCACCCAACTCGTCGCGCAGGAAGGCGATCAGCTTCTTCGCGTTGTCGCTGCCGGCCTCGTACTCGATGCCGGCGTAGATGTCCTCCGAGTTCTCGCGGAAGATGACCATGTCGACCTTGCGGGGCTCCTTCACCGGGCTGGGCACGCCGTCGAAGTAGCGCACCGGGCGCAGGCAGACGTAGAGGTCCAGCTCCTGGCGCAGCGTGACGTTCAACGACCGGATGCCACCGCCCACCGGCGTGGTCAGCGGGCCCTTGATGGAGACGAGGTAATCGCGCGCGGCCTGGACCGTCTCGGCGGGCAGCCAGGTGTCGGCGCCGTAGAGGCGGGTGCTCTTTTCGCCGGCGTAGACCTCCATCCAGTGGATCTGGCGAGCGCCGCCGTAGGCCTTGGCGACCGCCGCATCGACCACCTTCAGCATCACGGGCGTCACGTCCAGGCCAACACCGTCGCCTTCGATGAAGGGGATGATGGGCTGGTCGGGGACGTTCAGCGAGAAGTCGGCGTTGACGGTGATCTTCTGGCCGCCTTCGGGCACCTGGATGTGGGACATGGCTGCTGGCTCTGCGAACGGGAGCGCGGAATGGTCGTGACCCGGCGAGTTTAGGGCGCCTCAGCAGGCCAGCAGCAGCCGCTCCCAGACGCCATGCCCCAGCCCCCAGGCCGCGCCCAGCGCCAGCGCCAGGCCGGCCAGGCGCAGCGCCAGCACGTCGCCGCCCGCACCGCGCCTGAGCAGCCGCGCCCGCCACAGCGGCGCGATGACGAGGCCCGGCGTGCTGGCCAGCGCAAAGCCGGCCATGGCCGCGCCGCCGCTCAGCGGCGAGCCGGACAGGCCGGCCAGCAACAGCGCCGCATGCAGCAGGCCGCAAGGCATCGCCACCCAGGCCATGCCGGTGGCGAAGGCATGACGGGGTTGTGGCCGCCAGCTGACCGCGCCCAGCCAGGCCGGCACGCGGCCGCGCGCCAGCAGCGTCAGGCCGAACAGTAGCAGCGCCGCCTGCAGCAGCGCCCAGGCGGGCTGCAGCAGCGTCACGTTCTGCGACACACGCGCCAGCGCCTCGGCGGAAGCCGCCGCCACCACGCCGCCGGCCGTGTAGCCCAGCAGCCGCCCCGCCAGCAGGCCGACCGGCCGCTTGCCGCCGGCCAGCGCACAGGGCGCGCTGCACATGGCCGCGCAATGCGGCATGCCGGCCAGGCCCATCAGCGTGGCGGACACGATCAGTGCCGCGTCGAGTGCCATCAAATGATCTTGGAGAAGCGCTCGCGGCTGGCGTCGGCCTGCAGGTAGCGGTCGAACACCAGGGCCACGGCGCGCACGAAGTACCAGCCCAGCGGCGTGACCTGGATGGCGCCCGGCTCCAGCACGACCAGGCCTTGCGCAGCCAGCTGCGTCAGCCGCAACAGCTCCGGCGCGAAGTAGCTCGGCACATCGACGAGATACGACGCCGCGATGGACTCGAACTCGACACGGCCCTGGCACATCAGCGCCATGATGACCGCGCGGCGCAGCAGGTCGTCGCGGGTCAGCGCCAGGCCGCGTTGCACGGGCAGTTGGCGCTGGTGCAGCGCGTCCTCGTACTCGTCCAGCGTCTTGGCGTTCTGCGCATAGGTGGCGCCCACGCGGCTGATGGACGACACGCCCAGGCCCACGAGGTCGCAGTCCGGCTGCGTCGAGTAGCCCTGGAAGCCGCGGTGCAGCAGGCCTTGCCGCTTGGCCACGGCGAGCGGGTCGTCAGGCAGCGCGAAGTGGTCCATGCCGATGTAGGTGTAGCCCTCGCCCAGCAGCGCGCTGATGGCGCCGGACAGCATGGCCAGCTTGTCGCCGGCCGGCGGCAGCAACTCGGCGACGATGCGCCGCTGCGGCTTGAAGCGCTGCGGCAGGTGGGCGTAGGCATACATCGCGATGCGGTCCGGCCGCAGCTCGGCGACTTGCGCGATGGTGCGGGCGAAGCTGGCCGGCGTCTGCAGCGGCAGGCCGTAGATCAGGTCGACGTTGGTGGACGCGAAGCCCAGCTCGCGGGCGCTCTGCATCAGCGCGGCCACCTGCGCAAAAGGCTGCACGCGGTGCACGGCCTTCTGCACGGCGGCATCGAAGTCCTGCACGCCGAAGGACAGGCGGTTGAAGCCCAGCAGCCGCAGATGGGCCAGGCGATGCAGGTCGACGGTGCGCGGGTCAACCTCGATGGACAGCTCGGCGCCCGGCAGCAGCTTGAAGCGGCGGCGCAGCGCGTCCATCAGCGTGCTCAGCTCGGCGTCGGACAGGAAGGTTGGCGAGCCGCCGCCCAGGTGCAGCTGCGACACCGGCGCAAGGCCACCCACGGCTTCGGCGACCAGGTCCATCTCCACGTTCAGCGCGGCCAGGTAGGGCGCGGCGCGTTCATGGTGCTTGGTGATGATCTTGTTGCAGGCGCAGTAGTAGCAGAGCTGCTCGCAGAACGGGATGTGCACATAGACCGACAGCGGCTGCGCCGTGCCGCGCTGGCGCAGCGCCTGCAGGTGCTGGGCGCCCTGGTGGGCCTCGACGAAGCGGTCGGCCGTGGGGTAGGACGTGTAGCGCGGGCCTGCCACGTCGTGACGGCGCAGGAGGTCGGTGTCGAGAGTACGGTCGGTGACGGCAGCCATGCCGCCACTGTGCCGAGACAGGCACCGCCGGGCCTTGATCCACGTCAAGGCCGCTGCGCGTCCTCTGGCAAAGAATGCCGTTCATGCTGACCACCCTGCCCCGCGCGATGCCCGTGCCGACAAACTCTGACTTGGCCGCCGCACCCGCCATCGAACCGCTCAAGGTCGCCTGCGCCAGTTGCAACCTGCGCGAGCTGTGCCTGCCGGTCGGCTTGAACGCGGGCGAGATCGACCGGCTCGACGGCCTGGTCAGCAACCGCCGCAGCGTGACGCGTGGCGAGCACCTGTTCCGCAACGGCGAGCGCTTCGAGGCGCTGTATGCCGTGCGCACGGGCTTCTTCAAGACCTGCGTCGGCAGCGAGGACGGCCGCGACCAGGTGACCGGCTTCCAGATGGCCGGCGAGCTGCTCGGGCTGGACGGCATCAGCAGCGACCGCCACCACTGCGACGCCGTCGCGCTGGAGGACTCGTCCGTCTGCGTCATCGCCTACAGCCAGCTCGAAGACCTGTCGCGCGAGTTCACGTCGCTGCAGCACTCCTTCCACAAGATCATGAGCCGCGAGATCGTGCGCGACCATGGCGTCATGCTGCTGCTGGGCAATATGCGCGCGGAGGAGCGGCTGGCCGCCTTCCTGCTGAACCTGACGCAACGTCTGCAGGCACGCGGCTTCTCGCCGTCCGCCCTGGTGCTGCGCATGACACGCGAGGAGATCGGCAGCTACCTCGGGCTGAAGCTGGAGACCGTCAGCCGCACCTTCTCCAAGTTCCAGGATGACGGGCTGCTGGAGGTGAAGCAGCGGCAGCTGCGCATCCTGAACCAGGCCGGGCTGCAGGCGCTGGTCAACAACAGCCGCTGCTAGACGACACCGGCCCTCATGCTGCGCCGCACAAAACCGGGCGTAGGATGGGATTCATGCGTCCCCAAGTCCTGATCATCGGCTGCGGTTTTGGCGGCCTGGAGGCGGCGCGAGCCCTGCGCTCGGCCGATGTCGACATCACCCTCGTCGACAAGACCAACCACCACCTGTTCCAGCCGCTGCTCTACCAGGTGGCGACCGCCGGTTTGTCGGCACCTTCCATCGCCGCGCCGATACGCCACCTGTTCCGGCGCCAGCGCAACGTGACGACCTTGCTCGGTGAGGTGGTTGCCATCGATCCGCAGGCGCGCACGGTCGCGCTGAAGGACGGCGCCACGCTGCACTGGGACCATCTCATCGTCGCCGCCGGCGCCACGCACAGCTACTTCGGCCGCGACGACTGGGCGCCGTTCGCGCCGGGGTTGAAGACACTGGACGACGCCTTCGAGATCCGCAGGCGCGTGCTGATGGCCTTCGAGGCGGCCGAGCGTGAGGACGACCCGGCCAGGCGTGCGGCGCTGCTGCAGTTCGTCGTCGTGGGCGGCGGGCCGACCGGCGTCGAGCTGGCCGGCACCTTCGCCGAGATCGCCCGCCACACGCTGCCGGGCGAGTTCCGCCGGATCGACCCGCGCCAGGCACGCGTGCTGCTGGTGGAAGGCGGCGCGCGCGTACTGCAGTCCATGCCCGAGCGCCTGTGCGAGCGCGCCCGCGAGCAGCTGACGGCGCTGGGCGTGGAGGTGAAGCTGGCGGCCCGCGTGACCGGCATCGACGCCGAGGGGTTGGACATCACGTCGGCCGCCGGCCACGAGCGGCTGCTGAGCCGCTGCATCGTCTGGGCGGCGGGCGTGGCCGCGTCGCCGTTGGGCCGCACGCTGGCCCAGGCCACCGGCTGCACGCTGGACCGCGCCGGCCGTGTCGTCGTCGAGCCGGACCTGAGCCTGCAGGGCCACCCGAACATCCAGGTCATCGGCGACTTGGCCGCCGCGCACAGCCATGTGCCGGGCCGCGAGCCCAGGCCCGTGCCGGGCGTGTCACCGGGCGCCAAGCAGATGGGTCGTTATGCCGCCGCCAACATCCAGCGCCGGCTGCGCGGCGAGGCGACGCAGGCCTTCCGCTACGCCGACTACGGCAACCTCGCCACCATCGGCCGCAACAGCGCGGTCGTCGACCTCGACACACCGGCCGGGCCACTGCGCTTCTCAGGCTATTTCGCGTGGCTGTTCTGGCTGTTTGCGCACGTCTGGTTCCTGATCGGCTTTCGCAACCGCTTCGTCGTGCTGGTGGACTGGGCCTGGGCCTACTGGACGCACGACCGCCATGCGCGCGTGGTGGCGGGTGGCATCAGCGCGGCCAGCCCGGCGAGCGCCGCTGCGGCTTCGGCTCGTCCGCCGGCAGGTTGACGAGCAGCAGCGCCAGGCTGGCGCCCAGGGCGATGACGCCCCAGAAAATCAGGAAGCTGAGCGTGTAGACAGCCTGCGCCGACAGCTCCACCGGCGCGCCGCCGAACCAGCGCAGTTCGTGCGGGTCGACAACGGCGAACACCATCGCCTCCAGCACGCCGGCCGCGAGGAAGGACGACCAGGCCACCGCCATCGCATAGCGAGCGATGCGCGACGGCCCCGGTGCGCCGGTCACGGCTTGGCTCCAGGCACCACGCCGGTAGCGGCATGGTTGCGCGCGGCCTGGGCGGGCGCGGCATCGGTCGTCGCACGCGTCACCAGCGGCGGGTCGGGGTGGCGGATGGCCAGCGTCACCGTGACGATGCTGGCGAGGATGACCGCCACCGGGCCCGACACGACGAGCCAGACCATGGGCTCGCGCCAGGCGGAGGAGTGAGGGGTGAGTTGGGCCATGGTGGGCTCCTTAGTTGTCGATGCCGTCGGGCCGAGCGCCGGGCCGCTCCCAAGCCGTCCCCTTGGGGGACCGACCAGGCGTGCCCGCGTGCAGCGGCGCGGGACTGGGCGAGGGTCGGCGTCATCAGCGCGGCACGACGAAGGTGGATTTCTCGGCGACGCTGTCGCCCGTGGCGCTGCGCACGACCCAGCGAATGGGCTGGGCGCCGGGCTTGAGCTGCTGGGCGGCCTCGGGCGGCAGGCGCAGCGCGACGGTGACCCAGCGCGCCTCGGTCGGGGCCAACGTGACGTTGGTGACGCTCGTACCGGGGCTGACCTGCAGCCCGGCCAGGCCGTCCGCCGCGACGCTGAGCTGCTGCGGCGCCTCGGTGGCATTCATCAGCTGCAGACGGTAGAGGTTCTCGATCCAGCCGTCCTCGACCTGCCGGGCCAGCGTGGCGCGGTCGCGCACGATGTCGACGCGGAAGTCATGCCGGCTCATCAGGCTCCACAGCACGGCCGTGCTCAGGCCCAGCAGCAGCGTGCCGTAGATCAGCACGCGCGGCCTGAAGATGCGGCGCCAGCGCTCGGCGCGCGTGAGCTGGCCGGCCATGCCGTTCTCGGTGTCGTAGCGGATGAGGCCGCGCGGCGTGGCCATCTTGTCCATGACGCCGTCGCAGACGTCGATGCAGGCGGCGCAGCTGATGCACTCGTACTGCAGGCCCTCGCGGATATCGATGCCCGTGGGGCAGACCTGCACGCACAGGCCGCAGTCGATGCAGTCGCCGACGGCCTGGCTGCGTGCCTCGCTCTTCTTGTTCCGCAGCGCGTTGTTGCCGCGCGGCTCGCCGCGGGCGGGGTCGTAGCTGACGATCAGCGTGTCGCGATCGAACATCGCGCTCTGGAAGCGCGCATAAGGGCACATGTACTTGCAAACCTGCTCGCGCATGAAGCCGGCGTTGCCATAGGTGGCGAAGCCGTAGAACAGCACCCAGAAGGCCTCCCAGGGACCGAGCGCCAGGCCCAGGAGTTCACGGATGGGCGTGAAGTAGCCGACGAAGCTGAAGCCGGTGAACAGCGCCAGCGCCACCCACGCGAGCTGCTTGCCGCCCTTGCGCCAGAACTTGTTGAATGACCAGGGCGCCTTGTCCAGCTTGAGCCGCGCATTGCGGTCGCCCTCGAACCAGCGTTCGATGAGCACGAACAGCTCGGTGTAGACCGTCTGCGGGCAGGCATAGCCGCACCACACCCGCCCCGCCACGGCAGTGAACAGGAACAGCGCATAGGCCGAGATCAGCAGCAGGGCCGTCAGGTAGACGAAGTCCTGCGGGTAGAGCACGAAGCCGAAGACGTAGAAGCGCCGCGCGGCCAGGTCGAACAGCACGGCCGGGCGGTCGCCCCAGGTCAGCCAGGGCAGGCCGTAGAAGACCAACTGCGTCAAGGCCACGCAGGCCCAGCGCAGGTTGGCGAAGCGGCCGCGCACGCTGCGCGGGTGGATCTTGTCCTCCGACTTGTAGAGGCGGATGACGGCTTCAGAGTCCATTACTGGGACAAGCCCCAGACGTAGGCAGAGAGCACGCGGATCTGCTCCGGCGTGAGCCGCTCGCCATGCGCGGGCATCTGGTTGTGCTTGCCGCCGTTGATCATCGCGACGATGGCGGGCTCGCCCCAGCCGTGCAGCCAGACCTTGTCGGCCAGGTTGGGCGCGCCGAGCGCCGGGTTGCCCTTGCCGCCCATGCCGTGGCAGGCCGCGCAGGCAGCGAACTTCGGCTTGCCGAGCTGGGCGTACAGCGGGTTGTGCGGGCTGCTGGAGAGCGACAGCACGTAGTGGGCGACATTGCGCACGTCGTCACTGGTGCCCACGGCGGCAGCCATCGGCGGCATGTTGCCTTCGCGGCCCTGCGTGATGGTCTCGCCGATGGTCTCGAAGCTGCCACCCCAGAGCCAGTCCTTGTCGGTCAGGTTGGGGAAGCCCTTGGAGCCCTTGGCGTCGGCGCCGTGGCAGGTGGCACAGTTGTTGGCGAACAGGCGCTCGCCGATCGCATGGGCCTTGGCGTCCTTGGCGAGCTGCTCCGGCGGCATGTCGGTGAAGGCGGCATAAACCGGCGCCATCGCCGCGCGCGCCTGGGCCACGTCGGCCTGGTGCTCGTTGACGCTGGTCCAGCCCAGCGAGCCGGACACGCTGCCCAGGCCGGGATAGAGCGCCAGGTAGATGCCGGCGAAGACGACGGTCAGCACGAACAGGCCCATCCACCACAGCGGCAGCGGGTTGTTCAGCTCGCGCAGGTCTTCGTCCCAGACATGGCCGGTGGTGTTGTCGGCCGCAGCGGGCTGCCGGCGGCTGGCGATGATCAGCAGCGCGAGGCAGGCCACCAGGCCCAGCACGGTGGCGGCGGCGACGAAGATGGACCAGCCGTCGTTGAAAAAGTCGCTCATTGATCGCCCCCTTCAAGCGGCAGGTGCGCTGCGGCCTCGAAGCGGCCACGCCAGGCCCAGACGACGATGCCGATGAAGACGGCCAGCGACACCAGGGTCACGGCCACGCGCAGTTCATTGATTCCCACGGGGAGCCTCCTTCTTCGACGCAGCGCCGGCCGTGCCCAGCACCTGCAGATAGGCGACGAGTGCGTCCAGTTCGGTCTTGCCGGCGGCGGCCTGGGCCGCACCCTCGACCTCGGCGTCGCTGTACGGCGTGCCCAGCGTGCGCAATGCGCTCAACCGTGCAGGCAGCCCGGCGGCATCCACCGGCGCACTGGCCAGCCAAGGGTAGGCCGGCATGTTGGACTCCGGCACCAGGTCGCGCGGGTTGAGCAGGTGGATGCGATGCCAGTCGTCGCTGTACTTGCCACCGACGCGGTGCAGGTCGGGCCCGGTGCGCTTGCTGCCCCACTGGAAGGGGCGGTCGTAGACGAACTCGCCGGCCTTGGAGTACTCGCCATAGCGCAGCGTCTCGGCCAGCAGCGGACGGATCATCTGCGAGTGGCAGTTGTAGCAACCCTCGCGCACATAGATGTCGCGGCCCGCAACCTGCAGCGCCGTGTAGGGCTTGAGCCCGGGTGCGGCCTGCGTCGTGGAGCGCTGGAAGAACAGCGGCACGATCTCCACGAAGCCGCCGACGAAGACCGTCAGCAGCACCAGCACGATCATCAGCAGGTTGCTGGTCTCGATGCGCTGGTGGCCGGTGACTTTTTCAGTGTTGTTGTTGCTCATGTCGACCTCCTCAAGCGTGTGCCATGACCTGGGGAATGCGCACGCGCTCCGGCTTGCCGGCCTGCACGGTCTTCACCACGTTCCAGACCATCACCAGCATGCCGGCCAGGTACATCAGCCCGCCCACCAGCCGCGTCACGTAGAACGGCCAGGTCGCCTTGACGCTTTCGACGAAGGTGTAGACCAGCGTGCCGTCCGGGTTGACCGCGCGCCACATCAGGCCCTGCATGACACCGGCGATCCACATCGCGGCGATGTAGAGGACGATGCCCAGCGTCGAGATCCAGAAGTGCAGCTCGATGGCGCTCTTGGAGTGCATCTCGGTGCGACCATACATGCGCGGGATCAGGTGGTAGAGCGAGCCCATCGAGATCAGCCCCACCCAGCCCAGCGCACCCGCGTGCACGTGACCAACGGTCCAGTCGGTGTAGTGCGACAGCGCGTTGACCGTCTTGATCGACATCATCGGCCCCTCGAAGGTGGCCATGCCGTAGAAGGACAGCGAGACGATGAGGAACTTCAGGATGGGGTCGTCGCGCAGTTTGTGCCACGCGCCCGACAGGGTCATGATGCCGTTGATCATGCCGCCCCAGCTGGGCGCCAGCAGCACCAGGCTGAAGATCATGCCCACGCTCTGCGCCCAGTCCGGCAGGGCCGTGTAGTGCAGGTGGTGCGGGCCCGCCCACATGTAGGTGAAGATCAGCGCCCAGAAGTGGACGATGGACAGGCGGTAGCTGTAGACCGGCCGCTCGGCCTGCTTGGGGATGTAGTAATACATCATCCCCAGGAAGCCGGCGGTCAGGAAGAAGCCGACCGCGTTATGGCCGTACCACCACTGCACCATCGCATCCTGCACGCCGGCATAGGCCGAGTAGCTCTTCCAGAACGTGACCGGCAGCACCGCGCCATTGACGATGTGCAGCAGAGCCACGGCCAGGATGAAGGCGCCAAAGAACCAGTTGGCCACGTAGATGTGGCGGATCTTGCGGCGCCCCACGGTGCCGAAGAAGACGATGGCATAGGCGACCCAGGAGACGGCGATCAGCAGCGCGATGGGCCACTCCAGCTCCGCGTATTCCTTGCCGCGCGTGAAGCCCATGGGCAGCGTGATGGCCGCACCGACGATGACCGCCTGCCAGCTCCAGAAGTGGAACCAGGCCAGCATGGGCGCGAACAGCCGCGTCTGGCCGGTGCGCTGCACGACGTGGTAGCTGGTCGCCATCAACGTGCAGCCGCCGAACGCGAAGATGACAGCGTTCGTGTGCAGTGGCCGCAGGCGGCCATAACTCAACCATGAGATGCCAAAGTTCAGCTCCGGCCAGGCCAGCTGCGCGGCGATGAACACACCCACCGCCATGCCTACCACCCCCCACAGCACGGCAGCCAGCGCGAATGCGCGTACTGGCCCGTCCTCGTATGTCGTCCCGGTGCTTGCCGGGACTCTCTCGTTCGCCATCGCGACTCCTTCAGTCTGATGCGAACGATTCTTCTCGGCGGAGGCACTAGGCGCCTTGATCCTCATCAAGCAGGATGCGTTCAGCCTCGTTTTCGAAGCCATCCAGTTGCCCGTCGTGCACGGCCCAGCCGAATACGGCCACGATCAGCAGCACCAGCAGGACCGAGAAGGGGATGAGGAGGTAGAGGATGTCCATCAGCGGTTCAGGCGTTGGGCATTGAGCACGACGAACAGCGAGCTGGCCGCCATGCCAATGCCGGCCGCCAGCGGCGGCAGCAAACCGGCCAGCGCCAACGGCACACAGGCCAGGTTGTAGAGCGCCGCCCAGGCCAGGTTCTGGCGCAGCACGCGGCGGGTCTTCCTCGCCAACGTGAGCGCCTGCGGCACGGCCATCAGCCGGTTGGACAGCAGCAGCGCATCTGCCGCGCTGCGCGCCAGCATGGCGCCCTGCCCCATCGCGATGCGCACATCGGCGGCCGCCAGCACAGGTGCGTCGTTGATGCCGTCGCCCACCATCAGCACACGTTCGCCAGCGGCCTGCCAGTCGCGCACGGCGGCGAGCTTGGACTCGGGCGTCGCGCCGGCCCGCCAGTGGGCGATGTCCAGCGCTGCGGCCATGCGCGCAACGGCGGCGGGCTGGTCGCCCGACAGCAGGCGCACGCGCCGGCCCTGGGTTCGCAGCGCCGCGACCGCCTCGGCCGCATCGGCGCGTGGCGCTTCGGCGAGGTCCAGCCACAACGTGCAGTCCCCGCAACCGAACGCCAGCCGTGCAGCGGGGTCTGGCTCTTGGCTGACCCAGGCCGGCGCCCCCAGCCGCCACAGCTTGCCCGCCGCGTCGCGCGCTTGCACGCCACGGCCCGGCAGCTCGCGCACGTCGGTCCAATTGCCCACGATGCCATCGGCCAGCGCCCGCGCATGCGGGTGGCGAGACAGTGCGGCCAGGCTGCGCGCGCCGGCCAGCAGCGCGTCGGCATCGGCGTCAACCGCCCAATGCCTGCGCAGTTGCAGCCGGTCCTCGCTGAGCGTGCCGGTCTTGTCGAAGACGACGGTGTCCACCGCGCACAGCCGCTCCAGTGCCGACAGATCGGCCAGCAGCAACCCACGCCGCGCCAGCGCGCCGCCGGCCGTCAGCCACGCGGCGGGCGCGGCCAGCGTCAGCGCGCAGGGGCAGGTGACGATGAGCACGGCCACCGCGACGGCGACCGCGCGCGACGGGTCTATCCACCACCAGGCGATGCCCGCCCCCAGCGCCAGCAGCAGCACGACGGCCGTGAAGCCGGCGGCCACGCGGTCGAGGATGCCGTTGGCAGAAGGCCGCTGGCTCTGCGCCTGCTGCATCAGCCGCACGATGCCTTGAGCCGTCGTGTCCGCGCCCACGCGTTGCACGGCGACGACGAGCGAGCCGTCGACGTTGATGCTGCCCGCCACGACCGCATCGCCCACCGCCTTGGCCACCGGCGCCGATTCACCCGTCAGCAGCGCCTCGTTCACAAAACCCTGGCCGGACAGCACGCAGCCATCCGCAGCAAACGCCTCGCCGGCCGCCACGCGGATGCGCTCACCAACGCGCAGCGCCTCGGGCGGCACGCGCTCGCTGCTGCCATCGTCGTTCAAGCGCTCGGCCGTCATCGGCAGCGAACCCGCCACGGCCTCCAGCGCGTCTGCCGCCCGGTGACGCGCGCCCAGCTCGAACCAGCGCGCCAGCAGCAGCAGCGCGACGAACATCGTCAGCGAATCGAAGTAGACCTCGTGGCCCAGCGGGCCGCCGGGGTCGAACAGCGCGCCGGTGCTGGCGACAAACGTGACCGCGATGCCCAGCGTCACCGGCACGTCCATGCCCAGCTGGCCTGCCTTCAGCTGCCGCCAGGCGCCGCTGAAGAACGGCCCGGCCGCGAAGGCCATGACCGGCAGCGTCAGCACCCAACTGCCCCAGCGCAGCAGGCGGTCCAGATCGGCCGACAACTCGCCCGCCTCGGCCACATAGGCCGGCGTTGCCAGCATCATGACCTGCATCATCAGGAAGCCCGCCACGAACAGCCGCCACAGCGCCTGCCGCCTTTCCTGCCGGCGCAGCTCGCGCGCCGGCGCGGCCACGTCGGGCGTCGCGCGATAGCCGGCGGCCTGCAGCGCCGCCAGCACATCGGCCAGCGCGACCTGCGCCGGCCACCACCGCAGCGCCAGCCGCGCCGACGCCGCATTGACACTCGCGTCCGCCACGCCCGGCAACTTCAGCAGCGCCGCCTCGATCAGCCCCGAGCAAGCCGCGCAATGCATGCCGGCCACCTGGAACTGCGACAGCGCCACGCCACCCGGGCCGTCGGGCCAGGTCGTGAAAGGGGCTAGCGCCTGCGCGTCGGCATCGGCCGCGTGCAAGCCAGGGGGTGAAGCACTCACGCCGATAATCTTGGCCGCACCCACCCGCCCCGCCCATGATCTGCATCAAAGCGTTTGCATTCGCCGCCCTCGGCCTCGTTGCCGGCATGACCAGCGCCCAGGACGCCCCGCAAAAGCTGCGCAGCATCCCGCTGACCGCCGGCATGCACGTCATCCAGGCCGAAGTGGCCATCACGCCGGAGCAGCGCGCCATCGGCCTGATGCACCGCAAGGAGATGGCCACCAACAACGGCATGCTGTTCGTCTTCGAGGAGGCGCAGCAGCAGTGCTTCTGGATGCGCAACACGCTGCTGCCGCTGTCCATCGCCTTCGTCGCGGATGACGGCACAGTCGTCAACATCGCCGACATGAAGCCGCTCGACGAAACCTCGCACTGCTCGGCCAAGCCGGTGCGCTATGCACTGGAGATGAACAAGGGCTGGTTCGCCAAGCGGGGCGTCAAGGCCGGCAGCAAGCTGGGCGGCTTGAAGTAGGCCCCTCGCCCAAGGAGTACCTTGGTCGGTCCCCCTGGGGGACGGCGATGCTCGCGGCATTTAGCCGCTCGCACATCGCCCAGCGGGCCGGCTTGGGAGCGGCCCGGCGCTCGGCCCGGAACACAGGAACACGCAAGCGCGCGTCCGGGAATGCGTCTTGCAAGCCCGAAGGGTCTCCCCAGCATTTCAGGAGGCCAGGCCATGTCGGATCTTTCGGAACCCCTCAGCGCTTCGAGCACCAGCTCAGGTACGACGTTCTCTCACGTGAAGCCGGGCGACACGCCCTGGCGCAGTGACGGGCTCAGGGACTTCTTTCTTTACCGCGACCTCGGCATCGCCGCCGCCACGGGTGGGCGCGTCATCGCGCACCTTGTGAAGGCGAACATGGCCCCGGAAAAGGGCACCGGCTGGCACCGCCATGAGGCGGATTTCCAGATCGTGCTGATGACCAAGGGCTGGGCCAAGTTCATGTACGGCGACCAGGAGACCCTGGTCGAGGCCGGCGACTGCGTGCACCAGCGCCCGGGCATCGTGCACTACCTGTTCGACTACTCCCCGGACATGGAGTACCTGGAGATCGTGTCGCCGGCGGACTTCAAGTCCATCGACGCGCCCGCGCCCTGCGACGTGCCTGTCCCCACGCCCTGGCCCTGACCTTCAGCGTTAAACAGCGCTCATGCGCTGCTCAACGGCTGCGAACCTCGTCAAAAGTCCATGTCGAGGAGGTCGATCTCCTCTGGCTCCAGCTTGGCCTCGGCGATCCAGGTCTTCATCTCCGTCATGCCCAGGATGGTGTCGCGGTAGGCCGCGCAGGCGTCGGGCAGCGGCACGCCATAGGTCTTGAAGCGCGTGGCCACCGGCGCAAAGATCGCATCGGCCGCGCTGCGCTTCTTGCCGAAAAGGAAGGGCCCGCCATAGCTGGCCAGGCAATCGCTCCAGATCTCGATGATGCGCTCGATGTCCGGCTTGGCACCGGCCCAGATCTTGTGCTTGGGGAAATGCCCCTTCAGGTTCATCGGGAGCGCCGAGCGCAGGTTGGCGAAGCCCGAGTTCATCTCGCCGCAGACAGCGCGCGCATGGGCCCGCGCCACGCGGTCAGTCGGCCACAGGCCGGCCTTGGGGAAGGTCTCGTTGAGGTACTCGGCAATGGCCAGCGTGTTCCACACCGTGGCCCCCTCATGGCGCAGGCAGGGCACGCGGATGGACGGCGCCAGCAGCAGCAGTTCCTTCCTCGCGTCCGCGTCGTCGGGCGGCAGCATGACCTCGTCGAAGGTCAGCCCCGCAAAGCGGGTCAGCAGCCAGCCGCGAAGTGACCAGGACGAGTAGTTCTTGCTGCTCAGCGTCAGCGTCGCGGTGGCGGGTATGGCGGGCGCGATGGCCTTGCTGGACTTGCGAGCCGCTGGTTTGGTCGGCGTGGCAACGGGCATGGGCATCTCCTTGATGTCGGGGCTTCGTCAGCCTCGACGCAAGCCCCATGCCACGCTGGCGCGCTCCTTGCGATGCATGAGGCACCACCAAAGCGCAGGAGACTCCATGTACCCCGCCTATCAGGCCCATGTCGACCTGCTGTGGCCGCTGCGCGCGGCGACCCGCTGGTCCCTGCCCTTCCTGCAGGACCCGAGCCTGGCCGACAACAACTGGCTGCCCGCCCGCCAGATGGCGGCGGCCGGCCAGGTGTTCGAACTGGCGCAGGTCACGCACAAGCGCCCGCCCTGGCGCATCGCCGAGGTCGTCAGCAGCGCCGGCGAACGCTGGCCGGTGGCCGAAGAGGCCGTGCTGACCACGCCGTTTGCCACGCTGATGCGCTTTCGCCGGGAGGGCGCACCGGCCGCGCCCAAGGTGCTGGTCGTGGCGCCCATGTCGGGCCACTTCGCCACGCTTCTGCGCGACACGGTGCGCACGCTGATGCAAGACCACGACGTCTACGTCAGCGACTGGCACAACGTGCGCGACGTGCCGCTGTCGGCCGGCCGCTTCGGCCTGGACGAATACACGCAGCACATCATCGACTTCCTCGCGGCGATGGGCCCGGGTGCCAACGTCGTGGCCGTCTGCCAGCCCTGCGTCAGCTCGCTGGCCGCCGTGGCCATCATGGCCGAGGACGACCACCCCGCCACGCCCGCCAGCCTGACGCTGATGGCCGGCCCCATCGACTGCCGCGTCAACCCGACGGCGGTGAACGAGCTGGCGACGAGCAAGCCCATCGAGTGGTTCAGGAAGAACCTCATCAGCCATGTGCCCTGGCAGCACGGCGGTGCGGGGCGGCGGGTCTATCCGGGCTTCGTGCAGCTGTCGGCCTTCATGAGCATGAACAAGGACCGGCACGCCAACGCCTTCAAGGACTACTACAAGCACCTCGTCAACGACGAGTTCGACAAGGCCGAAATCACCCGCACCTTCTACGAGGAATACATGGCCGTGGCCGACCTCGCGGCGGATTTCTATCTGGAGACCGTGGAGCGCGTCTTCCAGACCTACGACCTGCCGCGCGGCGAGCTGATGTTCAAGGGCCGCCGCGTCAACCCGGCGGCCATCCGCCGCACCGCGCTGCTGACCGTGGAAGGCGAGCGCGACGACATCTGCTCGGTGGGCCAGACGCTGGCCGCGCAAGACCTGGCGAGCAGCCTGAAGATGTATCTGCGCACCCACTACATCCAGCCCAATGTGGGCCACTACGGCGTGTTCAGCGGGCGGCGCTGGCAGCACCAGGTCTATCCGCTGGTGCGACGGGTCATTCAGGTATCCCAGTAGCGAGCCCCTCGTCCAGTTGCGCCGCGCTGAACGCGGGCGTACCTGGCCGGTCCCCCGAGGGGACGGCGATGCTCTCGGCATCGAGCCGAGATCACATCGCCAAGCGGGCCGGCTTGGGAGCGGCCCGGCGCTCGGCCCGAGAACAAAAAGCCGGCATCAGCCGGCCTCTGTTCAACAACGATCCGCTTACGCGAAGTTGGCTTCAGCGAACTGCCAGTTGACCAAGTTGCTCAGGAAGGTCTCGACGAACTTCGGGCGCAGGTTGCGGTAGTCGATGTAGTAGGCGTGCTCCCACACGTCGACCGTCAGCAGCGCGGTGTCGGCGCCGGTCAGCGGCGTGCCGGCGGCGCCGGTGTTGACGATGTCGACCGAGCCGTCGGCCTTCTTGACCAGCCAGGTCCAGCCCGAGCCGAAGTTACCGACGGCGCTCTTCACGAAGGCTTCCTTGAAGGCCGCATAGCTGCCCCACTTGGCGTTGATGGCGTCAGCCAGCGCGCCGCCGGGCTCGCCGCCGCCCTGCGGCTTCATGCAGTTCCAGAAGAAGGTGTGGTTCCAGATCTGCGCGGCGTTGTTGTAGACGGGGCCCGGGTTCGGCGCCTTCTTGATGATCTCTTCCAGCGTCAGGGCTTCGTACTCGGTGCCCTTCTGCAGGTTGTTGAGGTTCACGACGTAGGCGTTGTGATGTTTGCCGTGGTGGAACTCCAGCGTTTCCTTGCTGTAGTGCGGGGCCAGCGAGTCGATCGGGTAAGGCAGCGGGGGCAGCGTGTGTTCCATCGTGGAATCCTCAAGGGTTTGGGGGGAAGGGAGACGCGGCGGATTGTAGGGAGCGTCCATTCAACCCGCTGGCAATGGCCGTACCCGCAGGACTTGCATGTCGGCGCTGCCGTCGGCCAGCACGGCGCGCACCTCGGTGCTCGCCTGCAGGGCCTGCACGGAGGTGATCGCCCCGCCCTGCCCGTCGTCCAGCCAGGCATAGCCGCGGGCCAGCACATGCTGCGGGTCCAGCGCCTGCAGGCGGGCCTGCAGGGCGTCCAGCCGCGTGGTCTGGCGGCGCAAGGTTTCTGCCAAGGCCCGGGCCGGGCGCGGCGCCAGGTGGGCAAGGCGCTGGCGCTGCAGTTCGACACGCCGGCCCGGCGCCGCCGCAGCGCGCTGGGCCAGCAGGTCCAGCAGCCGGCGCTGGCGGGCCAGAGCATCGCTGGGCCGGGCAAGGCGCAGCGCGATGCGGTCCAGACGCTGGCCCAGCGTCTGCAGGCGATGGTCCAGGCGCAGCGTCAGGCCGCGCTCCAGCGTGGCGAGCTGCTGCAGCAGGCCGTCGCGGGACGGCGCGGCCAGCTCGGCCGCCGCCGTGGGCGTCGGCGCGCGCAGGTCGGCTGCCAGGTCGCTGAGGGTGATGTCGGTCTCGTGCCCCACGCCGCAGATCACCGGCACGGCCGATGTCGCCACGGCGCGCACGACGCGCTCGTCATTGAAGGCCCACAAGTCCTCCAGCGATCCGCCGCCGCGCACCAGCAGCAGCACGTCCACTTCGGCCCGGGCGTTGGCGATGCGCAGCGCATTGACCAGCGCCGGCGGCGCCTCCCCGCCCTGCACCGGGCTGGGGTAGACGACGACCTCCACCTGCGGCGCCCGCCGCGCCAGCGCCGTCAGCACGTCGTGCAGGGCCGCGCCGGCCGTGGACGTGACGACGCCGATGCGCTGCGGCATGGCGGGCAGGGCCCGCTTGCGATCGGCATCGAACAGGCCCTCGGCGGCCAGCCGCTCGCGCAGCCGCAGGAACTGCTCGTACAGCGTGCCGGCGCCGGCCCGGCGCATGGCCTCGACGACGAACTGCAACTCGCCGCGCGGCTCGTACACGGCAACGCGGCCACGCAGCTCGACCAGCGCGCCGTCGGCCGGCGTGAAGTCCAGCATCGCCGCTGCGCGGCGGAACATCGCGCAGCGCAGGCTGGCGGCCTGGCCGTCGGCGTCCTTCACGCCGAAGTAGCAATGCCCGCTGGCCGCCCGCGTGAAGCCGCTGATCTCGCCGCCGACGACGACCACCGAGAAGCGCTCGGCCAGGCTCTGCGAGATGGCCTCCACCAGGCCCGCCACGCCCCAGACGCGACGATTTGATGCGGTCTCGCGCCCGTCAATCACGCGCAAACCCAATGCCGGCGCGGGCCGGGAAGTCCACAGCCGCGCCAATGCTGGGCTGGCGGGCGATTTCGGCCCATCGCGCCTGTCACGGCGCCGTCATGAGCACATAAGGCCTTGTTTTTCAATTCGAATTCCACTGCTCAAACTTGAGGCAAATTGTCCAAGGCCTTGATTTGACGGCCTCTGGCGGTCCGCGCACCGGGCTTGCCCACAAAGTTATCCACAGCAGCAGTGGATTGTGGAGGCGCTTTCAGCGGGCCGAGACGCTGGCATGAGCGCGCATGCCAGGGCCCATAATCCGGCGCACTTCCTGGCCGGTCGCGGCCGCCTTTTTTCGACGGGGACGCCCTTGTTTTCGATCATACAAGCCGCCGGCTGGCCGATCTGGCCCTTGCTCCTTTGCTCCGTGGTGGCCCTGGCCCTGATCATCGAACGCTTCACCAGCCTGCGCGCCAGCCGCGTGCTGCCGCCGCGGCTGCTGGAGGACGTGCTCAACGTCAGCGCCCAGCAACTGCCTGCGCCCGAGATGGTCAACCGTCTGGCCGAGAACTCGGTACTCGGTGAACTGCTGGCCTCCGGCCTGCGCGCGGTCGCCGCCGAACCGCAGATGCCCGAGAGCAAGCTGCGCTCCGTGTTCGAGTTCGCCGGCCGCCGCGCAGTGCACCAGCTGGAGCGCTACATGAACACGCTGGGCACCATCGCCACGGCCGCGCCGCTGCTGGGGCTGATGGGCACGGTGGTCGGCATGATCGAGATCTTCGGGAGCCAGACGCCCGGCGGCGGCAACCCCGCCCAACTGGCGCACGGCATCTCCATCGCGCTCTACAACACCGCCTTCGGCCTGATCATCGCCATCCCGGCGCTGATGTTCTACCGCTACTTCCGCGGCCGCATCGAGGAGTACGTGCTGGAGCTGGAGGCCGCCGCCGACCGCATGCTGGGCCAGTTGCGCCGCCACACGGCCTGACGTCATGAGGTTCCGTTCACCTCACCGCGAGCCGCCGGAGATCAACCTGATCCCTTTCATCGACGTGCTGTTGGTGATCCTGATCTTCCTGATGCTGTCGACGACCTACTCCAAGTTCACCGAGCTGCAGATCACGCTGCCCTCGGCCGACGCGGACAAGCTCAAGGACCGGCCGCAGGAGGTCATCGTCGGCATCGCGGCGGATGGCCGCTTCGTCATCAACAAGCAGGCTGTCGAAGGCCGCTCGGTGGAGCTGCTCATCACCGCGCTGCGCCAGGCCTCGGGCGGCAACGCAGAGGCCTCGGTCATCATCTCGGCCGACGCCGCCACGCCCCACCAGGCCGTCATCAACGTGATGGACGCGGCCCGCCGCGTGGGCCTGACCCGTGTCACCTTCGCCGCGCAGACCGACGCTCGCTGATCGGTTGCAGCAGCAGTGGCTGACGGGCGGGCCGCTGTCAGCCGCACTGCTGCCGCTGAGCTGGCTCTACCGCGCGCTGCTGGCGTTGCGCACGCTGGCCTATCGCCTGGGCTTGAAGCGCACCGAGACGCTGCCCGTGCCGGTCATCGTCGTCGGCAACTGGATCGTCGGCGGCGCCGGCAAGACACCCACAACGCTCGCGCTGCTGGACCTGCTGCGGGCACGCGGCCTGCGTGCCGGCGTCATCTCGCGCGGCTATGGCCGCGAGGTCGACGGCATCCACCTCGTCACCCGTGCGTCGACAGCGCGCCAGGCCGGTGACGAGCCGTTGCTGATCCATCTGCGCGGCCGCGTGCCGGTCGCCGTGGGCCGCGACCGCGTCGCCGCCGCCCGGGCGCTCGTGGCGGCTCATCCCGACTTGGACCTGCTGGTCAGCGACGACGGCCTGCAGCACTGGCGCCTGCCGCGCGCTTTGAGCCTGCTGGTCTTCGACGAGCGCGGCCTGGGCAATGACCGGCTGCTGCCCGCCGGCCCGCTACGGCAACCTCCCGACAAGCCGACGGCGAACCAGCTCGTCGTCTACAACGCCCCACAACCCAGCACCGCCCTGCCCGGCTTCGTCGCCCAGCGCCGGCTGACGGGCGCAGTCCCGCTGGCCGACTGGTGGGCGGGCCGGCCTGCCGACATGGCCGCGCTGCTGGCCCTGCGCGGCAAGCCCGGCCTCGTCGCCTGCGCCGGCCTGGCGAGGCCACAGCGCTTCTTCGACATGCTGACCAGCCTGGGCCTGGCCTTCGAGCCGCTGCCGCTGCAGGACCACGCCGATTTCTCCGCCCTGCCCTGGCCGGCCGGCACCGCAGGCGTGCTGCTGACCGAGAAGGACGCCGTCAAGCTGCCGCCCGAGGTCGTCGGCGCGACCGCCGTCTGGGTCGTGACGCTAGACTTTCAACCCGGCCCCGGCTTTGAAGCGGCGCTGGACACCCAACTGCAACGCCTGTTTCCCACCCGATGGATCAACGACTGATCGAAATGCTGGTCTGCCCGCTCTGCAAGAGCCCGCTGACCCTGTTGCGCGAAGGTGCCGGCCTGGAGTTGCCGGCGCTGGCCTGTCGCGCCGACCGCCTGGCCTTCCCCATCCGCGACGGCATCCCGCTGATGCTGGAGAGCGAGGCCAAGGCCTGGGACCCGGACGCGCCCGCGCCGCCGGTCGTGCTGGCGCCGTGAGCGCCGCGCCGGGCCGTCCCAAGCAAGCTCGCTCCCGCGTGGCGGGACAGGCCGCAGGCCGAAGGGTGCACCAATGAGCTTTACCGTCATCATCCCGGCGCGGCTGGCGTCGACCCGCCTGCCCAACAAGCCGCTGGCGGACATCGCCGGCCTGCCAATGATCGTGCGCGTCGCCCAGCGTGCCGCCCTGTCGGGCGCCAGCCAGATCGTCGTCGCGACCGACGCGCCCGAGGTCGCCGCCGCCTGCGCCGCCCACGGCGTGCGCGCACTGATGACGCGGGCCGACCATCCCTCCGGCAGCGACCGGCTTGCCGAGGCCGTCGAGCAGCTTGGCCTTGCCGACGATGCCGTGGTCGTCAACGTGCAGGGCGACGAGCCGCTGATCGCGCCGGCCATGATCGACGCCTGCGCGGTGACACTGAGCGCACAGCCGGACTGCGTCATGTCCACCGTCGCCCATGCGCTGACCGACGCCGCCGAGTTCGCCAATCCCAACGTCGTCAAGCTCGTCACCGACAAGGCCGGCCGGGCGCTGTACTTCTCGCGAGCCCGCATCGCCTGGTGGCGCGACGGCGCCGGCCAGCCTAACCAGGCGCTGCGCCATGTCGGTCTGTACGCCTACCGCGCCGGCTTCCTGCGCCGCTTCCCGACGCTGGCGGTCAGCCCGCTGGAGCAGATCGAGTCGCTGGAGCAGTTGCGCGTGCTCTGGCACGGCGAGCGCATCGCCGTGCACGTCAGTAGCGAACGGCCCGGCCCGGGCGTCGACACGCCCGAGGATCTGGAGCGAGTGCGGCGCTTGATCCAGGGCTGAACCGGGCCTGCCGCGTCAGGCCCGCGAAAGTACGCATGCGATACTCGTGCGCAGAGCTGAGCGGGACTTTTTAACAGTCCCGACATGACGAGGAGACCCATGCGACTGATCCTTCTTGGCGCCCCTGGCGCCGGCAAAGGCACCCAAGCTGCCTTCATCTGCAAGCAATTCGGCATTCCGCAGATCTCGACTGGCGACATGCTGCGCGCCGCCGTCAAGGCAGGCACGCCGTTGGGGCTGCAGGCCGATTCCGTGATGAAGTCCGGCGCCCTGGTCAGCGATGACCTCATCATCGCCCTCGTGAAAGAGCGCATCGGCCAACCAGACTGCAGCAACGGCTTTCTTTTCGACGGCTTCCCGCGCACCATCCCGCAGGCCGACGCGATGAAGGCGGCCGGCGTCAAGCTGGACTATGTGCTGGAGATCGACGTGCCCTTCGACGCAATCATCGAGCGCATGAGCGGTCGCCGCTCCCACCCGGCCTCGGGCCGCACCTACCACGTCAAGTTCAACCCGCCCAAGGTCGAAGGCAAGGACGACGAGACCGGTGAGGACCTGGTGCAGCGCCCCGACGACGAGGAAGCCACCGTCAAGAAGCGCCTGGACGTCTATTCCGCTCAGACCCGCCCGCTGGTCGACTACTACTCGCAGTGGGCCGCCACCGGCGACGCCAGCGCGCCGAAGTACCGCCGTATCGAAGGTCTGGGCTCGGTCGACGACATCACGCGCCGCGCGCTCGCTGCGCTGGCCTGATCCCTGCTTGCTGACAAAGCCGCAGCGCGCGAGCCCTGCGGCTTTTTTGTTGGCGACAATTGACGTTCACGTCAATTCACGCGGGGGATTCTCATCATGGAAATCGCAGGCAAGGTGTTCATCGTCACCGGCGGCGCCTCGGGGCTGGGGGAAGGCACGGCCCGCATGCTGGCCGCCCATGGCGGCATGGTCGTCATCGCCGATCTGCAGGTCGAACGCGGCGAGCAGGTCGCGGCCGAGCTGGGCGGCGTCTTCGTCAAGTGCGATGTCAGCCAGGAGGCTGACGGCCAGGCCGCCGTCGCCGCAGCCACGGCGCTGGGCAAGCTCATGGGCCTCGTCAACTGCGCCGGCATCGCACCCGCGATCAAGACGGTCGGCAAGGACGGCGCCCATCCGCTCGCGAGTTTTTCGAAGACGATCACGGTCAACCTGATCGGCACCTTCAACATGATCCGCCTGGCCGCCGAGGCCATGGTCCGCAACGAGCCGGAGCCGACCGGCGAACGCGGTGTGCTGATCTCCACCGCCTCGGTCGCCGCCTACGACGGCCAGATCGGCCAGGCGGCGTATTCGGCATCCAAGGCTGGCGTCGTCGGCATGACGCTGCCGATCGCCCGGGACCTGGCCCGCAACGGCATCCGCAACATGACGATCGCCCCGGGCATCTTCGGCACGCCGATGCTGTTCGGCATGCCGCAGGAGGTGCAGGACGCGCTGGCCGCCAGCGTGCCCTTCCCGAGCCGCCTGGGCACGCCGCAGGACTACGCCAAGCTCGTGCACCAGATCGTCACGAACGAGATGCTCAACGGCGAGGTCATCCGGCTGGACGGCGCGATCCGGATGGCGCCGAAATAGAAAAGGGCCTGGTTCGCACCAGGCCCTTTCTGTTTCAACTCGCAGCCGGAAGGATCAGCGCTTGCGCGAGTAGACGACCCACAGGCGAGCCAGGTCGGCCGCGCCTTCCGAGCCCTTGACCGAGCGCCAGGCGGCCTGGGCCTTGGACGTCTCGCCGGCCAGTTGATGCGCCAGGCCCAGGTAGAGCTTCGCGTCCTCCGGGCGCTTCAAGTTGCCCTTGGCGATGCCTTGCTCGATCTGCGCGATGCCCTTCTTGGCATTGCCGCCGAAGGCGTTGGCCAGACCCAGCGTCACGAAAGCATTGCCGTCCTTCGCGTCCTCGGCGGCCTTCTCGTTGGCCGCAGCGTTGGCCTTGGCCTCGCCGATCTTCTTGATCATCAGGTCGGCCAGACGCTTGTGCCGGGCGCCTTCAGCACCCTGCCCCAGCACGCCGGCAGCCAGGCCCTTGTCGACGACCTGCTTGCCCTCTTCCGGATAGCCGGCCTGAGCGGCCAGCTGCGCCATCTCCATGTAGTCCTCAGCACCACGCGACATGTTGTTGGTCGCCAGGCGCAGGCGGTAGAGATCCAGCGCGTAGCGGCTGCTGTCGAAGCTCTTCTTCTCCGGCAGGCCGCCGAGGATCTGGGCCCACAGCTTGGGATCGGGGTAGTAGTTCAGCAGCTTCTCGGTCGCGAGGGCCTCAGCGTTCGCGTCACCCTTCTTCTGCGCAGCCCAGAGCAGATTGGTGAGCTTGTCCCTCGCCGGGGCACGGCCGGCCTTCTCATCGCTCTGGATCTCGGCCAGCGTGTCCTTCATGAAACCCGTCACGTCGCCAGACTTGAACTGGGCCTGCTGCTGCACCTGCTTGACCGTCGGGCTGTTGCCGCCGGCCGCGAAGTACTTGTTGGCCCATTCCAGCGCCTTGGCAGCACTGCCGCCACGCAGGTAGGTGCCAGCGATGGCTTCCATGTACTGCAGCTGCTGGGCGCCGGACAGCTTGCCCGCGCCCTTCAAGGCCTCGAAGGAGCGCACCATCGTGTCGGGCTCGTTGGCCACCATGGCCGCCGAGAAGCGGATGCCTTCGATGGCGTTGTTCTCGGCAGCCGTGCGGCCACCAACAGCCTCGGCATCACGCACCTTGGCCAGCGCCTCCTTGGCCTTGCCGGCCCTGAGCAGCTTGTTGGCGTCCTGCAGCGGCGTGCCGACTTCCTTGCGAACGCTGTCCTGGGCAGCCGCCTGGCTGAAGCCGAACTCGGCGCCGGGCGCACCGTTCAGGGACAAGGCCAGCGCGCCAACGGCGACGGCCACCACGGTTTTCAATGTCTTCAACTTGCTCTCCTACAAAGCAAAAACGCGCCGCCCTCTCGGGCAGCGCGCTCAAAGTATCGGCGTCAACTGGCCCGAGACCACGTCACTTGACGTATTGCTCGTTACCAACCATGCCCATCTTCTTGACGTTGTGCCGCTGGGCCGAAGCCATCACCGCAGCCACGACACCGTAGTCGACGAGCTTGTTCGGCTTGATGTGGATCTCGGGCTGGCCGCTGATGGGCATCGCACCGATCTCCTGCATTTTTGCGTTCACGTCCGGCAGGCCGGTCAGTGCAAGCTCGTCCCAGTAGACGGTGCCGTCAAAGTCGATCATGACGGTGTGCACCACCGGGTCTTCGACCGGAGGGTTCGAACTCGGTGGCGGCATGTCCAGGTTGATCGTGTGCAGCTGGATGGGGATGGTGATGATGAGCATCACCAGCAGCACCAGCATCACGTCGATCAGCGGCGTCGTATTGACGTCCATCATCGGCTCGGCATCACCGTCGCCCGACGAACTTCCAACATTCATTCCCATCTTTAACTCCTGGGATCAGCCGCCGCGAGCCGGCGGTTCGGTGACGAAATTGATCTTCATGATGCCGGCGCGCTGGCAGGCGAAGATCACACGACCGACCGATTCGTAGCGGGATTTGTCGTCACCCCGGATGTGCACCTCGGGCTGCGGATTCTTGACCGCTTCCTTGCCAAGGCTCTGCACCAAGGAGTCCATGTCGGGAATCAGCCTGGTATTCCAGTAGACGTCGCCGTCCTTGCTGACCGAGATTTCGATGTTCTCCGGCTTGGTGACGCGAATGATGTTGGTCTCCTTGGGGAGGCTGACCGCGATCGTTTGCGTCACCACCGGAACGGTGATGAGGAAGATGATCAACATCACCAACATCACGTCCACGAGGGGCGTGGTGTTGATGGTGGAGTTGACTTCGTCCTCGCCGGAAGCGGTTCCGACGTTCATGCCCATGGCATTGGCTCCTGTACGAGGGCGCTCTGCTTAGCGCTTGGCAACGGCGCGATTGCCCATCAGGACGCCATGCAGGTCGCTGGCGAACGCCCGCACTTGCGACATAACGGTCTTGTTGCGATTGAGCAGCCAGTTGTAGCCGATCACCGCCGGCACGGCGACAACCAGACCGATGGCGGTCATGATCAGCGCGGCGCCCACGGGGCCGGCGACCTTGTCGATGGAGGCCTGGCCGGCGACGCCGATGGCGGTCAGCGCGTTCAGGATGCCCCACACCGTACCGAACAGGCCGATGAAGGGAGAGGTCGAACCGACGGTGGCGAGGAAGCCCAGGCCGGAGGAGATCTTGGTGTTGACGTCGGCAACGGCGCGATCGACGTTCATCGTGACCCAGCTGCTGTGGTCGATGTTCTCGGTCAGAGCGCCTTCGTGGTGCTCAGAAGCATCGATGGCAGCGGAGGCGATGTAGCGGAAGGCACTTTCTTCCTTCAGGCCCTTGACGCCGTCAGCCAGGCTGGGCTTCTTGAAGAACGTCGCGCGGACTTCGTTGGCTTCGGACTGCAGCTTGCGGGTGTCCCAATAGCGGACCACCATGATGTACCAGGAGCCCATGGACATGATGGCCAGGAGGACAAGCACGACCTGGTCGACGATGTTGCCGTGGGCAATGATGTTGGCCAGGCTGTAAGGATTGTCGACGGCCGAGGCAGCAGCGGCCGGAGCGGCAGCGGTCTCGACGGGAGCGGCAACGGCTTCAGCGGCAGGGGCCGATGCGGCCGGCTGCTGGTCTTGCGCCTGAGCGGGAGAAACGGCCAGGGTCGCGACCATGGCGATGGCGGCAAGGAAGCCGGTGATGCGAGAAATCATGGAGTCAACTCCTAGGGAAAGATTCTGTTTTGGTAGGTTCTGGGTGCGCCGAACGGGCGCGCAGTTCAAGATGACTTAGTCGATCTTGAAATGGAACTCTTGCTCGAAGATGTGGTCGCCGGGGCACTCATAGGTGTCCTTCAAGTGCTGGTCGATCGCCTGCGTCAGCTGGCGCTGGGCCTTGCGATCCACGCCACCACGCAGCGAAGCGAACTCGACGGAGGTCACGCGGCCCTGCTTCACGGTTGCGGTCGCCTTGTAAAGCGCCTCACCGCTCCAGTTGACAGCCGGCGCCTCAAGTTTGCCCATCTTCGTGCAGACCATGCCGGCCGTGACGGGGCCCTTGCGCGCCGGGGGAGCCGGGGCGGCTGCAGCCACGGGGGCCGGAGCGGGCTTGATGCTCTCAACGGCGGGCGGCGCCACTTGGGTCGACTGGATGGCCGGCGCCGGCGGTGCCGGTGCCGTGACCTGGAACTCAGGCGGCGGCACGAAAGGCGGCGGAGGCGCCTTCAGATCCGGCGGCGGCGGGACGATCTTTTCGGGCGGCGGCGGCGGCTTGACCTTTTCCTCGATCACCTTCACGTCGATCGGGCCGGTGACCTTCTTGACGATGTCCTTGGCCAAGCCGCTGGCCAGCGCGTAGATGGCCACGACGTGGATCAGGACCACGATGCCGATGCCCGTGAACCGCGACGCGCCTTGCTTCTCCTGCGCAAAATTCATGCGCGCTCCTTCTTGCAACTACAAATCACAGTCAATGACTTTCAGGAAAGCGGCCGCTGGGCATCGGCGGAGATGGAACTCCAGCCTCGGGCCAGCCCCCGAAGGGCGTGCATTCTAAAACGCGGGAAGAACCTACCCACCTCGTTGAAAACACGCAGTCAGCCGGGCTTGCAAGGCTTCTTTACATCCGGTTCGGCCAAAAAAAACGCCCGGTGGCAGGAGCCGTCGGGCACGCGTTTATCGCCACGAACCTGATGTGGAAAAACCACACCTCCGGCCAAACTTGGCCATGCCCTCATCTTAGCCCCCCGCCTCCGCCCCCCTCTTGGGGGTAACCCGGACAGACGAAACAGCGCGATTACATGCGACGAATCGCCTTGATGCGTCGCCACCGAAATCGAATTCACCTGGCAAATAAAAAGGGGAACGCGCTGGACGCGCCCCCTTTTATCTATGCTCCCTCAGAGGCGAGGCAATTCGACACCGGCGTCAGATCACTTGAACTGATAAGTCACCGTGCCATAGATGAAGCGGCCGCGCGGATCGGCAAAGGAACCCGCGAAACCGGCCGCGTGCGAGCCATAGCTGGAGGAGGCGACGAACGGCGGGTCCTGGTCGAACGCGTTGCGTGCGCCCAGAGCCAGGCGCAGGTTCTTGAATCCGCGGTAGCTGACCGCCAGTATCCAGCGGCTGGTGTCCTTGACGTTGTACGGCGCATCCACGCCCAAGTTGGTGTCGACGACGGCGGCCGACTCCTGCCAACCCTTCGTGAAAACGTTCTCCAGCGCCACGTTCCACGAACCCAGCGTCCAATCGAAGGACAGCGTGTGCTGCCATTCCGGCACCGGCGGATTGCCACCAAGCGACTTGCCAACGTAGTCGGTGAACGGCAGGTCCTTGCCGTTCTGCAGTTCGTACTTGAGCGTGCGGGTGGCGGCGGAGCCGACGCGCAGGAGACCAAGACCGGCCAGTTGCACGGCCGACTTAATGTCAATGTCGATGCCGGAGGTCTTGAGTTCACCTTGGTTTTCCGCCGGCGTCTCGACGCAGGAGATGAAACCAGTGGTCGGGGAACGCTTCAACCGCGTCTTGTACTTGGTGTACAGGCCGGGCTCGGCCATCAGCGCGTCGCCGTTGATGACGCCGATCTGGTCCTACTTCTGGATGTTCCAATAGTCGATGGCGCAGGCGCGGAACAGCAACTCCTTGCTGGGCTGGAAGCGCAGCGCGACGCGGGCTGCCGAAGTCGCTGTAGCTGTCATAGCGCGCCGCGACCGAGGCTTCCCAGCCCTTGGCGAACGGCAGCGACAGTTCGCTGTAGACCGCCAAGATGCTGCGGCTGGCCGAAGTGGCGGGCACCGAGCCCTCACCGCCGATGTGCGAGCCCTTGGAGCACTCGGGGTGGGCCGGGCTGTTGTCGGCCTTCTCGCGGCGCAGGTCCAAGCCCACGGCCATCATGCCGCCGTCCATCTTCATCAGGTCGCGGCTGACCTTGGTGTCCAGCACGACGGGCAGCCCGCTAGCGCGGAAGCCAGGGACGTTGCTGGTGCGCGGCACCGTCAATCCATGACCCGCAGCCGCGGCACGGCGGCGAGCAAGCCCTGCGTGTAGGCCTCGCGCGGTGCACCCAGCACGTCGGCGCAGGCGCCCTGCTCGACGATGCGGCCGCGCTGCATGACGGCGATGTCGTCGGCGATGTACTCGACGACGCCGATGTTGTGCGTGATGAAGAGGTAGGCCAGCCCCTGCTCGCGTTGCAGGTCGCGCAGCAGGTTGAGGATCTGGGCCTGCACCGACACATCCAGCGCCGACGTGGGCTCGTCGCAGACGATGAGCCTGGGCTCCACCGCCAGCGCGCGGGCGATGGCGATGCGCTGGCGCTGGCCGCCGGAGAACTCGTGGGGCCAGCGCTGCAGTGCGTCGCGGCGCAGGCCGACCTGGTCGAGCAGCGTGTGCAGGCGCTCGCGGCGGGCCGTGGCGTCCAGCTCGGGGCGCAGCGCGATCAGGCCTTCTTCCAGCACGTCGGCGACGCGCATGCGCGGGTTCAGCGATGCGAACGGATCCTGAAAAATGATCTGGATGCTGCGCCGCGCCTTCACGAGAGCCGCGCCGCTGAGCTGGAACAAGTCCTGCCCGTCGAACAGCGCCTGGCCGCTGATCTGGGCCTGGCGGCGCAGCAGCTGGACGATGGCCTTGCCGGAGGTCGTCTTGCCGCAGCCGGATTCACCCACCAGGGCCAGCGTGCGGCCGGCGTGGAGCTGGAAGCCGACGCCATCGACCGCGTCGAAGTGGCGCGGACCGCGGTGGAAGGGCGGCGTCTTCAGCGCGAAGCGCACATGCAGGTCGCGCACGGCCAGCAGCGGCGCGCCCTGCCCGGTCGGCGCGGTCGGGAGCGGCTTGGGCACGGCCACCTCGCGCGGCAGCGCCTCGCCGAGCTGGCTGTAGAGCAGGCAGCGCACGCGGTGCTGCGGGCCTTCCTCGGTCAGCTCGGGCGGCGTCGTGGCGCAGTGGCGCATGGCCTTGTCGCAGCGCGGCGCGAAGCGGCAGCCGGCAAAGTCCAGCCACAGCGGCGGCACGGTGCCGGCGATCGCTGCCAGCGGCGCGCCGCGCCGGGCGGCGTCGGGCAGGGCCTGCAGCAGCAGTCGCGCGTAGGGGTGCTTGGGCGTTGTGAAGAACTCCGCCGCCGGCGCGACCTCGATGATCTGGCCGGCATACATCAGCGCGACGCGGTGAGCCATGCCGCTGACCACCGCCAGGTCGTGCGTGATCAGCAGCACGCCCAGCTGGCGCTCGCGCTGCAGGTCGCGGATCAGGTCGAGGATCTGCGCCTGGATGGTCACGTCCAGCGCCGTCGTCGGCTCGTCGGCGATCAGGTAGTCGGGCTCGGCGGCCAGCGCGATGGCGATCATCACGCGCTGCTTCTGGCCGCCGGATAGGCGGAAGGGGTAGTCGTCGATGCGGCGCTGCGGCTCGGGGATGCCCACGCGCGACAGCCAGGCTATGGCCTTGGCGCGGGCGGCCGCGCCGCGCAGCGGGGTGTGGGCTTCGATGGCTTCGACGATCTGATCGCCCACGCGCATGACCGGGTTCAGGCTGGTCGACGGCTCCTGGAAGATCATGGCCATGCGCCCGCCGCGCACCTCGCGCATGCGGGCTTCGGGCAGGGCCAGCAGGTCCTGGCCGTCCAGCCGCACGGCGCCGCTGGCGACACGGCCGTTCTCGGGCAGCAGGCGCATCAGCGCCAGCGCCGTCATGCTCTTGCCGCAGCCACTCTCGCCGACGAGCGCGAAGGTTTCTCCGCGCGACAGGCTCAGGCGCATGCCGTCAATGGCGCGCACCAGGCCGGCGTCGGCGTCCAGCTGCACGCGCAGGTCGTCGATCTCAAGCATCGGCGGCTCTCCGGCGCACGAAGAGGCGCGGCCGCGCCGAGCGGGCCTTGGGGTCGAAGGCGTCGCGCACGCCGTCGGCGAACAGGTTGGCGGCCAGCACCAGGCCCACCATGAAGCCGAAGGCCGCCGCGAAGCTCCACCAGACGACCGGGTCGCGCGACATCTCGGCGCGGGCCAGGTTGATCATGCTGCCGAAGCTGCTGGTCGTCGGGTCCACGCCGACGCCGACATAGGTCAGCACCGCTTCGTACAGGATCAGCTCGGAGAAGCTCAGCACGACGGTGATCAGCACCAGGTGCATCACGTTGGGCAGGATGTGGCGGGCCATGATGCGCAGGTCGCCCACGCCGAAGGCCGTGGCGGCTTGCACATAGTCCAGCTCGCGCAGCTTCAAGGTCTCGGCGCGCACCAGGCGACACAGGCCCGCCCAGCCGGTCAGGCCGAGGATGAGGCAGAGCATCAGCATCTTCAGGTCTGAACGCTCGGCGGCCGTCTCGAAGAGCTCGGGGTTCTTGTCCAGGAAGACCTGCACCATCAGCACGCAGGCCGCAATCAACAGCACATTGGGCACGGAGCTGAGCGTCGTGTAGACGTACTGAATGGCCTCATCCACCCAGCCCTTGTAGTAGCCCGCCAGCACGCCGAGCACCAGCGCGAGCGGCAGCGTGGCCAGCGTCGACAGCGCGCCGATGACAAAGGCGGTGCGCACGCTCTTCAGTGCCTGCACGAGCACGTCGTTGCCTGTGCGGTCCGTACCGAACACGTGGTAGTGCGGCATCAGCGCGAGGACGGGGCCGGCGAGCAGCAGGATCACCGCCAGCGTGATGAGCACGGCGCGCAGCGGGTAGAAGGTGCGGTCGGCGGCGAGGTCGGCCAGCGCGTGGCGCCAGCCATGGTGTTGGCGGGCGAGCGCGGCGGCCGTCAGCGCAACGAGCAGGGCGGCGACGGCGAGCCCGCCGCCCAGGCCCAGCGCGGTCCGGCGGGCCACGTCGCCCGACCATTGCGTGGCCGGGTCACTCAGGTGCGCGCCACCGAACTTGAGCCGCGGATAGTCACGTCGGGCCTGGCCCTGGGCGTCGACGATGCTCTCCTTGTTGAAGCCGTGCGCGCTCAAGGGCGCCGAGTAGCTGACCTCGCGCATGGCCGTCTGGCGCGTCAGCAGCAGGTCCAGCGTGGACAGCGTGCGCGTGTCGTAGACGGTGCTGCCATCGGTCGTGGCCAGCGCCGGGCGCAGGTGGATGCTGTCGAGCAGCGTGACCCCCAGGAACAGCGCCATGACGACGCCGGCGCTGGCGGCCACCGGGTCGCGCAGCACATGGCGCCAGGTGTTGCGCAGGTTGGCCTGCGATCTGACGCGCAGCGCGTAGGCCACGATGGCGGCCACCATCAGCCACAGCGCGAGGTCGGTCCACAGCAGCACGATCTTCATTGCAGTCTGACGCGGGGATCGACCCACGTGTAGGCGATGTCGATCAGCGCATTGCTGGCGATGTAGAGCAGCGCCCCGAGGAAGACCATCGTCCGCACGATGGCGAAGTCCTGCCCCGTGATGGCCTCGATGACGAAGGCGCCCAGGCCCGGGATGCCGAAGAAACTCTCGAACACCAGGCTGCCGAGGAAGACATACGGCAGATAGCTGCCGGCGCTGGTGATGATGGGGATGAGCGCATTGCGCAGCACGTGGCGACGCAAGACCCGACCCTCGCTCAAACCCTTGGCGCGCGCGGTGCGCACGTAGTCCTTGCCCATCTCCTCCAGGAACATCGCGCGGTACAGGCGCGCCTCGCCGCCCAGCCTGGAGAGCAGCGACAGCAGGATGGGCAGCGCCAGAAAGCGCACCGCATCCAGCCCAGGCGCGAAGCCGTTCATCGGCACCAGCTTGAGCACGCGGGCGAACAGGAACTGGCCGACGATGATGTAGAACAGGCTGCTGATGGACAGCATCAGCACGCACAGCACGACGCCCCAGAAGTCGATGCGCGTGTGCCGGAAGAACACCAGCAGCAGCGAGAACGCGACGCTGACGATGACCTGCAAGATGAACAGCGGCAGCGCCAGCTGCAGGCTCACGCCCATGCGCACCTTGATCTCGTGGCCGATGTTGATGGCCTGGCGAGCGTCGCTCTTGCCGAAGTCCAGCGCGAACAGGCTGACCGAGCGCTCCCACAGGATGGTGTGCGTGAGCTGCTCGGTGCCGGTCTTGGCGGCGTCGAAGTACAGCGGCTTGTCATAGCCGCGCTCGGTCTTCCAGGTGTCGATCTGGGCCTGCGTGATGCGCTTGCCGCCGATGTTCAGCCGCGCCATGTCGTCGGGCGTATTGACCGAGAAGAACAGGAAGAAGGTGAACAGGTTGACGCCGACGAGGATGGCCAGGCCGTAACCCAGGCGGCGCAGCATTAAGCGCAGCATCAGCGCACCTCCACGGCCGTGGCGGTCTCGCGCCTGCGCCAGGCACGGCGCGTGGCGATGAAGATCGCCAGCCCACCCACCGCCAGCACCGCCAGCGGCCAGTACACCGGCTGGTTCCACGCGGCGACCTTGGCGGCGCGCTCGTTCACATCCACGCGCAGGTAGCGCGCCCGATCACGCACGACGACACCCGGCTTGCCGTTGTAGACCCAGTGCTGGAAGGCCAGGCCCGAGTAGCTCCAGAAGCCCCAGGCCCAGGGCGCATCCTGGCGCGCGATGTCGTTCATCTGCGCCATGACCCGGACCTTCTCGTCGCCGTCCTCCAGCGACTGCAGCTTGCGGAACAGACGGTCGAACTCCGGGTTGACGTAGTTCGCCGTGTTATCGCCCTCGTGCTGGCTCTTGCTGTTGGGGCCGTAGAGCAGGAACAGGAAGTTCTCCGCGTCGGGGTAGTCGGCAAACCAGCCCCACCAGAAGATCTGGTGCTTGCCCTGGCGGATCTTTTCCTGGAACTGGTTGAAGTCGGTCGCGCGCACGTCGAGCTGTATGCCCAGCTTGGCGTACTGCCGCACCATCCAGTCGTTCTGCGCCTTCAGCTCGGGCGTGACGACGCGCTGGAAGTCGTAGTTCAGCACCAGCGGCTTGCCGGTCTTCACGTCGCGACCGCCGGGGTAGCCGGCCTCCTCCATCAGCTTGAAGGCATCCGCGAGCGGCCTGCGCTGGGCCTTGCCGTTCACCAGCCGGTGCGTGACAGGGTTGAACTCGCCCGGCTGCCCCTCCCTGGACCCGAACACGCCGGGCGGGATGGGCCCATGGGCCGCGTCGCCACCCGTGTCGCGGAAGATGCGGCCATAGCCCTCCTCCCAGTCGATGGCGATGGAGATGGCCTGGCGCAGCGCGCGGTTGCGCCTCTGCTGCTCCGGTGTGTCGCCCTTGCCGACGACGGGGTCCAGCCAGTTGAAGCCCATGTACCAGTTGGTGATGTCGACATCCATCGGCAGCCGAAAGCCGCGCTGCTCGAAGAATGCCTTCACCGCGTCCGAGTCATCGCGGTCCACCGCGAGGTTGACGCCCCAGTCGGCGCGGTCCATCTCGGGCAGGTCCAGGTAGCCCTGCTTGAACAGCTCCTTGATCGGCACCTTCTCCTTCACGTTGATGGCCACGACCTTGTCGACGAACGGGATGCGCTTGCCGCAGTCCGCCAGCAGGCCCGCTTCGGCGTCACCCGGGCTGCCGTCGCAGGGGTAGGTGTCAGGCCGGTAGTTGGGATTGCGGCTCATCACATGCCGGCGGTCCTGCACGTACTCGGTCATCATGAACGGGCCGCTGCCCACCGGCCACTGGTTCCAGCTCATCGAGTTGGCCGCCATGCCGGGCTGGGCGTAGAAGGCGTCCACCTCCCAGGGGATGGCCGCCGTGAAGTTGGTGGCCATCCAGTATTGCCACTGCGGGTAGCGGCCCTTCAGGCGGATGCGCAGCAGGTGGTCGTTCACCGCCACCGCGCCGGCCAGCGGCCAGCGGCGCAGGTCCAGGAAGGGCTTGTCGGCCAGGTTCTCGGGCAGCCCGGCCAGCTGCTCTTCGTTCGCACGCTTGACCGTGGCGATGTAGTCCTTCAGCCCCAGCACATGCTCCGAGAACACCGCCGCCAGCGGCGCGTCCAGACGCGGGCTGGCGTGGCGCTTGAGCGCGTAGACGAAGTCCTCGGCCACCACTTCACGCGTGGCCAGTTGCTTGAACTCGAAAGGGCTGCGCTTGCTGCCCAGCTCGCCCGGCTTGAGCTGGTGATAGAGGTAGTTCCCCTGCGCGTCCTTGGCGAACGCGGGGTGGGGCGACCACTTCAGGCCGGGGCGGATGGGCACGTCGTAGACGGCCTCGGCGATCTGCTCGTCGGGCGCGTCGTCGGGCAGGCGCCGGCCTTGCGCGTCAAGGTAATAAGGCTTGGCCAGCGCATCCGCCGCGCGCGGGATCAGCGTGTAGGGTCGCTTGAGCGGGTGGTAGCCGTAGGGCGGCTCGCTGATCTCGTAGACATAGGTGCTCTCGGGCGCGGTATAGGACGAGGTCGGGTCCAGATAACGCGGCGAGCGCTCCGAGAATGCCATGTAGAGCGTGTTCTCGCGCTCGGCGCCAAGCGGATGCGGGCTGTTGTTGCAGGCAGCCAGCAGCACGACCGCGAACGCGCTCGTAACCCGTTTGACCCAGCCGCCGAATCCCACCACGACGGTTCAGTGCGCGTGACCGCAGTCCGGGGCGCAGTCGTCGCCATGCTCATGCGCGCCATGCGCCAGCCGCGGGTCGGACTGCCAGCCCAGGATGGCCTCCCGGCCCTGCACGTACAGCTCCACCGTGCCACCGACCGGCAGGCAGACCTTGGTGCGCACATGGCCGAACGGCAGGCCCGTCAGCACGGGAGTCTTCGTGCGGCTGCGCAGCGCGGCGACGGCGTCCTTGAGCCCATAGCCCCGGTCGTTGGCCGTCTTGGCCGCGCCGCTGAAGTCGCCCAGCAGCACCGCCGCCTGGGTGTCGATCACGCCGGCCTGCTGCAGCTGCAGCAGCTGGCGCTCGACGCGGTAGGGGTGCTCGTTGACGTCTTCCAGGAACAGGATGCCGCCCTTGACCTTGGGCCAGTGCGGTGTACCGAGCAGCGAGCACAGCACGGTCAGGTTGCCGCCCCAGAGCCGGCCACGCGCCTCCAGGCCGTCGAAGCCGCCGGTCGGCTCGCGGAAGCCAACCGCCTCCAGCGCGCCGCTCATCGCTTCGAGAAAGCAGTCACGTGTGACCTCGTCGACACCGCCGTCCGCCTCACTGCGGCCGAAGTCGTCGCAGGCCAGCGGGCCGGACCACATCGCCAAGCCCTTGTGGCGGGCGATGAAGCCGTTCTGCAGAGCGGTCAAGTCGCTGTAGCCAACCCAGCGCGTGCCCTGCTCCACGCTCTTGGCGATGCGGGCCCAGGCTATCTGGTCCAGCAGCCGCGTCATGCCATAGCCGCCGCGCGTGGCCAGCGCGATGGAGGGCGCGGCATCGGCAATGCGGTGCAGCGCTTCAAGGCGGGTCGCGTCGTCGCCGGCAAAGCGCTGATGCCTGGCCAGCGCATCGGCATCGATGGCAACCTCGAAGCCCAGCTTCGTCAGCCGCTTGGCTGCGCGCTTCAGCGGCTCGGCCTTGGGCAAGGCGCCAGCGGGGGTGAAAAGGGTCAGGGAAGTCATCAGGAGGGGTCCAGTTCAGTGGCTTCGCCGGTGGGAATCAGGCCTTGCCGCTCGGCGCGCCGCGCTCGGGCAGCCTCGCGGCGCTCGGCGAAGAACTCACGCAGCAGCTTGGCGGAGGCGTCGGCCATCAGCCCGCTTTCGATGCGCGTGTGATGGTTGAGCTGGGGCTGGCCGAACAGGTCGATGACCGATCCGGCCACGCCGGTCTTGGGGTCGGGCGCGGCAAAAACCACGCGCTTGAAACGCGCGTGCATCAGCGCCATCGCACACATCGCGCAGGGCTCCAGCGTGACGAACAGTTCGCACTCCGGCAGCCGGTAGTTTTCCAGCAGCGTGGCGGCGTGGCGCAGCGCCACGATCTCGGCATGGGCCGTCGGGTCGTGCGTCGTGATGGGGCGGTTGTAGCCGGTGGCGATGACCTGGCCACCCCGCGTGATGACGGCGCCAACGGGCACCTCGCCCACCAGCCAGGCGTTCTGCGCCTGATCCAGTGCGAGCCGCATGGCGTACTCGTCGGCGGGCGTGAAAAGGGGCTGGGTCATGTGGGCCGGCAGTTTACCCATGGCATGCTTTCGGCCATGACCCCGCTGTCCATCCATCCCCTCGGCGAGACGGCCTTGTGCTGCACATTGCCGGCGCCGCTATCGCTGGCGCAGCAGCAGCGCCTCTGGCAGCTCGCCGATGGCCTGAAAGGCGTGGACGGCGTGCAGGCCCTGATCCCGGGCATGAACAACCTGACCCTGGTGTTCGACCCGCTGCGCACCGAGCCCGCCGAGCTGGAAGCGGCGGCGCTCGCGCTGTGGGCCAAACCGCCGCGCCGCCAGCAGCTGGGCCGGCTCGTCGAGATCCCTGTGACCTACGACGGCCCCGACCTCGGCGATGTCGCGTCGCACTGCGGGCTGAGCGCCGAAGAGGTCCAGCACCGCCACACGCAAAGCGAGTACGTCGTCTACTTCATCGGCTTCCAGCCCGGCTTCGCCTACCTGGGCGGGCTGGACCCGGCCCTGCACACGCCGCGCCGCGCCGAACCACGCTTGGCCGTGCCGGCCGGCGGCGTGGGCATAGCCGGTGCGCAGACGGGCATCTACCCGCTGGCCACGCCGGGTGGCTGGCAGCTGATCGGTCGCACGTCGCTGGCCTTGTTCGACCCGCAGGCCGAGCCGCCCACGCTGCTGGCGCCGGGCGATCGCGTGCGCTTCGTGGCGACATGATCGAGATCGTTCGCGCCGGCCCGCTCGCCACCGTGCAAGACCTCGGCCGCCCCGGCTGGCGCGACCGGGGCCTGAGCCTGTGCGGCGCGCTGGACGAGTTCGCGCTGCAGGCCGGCAACCTGCTCGTCGGCAACCCGCTGGGCACGGCCGGCCTGGAGTTCACGCTCGGCGCCGCCACGCTGAGCTTTCATGCCGACGCCTGCATCGCCGTCACCGGCACGGATGCCGAGGCCAGCCTTGACGGCCGCCCGCTGCGCCCCTGGTGGCGCCAGCGCGTGCGCGCCGGCCAGACACTCAAGCTCGCCGCGCCGCGTGAGCGCATGCGCAGCTATGTCGCCATCGCCGGCGGCCTCGACCTACCTCTCGCGCTGGGCTCGCTGAGCACCGATCTCAAGGGCGGCTGCGGTGGGCTGGACGGCCGCGCGCTGCGCGACGGCGACCGCCTGCCGCTGATGCCCTTGCCTGCCCTGCCCGCGCGCGCCGTCGGCATGCGCCCGCCTGCGTGGACACCGACCGTGCGCGTGCTACCCGGCCCCGAGCACGACGACTTCACGGCTGCTGCGCGCGAAGCCTTCTGCGCCAGCGACTGGACCGTCACGCCGCAGAGCAACCGCATGGGCTACCGCCTCGCCGGCCCCGCGCTTGAGCGCGAGCGAGGCGAGGAGCTGGCCTCGCACGGCGTGCTGCCCGGCGTCGTCCAGGTGCCGCCTTCCGGCCAGCCCATCGTGTTGCTGGCCGATGCACAGACGACGGGCGGCTACCCCAAGATCGCCGTCGTCATCCGCGCTGACCTGTGGAAGCTCGGCCAGCTGCGCCTGGGCGCGCGGCTGCGCTTCCTGCCCTGCACGCCGGCCGAAGCGCTGGCCGCGCTGCGCGAACAACGATTGCTGCTGGAGCAGATGAGGATGGCGCTATGCATGTCGACCTGAACGCCGACCTCGGCGAAGGCGCACCCGACGACGCCGAGCTGCTGGCCCTGGTCAGCTCCGCCAACATCGCCTGCGGCTGGCATGCCGGCGATGCGCGGCTGATGCAGGCCACTGCGACGGCAGCGCTGGCGCGCGGCGTGGCCATCGGCGCCCACCCGAGCTACCCGGACCGTGAGAACTTCGGCCGCAGCGAGATGCAGCTGAAGCCCGCCGACGTGCAGGCCGACCTGATCTACCAGATCGGCGCGCTCGACGCTCTCGTCAAGGCGCAGGGCGGCCGGCTGCACCACGTCAAGCCGCATGGCGCCCTCTACAACCAGGCCGCGCGCGACCCGGTGCTGGCCGATGCGATCGCTGCCGCCGTGCTGGACGTGGACCCCGGCCTCGCCGTCTACGGCCTGGCAGGCAGCGAGCTGCTACGCGCCGCCGAGCGGGCCGGGCTGCGCCCCGTGGCCGAGGTGTTTGCCGATCGCGGCTACCGCGCCGACGCCAGCCTGGTGCCGCGCGGCCAGCCCGGCGCGCATGTCGACGATGTGGACGAGGCCGTGGCGCGCACGCTGCGCATGGTGCGCGAAGGCGTTGTGCAAGCCGTGACCGGCGAGACGGTGCCGCTGCAGGCGCAGACGATCTGCCTGCATGGCGACGGGCCGCATGCGCTGGCCTTCGCGCGGGCCATCCACGCGGCGCTGACGGCGGCCGGCGTGCAACTGCGCCCATGACGGACCAGAACGACCTCTTCGGCGCGCCACCCGAGAAACGTCCACGCGGCGTGCAGCCCGCGCCGCCGCTGGCCGAGGACTTGGCGCTCGCGACGCGGCTCTCGCCCCACATCCACCTCGGCACCTCCACCTGGAGCTATCCCGGCTGGCAAGGCCTGGTCTGGGCCGGCAAGCACAGCGAGGCCACGCTGTCCAAGACCGGCCTGCCGGCCTATGCCGCCCACCCGCTGCTGCGTGCCGTCGGCATCGACCGCGGCTTCTACCGGCCGCTCGCCGCCAGCGAGTTCCAGCGCCATGCCGAGCAGGTACCGCGCGGCTTTCGCTTCACCGTCAAGGCGCCCAGCCTCGTGACCGACGCGCTGCTGCGCAGCGAGGGCGGCCGCGGCCAACAGCCCAACCCGCTGTTCCTGGACCCGATGGCGGCGTTGCAGGACTTCATAGCACCCGCCTATGAAGGCCTGGGGCAGAGCATCGGCGCGCTGGTTCTCCAGATCAGCCCCCTGCCCGGCCCAAGGCTGGCGCGCATGAACGAGCAGTTCGACCTGCTGCACGCGCTGCTGCTGGCGCTACCGAAGCCGCCGGCCGGCGTGCTGGCCGTGGAGGTGCGCGATGTTGCCTGGCTGACGCCCGATCTCGTCGCCCTGCTGCGCGACACCGGCGCGCGCTATTGCCTGGGCCTGCACCCCAAGCTGCCGCCGCTGAGCGAACAGCTCCCACTGCTGCGCGCGCTCTGGCCCGGCCCGCTGGTGGCGCGCTGGAACCTGAACCGACTGCACGGCGCCTTCGGCTACGAGGCCGCCGAGAAGAAGTACGGCGAGTTCAGCGAGATGCTGGACCCCGACCCCGAGACGCGTGCCGAGCTGGCCCGCGTCATCCGCGGCACGGCCGGCGAGGGGCAGGATGTGTTCGTCACCATCTCCAACAAGGCCGAGGGCTCGGCGCCTCTGAGCGTGCGCGCGCTGGCACAAGCCGTCGTACAGGGCTGACCGGTTCCGTCCTACAACCGCCCTCCCCCTGCGCCGACCCGCCGATCCAGTGCATCCAAGCACAGTGACCTCACCGCAGCGCCAGCTGCTTTGTTCACAAGGAGTCACCATGAACTGGGATCGCATCGAAGGCCAATGGAAGCAACTGACCGGCAAGGTGCAGGAGCAATGGGGCAAGCTGACCGATGACGACCTCGACGTCGTCGCCGGCCGCCGCGACCAGCTCGCCGGCAAGATCCAGGAGCGCTATGGCGTGGCCAAGGACGACGCCGAGAAGCAGATCGCGTCCTGGGAGCGCAGCGCGACGGACGACTGGTTCGACCGCCCGCGCACCAAGGTCTGAGGCCTCGCGCCGTGAACAAAGCCGCCCTGGCCGGGCGGCTTTCTCGTTGCCGACGCCAAAGCCTCTCAGTTCGTGGCTGCGGAGGCCTCTTCGGCAGCGCGCCGGGCCGCGTCGTTGAGGCTGTCCTGCACCTGCCGGCCCGCCGCCTCCGGCTGGGACAGCGGCGCGCTCGCGGCGGAGGCGCTGGCAGCCGGCGGCTTCAGCACGGCCGTCTGCTTCTTGACCAGCGACAACACGATGGCCGCCACGATGACGAGGGCGAGGATGCTGAGGGCAGCGCGCATGACGAGGGCTCCAGTTGTTGAATCAGCTTAACGCGCCAGCCAGGCCTTGAACTCCGCTGCTCGCTCCTGGCTGACGAACAGCCCGCCCGCCAACGCAGGGCGCAGCTGCAGCGTCAACCGCCCCTTGCCCGCCGCCGCACGCGCGGCCAGCAAGGTCTGGCGGTTGGCACTCGCCTACGGCGTTCTGCTCGTCGGCGGCCTGGTGCTCTGGTGGCCCAAGCGCCGGCGGCAGGCATTCCCGCTCGTGCTGGCCCTCGTGATGCTCGGCGTGACGGGGCTCTGGCTGTGGTGGCGCAGAAGGCGTTGACGTAACGAGGCTGTGTACAGCTCGGGAAATCGAGGCGGCGTCAACCTCGTTGGCTGCCCGCCGAAGGCCCCGCTTCACTCTGTGGCGCCACCAGCGACCCGAGGATGGCGTCGCGGCAGACGGTGAGGAATTCGTCGGCGAGTGGCGAGTCGTCCGGGCAGGCCCGCGACATGACGAGCGCGCCCACGGCGTGGGACAGCAAGTCGATGATCCTGGCTCGCGCTTGGCTGGCGTCGGCCTCGGACACCGTTTCACCACGCGGAGCCAGTGCGGCGATCAGGGACTCGATGCCCGTCGAGAAGGCAGCCCGCACGGCGTCGGGCTGCCGCGCCGCATCCCCTCCCAGGGCGGCCATGGTGCAGCCGGTGGATCGCCCGTCGCGGTGCTCACGCGACAAGTAGTACCTGACGAATTCGGCGGGGTCCAGGCCCTCGCCCGTCAGCGCCACGGTCTGGGCGATGCCGCAGGCCGTCGACTCCGCGATCAGGTCGGTCTTGGAGCCGAACTGCTTGTAGAAGCCGCCGTGGGTGAACCCCGCCGCAGCCATCAGGTCGGCCACGCCGACGCCGTCATAGCCGCGCTCGCGAAACAGCTGGGAAGCCGTCTCGACGACATGCGCCCGATTGGCCTGCGCCTGCGCTTTGCTGACCTTCATCGCTTCTGTACCCCGGAACGCGTTGTTTTACCGGGCGAATCTTATATTGATGTCAATCATCATCAAAGTCTTGACTTTTTTGATGACGAACATAATCATTGAGGCATCCCAACCCATCACGCCGCGCAGGCGCTCGCGAACATGACCACCCTCTCCACCGTCCTCATCACCGGCGCGTCCAGCGGCATCGGCGCCGTCTACGCCGAGCGCTTTGCCCAGCGTGGCCATGACCTGGTCCTCGTCGCCCGCGACAAGTCGCGCCTGGACGCCCTGGCGGCCCGCCTGCGCGACACGCACAAGGTGGCGGTCGACGTGCAGCAGGCGGACCTCACCCAACAGGCCGACCTGGCTGCGGTCGAAGCCCGTCTGCGCGAGGACGCGCGCATCGGTACGCTAATCAACAACGCCGGCATGGCGCAGTCCGGCGGCTTCGCCCAGCAAGCCCCGCAAGACATCGAGCGGCTGATCGCCCTCAACACCACGGCGCTGACACGCCTGGCAGCGGCGATCGCGCCGCGCCTGGTGCAGGCCGGCGCGGGCGCCATCGTCAACATCGGCTCGGTGGTGGGCCTGGCGCCGGAATTCGGCATGACGATCTACGGCGCGACCAAGGCCTTCGTGCTGTTCCTGTCGCAGGGCATGCACCTGGAACTCTCGCCCAAGGGCATCTACGTGCAGGCGGTGCTGCCGGCGGCGACGCGCACAGAAATCTGGGAGCGCGCGGGCATGGACGTCAACAGCCTGCCCGAGGTCATGGACGTCGACGAGCTGGTGGACGCCGCGCTGGTGGGCTTTGACCGCCGCGAGCTGGTCACCATCCCGCCGCTGCAGGTCGCGGAACGCTGGGATGCGCTGAACGGCGCCCGCCAGGGGCTGCTGTCGGACGTGCGCCAGGCGCACGCGGCCGAACGCTATCGGTCGCAGGCCTGAGCGGCCCCTTCATGTCACCCCGGAGCCACGCCATGCCCATCCGTCTTCTCAAATCGAGCGTCTACGCGCTGGCACTGTCTGCCATGCTCGCGTCACCCCTTGCCGCTGCCAGTGACACGGCTGCCGCGACGTGGAAGGACGTGCCGACGCAGAGTATCTCTGCCGATGGCGTGACCTACGCCTACCGCGAACTGGGGCGCCAAAACGGCGGCACGCCCGTCGTGCTGCTGGTGCACCTGGCTGCCGTGCTGGACAACTGGGACCCGCGCATCGTCGATGGCCTCGCCGCCAGGCACCACGTCATCGCGTTCGACAACCGCGGTGTCGGCGCCTCCAGCGGCAGCCCGGCCAACACCATGGAACAGATGGCCGACGATGCCCTCAGCTTCATCAAGGCCAAGGGCTTCAAGCAGGTGGACCTGTTCGGCTTCTCGATGGGCGGGATGATTGCGCAGGAGGTCGTGCTGAAGGAGCCGCAGCTGGTGCGCCGCATGATCCTGGCCGGCACCGGCCCCGCCGGCGGCGAGGGCATCAGCACCGTTGCGGGCGTGGCGAACTACGACCTGATCCGCGCCACGCTGACGGGCCAGGACCCCAAGCAATACCTGTTCTTCACGCGCACGCCCGCCGGCATCGACGCCGGCAAGGCCTTCCTGCAGCGCCTGCAGGAGCGCACCGACAACCGCGACCGCGACATCGCCGTCTGGGCCTATGTGTCGCAGCTTCAGGCGCTGAAGGCGTGGGGGGAGAAGCGGCCGGCCAATCTGTCGACGGTCAAGCAACCCGTCCTCGTGGCCAACGGCGATGACGACCGCATGGTGCCCACGAGCAACTCCTATGACCTGGCCAAGCGCCTGCCCAACGCGCAGCTGGTCATCTACCCGGACGCCGGCCACGGCGGCATCTTTCAGCACCACGCGGACTTCGTGTCCAAGGCGCTGGCCTTCCTGGCCAACTGAGCGCAGCACCCCATGACTGACACCCACCTCACCACGCCCACGCGATTCCTGGCGGTCGACGGCACCCGCTTCGCCTACCGCCGCTGGGGCAACGCGGCTACTGCGCAGCCGCCGCTGCTGATGCTGCAGCACTTCCGCGGCGGCATGGACCACTGGGACCCGCTGATGACGGATGGCCTGGCCGAAGGCCGCGAGGTGATCCTGTTCAACGGCCGCGGCGTGGCTTCGTCAGGCGGCACGCCGCGCACGCGCATCGAGCACATGGCCGATGACGCCGCCGCCTTCGTCCGCGCGCTGGGCTTGAACCAGATCGACCTGCTCGGCTTCTCGCTGGGCGGCTTCCAGGCGCTGGACCTGACCTGGCGCCACCCCGAGCTGGTGCGCAAGCTGATGCTGCTGGGCACCGGCCCGCGCGGCGGCGACCCGGAGATGGAGCACCGCGTGCTGGGCACGGCCGTCAACCCGGTGCCGACGCTTGAAGACTTCCTCTACCTGTTCTTCGGGCGCTCCGAGGCGGCGGCGCAGGCCGGCCGTGACTTCTGGGAGCGGCGCCATCGGCGTGTCGACCAGGACCCGCCGTCCTCACCCGAGGCGGCCAAGGCCCAGATCGAAGCCAACCTGCACTACCTGCCCAGGCTGTCCGAAGACGATCCCTTCGCCTATCTGCGCGGCATCCAGCAGCCCACGTTCATCCTCAATGGCGTGCACGACGTGATGATCCCGACCGTCAACTCGTTCTACATGGCGCGCAACCTGCCCAACGCCCAGTTGTTCGTCTACCCCGACTCTGGCCACGCCGCGCAGTTCCAGTCGCCGCAGCGCTTCCTGCGCCACGCGGTCCAGTTCCTCGGCGAGTGATCGCCTTGCCCGCCCTCTGAAGGTCGCCCGTCATGTTGAAGTTCAAGTTCCTGTTGTGGGCGTTCGCCCAGATGCTCAAGCGCAAGATCCGCAGCGACGCCGACTGCGCGCGCTACGTCGCCAGCAAGCGCCTGGTGTTCCAGATCCGCACCGCCTCGGGCGCCGGCCGCTACTTCGTCATCGAGGGCGGCGCCATCCGTTCCTTCGCCGGGCTGGCTGCGGCTCCCCAGTTCACCTTCAGCTTCAAGGACGCAGCCAAGGGCTTCGCCACCCTGTCGGCCAAGGACAGCCAGGCCGCCTTCCTCCGCGCGGTCGGCAGCAAGCACCTCACCATCAGCGGCGACTTCCAGGAAGTGATGTGGTTCCAGGGGCTGACGGCCTATCTGCAAGCACCCAAGCGCGTCTCGCCCTACGACCGCACCGCCTTCTGAGCCGCCCATGCCAACCAACCTGCTGAACCAGCCCCTGCGCCTGCCCAACGGCGGCGTGCTGCGCAACCGGCTCGCCAAGGCGGCCATGAGCGAGACGCTGGCCACCTACGACAACCGCCCGACGCCGGGCCTGGTGCAGCTGTACCGCCGCTGGGGGGCCTCGGGCCTGGGGCTGATCGTCACCGGCAACGTGATGATCGACCGGCGCGCACTCGGCGAGCCCGGCAATGTCGTCATCGAGGACGAGTCCGAGATGGCCGTCCTGCGGCAATGGACGCAGGCGGCGACCGCGCAAGGCTCGGCGCTGTGGGCGCAGCTCAACCACCCGGGCAAGCAATCGACGCGGGGCTTGAATGCCTTCAACCTGGCGCCCTCGGCCGTGCCCTTCCGCGAGGACATGGCGGCCTTCTTCGACACCCCGCGCGAGGCCAGCGCTGCCGACATCCAGGACATCATCCAGCGCTTCGGGCGCAGCGCGGCCCTGTGCAAACAGGCCGGCTTCGATGGCGTGCAGATCCACGCCGCGCACGGCAATCTGATCAACCAGTTCCTGTCGCCGCATCACAACCGCCGCAGCGACGATTGGGGCGGCACCGCCGAGAAGCGGCGTCGCTTCCTGCTGGCCGTCTACGCCGAGATCCGCCGTCTGGTCGGCCCGGACTTTGCGGTCGCCATCAAGCTCAACTCGGCCGACTTCCAGCGCGGCGGCTTCACCGAGCAGGACTCGCTGGCGACGATCCACGCGCTGGCCGATGCGGGCATCGACCTCATCGAAATCTCCGGCGGCACCTACGAGGCGCCCGCCATGAGCGGCGCGTTGCACGAACCGCTCAAGGCTTCCACGGCGGCCCGGGAGGCTTACTTCCTCGGCTTCGCGGAGCAGGCGCGCGCCACGACCCGGGTGCCGCTGATGGTGACCGGCGGCTTCCGCACGGCGGCCGGCATGAACGCGGCGTTGCGCAGCGGCGCACTGGACGTGGTGGGCCTGGCCCGGCTACTGGCCATCGACCCCGACGCGCCCGCCGCCCTGCTGCAAGGGCGGGACAGCACACAGCAGGTCCGCACCATCAGCACGGGCCTCAAGGCCGTGGACCGGCTGGGCATCATGGAAGTGCTCTGGTATGCGCGCCAGCTCAAGCGCATCGCGCGGGGCCAGGCGCCGCGCCCGGCCGAGAGCGGCCTGGCGGCCTTCCTGAAGTCGGCCCTCGGCAGCGGCTGGGGCACGTTTCGCACGCGCCGCCTGCGGGTTCGCTAACCCATCATCACAACGGAGACACACATGAACTTCCAGGCGCTGCTGGCCAGCAAGACGGACGACAAGACCTCGACGGCCCTGGTCGACTTCGACGAAGCCGACCTGATGCCGGGCGACGTCACCGTGGCCATCGACTATTCGACGGTCAACTACAAGGACGCGCTCGCGGTCAGCGGTCGCGCGCCGGTGATCCGCCACTACCCGCTGATCCCCGGCATCGACTTCGCCGGCACGGTGCAGGCCTCGTCCCACGCCGGCTTCGCGGTGGGCGACCGCGTGGTGGCCAATGGCTGGGGGCTGAGCCAGACCCACCATGGCGGCTTTGCGCAGCGGGCGCGCGTCAACGGCGACTGGCTGGTCCAGCTGCCCGACGTGTTCTCGACGCGCGACGCCATGGCCATCGGCACGGCGGGCTACACGGCGATGCTGTCCGTGCTTGCGCTGGAGCACGCGCAAGTCATGCCCGACTCGGGCGATGTGCTGGTCACCGGCGCCGGCGGTGGCGCCGGCTCCATCGCCATCGCGCTGCTGTCCAGGCTGGGCTACCGCGTCGTCGCCTCGACGGGGCGCCTGGCCGAGACCGACTACCTGCGCCAGCTGGGTGCGGCCGAAGTCATCGACCGCCGCACGCTGTCGGAGCCAGGCGTGCCCATCGCCAGGGAGCGCTGGGCGGGCGCCATCGACTCGGTGGGCAGCCACACGTTGGCCAACGTGCTCGCGCAGACCCGCTATCGCGGCGCCGTCGCGGCCTTCGGGCTGGCCCAGGGCACCGACCTGCCGGCGTCGGTGCTGCCCTTCATCCTGCGCAACGTGACCCTGGCCGGCATCGACTCCGTCAACGCCCCGCAGCCGCTGCGGCTGCAGGCCTGGGCCCGGCTGGCGAGCGCCCTGGACCTGGACAAGCTGGCCAGCGCCACGAGTGTGGTCGCGCTGGCCGATGTGCCTCGAATTGCCGACCAGGTACTCCAAGGCCAGGTCCGCGGCCGCGTGGTCGTTGATGTCAATGCCTGACGAGGGCAGCACCATGAATCTGACCGTCAACAGCAAGTCCCACGCGATCGACGTGGAGCCCGAGATGCCCCTGCTGTGGGTGCTGCGCGATGAGCTGCGCCTGACCGGCACCAAGTTCGGCTGCGGCATCGCGCAGTGCGGCGCCTGCACCGTGCATGTGGACGGCAACGCCGTGCGCTCTTGCGTGACGCCGGTGGGCGCCGTCAGCGGCGCCGTCACCACCGTCGAGGGCCTGGGCACGCCAGCCGCCTTGCATGCCGTGCAGGCGGCCTGGGTGGAGCACCAGGTTGCCCAGTGCGGCTACTGCCAGTCGGGCCAGATCATGAGCGCGGCCGCCCTGCTGCAGCACAACCCGGCGCCCAGCGACGCCGACATCGACGCCGCCATGTCCGGCAACCTCTGCCGCTGCGGCGCCTACCCGCGCATCCGTGCGGCCATTCACGACGCAGCCACACGCACCCGGGGAGCCTGACCATGGGCAAGCTCGCAACCATCGCCCGCCGCAGCTTCCTGATCGGCTCGGCCGCCGTGGCCGGTGGCGTCGCCTTCGGCATCTACAAGGTCCGGCAGGCGGCGCCCAACCCGCTGCTGGACGACCTGCCGCCAGGCGCCGTCGCCCTCACGCCCTTTGTTCGCATCGATGGCCAGGGCGTGACGCTGATCACGCCACGCGCCGAGATGGGCCAGGGCATCCACACCACGCTCGCGGCGCTGGTGGCCGAGGAGCTGGACGTGGCCTGGGACAGCATCCGCGTCGAGCACGGCCCGCCCGGCGCGGCCTACTACAACCGCGCCCTGGTGGAGCACAACGTCCCCTTCTCGGAGCTGGACCAGGGCCTTGCGGCCGAAGCCATGCGCGGCGCCATGGGCGCGATGGCCAAGCTGTTGCCCATGCAGATCACCGGCGGCTCCTCCAACGTGGCCGACCTGTTCGACCGCATGCGTGCCGCCGGTGCGGCGGCGCGGTTCGCGCTGGTGGCGGCGGCGTCACCCAAGCTCGGCCTGCCGGCAGCACAGCTGAAAACCGACAACGGCAGCGTCATCGCCCCCGACGGCCGACGCCTGAGCTACCAGGAGCTGGCAGCCGCAGCGGCCGGCATCGAGCTGCCCGCGAGCCCGCCACTGAAGGCCCGCGAACAGTGGCGCTACCTCGGCAAGTCCATGCCGCGCGTCGACATGGTGGCCAAGTGCACCGGCACGGCCAGCTTCGGCATCGACGTGCAGCTGCCCGACATGGTGTTCGCCACCGTGCGCATGAACCCGGCGAAGGGCGCGGCCCTCGTCAGCTCGGACGCCAGCGCCGCCAAGGCCATGCGCGGCGTGTTGAAGGTGCTGGACCTGCCCGGCGGCGTTGCCGTCGTTGCCAACAACACCTGGCGCGCCTTCCAGGCGGTGCAGGCCGTGCGCTGCGACTGGGCGGAGCCGACCTACCCCGCCAGCACCCAGGCGATGGTCGATGCCATCGTGGCCTCGATGACCGAGAAGAACCAGGACAGCCGGCTGCGGGACGATGGCAACGTCGACAAGGCGCTGTCCGGTGACAAGGTGCTGGAGGCCGAGTACCGCGTGCCCTTCCTGGCGCACGCGACGATGGAGCCGATGAACGCGGTGGCCTGGCTGCATGACGGCCAGCTCGACATCTGGGCCGGCGTGCAGAACCCGACGGCCGCGCGTGACCAGGCGGCCCAGCTGGCAGGCCTCGATGCCAGCCAGGTGCGCCTGCACGTCATGCTGATGGGCGGTGGTTTCGGCCGGCGCCTGGAGTCCGACTACGTGGCGCAGGCCGTGCAGCTGGCCGTGGCGATGGCAGGTCAGCCGGTCAAGCTGACCTGGCGCCGCGAAGAAGACATGGCGCAGGACTTCTACCGCCCCGCCGCCGTGGCACGTTTGCGGGGCACGACGGCCGCGAAGCAGGTGAGCGCGCTGGACGTCCAGGTCGCCTCGCTGTCGGTGGTTGAGTCCAACCTCGGCCGCCTGGGCCTGCCCGCCCTGGGGCCGGACGCGAAGATCATCGAAGGCGCCTACGACCAGCCCTACGGCATCGCCAACTACCGCGCCACGGCCTACCGCACGCCGGCCGCCCGGCCGGTGAGCTACACGCGTTCGGTGGGCAATTCGTACAACGCCTTCTTCATCGAGAGCTTCATCGACGAGCTGGCCGCGCAGGCCGGCGCCGACCCGCTGGACATGCGGCTGGCGCTGCTCAGCCATGAGCCCTCGCGCCAGGTGCTGTCGGCGGTGGCGGCCCTGTCGGGCTGGGGCCAGCCGCTGCCCGCCGGGCGCGGCCGGGGCCTGGCCTTTCACCTGTGCCGTGGCGTGCCGGTGGCCCAGGTGGTCGAGATCACGACGACCCCGCGGGGCGTGAAGATCGACAAGGTGTTCGTTGCCGTGGACGTGGGCACGGCGCTGGACCCGCGCAACCTCGAAGCGCAACTGCAGTCGGGCGTGATCTTCGGGCTCAGTGCCGCGCTGTATGGCGAGATCAGCTTCGCCCAGGGCGCGGCCGAGCAGAGCAACTTCCACGACTACCCGGTGCTGCGCCTGCAGCAGGCGCCTCAGATCGTGGTCAAGGTGCTGGAGAGCGGCGGCGCCATCCGCGGCGTGGGCGAAACCGGCGTGCCGCCCGTGGCCCCGGCGCTGGCCAACGCGATCTTTCAAGCCACTGGCAAGCGCATTCGGGAGTTGCCGCTGCGCAGGCACGTCGACTTTGTTTGATGGCAGGGGGTGGCCAAACCTGGCCGAAGCGGCTGGCTTGGATGGAACGCGTTGCTGGTCCTGGCCGTCGGCGATTTACGGCTCTGCAGCGGGAAGAGACATTCGAGGTTTGTCCGCGAACTCTCCCCGCCGACCCGTTGCGGCCGTTGGCGTCGGGGATGCTGACCCGTGGAAAGCAGCCCTTGAGCGCGAGAGATCACCGACAGAGCGTGGGAGGCACTTATCGGAACGCATCTCTCAGCCCAGCTCTGCCAAGGCTGTAAGGCGCAGAGCAGGCTGACCTCCAGTCGCATTCAGGCTTTGTGGTTCAACTGGTCGGCAGTGAATTGGAGCGCGCGCAGCGCGAGTGCCGAATCCTCGCTGTACTGGGCCTGCACGATGGCGCCATCCACGGCGATGGCCAAGGCCTCGGCCGTCTTCCTCCGCTGACCCGACGGCGGCAACAAGGCTTCGATGGCATCGGTCATCTGCTGCTTGTGCTGGCGGGTGGCCTCAACGACCGCAGGGATCGCGGGCCCCATCTCGCTGACGCCGTTGAGAAAGGCACAGCCGCGGAAACCGCCGAGTGCCTGGCCGCTGAACCATTCGCTCAGCACGGGCGGCAGCGCCTGTGCACCCCGTGACGCGCCGCCGTGGCGCGCCAAAGCCTCCGTGAACCACGTCATCCACAGGTCGTGTCGACGGTTCAGGTACGCCAGGATCAGGTCGTTCTTGCTCGGGAAGTGTCTGTAGAAGGTCACCTTGGTCACGCCGGCCTCGGCGATGACGCGGTCGATCCCGGTGGCCCGCAGGCCCTCGGCATAGAAGAGGTCGTGCGCCGTGCGCAGGATGCGTTCTCTTGCGGGCAGGTCGCCGATGTCGACATCAGTGCGTGGGGCCATGCCCGCACTATAGACAGACTTGTCTACATGCGCCAGAATTCGCACGTAGACAGATCTGTCTACGCGCCGCCGGTCTGCGGCCCATCCTGACCCTTCACTGAAAGCCACTGCCATGGACACCCGCCCCCCGCTGCCGCCGTTCACCCGTGAAACCGCCATTCAGAAGATTCGCCTGGCCGAAGACGGTTGGAACAGCCGCGATCCCGCACGCATCGTGCTGGCCTACAGCCCAGACACGGTCTGGCGCAACCGGGCGGAGTTCCCTCGTGGCCGCGCCCAGGCGCAAGCCCTGCTGGAGCGCAAGTGGGCGCGGGAGCTGGACTACCGCTTGATCAAGGAGCTCTGGGCCTTCGACGGCAATCGCATCGCGGTGCGGTTTGTGTACGAGTGGCACGACGACGCCGGCAACTGGTTCCGCAGCCACGGCAACGAGAACTGGGCGTTCGACGAACAGGGATTGATGACGCATCGCCACGCGAGCATCAACGACCAGCCGATCAAGGCCGAAGACCGCAAGTTCCATTGGCCGCTCGGCCGGCGCCCGGACGACCATCCAGGGCTCACGGCGCTGGGCCTCTGACCTGAACGCACAGCCACGCCAGACGCGTGCAAGCCGAGCCCCAGCGCCGCGGAACCAGCCACCCGCCTGCACCAGCAACTGATGCGCGGGACTGCGCAGGTCGAGTAGAGAAGTGGCCCCGGCTTGCCCGTCCAGAGCAAGCGCCCATCCTTCACTCCCGCGATGCCAATGCGGTCGTTCGCGAGGGGCCGCTCGTGGCCGATCTGAAACAGTCAGCCCGCCTCGCCGAATACCCGCTCCCCGCCTTTTGCAGCCATCAACTACGACGTGGACTTCACCCGGTTTCAATTGAGCCCTGGATGCACGTCCGCGGCGCAGCCGTCAGCGTGCCAGGAACACGAGCGCCCTGGCCACGAAGTCGGCGTGGAACTGGAACACCGCGCCGTGCCCGGAGTCCGGATAGATGACCAGCTCGCTGTTCGGCAAACGCTGCGCCAGGTCGTGCGTGTTCTGGCTCGGCACCATGCGGTCGTTGTCGCCATTCGCGACCAGGACCGGGTGGTGGATCTTTGACAGGTCGGTAGGCGCCTTGTTGCCCCACAGGCGCAGCGCCTTGAGCTGGGCCTGCAGCGCGGCCACGGTGATGGCCTTGTCACGGCCTTCGGTGCGTTCCTTCAGGCGCAGCAGGAATTCCTTGCCCGCACGGATACCGGCCGGCGTCCGCGTGAAGAACAGGAACTGCTTCGGGTCCTGGAAGGTCAGCCAGCCACGCAGCATGTCCAGGTAGGTCACGCGGGCCACCTGGCTGATGCCTTCGCCGCCCGCCGGGCCGGTCCCGGTGATGATCATCTTGCGCACCAACTGGGGCGCCATCTGCACGATCTCCTGGGCGACCATGCCGCCCATCGAGAAGCCGAACAGGTCGACCTGCTTCAGGCCCATGGCCTGGATGAAGCTGATGGCGTCATGGGCCATCTCCTCCATCGACGCCGCCGGCACGCCGCTCGATGCGCCGACGCCGCGGTTGTCGAAGGCGATCACGCGATGCCTGGCCGCCAGCCCGTCGATGACGCGCGGGTCCCAGTTGTCCAGCACGGCGGCCAGGTGGATGAGGCACACCAACGGCGTGCCGCGGTTCTCGGTGCCGAGTTCCCGATAGGCGAACTGCACCCCACCGGCGGACACTGTCCGGGTCGGCACGTTCTTCCAGGTGACCGGCGAGGCGGGCGACGTGTTCACGGCTGGAGCCGCTCAGGCCGCGAGCGCGGGATAGTCGGTGTACCCCTTCGGGCCCGGGGTGTAGAACGTCGCCGCGTCCACCGCGTTGAGCGCCGCGTTCGCCTGCAGGCGCGTGACCAGGTCCGGGTTGGCCAGGAAGGGGCGGGCAAAGGCGATCAGGTCAGCCTGGCCTGCATGCAGCGCGCGCTCTGCGCTGTCGCGATCAAAGCCGCCGGCCAGGATGAAGTTGCCCTCGAAGGCCTTCCTCAGCCTGGCCTTCAGCTCCGCAGGCACGGGTGGTGCGCCCATGGCCGAATGGTCCAGCAGGTGCAGATAGGCCAGTCCGAGCTTGGACAGCTCCTCCGTCAGCGCCAGGTATTGGGTGTCGACTTCAGCGAAGGCGCCGGTGCTGTTGAACACGCCGTAGGGCGAGAGCCGGATGCCGACGCGATCCCCGCCGATGGCGGCCACGGTGGCGCGGGCAACCTCCAGCGCAAAGCGGTTGCGGCCCTCGATGCTGCCGCCGAATGCATCGGTCCGCTGGTTCACGTTGGCGTTCAGGAACTGCTCGATCAGGTAGCCGTTGGCCGCGTGCAGCTCGACGCCATCGAACCCCGCCTCGATGGCCAGCAGCGCGGAGTTCGCATACTCCTCGACGACGTAGGCGATGTCGGTGGCCGTCATCGGCCGCGGCGTGCTGTGCGCCTGCATGCCTTGCGAGTCGGTGTAGATGTCGCCGGGGCAGGCACTGGCCATGGGCCCCAGCACCTCGGCACCGGCCGGCAGGTTGGCCACATGGCTCACGCGGCCGGTGTGCATCAGCTGCACGAAGATCTTGCCGCCTTGGGCATGGACCGCATCGGTCACGGCCTTCCAACCCCGCGCCTGCGCGCTGTTGAAGAGCCCCGGAATGCGCGCGTAGCCCAGGCCATCGGGCGATGGCGATGTGCCCTCCGTGATGATCAGGCCTGCCGAGGCGCGCTGGCCGTAGTACTCGGCCATCAGCGCGTTGGGGGTGTTCGCATCGACGGCGCGGTTGCGCGTCATGGGCGCCATGACGGCACGGTTGCGCAGTTGGAGGGCACTGCTGGCCAGGGGTTCGAAGAGCATGGTTTTCCTTGAGAAAGAGAGGAGCCGCTTGGGCTCACTTGATCTTGATGACGACCTTGCCCTTGGCACGGCCCGACTCGACGTAGGCCAGCGCCTCGTTGGTCGCATCGAAGGGGAACACCCGATCGATGACGGGGCGGATGGCGCCCGCCTCGATGAGCTTGGTGATTTCCCGCAACTGGGGGCCGCTCGCCTTCATGAAGAGGAAGGCATAGCGAACCTCTCGGCGCTGTGACCGGCGCCGGATGCCCCAGCTCAGCAGCCGCATGACCAGCCGCACGAAGCCGGGCGCCGCAATCTCCGCGCCGAAGTCCGGGTCAGGCGGCCCGGAGATGGAGATCAGCTTGCCGCCGCGTTTGAGCACGTTGAGCGACTTCTCCAGCGTCTTGCCATCCTGGCTGTTGAGGACGACGTCGAAGTCTCGCAAGACCTGCTCGAAGTCCTGCGTCTTGTAGTCGACGGCGATGTCCGCGCCGAGGCCCTTGACGAGCGCGGTGTTGCCCGCGCTGGTGGTCGTGGCCACCGTGGCGCCCAGGTGCTTGGCCAGCTGGATCGCAAAGGTGCCGACACCCCCGGAGCCGGCCTGGATGAAGACCTTCTGCCCCCGCTTCAGCCCGGCCTTGCCGAACAGCGCCTGCCAGGCCGTCAGGCCCACCAGCGGGATGGAGGCGGCCTCCTCCATCGTGAGGTTCCGGGGCTTGGGCGCCAGCGAGGCCTCCTTGACGGGGACGAACTCGGCGAACGTGCCAATGCGGAAGTCGTCCACCCGCGCATAGACCTCGTCGCCCGCCTTGAACTGCCGGGCACGCGGCCCCGTCTTCACGACGACGCCTGCGACGTCGTGGCCCAGGGCCGTGGGCAGGCGGTAGGGCAGGATGAGCTTGAACTCGCCGTCCCTGATCTTGGCGTCCAGCAGGTTCACGCTGGCGGCATGCACCTCGACCAGGACTTCATCGTCCCGCAGCTCCGGCACCGGTGTTTCCGCCGCCCGCAGCGGGCGCTGCTTGCCGTAGCGTTCCAGGAGAAATGCTTTCATGACGCTTCCTTACTCCTGGCGCAACCAGGTCTGTGAGCGGCCCAACATGGGCACGCCGATATAGCCACGCACGCTGAGCTGCTGGCCGTTTTGAATGAGGCGCAGCTGGCTGCGGTAGACCTTGCCGTTGTCGGGGTCCAGGATCTGCCCGCCGACGTAGTCGTCGCCATCCTTGGTCAGGCCGCTCAGGATGACAAGGCCCAGCACCGGCGCGTTCTTCAGCGCGCCCTCGCACTTGACGCACTTCGGGTTTGGTTCTTCGCCGGCGGCGGGAAAGACCTTCTCGATCCGCCCCTGCAGCTTTCCATTCGCTTCGGTCACCCGGATCAGCGCCCGTGGCTTGCCGCTGACGTCGTCGACGTTCTTCCACAAGCCAACCGGCGAGGCGTCGCCGGCCCAGGCATGCAAGGGCGCGAGTGCCGCAGACAGTGCGATCAGCGAGACCGCTTTGAAGATGTTTCGCATGATGCTCGTCATGTGTTGAGTCCAAAAAAGATGGCAAGGCCCGCCATCAGGCAATCAATGGCCGTCCGGTGTCAGATGCTTGAGCGCTGCGGCGCGCAGCCCGTCAGCCAGGGCCGGCTCATCCACGGCGCGCGACAACATCAGCGCGCCAACCATGGTGGCAACGGTCACCAGCGCACGCTCATGGGCGGCCGGCGAACCCCAGTCGGCGGACTGGCGGGCGAGCAGGTCCACCATCTCCTTGATGTGCCGTGTCGCCACGCGGCGAACTTCCGGTGCCTGACGAGCCGTCTCCGATCCGAGCGCCGCCAGCGGGCAGCCCACATCGATGCCAGCCGCGTGTTGCTCGGACAGGTAGACGGCCAGCATGGCTGCCAAGGCCGACCCGGGTGGCACGCCGGCCACCACGTCGGCCGCGACGCCCGCCGACTCGGCGCAGGCCTTTGCCGCAGCCTCGGCCAGCATGGCCTCGCGCGACTCGAAGTGGGCATAGAAGGCACCATGCGTCAGCCCGGCCTCCTTCATGATGTCTGCGACGCCCGTGCCGTCGTAGCCGCTGCGGCGGATGGCCCGCGCGGCCACCGCCACGATGCGCTCGTGGGTGGCGTCCTTCGCCGCTGCTCTCGCGTTGATTGCTGACTTTCGCATGATGTGCATCATACGCATGATCCACCACGGCGCAACATCGGCCACTCAGACCTGGCGCGTCGCGCCGGGGGTTTTTCACGGATTGGCCGGGGCCGGGGAAGCCGTCTCCACGGGCCTCGGCCAGGCCCTACTAGGGCAATCACCAGGGTTGTACGCCAACATCATCATTAGCTAGACTAACAATAACTCAACAAAACCAATCAGGCGAACCCCATGACCCCATCGGACCTGGTCACGTGCACTGTCGAAGGCGCAGTTGCCACGCTCACCCTCAACCGGCCGGCCAAGCGCAATGCGCTGAGCCTGGAGATGATCCGCACGCTGGACAGGCACCTGGCCGCGCTGCCCGAGTCCGCGCGCGTCATCGTGCTCGCAGCAAATGGCGATCACTTCAGCGCCGGTCTGGACCTGAGCGAGCTGGGCGAGATGTCGGCCGCCGAGGGCGTGTTCCATTCCCGCGCCTGGTACGAGGTGTTCGACCGCCTGCAGTTCGGCCGGCGGCCGGTGGTGGCGCTGCTGCACGGCGCGGTGGTGGGCGGCGGGCTGGAGCTGGCGGCCTGCGCCCATGTGCGCGTGGCCGAGCACAGCGCCTACTTCGGCCTGCCCGAAGGCCAACGCGGCATCTTCCTGGGCGGCGGCGGCTCGGTGCGCATCAGCAAGCTGATCGGCTTTTCGCGCGTCACGGAGATGATGCTCACCGGCCGCACCTACAACGCCGACCTGGCCATGCAGGTGGGCCTGGTGCACCACTGCGTGCCCGACGGCGAAGGCGCCGCCAAGGCGCTGGAGCTGGCCCAGCGCATCGCCAGCAATGCGCCCATGTCCAACTTCGCCATCATGCATGCCCTGCCGCTGATTGCCGAACAGCCGATGTCGCACGGCCTGATGACCGAGTCGCTGGTGGGCGCCATCACGCAGTCCGCCCCCGAGGCCAAGGCCCGCATGGCGGACTTCCTCGCCAAGCGCGCCGCCAAGGTCGAGCGCAGCTGAGCCCCGCCATGAGCGCCGCCGCCCCCTACCGTCCCGTGGCCTTCGGGCCCTATGGCGCCGAGATCACGCCGCAGCCCGACGGCGGCTGGCTGATCCGCGCCCACCAGCCGATCGCGGCCTATCCGCGCCGCTTCACCGAGCACCTGTTGCACTGGGCCGCCACCGCACCGGACCGCAGCTTCCTCGCCCAGCGCGAGCGCGGCCCGCTGGGCACACCCGGCCGCCCCTGGCGCCACCTCAGCTATGCCGAGGCCGCTGCCCAGGTGAAGGCACTGGGCCAGGCCTTGCTGGACCTCGGCCTGTCGGCCGAACGGCCCCTGATGCTGCTGTCGGGCAACGACATCGAGCATGCGCTGCTGACGCTGGCGGCCATGCATGTGGGCGTGCCGGTCGCGCCCATCTCGCCGGCCTACTCGCGGCTGGACCCGCAGGCTGCCAAGGTCGCGCAGGCGGTGGCGCTGCTGCAGCCGGGGCTGGTGTTCGCCGCCGATGGCGACGCCTTCGGCCCGGCGCTGGACAAGGCCTTAACTCAGGGTAGGCCGGGCACGCCGGTGCTGCTGACCCACGGCCACCGGCCGGGCGCGCTGCGCATGCTCGACCTGCTGCGCACCGTGGCCACGCCCGCCGTGGACGCGGCCCACGAGCGCGTGAGCGCCGACACGGTCGCCAAGCTGCTGTTCACCTCGGGCTCCACGCAGGCGCCCAAGGCCGTCATCAACACCCACCGCATGCTCTGCGCCAACCAGCAGATGTATGCCCAGTGCTACCCCTTCCTGGAGGAGGAACCGCCGGTGCTGGTGGACTGGCTGCCCTGGCACCACACGGCCGGCGGCAATGCCAACTTCGGCCTGGTGCTGCGCAACGGTGGCAGCCTCTACATCGACGAGGGCAAGCCCACCGAGGACGGCATGGCCGAGACGGTGCTGAACCTGATGGACGTCTCACCCACGGCCATCTACACGGTGCCCAAGGGGCTGGAGATGCTGGCCCACCACATGGCGCAAGACCCGGCACTGCGCGACCGCGTGCTGGCCAGGCTCAAGCTCATCTTCGCGGCGGGCGCGGCCATGCCGCAGTCGGTCATCGAGCTGGTGGACCGGCTGGCCACCGAGGCGCTGGGCCAGCGCATCCCCATGACCATGGGCCTGGGCATGACCGAGAGCGGCCCGTTCGCGGTGTCCCACCACCTGCCCGGCTGGCGGCAGGGCATCGTCGGCCTGCCCGCGCCGGGGCTGGACCTCAAGCTCGCGCCCGTGGGCGACAAGCTGGAGCTGCGCTACCGCGGCCCCAGCATCACGCCCGGCTACTGGGGCCAGCCCGAGCTGACGGCGGCCGCCTTCGATGACGACGGCTTCTTCTGCAGCGGCGACGCCGCGCAGTGGATAGACCCGGCCCAGCCCGCGCGCGGCCTGCGCTTTGACGGCCGCATCGCCGAGGACTTCAAGCTCATCACCGGCACCTGGGCCAACGTCGGTCAGCTGCGCGCCCGCGCCATGGCCGACGCCCTGCCCTATATGCACGACGTCGTCGTCACCGGCGACGGCCGCGATGCGCTGGGCCTGCTGGTGTTCTTCGCACCGGCCGCGGCCGAGCTGGCGGCGCCCGGCACGCCGCACGACCCGGCCGCCTGGGCCGCCGACCCGGCCGTGCGCGCCTGGGCGCAGCGCTGGCTGGACGCGCTGGCGGCCACCGGCACCGGCAGCTCCAACCGCATCACCCGCGCGCTGCTCGTGCCGGCCGCGCCCAGCGCCGCGCAGGGCGAGGTGACGGACAAGGGCTCGCTCAACCAGCGCGCCGTGCTGCGCGCGCGCGTCGCGCTGGTGGAGCGCCTGTACGCCGAACCGCCACCCGCCGACGTGCTGCTGGCCAACGAGGGCCAGCGATGAGCGAGCAAGCCCTGCAGGACCTGGTCGCCATCGACATCCACACGCATGCGACCGTCTCCACACGCAATGCCTTCGACCCTGTTGCCGACGCCTTCGACCAGGCCATGGCCAGCTACTTCAAGGAGGCCATGCCCCGGCTGACCATCGCCGAGACGGCCGCCTACTACCGCGAGCGCCGCATGCTGTCGGTCATCTTCTCGGTCGACACCGAGCGCGGCATGGGCCAGGTGCGCATCAGCAACGAGGAGGTGGCCGAAGAGGCCGCGCAACACCCGGACGCCCTCATCCCGTTCGCCAGCGTCGACCCGCTGCGCGGCAAGATGGGCGCGCGCGAGGTGCGCCGGCTGGTGGACGACTTCGGCGTGCGCGGCTTCAAGTTCCATCCCTCGGCCCAGGCCTTCTACCCGAACGACCGCGCCTGCTACGAGGTCTACGAGGCCATCGCCGAGGCCGCGCTGCCGGCCATCTTCCACAGCGGCCAGACGGGCATCGGCGCCGGCATGCGCGGCGGCGGCGGCGTGCGGCTGAAGTACTCCGACCCGATGTTCCTGGACGACGTGGCGGTGGACTTCCCCGACATGCCCATCGTCATCGCCCACCCGTCCTTCCCCTGGCAGGAGAACGCGCTGGCCGTGGCCACGCACAAGCCCAATGTCTGGATCGACCTGTCCGGCTGGTCGCCCAAATACTTCCCCGAGATCCTCATCAAGTACGCCAACGGGCTGCTGAAGAAGAAGATGCTGTTCGGCTCCGACTTCCCCGCACTCACGCCCGAGCGCTGGATGGCCGACGCCGCCACGGCCGGCCTGCGCCCCGAGGTGATGCCACTGCTGCTGAAGGACAACGCCGTGCGCCTGCTGCGCCTGGACGAGCATCCCGTGTGGGGCCGCTACCAGCGCCTGCAGCCACCGGCCGGCGCGGAGTGCTGCTGATGGCGGCGCCGCTGCTGGTGCTGGTGCCGGGGCTGCTGTGCGACGACAGCGTCTGGCAGCCGCAGATCGCCGGCCTGGCCGACCGCGCCCGCTGCTGGGTCGCGCCCAACGACGGGCATGACAGCCTGCCGGCGCTGGCCACCGAGCTGCTGCGCCAGGCGCCGGCCGAACGGTTCGCGCTGGCCGGTCACTCCATGGGCGGGCGCATCGCGCTGGAGGTCATGCGCCAGGCGCCCGAGCGCGTCGAGCGCCTGGCCTTGCTGGACACCGGCTGGCAGCCGCGCCCGGGCGGCGAAGCGGGCGAGGCCGAGCGCCACCAGCGCCTGTCCTTGCTGGCCGCGGCGCGCGAATCGGGCATGGCCGAGCTGGCCCGGCGCTGGTTGCCCGGCATGGTCAGGCCCGAGGCCCATGGCAGCGCCGTGTACGGCCAGATGCAGGCCATGGTCCAGCGCCACACGCCCGAGCAGTTCGCCGCCCAGGTGCAAGCCCTGCTGGAGCGTCCCGACGCCGCCGACGTGCTGGCCCGCGTCGCCTGCCCCAGCCTCGTGCTGTGCGGTCAGGACGACCAATGGAGCCCGCCCGACCGCCATGCGGCCATGGCCCGCCTGATCCCGGACGCAAGGCTGGTGCTGGTGCCCGACTGCGGCCACATGAGCACGCTGGAGCAACCCGAAGCCGTCACGGCCGCGCTGGCCGACTGGCTGACCGAGCCATGCTGATCGACGAGCTCACGCTGCTCAGCGCCGAGGCCGGCTGCCGGCGCACCGTGCTGCGCAGCGCGCACTGCATCGACACAACCGATCCTGCGGGCCTGGCCGCGCTGTTCACGCCCGACGGAGAACTGCACCGCCCTTCCGGCGAACCGGCCCGGGGGCGTGAGGCCATCGAGGCCGCCTACCGCAACCGCCCGGCCGAGCGGCTGACACGGCATCTCGTCGTCTCCACGCTGGTGGAGATGCAGTCGGCCGACACGGCCTGCGCGCTCAGCCGCGTGCTGCTCTGGGTGGGCGATGCCGGCGACCCCGCCGGGCCGCAAGGCCGGCAACGCCGGGGCGCACCGCTGCTGGGCAAGTTCGCCGACCGCCTGCGCCGCCAACCCGATGGCAGCTGGCTGATCGAGCACCGCGACGCCAGCTTCGAGTTCCACGGCTGAAGCGTCCTCGCAGGGCAGGAAGTGAGTGAAGTGAGGGCCGAGCGCCGGGCCGCTGCGTACTCCAGCGGTCGTCAACATGCAGGCCAGAGCGATGAGCACGCAATCCAGTCACCGCTAGCACCTGCGGCAGCCAGCAGGTGAACGAGCGGTGAGTCGGCGTTGCAGCGCGAGCGGTCACCGAAGATTTCTACTTCGCCTTTCCAGCTCATAGCACCCTCGCTGTACCGGGTAAGGCGTGTGGGCGTCAGCTCAGTGCCGAAGACTCCGATCCCTGACGGGAATGCCAGCGCGAGCGAATACACAGAGCGACTCGGAAGTTTCGGTACTCTTTCGGCTATTCAAGGGAGGACAACAAATATGAATGACCTAAAAGGCTGCGCTGCATTGGCCTTAGCCGCATCAATGTTGACCGCCAGCGCCGCAGCGCAGACACCTGCGGCCCAGAGCACAACGCTGAAGAGCAATTCCTTCGTAGCGCAAGCCGAAGCCGCATATGTGGCGCATCTGGCGTCCGAGAAGACCGGAGATGTAGCCCTGTACAAGCAGTCCCGGGCCAAAGGAGCTGTGGACGAGATGTTGGCGAACCTGCGCCAGCGGGGGATGTCAGACAAGGACCTGCCCACCATGCTGAAACGCGGGGCGAAGTACTCGACGCCGCTGGATGGCTATCGCCTTCTCCAGGCCGACGGCGCGGGCGGTGCCGGGCGGCTGTTCTACCGCAAGGACTGGAAGAACGGCGAGACGGAGATGGTCGATTTCCTGGGCTACGTTACCCGCTGGGAAGACGGGCGCTGGAAGATTGATTGCGTGCTCAATGCGACGGGCACCAAGCTGGGCCTAGGCTCGGGCGGCAAGTTGCAGGAGCGCACCGTGGACGAGGTGGCCGGGCATCGGTGCTTATCGTTGAAGTAAGCCAAGCCCGCAAACATGAATCGGGATGGCGGCCCTCAACACCACTCGCGTCGGACTATGCAGGCCGCCCCAAGCCGGCCCACAGGGAATGTGCCCCACCCGCCTTCAGCGGGGCGGGACTGGGCGAAGGGCTTCAGCCATGCCGCTCCAGCCGGTAGGCCAGCTGCGCCCGGCTCAGCCCCAGCGCGCGCGCAGCCGCCGACAGGTTGCCACTGTGGGCATCGACCGCCTCCTGCAGCAGCCGGGCCTCCAGCGCCGGCAGGTCCAGCGCGGCGGCGCCCAGTGCGGACTGCAGGTGCTGCAGCAGGTTGTCCACGCCCGGTTCGGCCTCCTGCGCAAGCTCCCCTGCGGACGACACCGCCAGCACCGCCTGCCGGGCCAGCGGCTCGCCGCGGAACATGTGGTGCACGTCGATGGCCATGCCGTCTTCCACGTTGATGACCGCCCGCTCGACGAGGTTGAGCAGCTCTCGGATGTTGCCCGGCCAGTCGTAATGCAGCGCCGCACGCACGGCCCGCGCACTGAAACCGCGCACCGCACGGCCATGGCGCTGCGACTCGCGGCGCAGGAAATGGCTCATCAGCAGCGGGATGTCCTCGCGCCGCTCGCGTAGCGGCGGCAGGTGCAACGGGAAGACGTTGAGGCGATAGAACAGGTCCGCCCGGAATCGCCCGGCCTCCACCTCGGCCCGCAGGTCGACATTGGTGGCGGCCGCCACGCGCACGTCAACCTGGATGAGCCGTGAACCGCCCACCCGCTCGATCTCGCCTTCCTGCAGCACCCGCAGCAGCTTGGCCTGGGCCACAGGGCTGAGCGTGCCCACCTCGTCGAGGAACAGCGTGCCGCCGTGCGCGCGCTCGAAGCGTCCCTCGCGCGAGGCATGCGCGCCGGTGTAGGCGCCCTTCTCCACGCCGAACAGCTCGGACTCCAGCAGGCCCTCCGGCATGGCGGCGCAGTTCAGCGCGATGAAAGGCTTGTCCGCCCGCGGGCTGATGCGGTGCAGGCGCCGTGCGAAGGCCTCCTTGCCGACGCCCGATTCGCCCGAGAACAGCACGGTGGCCGACGTGCGCGCCACCCGGTCCAGCAGGTGGCAGGCCGAGACGAAGGCCGACGACGCGCCGACCACCTCGTGCCGGCCATCGCCCGTCGCGCCGACAGGCGCCGGGCCCAGGGCGGGATCGGTCGGCGGCGCAGGCTGCCCGGCGCCCGGCGCCATGGCGCGGAAGTCATGCGCCTCCAGATAGCGCAGGTCCTCGCTGATGTCGCCCCAGGCCGCGGCATGCCGACCGATCACGCGGCATGCGGCGGCCCCCATCGCGCGGCAGTCCACCTCGCGGAAGATCACCGGCTGGCCGAACAGCGTCGTCACATAGCCCGTCGCATAGCCGACCTGCGACCAGCAGGCCGGGTCGGTGCCGATGCCATAGGCGCTGATGTGCTCGTCGTCCTCGCTGGAATGCTCCCAGATGAACTCGCCGTCGTAGGTGCCGCGGTCGATGTCGAACGAGAAGCTCACCGGCGTCACCTTCACCACGCCCTCCAGCGCATGCAGTCGGGCGCCCGCCATGAAGACGGCGGCCGCATCGGCATCCGGCCAGCGTTGGCGCACGAGCTGCGCATCGCGAGAACCACTGACGTAGCCCGCCCGCGTCAGCAGCCCGCGCGCGCGCGACAGGCCCAGCGTGTCGATCAACTCGCGCCGCAGATGTCCCGTCGCTGCGCTGTGGACGAGCAGCATGCGCTGGTCATTGAGCCAGATCCGGCCGTCGCCCGGCGAAAAGAACAGCGCCTCGGTCAGCTGCGCCAGCGTGGGCGCACTGCCGTCGAGCGACCAGTTGAAGTCCTGGCTGTTGCCTTTGCGCAGCATGGCGTCCGATTGGCGCGACAGCTCCGCCAGAGAGATCTTCGGAGGGACGTTGTGCGGTTTCATGATTTCGTCAAAGCCAGGGGTCGCAGTCTGCTTCAGTCTTGCGAATTTGCGCGAGTCCGCAAGCCACTGCCCCCGTGAGTACTGGGGCTGAACGCCCCGGTTGCCGGCATCGGGAAAGTCCCAGTGAGCCGCCTCCCGTCCCGGGGAGAGCAAGCGGCAGAAGCCGCGCGGCGTCGCGCGCCGCCTCGGGGTTGGCATGCCAGTTGCGCTGAGCCCAGCGTGCGCCGGGCGGCAGGCCGAACGGTCTCAGCGTTTCTACGGATTCCCGAAGCCACCCATCCAAGCACACATTAAGCCCATATTTTTGTTTGCCTGGCTAATCATCGTATAGGCAATCTAAACAAGAACCCAAGGAGACACCATGCAGCAGAGCCCCACGTTCCTGGCCGGCGCCCCCTGGCGTGACAGCCTCTTCATCGGCCAATGGCGCGCTGCGGCGCGCACGCTGGACATCATCGAGCCCGCCACCGGCGAGCGCCTGGGCACGGCGGGCGAGGCCACGCCGGCCGATGTGGCCGAAGCCGCCCGAGCCGCCGCCGCCGCGCAGGCCGCCTGGGCGGCCACCGCCCCGCGCGAGCGCGCCGCCGTCTTCCACAAGGCCGCCGCCCTGCTGCAGCAGCATGCCGACGAGCTGGCGCTGTGGATCACCCGTGAGGGCGGCGGCATCCTGCCCAAGGGCCAGCACGAGGTGCGCGAGGCCATCACCTTCTGCCACGTGGCCGCCGCCATGCCGATGCAGCCGGCGGGCCAGCTGCTGCCCAGCGTGCCGGGCCGCCTGAGCATGGCGCGGCGCGTGCCGCACGGCGTCGTGGCCGTCATCTCGCCGTTCAACTTCCCGTTGATCCTGACCTTGCGCGTCGTCGCACCGGCACTTGCCGCTGGCAACGCCGTGCTCATCAAGCCCGACCCGCGCACGCCGGTCAGCGGCGGCTACCTGATTGCCCGCGTGCTCGAGGCCGCTGGCCTGCCGGCCGGCGTGCTGTCGGTGCTGCCCGGCGGCGCCGAGGTGGGCGAGGCACTGATCACCGCGCCCGAGGTGCGCATGGTGTCCTTCACCGGCTCGGTGGGTGTGGGCCGGCGCGTCGGCGAGCTGGCCGCGCGACACCTCAAGAAGGCCTCGCTGGAACTGGGCGGCACCAACTGCCTGGTCATCCTGGACGACGCCGACCTGGACCTCGCCGCCAGCAACGCGGCCTGGGGCGCCTGGCTGCATTCGGGCCAGATCTGCATGGCCTCCAACCGCGTGCTGGTGCATGAGTCCATCGCCGAAGCGCTCACGCAGCGGCTGGTGGCCAAGGCCACGCACCTGCCGGTCGGCGATGGCGCCACGGGACAAGTGGCCCTGGGCCCGCTGATCGATGCACGCCAGCGTGACCGCGTGCATGCGCTGGTGCAGGACAGCGTGGCCAAGGGTGCCAAGCTGCTGGCCGGCGGCACCTACGAGGGCCTGTTCTACAAGCCCACCGTGCTCAGCGGCATCAAGCCCGGCATGCGCGTGCATGACGAAGAGGTGTTCGGCCCGCTGCTCAACCTCGTCACCTTCAAGACCGACGAGGAAGCCGCTGCGCTGGCCAATGCGCACGACGGCGGTCTGGCCGCGGCGGTGATCTCCAAGTCCATGAACCGCGCGATGGCGCTGGCGCAGCAGCTGAAGGCCGGCATGGTCCACGTCAACGACCAGACGGTGAACGACGACGCCACCAACCCCTTCGGCGGCCCCGGCGTGGCCGGCAACGGCAATGTGCATGGCGGACCGGCCGACTGGGAGGCCTTCACGACCTGGCAATGGGTCACCGTCAAGGCCGCGCCGCCGCCCTACCCGTTCTGAACCGCCCCGCACAAACGACAACAACAGGAGACATACCCATGAAAGTTCAAGGCAAGACCATCGTCGTCACCGGCGCCAGCTCGGGCATCGGCGCCGACACCGCGCGCCTGCTGCGCGCCCACGGCGCCAAGGTCATCGGCATGGACCGCAACGACCCGCTGCTGACGCTGGACGGCTTCGTCAAGGCCGACCTGTCGCAGCAATCGGCCATCGACGCGGCCGTGCGCCAGCTGCCCGCGCAGATCGACGGCCTGTGCACCGTGGCCGGCGTGCCCGGCACGTCGCCCGTGGACCTGGTCAGCCGCGTCAACTACCTCGGCGTGCGCCATCTGTGCGAGGCGCTGGTGGAGCGCATCCCGCGTGGCGGCAGCATCGTCAACGTCTCGTCCATCCTCGGCTACTTCTACCGTGACCGGCTCGACACGCACAAGGCGCTCGCCGCCGTGCAGGGCTTCGAGGCCGGCCTGGCCTGGCTGGCCCGCAACCCGGTGCCGCAGAAGGGCTGCTACGAGTACTTCAAGGAGGCGTTGATCGTCTGGTCGACGCTGCGCTCCAGCGAGTTCTTCATGCAGCGCGGCGTGCGCATGAACTGCGTCGCCCCCGGCCCCGTGTTCACGCCCATCCTGGGCGAGTTCGTCGCGCAGCTGGGCGAGGAGCGCGTGGCCGCCGACGCCCACCGCATCCCGCGGCCGGGCCTGGCCGACGAGATCGCGCCGGCCATCGCCTTCCTGTGCAGTGACGACGCGCGCTGGATCAGCGGCGTCAACCTCGCGGCCGACGGCGGCTTCGCCGCGACCTATCTCTGAGCACATAACACCTCAAACCAGGAGACACCATGAGAAAGAACCGCGTCGCGTTGGCGGCGGCGGCAGCCCTGCTGTTGCCCGCTGCACAAGCCTTCGAGATCGAAACCAGCGTGCCCGACCTCAAGGTCCGGTTGGACCTCACGCCCAAGTTCAGCGCCGGCTACCGCGTCAAGGACCCGTCCGCAGCGCTGAGCCGCCTGGACGTGGCCCGCGACCCCGGCACCGTCAACGAGGACGACGGCAACCACAACTTCGGCAAGGGCCTGATCTCCCGCCGCTTCGACCTGCTGGCCGAGCTGGACATCTCCACGCCCACCTTCGGCGCCCGCATCAGCGGCACCGGCTGGTACGACGGCGCCTACATGGGCCGCAACGACTACAACGGCACCGCGCTCTACGCCGCCGGCAACCCGCTGGGCCCGGTGGTCAGCACCGCCAACAACGACTTCGGCCAGGCGCCCAACGAGTTCCTGCCCGCCACGCGGCGCCAGCACGGGCGCGGCGGCGAGCTGCTGGATGCCTTCGTGTCGTTCAAGGGCGAAGTGGCCGGCATGAAGGCCAACCTGCGCGTGGGCAAGCACACGCTGCAATGGGGCGAGAGCCTGTTCTTCGGCCAGAACGGCATTGCCAATGCGCAGGGCCCGGTGGACATCGCACGCATCACCTCCGTGCCGGGCTGGCAGTTCAAGGAAGTGCTGCTGCCGGTGGAGCAGGTCTCCGCCACGCTGCGCCTGGCCGAGGGCCTGCAGCTGGGGGCCTACTACCAGCTCAAGTGGCGCAAGAGCAAGCTGCCCGGCGTCGGCAGCTACTTCTCCAACCAGGACTACGTCGGCGGCGGCCGCGTCAACTTCGGCCAGGCGCCCGATGGCTCGCCCATCGAGCTGCCCACGCTGACCTCGCGCGACAACAAGCCCAAGAACAGCGGCCAGGGCGGCATCCAGCTGCGCTGGAGCCCGACCGGCGGCGACTACGAGTTCGGCTTCTATGCCGCGCAGTACCACGACAAGACGCCCAGCGCGCTGGTGTTCGACTTCGCGCAAGGCCATGTGCGCATGGCCTATGCCAGCAACATCCGCACCTTCGGCGCCAGCGTGACCTCGTCCATCGGCCAGCTGAACTGGGCGCTGGAAGGCTCGGTGCGCCAGAACACGCCGCTGAACGGCGACCCCGCCGTGCTCGGCGGCCCCAGCCCCATCCCGAGCTGCGACACCGGCAGCAACACGCCCTGCTATGCCGTCGGCGACACGGCCCACCTGCAGCTCAACGGCATCTACGTGCTGCAGCCCAACGACTTCTGGCAGGGCGGCGCGCTGCTGGGCGAGATTGCCTACAACCACCGCCTGAAGATCAAGCGCGACATCTTCGCCGGCCCCAACGGCCAGAACCTGGGCGTCGGCGGCCTGGACCCGAACACCACCAAGGGCGCGTTCGCCATGCGCGTGCTGTTCGAGCCGGCCTACTTCCAGGTGCTGACCGGGCTGGACATGTCCATTCCCATCGGCCTGGGCTGGAACTTCGGCGGGCGCTCCTCGGCCATCGCCAACTTCGCCGGCGGCGTGTCGGACGGCGGCGACTGGACCGTGGGCCTGAAGGGCACCCACCAGAACGCCTGGAACTTCTCGCTGACCTACACCGACTACTTCGGCAAGGCCAAGACCTTCACCGAGACCCTGGTGCCCGGCAGCGGCTCGCCGCGCCAGCTGACCTTCGGCCAGACCCTCAAGGACCGCGCCTACGTCGCCTTCAGCGCGTCGCGCACCTTCTGACCCCAGACAAGGAATCCCCACCATGAAGCACGCACTGCTCCGACTGAACGTTCTCGCGCTGGCCTGCGCTGCCCTGCTGCCGCTGGGCGCCGGCGCCGCCGTGTCGGCCGACGAGGCCGCCAAGCTCAAGACCACGCTGACCCCCATGGGCGCCGAGCGCGCCGGCAACAAGGACGGCAGCATCCCGCCCTGGGAGGGCGGCCTGACCAAGGCGCCGGCCGGCTACAAGAACGGCGACCCGCGCCCTGACCTCTTCCCCGCCGACAAGCCGGTGCTGCAGATCAGCGCCAAGAACATGGCCCAGCACGACGCCAAGCTCAGCGATGGCGTGAAGGCGCTGATGAAGAAGAACGCCGACTTCCGCATCGACGTCTACCCCACCCGCCGCAGCGCTGGCGCGCCGCAGTACGTCTACGACAACACGTTCAAGAATGCCACCCGCGCCAAGCTGGTGGACAACGGCCTGGGCGTGGAGGGCGCGTTCGGCGGCATTCCCTTCCCCATCCCCAAGGACGGCTACGAGGCCATCCTGAACCACCGCCTGGCCTGGCTGGGCGTGAACACCCAGACGCCGATGCGCGTCTGGGTCATGACGGCCGACGGCAAGCGCACGATGGCCAGCGGCGGCAACCAGACCTTCCGCCGCCCCTACTACGACCCCGAGGTCAGCCCCGAGAAGTTCGACGGCTACTACGCGCTGGGCAAGTTCGCCGCCACCGAGCCCGGCTCCAAGGCCGGCGAAGCCATCCTGGCGCACGACGGCATGACCAGCGCCACGCCGCGCGGCCTGTGGCAGTACCTGGTGGGCCAGCGCCGCGTGCGCAAGGCGCCTTCGGTGGGCTATGACACGCCCGACGCGGTGACCTCCGGCATCGGCCTGTTCGACGAGGCCTTCAACCTGTTCGGCCCCATCGACAAGCACGAGCTGAAGCTGGTCGGCAAGAAGGAGCTGTACATCCCCTACAACAACAACCGCGCCGCGCTGGCCAAGGTGGCCGACCTGGTGAAGCCGGGCTCGCTGAACCCCGACCTCGTGCGCTGGGAGCTGCACCGCGTGTGGGTGGTGGAGGCCACGCTGGCCGCCGGCAAGCGCCACGTCGCCGCCAAGCGCAAGTACTACATCGACGAAGACAGCTGGCAGATCATCCTGATCGACGGCTGGGACGCCAAGGGCGAACTCTGGCGCACCAACTACACGCTCACGCTGACCGCGCCGGACATTCCGGCCGTGCTGGGCAACATCTTCTGGGGCGGCTACGACCTGCAGACCGGCGCCTACTACCTGAACATGGCCACCAACGAGTTGCCGGTCCAGGTCAAGGTGCTGCCCAAGCTGGAGCGGGCCTTCTTCAGCCCCGAGGAACTGGCCAACGAGAGCACGCGATGAAGCGGCGTGCGCTCTGCAGCGCGGCGGCCCTCGGGCTGCTCGCCGGCCCGGCGCGCGCGGCTGCCCCGCTGCCCCCCGTGCTGACCCAGCCGGCGGCCCCCACGCCGCTGGCCACGCGCAGCGCGCTGCTGGCCGCCGCGCAGGCCGGCCAGCGCCTGGTGCTGGCCGGCGAACGCGGGCTGCTGGTCTACAGCGATGACGGCGGCCAGAAGTGGCAACAGGCCGAGGTGCCGGCGCAGGTCAGCCTCACGGCGCTGGCCTTTGCCAACGCCCAGCAGGGCTGGGCCTGCGGCCATTTCGGCAGCCTGCTGCAGACGACCGATGGCGGCCAGCGCTGGCAGCTGCTGCTCGATGGCCGGCAGCTGGCCCAGCTGGAGCTGGCCGCCGCCGGCGACGACGAGGCCCTGCGCGAGGCCGCCCAGCGCCGCGTGGCCGACGGCCCCGACAAGCCGCTGCTGGACCTGGGCCTGAGCCCGGACGGCAGCGTCTACGCCGTCGGCGCCTACGGCCTGGCCTTCGTGCGGCGGGGCGACGCCTGGCAGAGCCTGCACACGCGCCTGCCCAACCGGCGCCGCCTGCACCTGTACGCGGTGCGCAGCGACGGCCCGCGCGTGTTCATCGCCGGCGAGCAAGGCCTGCTGCTGCGCTCGCTGGACGGCGGCGCCCACTTCGAGGCGCTGGCCTCGCCCTACAAGGGCAGCTTCTTCGGCCTGCTGCTCACGCGCGACGGCACGCTGCTGGCCTACGGGCTGCGCGGCAACGTCTGGCGCTCGGCCGACCAGGGCGACAGCTGGACGCAGGTGGACAACCCCGTGCCCGTGTCGATCAGCGCCGGCCTGCAGCGCAGGGACGGCTCGCTGCTGCTGCTGGCCCAGAACGGCGACCTGCTGCTCAGCCGCGACGACGGGCGCAGCTTCGTGCGCCGCAGCGCCCTGCCGCCGCTGCCATCGGCCACCTTCGTCGAGGCCGACGCCGGCCATGTCGTGCTGGCCGGCCTGCGCGGGCTGCAGCGCCAGCCGCTGAGCTTCACCTGAACTTCACCCGAGATTGCGACCGTGAGCGTGAGCCTTTCCACCGACGACAGCGCCCAGCCCGTCATTGCCCGCCTTGAGGACTTCGACCCGCGCAGCGGCTCGGGGGCCGAGCGGCTGTTATTCAACCACCGCCCCTGGGTGCTGGCCCTGTGCCTGCTGCTGACGCTGGTGCTGGGCTGGCAGGCGCTGGCCATCCAGCTGACCGCCAGCTTCGACAAGACCATCCCCAGCCGCCACCCCTACATCGCCAACTTCCAGGAGCAGCGCGCCCAGCTGGCCGGCGGCGGCAACGCGCTGCGCATCGCCGTGGCTGCGCGCCAGGGCAACATCTTCGACAAGGACTACCTGGAGACGCTGCGCCTGCTCAACGACGAGCTGTTCCTGATGCCGGGCGTGGACCGGCCCTTCATGAAGTCGCTGTGGACGTCCAACACCCGCTGGGTGGCCGTAACCGAGGAAGGCCTGGACGGCGACACCGTCATCACGGACCGTTATGACGGCAGCCCCGAGGCCCTGGCCGAACTGCGCGCCAACATCGAGCGCTCCGGCGAGATCGGCCAGCTGGTGGCGGGCGACTTCAAGAGCAGCATCATCTACGTGCCGCTGCTGGAAGCCGACCCGCAGACCGGCCAGGCGCTGGACTACGCCGCGCTGAGCCAGCGCATCGAGGCGCTGCGCAGCAAGTACGACAGCGACCGCGTGCAGCTGCACGTCGTGGGCTTCGCCAAGGTCATGGGCGACCTCATCGACGGCGTGCGCCAGGTCATGGGCTTCTTCGCGCTGGCGCTGCTGATCTGCGGCGGCGTGCTGTATGCCTACACCCGCTGCCTGCGCTCCACCGCCATCGTCGTCGCCTGCTCGCTGATCGCCGTAGCCTGGCAGCTGGGCCTGCTGCAGCTGCTGGGCTATGCGCTGGACCCGTACTCCGTGCTCGTGCCCTTCCTCGTGTTCGCCATCGGCATGAGCCACGGCGCGCAGAAGATGAACGGCATCCTGCAGGACGTGGGCCGCGGCACACACCGCGTGGTGGCCGCGCGCTACACCTTCCGCCGCCTGTTCGTGGCCGGCCTGACGGCGCTGCTGTGCGACGCCGTGGGCTTTGCGGTGCTGGCGCTGATCGACATCCGCGTCATCCAGGACCTGGCCGCCAACGCCAGCATCGGCGTGGCCGTGCTGATCTTCACCAACCTCGTGCTGCTGCCGGTGCTGCTGTCTTACGTGGGCGTCAGCCCCAAGGCCGCGCAGCGCAGCCTGAAGCAGGAGCAGAGCGAGCAGCTCACGGGTGGCTGGGCCTGGCTGGCGTCCTTCACGCAGGCCAAGCCGGCCGCGCTGGCCCTGTCCATCGGTGCCGTGCTGCTGGTGGGCTCGGTGGCGCTGGCCACCCGGCTGCAGGTCGGCGACCTGGACGCCGGCGCGCCCGAGCTGCGCGCCGACTCCCGCTACAACCGCGACAACGCCTACCTGGTGCAGAGCTACGCGGCCAGCACCGACATCCTGACCGTCATGGCCACCACGCCGGACGACCAGTGCACGCGCTACGACACGCTCAGCCAGGTCGACGCGCTGGCCTGGCGGCTGCAGCAGTTGCCCGGTGTCGAAGGCACGCAGTCGCTGGCCGGCCTGGCCAGGCTGGGCATGGTGGGCTTCAACGAAGGCAACTTCAAGTGGTACGAGCTGATCGCCAATGACCAGGCGCTGGGCGGCGTGCAGACCATCGCGCCGCGCGAGCTGCTGAACAAGGCCTGCTCCTTCCTGACGCTGCAGGTCTTCCTGCGCGACCACAAGGCGCAGACGCTGGAGCGCGTTCTGGGCGAGGCCGAGTCCTTCATCGCCGCGCAGCCTGCGGGTGGCGACGTGCGCTTCCTGCTGGCCGCCGGCTCGGCCGGCATCGAGGCCGCCACCAACAGCGTCGTCAAGCAGGCCATGCGCGAGATGCTGTACTGGGTGTACGGCGCCGTGGTGCTGCTGTGCTGGCTGACCTTCCGCAGCTGGCGCGCCACCGTCGTGGCCGTGCTGCCGCTGGTGCTGACCTCCATGCTGTGCGAGGCGCTGATGGTGATGCTGGGCATGGGTGTCAAGGTCGCCACGCTGCCGGTCATCGCGCTGGGCGTGGGCATCGGCGTGGACTACGCGCTCTACGTGCTGGCCGTCATGCTGCAGCGCCTGCGCGCTGGCGACAACGTCGACCAGGCATACCGCGCCGCGCTGCGCTTCACCGGCCGCGTGGTGCTGCTGACCGGCCTGACGCTGGCACTGGCCGTGTCCACCTGGTTCTTCAGCCCCATCAAGTTCCAGGCCGACATGGGCATCCTGCTGGCCTTCATGTTCCTGTGGAACATGGTGGGCGCCCTGGTGCTGCTGCCGGCGCTGGCGCGCTGGCTGCTGAAGCCGGCGACCGCAGCGCAGGCGCAGGTGCTGCCGGCGGGTCAGGCGGCATGACACGCGGCCTCAACTGGAGCCTGCGCCGGCAACTGGCGGTCGGCGTGGGGCTGCTGCTGTCGCTGATGCTGGGCATCGCGCTGCTGGCGCTGTGGCAGGGCGGCCGGCTGGGCGAGCAGCTGGCGCGCATCGTCACCGTCAACAACCCGCGCAACGACCTCGCCCACGCGCTGCACGCGGCACTGCTGCGCCAGCAGGTGCTGGAGCGCAGCTTCCTGGCCTACACCGAGGCGGAGGACTTCGAGGCCGGGCGCAAGCAACTGCGCGCCGCCCAGGCCGAGGTGCTGGGCGCCGAGCAGGCGCTGGGCAAAGCGCTGGACGGCAATGACGAGGCCATCACCCCGCTGCGCGACGCACTGGCCCAGGCCCGCGCGCTGCGCGAGCAGGCGCAGCCGCTCGTCGAGTCCGCGCTGCAAGCGGCCGAGCAAGGGCGCGGCGTCGATGCGGCGCTGTCGGCCATGCTGCCGGCCGAGGGCGCCCAGAACGGCTGGGCCGACGCGGTGCGCGGCATCGTCGCCGCCATCCGCGACGCCAATGCGCGCGAGAACGCCGCGCAGCAAGGCCAGCAACGCGCCATGCGCCTGCAGCTGCTGGCGCTGGCCGGCCTGGCGCTGGCGCTCGGCGCCACGCTGGCCTGGGCGCTGTACCGCAGCGTCATGCGCCCGCTGCAGCAGGCCGTGCGCCTGGCCGAGCGCATCGCGCAGGGCGACCTGCAGGCCGAGGTGGCGACGCGGCGCAGCGACGAGTTCGGCCGACTGCTGACGGCGATCGCCGATCTGCAGGGCGCGCTGCGCGAGACCGTCGCAGACCTGCGCCACTCGGCCGACCTCGTCGACGCCGCCAGCCGCGACATCGCCGCCGGCAGCCAGTCGCTGTCGCAGCGCACCGAGGCCGGCGCCGCGCGGCTGCAACAGGCGGCGGCCACCGTGCACGGCCTCGTCGGCCTGGCCGAGCAGGCCGACCGCGCCGCCGCCAGTGCCAACAGCAGTGCCGAGCAATCGCGCAGCCTGGTCGCGCAGGGCCGCACGGCCATGACCGAGCTGGCCGGCCGCATGGGCGAGATCGCCACCGCCGCCGGCCGCACGACCGAGATCGTGCGCAGCATCGAGGCCATCGCCTTCCAGACCAACATCCTGGCGCTGAACGCCGCCATCGAGGCCGCACGGGCCGGCGACGCGGGGCGGGGTTTCGCCGTGGTGGCCGGTGAGGTGCGCCAGCTGGCCGCCCGCACCGCCCAGGCCGCCGCCGAGATCGGCCAGTTGAGCCACGACACGCAGCAAGGCGTCGGTGCCGGCGAGCAGTCGGTGCGAGCTGCGGGCGAAGTCGTCGACTCCCTGCACCTGGCCGCCGAGCAGGTCTGGCAGGTCGTGCAGCAATCGGCCCAGGCCGCCCGCCTGCAGCGCGACCAGTTGCAGGAGGTCAACCACAGCGTCGGCCAGCTCGACCACCAGACCCAGCACGACGCCGCGCTGGCCGAGCAGCTCAACGCCTCGGCCGCCGCGCTGCAGGGCAGCGCCGGCACGCTGCTGCGCGGCGTCGGGCGCTTCCAGCTCGACTCGATGGTGGCGCCCAAGTGCTGAGGCGCCGCGCCGCGCTCGTCGCCCCGCTGCTGGCGGCCATGCCCGCGCTGGGCCAGCCGGCGGGCGCACCGGTCGTGCTGGGCCAGTCCCTGCCCATGACCGGCACCGGCTTCACCACCGCCAACCGCGTGCGCGCCGGCGCCCTGCTCGCCGTGGAGCGTGCCAACGCGGGCGGCGGCCTGCTGGGCCGGCGTGTGGAGCTGCTGACGCTGGACGACGGCGGCGACGCCCGGCGGCTGGCGGACAACGTGCGCCGCCTGCGCGAACAGGGCGCTCTTGTCCTGCTGAACTGCGTGGGCGAACAGGCCTGCCACGCCGCCGCGCAAGCCAGCGCCCAGGTCGGCCTGCCGCTGGTGGGCCCGTTCTCCGGCGACGCGCGGCTGCGCGCGCCGGCCGTGCGGCATGTGTTCACGCTGCGACCCGACGATGCCCGCGAGGCCCGGCTGCTCGCCGGCCAGTTGCGCGTGCTGTCGGTGGCCCAGGTGGCGCTGCTGGCCGACGGCCACGAGCCGGTGCGCGAGGCCGCGCTGGCCCGCGCGCTGCAGGCCGCCGGCATCACCGTGCTGCGGCTGCCGGTCGACCCCGCGCGGCCGGCGGCCACGCTGGCGCAGGCCTCCGATGCGGCCGGCGCCGCTGTGCTGAGCCTGGGCCCCGACAGCCTGGAGGCCCTGAGCCAGACCGCCCCCACCACCGTGGCCGGCCTGCCGGCGATGCTGATGACCGCGCCCAGCACCGGCCTGACCGAGCAGATGCGCATGCTGCGCGGCCACGGCCTGGGCTTCACCACGGTGCTGCCCAACCCCGAGGCCTCGCAGCTGCCACTCGTGCGCGACTTCGGCCGCGATGCCGAGCGCTTCGGCTCGCCGGACGCCGTCACCTTCGAGGGCCTGGGCGGCTATCTGCACACCCTGCTCTGCATCGAGGCCTTGCGGCGCGGCCGCAGCGCCGACAGCCCGGCCGACCTGGTGCGCGCGCTGCAGGCCTGGGGCCGACGACCGCTGGGCGGCTTTGACTTGAACCTCACGCCGGAACAGCGCCACGGCTCGGACTTCGCCGAACTGGGCGTGCGCGGCCGCGACGGCGTGGCCCGCCGCTGACACCGACCAGCCCCGAAACGGAAACCCCACATGACCACCCCTCGCCTGCCCGCCCCCTTCAGCCGCCGCGACACGCCTTCGGGCACCGTCATCGGCTCACGCGAACCCGCCAGCGCCGGCGGTGAAGTGCACGCCTGGCGCGGCCTGCGCTACGCCGCGCCGCCGCTGGGGCCGCTGCGCTGGCGTGCGCCGCAGCCGGCACCGCGCTGGGATGGCGAGCTGCAGGCGCTGGGCCATGGCGCCATCGCGCCGCAGTTCGCTGGCCGCATCGCCGCGCTGCCCGCCAGCCAGCACGGCCAGGTCGTCGGCGACGAGGACTGCCTGTGGCTGAATGTGTTCGCGCCCGTCGATGTGGAGGGGCCGCTGCCGGTCATGGTGTGGATACACGGCGGCGGCAACGCCGTCGGCACGGCCGCCACCTTCGACGTGGCCCGCAACCTGGCCGCACGGGACCGGGTCATCGTCGTCACGGTGAACTACCGGCTGGGCGTGCTGGGCTGGTTCGCCCACCCGGCGCTGCAGCAGGCGCCGGACCTGAGCGGAGAAGACTGCTCCGGCAACTTCGCGCTGCTTGACCTGATCGCCGCGCTGCGCTGGGTGCAGAGCCACATCGCGGCCTTCGGCGGCGACCCCGGCTGCGTCACCGTGTTCGGCGAATCGGCCGGCGGCCAGCAGGTGCTGATGCTGCTGGCCAGCCCGCTGGCCAAGGGGCTGTTCCACCGTGCCATCGCCCAGAGCCCGGTGTGCGAGAGCTTCAGCCGCGACGAGGCCATCCGCGGCCTGGACTCGCCGCTGGACAGCCACCGCTGCGGCAGCGAGGAGGTGGTGCGCCGCCTGCTGGCCCGCGCCGGGCTGGCGGCGGCGCCCGATGACCTGGCGACCTGGCTGCGCAGCCTCAGCCCGGCTGAACTGCTGGCCGTGCATGCGCACGGCAGCGAAGGCATCTACCTGGCTCCGCGCCCCATCCGCGACGGCGTCGTGCTGCCGCTGGCGCCGCTGCCCGAGCTGTTCAGTCAGGGCGACTGGAACCGCGTGCCGGTGCTGCTGGGCAGCAACCGCGACGAGTTCCGCACCTTCCTGGCCGGCAAGCCGGAGCACTGCCGGCTGATCGGCGGCAAGCTGCCGGTGCTGAAGGACCGCGCGGCCTACCGCTACGAGTCCGGCATGATGTCGCGCGCCTGGCGCGCCCACCACGTCGACCGGCCGGCGGACGCGATGCTGGAAGGCGGCCATGCCGACGTCTGGACCTACCGCTTCGACTGGGACGAGGCGCCCGCCATTCCCTTCATCCGCCCCGACCTGCTGCTCGGCGCCGCCCATGCGATGGAGCAGGCCTTCGCCTTCCGCGACCTGGCCGGCGAGTTCGACATCTTCCAGGTCAACACGCCCTTCAACCGCGCGGGCCGCCGCGCCCTGTGCGACGCGATGGGCTCGGCCTGGACCGCCTTCGCCCGCCACGGCCGGCCCGAGGTGGCCGGCGGCCCGCCCTGGCCCGCACGCCGCCTGCAGGGCGCCGACAGCCTGGTGTTCGACACGCCGCGCGACGGCGGGCTGCGCATGGCCGCGATGCGCGAGTCGCTGGCCACGCTGCAGGCCGAGCTGGAGCAGCCTTCCGCGCACAGCGCCCTGCAGCGCCTGCGCTGCTTTGCGCGGCTGTTCCTGTGGACGCCGCTGATCGCGGGCGTTGTCGATGCCGCCGCCTACGAGCGCCTGCGCGCCCGGCTGGGCCGCAGTGAGGCGGCCGAGGCGTTCCGGCCGGTGATGGAGATCTAGGAAGCTGTTTGCGCCTGCAGTGAGCGCATCAGGTTGCCCTCCACGCAGTCCACCAGCGCATGCACATGGGCGGCAATGTCCTGCCCCAGCGGCGTCAGCGTGTACTCGACGTGCGGCGGCACCACCGGCCGGGCATGGCGCTCGATGAGGCCGTCGCGGGCCAGCGTCTGCAGCGTCTGCGCCAGCATCTTCTCGCTGACGCCCTCGGCGCGCCGCCGCAGGTCGCTGAAGCGCAGCCGCCCCTCGTCGCGCAGCGTGACGAGGATCAGCACCGCCCACAGGCTGGTCACATGCTGGAACAGCTGCCGCGACGGGCAGCGCGACGCGAACAGCGCGCCGCGGGTCGGCAGGGGGTGGCCGGTGTCGGCAGAGGGGGAGGCTTGCATACTTACCTTCAGGTATGTACTTACCAAACAGACTGTACCTTACTAGACTGCCGCACCTTCCACCCTCAGAAGCTCTCTCATGCTTGCAATCACCGGCGCCTCCGGCGCACTCGGCCAGCGCGTCCTCCACCATCTTGTCCACACGCTGGGCCATCCGGCCGGCCAGATCCTGGCCCTCACCCGCCAGCCCGCGACACTGGCCACGTGGGCCGCACAAGGCGTGCAGGTGCGCACCTTCGACCTGGACGCCCCCGCCACGCTACCCGGCGCGCTGCAGGGCGCCAGCCGCCTGCTGTTGATCAGCACCGACGCCCTCGGCCGCCGCCTGGCCCAGCACCAGGCCGCCATCGCGGCGGCGAGCGCAGCCGGCGTGCAGCATGTCGTCTACACCTCCATGCCCAGGCCCGAGGGCTCGCCGCTGCTGCTGGCGCCCGAGCACCTGGGCAGCGAGCAGGCGCTGGCCGGCGCCGGCTTGGCCGGCTGGACGGTGCTGCGCAACCACTGGTACTTCGAGAACCTGTTCGGCAGCCTGCCGCACGCGCTGGCCGGCGGCCAGTGGTACACCGCCGACGAAGGCCAGCCCAGCGCCGACATCGCCCGCGACGACCTGGCGCTGGCCGCCGCCACCGCGCTGGCGGACGGCTTTGCCGGCCAGCGCGTGCTGACGCTGTCGGGCCCCGAGGCGCTGACCAAGGCCGACATGGCCCGCCGCATCAGCGCCGCCACCGGCCGCGGCCTGAGCGTGGTGCAGGTGCCGCTGGCCGCCATCGTCGACGGCCTGAAGGGCGCCGCCCTGCCGCCGCAGATCGCCGAGGTGTACGCCTCGTTCGACACCAACACCGCCGCCGGCCGCGTGGCCGAGGTGACCGGCGACTTCGAGGCGCTGACCGGCCGCAAGCCGCAGAGCTTCGACGACTGGCTGGTGCAGAAGGCCGACGCGCTGCGGGCCCTTTGAGACCCGCGGCGTCGTTGTTGCTGCTGTGCGCCGGCGCCGCTGCGGCGCAGACGCGCAGCCTCAGCGCCGAGCTGGCCGTCAGCAGCGAACTGACGGAGCGCGGTGCCTTCGTCGGCCTGCGGCGCCCCATCGCCCAGGCGGCCGTGTCGCTGTACGACGCCACCGGCTGGTCGGTCGGTGGCGCGCTGGGCGTGCCCAGCAACGGCCTGCGCAACGCCCGCGTCGTGCTGCGCGCTGCGCACGACCGGCCGCTGGCCGGCGACTGGCAGCGCCAGGTCGCGCTGCAGTACTACGGCTACCCCGGCGGCGGACCGACCGGCCGCGGCTTCGACCGCTGGGAGGCGGCGCTGGAGCTGCGCTGGCGCGACCGCTTCATGCTGGGCGCAACCGGCTTCCACTACCTGCACCCGGCGCCCGGCACCCCGGCGCTGCAATGGGCGCTGGACGCGGGCGGCCGCTGGTCGCTGGGGCCGCAATGGTCGGCCCAGGCGGCGCTGGGCCTGGCGCGCGTGCGCAACCGCGGCGCCTACGCCTACGGCAGCCTGGGCCTGGCCTGGCAGGCGGGCGACTGGCGGGCCGAGGCCAACCTGCTCGCGTCCAGCCCGCAGGCGCGCCGCCTGATGCCCAGCAGCACGCCGGGCCACCTGTCCATCGCGCTGACGCGAATGTTTTGACGGGGCGTGCAACCGTGCGCGCCGAACGCGGCACACACGGCCAGTGACCTGACCCCGATGCCATGAGCTTCACACCACGACCCGACGAGGTCGACCAACAACTGCTGCGCGCCGTGGCCGGCGGCGACCGCGCGGCGCTGGCCACGCTGTACCGCGCCTACCACCCGCGCCTGTGCCAGTTCCTCACCCGGCTGACCCGCCGCACCGACCTGATGGACGAGATCGTCAACGACAGCTTCTGGATCGTCTGGCAGAAGGCCGGCGGCTTTCGTGGCGACTCGCGGGTGTCGACCTGGATCATCGGCATCGCCTACCGCTGCGGCCTGAAGGCGCTGCGCCGCGACGGCCCTGACGACCTGGACAGCCTGGACGACGATGACCTGCCCGCCACCGCAGCCGCCGACGAGCCGGCCGAGCAACGCGAACTGCGCGACTGGCTGGACAAGGGGCTGAGCAAGCTGAGCTGGGAGCAGCGCGTCATCGTCGAGCTGGTGTATGCCGGCGGCCACTCGCTGGAGGAGGCTGCCGCCATCACGCAGGCGCCGGTGGGCACGCTGAAGTCACGGCTCTTCCAGGCGCGGCTGAAGCTGCGCAACCTGCTGCCCGCACTGGCCGGCGACGCCGCGCCGCTGAAGGAGAACCTGCCATGAGTCCCACCCCCGGTCACGACGACGCGAGCCATGCCCGCGTCCAGGCCCTGATGCCCTGGGTGCTGAACGGCCAGGCCGACGCCGGCCAGCAGGCCGAGGTGGCACGGCATCTGGCCAGCTGCGCGGCCTGCCGCGACGAGATGGCCCGCCAGCAGCGGCTGCAGGCCGCACTGCAACTGCCCGCGAACCCGTCGCCGAGCGCCGAGCAAGGCCTGGAGCGGCTGCTGCAGCGCATCGAGCTGGAGGGGCTGGACGAGCAGCCCAGGCCAGCGCCCGCGCGCCCCCAGCGACTGAGCCTCGCGCTGGCCGCCTGCGTGGCGCTGCAGGCCGTGGCGCTGGCCGTGCTGGCGCCACGCGCCTGGCAGCACGAGGACGCGGCCTACCGCACGCTCAGCCAGGCCGGGCCGGCCGACACCGGCCGCCTGCGCGTGGTGCCCGCGCCGCAGCTCAGCCTGGCCGCCTGGCAGGCGTTGCTGCTGGCGGAAGGCCTGCAAGTCACCAGCGGGCCCAATCAAGCAGGCGCCTACGCGCTGACGCCGGTGGCCACGCACGCCGACCTGCCGGCGCTGCTGGCCCGCCTGCGCGCCCGCCCCGAGCTGCTGCTGGTGGAACCGCTGCAGGCAGCGCCATGAGGTGGGCCCTGCTCGTTGCGCTGCTGCTGGCGCTGGCCGGCTGCGCCAGCGCGCCCACCGCACCGGCCGGCGCCGACGCCGACATGCAGGCCCGCAGCGACCGCTTCGTCGTCGTGGCCGTGGCCAACCCGCTGCAGCGGCTGCCGTCCCGCGCCGGCACCAGCCTGTCCAGCTACGGCGGCACGCCGCGCTACACGCAGGGCGAGCAGGCGGCCCGCGTGCTGGCCGACGTGGCGCGGCGCCACCAGCTGCGCGAGGCGGCGGCCTGGCCCATTCCCGTGCTGGGCGTGCACTGCGTGGTGTTCGAGATCGCACCCGACGCCTCGCGCGACGCGGTGCTGGCCGCACTGGCCCAGGACGCGCAGGTGCAGCTGGCGCAACCGCTGCACGACTTCGAGCCGCTCGCCACCGACGCGCCGGGCGTGCGCTATGACGACCCCTACCTGCCGCTGCAGCAGGGCTTCCTCGCGCTGGGTGTGCCGCAGGCGCACCGCCTGAGCACCGGCCGCGGCGTGCACATCGCCGTGATCGACACCGGCGCGCAGACCGACCACCCCGACCTGAACGGCCGCGCCATCGCACTCCACAACCTCGTCGACGAGCGCCCGGCGGCGGCGCTGGCCGAGCGGCATGGCACCGAGGTGCTGGGGCTGATCGCGGCCACCGGCAACAACGGCCAGGGCATCGTCGGCATCGCGCCGGACGCCCGCCTCAGCCTCTACCGCGCCTGCTGGTACGGCGCCGCGAACGGCCGGGCCCGCTGCAACAGCTTCACGCTGGCCAAGGCGCTGGTGGCCGTGCTGGCCAGCGACGCCCGCGTCATCAACCTGAGCCTGGGCGGCCCCGACGACCCGCTGCTGACCCAGTTGCTGCAGCAGCTGCTGCGCCAGGGCCGCAGCGTCGTCGCCGCGCTGCCGGCCGATGGCCTGCGCCGCGGCTTCCCGGCCGGCGTCCCGGGCGTCATCTCGGTCGCCGCGACCGGCCAGGCCGACGGCGCCGCACCGCTGCAGGCGCCCGGCCGCGATGTGCTGACGCTGCAGCCCGGCGGCCGCTACGACTTCGCCAGCGGCTCGTCCATGGCGGCAGCCCAGGTCAGCGGTGTCGTCGCGCTGATGCTGTCCGCCCAGCCGGCGCTGGACGGGCCGGCCATCGCGCACCTGCTGACCGGCGCCGAAGGGCGGCCATGGACGGCCCAGCAGCTGCTGGCGCTCGGCAAGGCCGCACCGGCGGGCCGGCAAACAGCTGCTCACAATTTCAGATAGCCACTGCAACCATTTGCCTGATTCACGGCACCTACCGCCGTTGCCACTTCTTCAGGCCTTGCGACATGCTGCTCAAGAACCTGCTCGTGTTCGTCCACCTCATCGCCATGGCGGTCGCCGTGGGCAGGATGCTGGAGTTCGACCTGCGCTTCCTGCGCGCCGCCCACCTGCCCATGAACGGCGCCATGCGCCGCGCGCTGCGGGCCACGCAGCGCACGATGACGGCGACGCTGGGGCTGCTGTGGGCCACCGGCCTGGCGCTGGTGGCCTTGGCGGCCTGGCAGGACCCGAACGCGCTGCTCAACGAGAAGCTGTGGATGAAGATGGTGACGGTGGCCTGCCTGACTGCCAACGGCGTCGTGCTGCACCGCTTCGCCTTCCCGCTGCTGGCCGGCGGCCTGCCCTTTCTGGCACTGCCACCGCGGCAGCGCCTGGGCCTGACGCTGTGCGCCGTGATGTCGTCGGTCTCCTGGCTGTACGCCAGCTTCCTGGGCATCGCCCGCTCCTGGAACCACAGCGCGCCCTTCGTCCACGTACTGGGCGTCTACCTGGCGCTGCTGGCGCTGGCGGCGCTGGCCGCCACTGCCCTCGTGGCCGTGCTGGCGGCCAGCCAGCGGCCCGGCGGATGCGACACGGACGACGGCACCACGCGCTTCTCCGACACCGTCGCGCAGGGCGGCCCCGGGGGCTGACGCCGCCGCAGCGGCGCACTCAGCGCGCCAGCCGGCCCAGCAAGTCCATCAACTGCAGCCGTTCGGCGGCGCTGAGGCCGGCGGTCAGCCGGGCCTCGTACTCGGTGAGCTTCTCGCGCAACTGCTCCAGCCGCGCCTGGCCCTGCTCGGTCAGTTGCAGCGAGTAGCGGCGCCGGTCACCCTCCACCTCCATGCGCCGTATCCAGCCGGCCGACTCCAGCCCGTCCACCAGCTTCAACGCGCTCGGCCCCGCCACGTTCAGCGCCTTGGCCAGCGCGGCCTGGTTGGTGCCGGGGCTCATCGCGATCAGCGACAGCGCCGTCACGCGCGCGGGCGACAGGTCCAGCGGCGCCAGCATCTCGAAGAACAGGTCGAAGGCGCGCAGCTGCGCCAGCCGCAGCTGGTAGCCCAGCGCATTGCTCTGGAAATCGAAAACGTCACCCGCGTCGGCGCGGGGCCGGCGGGCTTTGGCACGCGGCGCCAGTTCGGCAGGCGCTGGGGCGGGGGCGGATCTAGGCATTCGTGCTCCTGAGACGGGCGCTGCGCACGGCGGTCGCGGCGGCAACTCAATCGGTCGGAAATCCGACTTGCGCGACAGTATCAACCTTATTACAGTTAGCCATGCTAATGCATAGCCACATTCAACAATTCACCTGACCACGCCCATGCCGGACTTCTCCCGCCCGCTGCACGACACCTGGCTGCTTGCCGGGGCCCGCACCCCCTGGGTCGACTACTGCGGCGCGCTGGCCGCCGTCTCGCCGACCGACCTGGGCATCCATGCCGCCCGTGCCGCCATCGAACGCAGCGGGATGGCCCCGGCGGCCATCGGCGCCAGCGTCGTGGCGTCGATGGCGCATGCCGACTTCGACGCCTACGTGCTGCCGCGACATGTGGGCCTGTACGCCGGCCTGGACATCGGCGCGCCGGCCATCGGCGTGCAGCGCATCTGCGGCAGCGGCTTCGAGGTGCTGCGCCAGGCGGCCGACCAGATCGCGCTGGGCTATGCCGACGCCGTGCTGGCCGTGGGCACCGAGTCCATGAGCCGCAACCCCATATGCGCCTACACGCACCGCAGCGGCTTCAGGCTGGGCGCGCCGGTGGAGTTCAAGGATTTCCTGTGGGAAGCGCTCGACGATCCCGCCGCCCGCGTGTCGATGATCCAGACCGCCGAGAACCTCGCGCGCCAGCACGGCATCCGCCGCGAGGCGGTGGACGCCTACGCCGCCCGCTCCTTCGAGCGCGCGCTGCACGCCCAGGCGCAGGGCTGGTTCGCCGAAGAGATCGCGCCCGTGACGGCCCAGCGCTTCGAGCGCGAGGGTTACCACGACCGCGGCCTGCGCCTGCCGCGCAAGGTCACCACAGTGGCCCAGGACACCCACCCCAAGCCCTCGCCGGTGGAGGTGCTGGCCGGCCTGCGCACGGTGTACGACGGCGGTGTGCAGACGGCCGGCAACTCGGCCGCGCTGGTGGATGGCGCGGCAGCGATGGTCGTCGGGTCGGGCGCCGTGATGCGCGACGGCGGCCGCCCGCCGCTGGCCCGGCTGGCCGGCGCCGCTGCCGCCGGCGTGCCACCCGAGATCATGGGCATCGGCCCCGTGCCCGCCATCCGCCAGCTGCTCGCGGCCACCGGCCTGTCGATGGCGGACATCGCCCTCGTCGAGATCAACGAGGCCCAGGGCGCCCAGGTGCTGGCCTGCGCCCAGGTGCTGGAGCTCGACCCGGCCCGCCTCAACGTCAACGGCGGCTCCATCGCGCTGGGCCACCCGCTGGCGGCCACCGGCCTGCGGCTGACGCTGACCGCCGCGCTGGAGCTGCAACGCCGCGGCGAGCGCTACGCCATCGTCAGCGCCTGCGTGGGCGGCGGCCAGGGCATGGCGCTGCTGATCGAGAACCCGAACTTCTGCAAGGCCTGACCCCATGAAAGTCATCACCGCCGACGCCGTCGGCCCCCTGATCCGCGACAACGCGACCGTCTTCCTGGGCGGCCTGGCCATGATGGGCCTGGCCGAGGAAGTGCTGCAAGGCCTGGAGCGCCACTTCCTGGCCACCGGCCACCCCAACCAGCTCACCACCTGGGCCTGCGGCGCCATCGGCAACGCGGCCGATGGCGGCATGGCCCACCTGGCCCACCCCGGCATGGTGCGGCGGGTCGTGGCCGGCCACTTCGGCCAGACCGGCGCGCAGATGATGGCGCGCGTGCATGCCGGCGAGGTGGAGGCCTACAACTTCCCGCAGGGCTCGCTGTCGCACCTGACGCGCCACATCGCCAGCCGCTCGCCGGGCCTGCTGACGCGCGTGGGTCTGGGCACCTTCGTCGATCCGCGCATCGAGGGCGGCAAGCTCAACGCCGCGTGCAGCGAGGACCTGGTGCGCCTGGTGGAGCTGGACGGCGAGGAATGGCTGCACTACCCCTGCCCGCACATCGACGTGGCGCTGATCCGCGCCACCTATGCCGACGAGCACGGCAATCTCAGCCTCGACCGCGAAGGCCTGCTGCTGGAGCAGCTCTCCATCGCCCAGGCCGCGCGCGCCTGCGGCGGCATCGTCATCGCCCAGGTCGAGGCCGTGGTGCAGGCCGGCAGCCTGCATCCCAAGTCGGTCAAGGTGCCGGGCTTTCTCGTCGACTACGTCGTCGTCGCCGAGCCGCGCAACCACAAGCAGACCATCACGACGCAGTTCAACCCGGCGCTGTCGGGCGACGTGCGCGTGCCGATGAATGCGGTGCCGGCACTGCCGCTGGACGAGCGCAAGGTCATCGCCCGCCGCGCCGCCATGGCGCTGCGCCCGGGCGCGATCACCAACCTGGGCATCGGCATCCCGGCGGGCATCCCGGCCGTGGCCGCCGAAGAGGGCGTGGCCCAGCTGCTGAGCCTGAGCGTGGAGTGCGGCGTCAACGGCGGCGTGCCGGCCTACGGCGGCGACTTCGGCATGGCCTACAACGCCGAGTCCATCATCGAGCAGGCCTCGCAGTTCGACTTCTATGACGGCGGCGGCCTGGACTGCAGCTTCCTGGGCCTGGCGCAGACCGACGCGGCCGGCAACGTCAACGTCAGCAAGTTCAACGGCCGGCCGGTCGGCTGCGGTGGCTTCATCAACATCACGGCCAGCACGCCGCGCCTGGTGTTCTGCGGCACGTTCACGGCCGGCGGCCTGGAGCTGGCCGTGGGTGACGGCCGGCTGACCATCGTCAAGGAAGGCCGCTCGCGCAAGTTCGTCGAACAGGTCGAGCAGATCACCTTCAACGGCAGCGACGCCGCCCAGCGCCGCCAGCAGGTCAGCTTCATCACCGAGCGCGCCGTCTTCGTGCTGCAACCCGACGGGCTGGAGCTGACCGAGATCGCACCCGGCGTGGACCTGGAGCGCGACGTGCTGGCCCACATGGGCTTTCGCCCGCTGATCCGCGACTTGAAGCTGATGGACGCCGCGCTCTTCCAGCCCCACTGGGGCGGCCTGGCCGCCGCGCTGGGCGCGACCTGACCCCGACACACAACACAGGAGACATCGATCATGGACATCCACGGACAAGCCGCCCTCGTGACCGGCGCCGGCTCCGGCCTGGGCGAGGCTGTTGCGCGCGCCCTCGTCGCCGCCGGCGCGCGCGTGGCGCTACTGGACATCAACGAAGCCAGCGCCCGGCGCGTCGCTGACGACCTGGGCGCCAATGCGCTGGCCCTGCGCTGCGACATCGCCGACGCGACCTCCGCCGCCGTCGCGCTGGACGCCGCCGCCGCCGCCCATGGCCCGGCGCGCCTGCTGATGAACATCGCCGGTGTCGGCGGCGCCAAGCGCGTCATCCAGCGCGACGGCAGCCCGGCGCCGCTGGAGGACTTCGAGCGCACGCTGCGCATCAACCTCGTCGGCACCTACAACATGGTGCGGCTGTTCGCCGCCCGCGCCGCCCAGTTGGAGGCCGGCGCGGACGGCGAGCGCGGCGTCATCGTCAACACGGCCTCGGTGGCCGCCTTCGACGGCCAGGTGGGCCAGGAGGCCTATGCCGCCTCCAAGGCCGGCGTGGCGGGCATGACGCTGCCGCTGGCGCGCGACCTGGCGCAGTGGGGCATCCGCGTCTGCACGATCGCACCGGGCATCTTCGCCACACCGTTGCTGAAGGAACTGCCGGAAGCGGTGCAGCAGTCGCTGGCCCAGTCCATCCCCTTCCCCAAGCGGCTGGGCGACCCGGCCGAGTTCGCGGCGCTGGCCCTGCACATTGCCACCAACGGCCACCTGAACGGCGAGGTCATCCGCCTGGACGGCGCACTGCGCATGGCACCGCGCTGACCCCCCGGACACGACAGAGGAGACAACCATGTTCCCGCTCAACACCTGGTACGTCGCGGCCCGCAGCGAAGAGATTCCACGAGACAAGCCGCTCGGCCGCCGCATCTGCAACCAGCCCATGGCCTTGTTCCGCACCCAGGCGGGACAGCTGGCCGCCGTCGAGGACTTCTGCCCCCACCGCGGGGCGCCGCTGTCGCTGGGCAGCGTGCAGGGCGACACGCTCGTCTGCGGCTACCACGGCCTGGCCATGGGCTGCGACGGCAAGACCGTCTCCATGCCCTGCCAGCGCGTTCGTGGCTTCCCGGCCATCCGCAGCTTCCCCGTCCACGAGGCGCACGGCTTCGTCTGGGTCTGGCCGGGTGATGCCGCCAAGGCCGACGTGGCGTTGCTGCCCAGCTTCGAATGGCTGGGCAACCCGGCCTTCGGCTATGGCGGTGGGCTCTACCGCATCGCCTGCGACTACCGGCTGATGGTCGACAACCTGATGGACCTGACGCACGAGACCTATGTGCATTCGACCAGCATCGGCCAGAAGGAGATCGACGAGGTGCCCTGCACGACGCGCGTGGAGGGTGACCACGTCATCACCGAGCGCTACATGAGCGGCATCGAGGCGCCGCCATTCTGGAAGATGGCGCTGCGCATGAACGGCCTGCCCGACGACCAGCCGGTGGACCGCTGGCAGATCTGCCACTTCACGCCGCCCAGCCACATCATGATCGAGGTGGGCGTGGCGCTGCAGGGCCACGGCGGCTATGCGGCGCCGGATGCCGTCAAGGCGGCCAGCTGGGTGGTGGACTTCATCACCCCCGAGACCGACACCTCCATCCACTACTTCTGGGGCATGGCGCGCAAGTTCAAGCCGCAGGACGAGGCGCTCACGGCCCAGATCCGCGACGGCCAGGGCCGCATCTTTGCCGAGGACCAGGAGATGCTGGAGCGCCAGCAGGCCAACCTGCTGGCCTGGCCGGAGCGCAAGCTGCTGATGCTCAACATCGATGGCGGGGGCGTGCAGTCGCGCAAGGTCATCGATCGCCTGCTGGCGGCCGAGGCGGCCGCATGAGTGCGCCGCTGCTGCAACTGCGCGTGGCGGCAAAGCGCCCCGCCGCGCAGGACGTCGTCGAGCTGACCCTGCAAGCGCCCGACGGCGAGCCCCTGCCCGCCTTCGAGGCCGGCGCCCACGTCGAGCTGCACCTGGCGGGCGGCCTGGTGCGGCACTACTCGCTCTGCAACGCGCCGGGCGAGCGGCAACGCTACGTGCTGGGCGTGCTGCGCGAGCCGGCGTCGCGCGGCGGCTCGGTGGCCGTGCATGAGGGCCTGAACCCGGGCGATGTGCTCGCCGTCGGCGGGCCGAAGAACCATTTCTCGCTGCAAGCCACCGCCGCCCACAAGCTGCTGCTGGCCGGCGGCATCGGCATCACGCCCGTGCTCAGCATGGCGCGCCAGCTCGCTGCCCAGGGCCGCAGCTTCACGCTGCACTACGCCGGCCGCAGCCGGGCGCGCATGGCCTTCCTGGCCGCGCTGGCCGACGCGCCGCTGGCCGCCCACACGCACCTGCACGTGGGCGATGAGAACGGGTCCATGGACATGGACGCCGTGCTGGCCGCGCAGCCCGAAGGCAGCGAGCTTTACGTCTGCGGGCCGGCCGGCTTCATCGACGCGGCACTGGCGGCCGCGCGCCGCCTCGGCTGGGCCGAGGCCAGGCTGCACCGCGAGCTTTTCGCCGCCGCGCCGCGCAGCGACACCGGGGAGCACCAGCCCTTCGACATCGAGGTGCAGGGCAGCGGCCAGGTCATCCACGTGCCGGCGGGCTGCAGCGCGGCGCAGGCGCTGCAGGACGCTGGCCTGCCGCTGCTGACCTCGTGCGAGCAGGGCGTCTGCGGCACCTGCCTGACCCGCGTCGTGGCCGGTGAGCCGGACCACCGCGACCAGTACCTCACCCCCGAGGAGCAGGCCGCCAACGACCAGTTCCTGCCCTGCTGCTCGCGAGCCAGATCGCCACGGCTGGTGATTCAGCTGGGCGGCTGAGCCCAGCCCGGTTCGACCTGTCGCTGCATCAGCTCAAAAGCTGTGCCGGATGCCGAAGGCGAGCACGCTGGATCGCCCGTCCGGCGAGATGCCAACGCCATTGAACGCCGGTGTTTCACGCAAGCCGAGCGCGGCCAGGATGGCATCGGGGCCACCGGAGACGTTGATCGGCCTGGCGCCCGTCGGCGTCACGCCGACGATGGGCAACACCCGGCCCTGACGGTCTTCGGCGACGGCCAGCCGCGAATAGAGCACCGTGCGCTTGGACAGCTGATAGTCCACGCCCAGCGAGATGCCGAGGTTCTTGCCGCGGGTGAAGTTCGTGAAGCGGCTCTCGCCGGCCTCGCCTATCCAGACGAAGTTGCCGACGGGCACGCGCGCGCCGACGACGAGGGTCTGAATCTTCGGGTCCAAGCGCCCGGCGCCAGGCAGGCTCAGCGGCGGCTGCCCGGGCAGATTGAGGACGCCGCCATCGAAGTAGCGCCCCTCGTGGACCATCGCGTGCAGCGACGGGCCATCGACCGACAGCATGTACTTTGCGGACAGCGCGAAGCCCCAGTAGCGATCCAGCTCGAAGATCGATCCGCCTTGCGACAGCACGGGGACATCGAACTCGTTGTAGTGCGCGCCTGCGCTCAGGCTGAACGTTGGCGCGGTGTAGGCGAGAAACAGCCCACCGGACCGCCCACGCTTGCCACCGGACTCTGAACCTGACGCTTCGGCGCCCGCGCCGGCGGCCCCCAGCATGGCGCCGGTGGCGGCCGTCACCGTGCTGCCACGCGCCGGGCTGACGATGCGAGAGACACCGGCGTTGGGGCTGTAGGAGACGGCGGCTGCAAAGCCACCGACCCGGGCCCAGTAGCTGATCTGGTTGTCCTGCCTGACCTGCAGCGTGTTGGTGACCAGGCCGGCGGTGAACAGGTCGGTGCCGCCGAGGCCGTCTGGCGTGCCTGACGCGAAGGCGTAGAAGATCGGCGCGTACTGACGGCCGAGGCGGACCTCGCCAGCAGGCGTCGTCAGGTACACCATGGCTTGCTTGCCGAAGAAGCGGCCGTCCTGGGACAGGCTGCCGTCATCGCTGCCGGGCTGCGATTCCAGAACGAAGCCCGCCGCATACCCGCCGCCCAGGTCCTCGCGCCCCTTGAAGCCCAGGGTGTTGGTGCGCGAGAGACTCTGCGTCACCCGCGTCTTCGTGCCGGCGCTGCCGGGCGGAAAGATCAGCGCGGCGGACGCGCCGGTGGGCGTGCCCGCACTGCCGGTCGTCTTGTGCGTCGTGTCGACCGCCGTGTCGATGTTGCCGTACAGCGTCAGCACCGCCTGGGCGCTGGCCCCGGATGCGCAGACCGAAAGCGCGGCCGCCAGGCCGATGCGAGTGCGGAGGTTCATGTTTGTCCCCGGATCGGTTTTAGGTGGTTTGCCATCAGTCCCAGGAGGTCAGCTCACAGCCCGGCGTGGTGTAGCCAAGCTCTCGCTGGATCTGAGGCGCGTCGCACGCCTTCTTGTCGACGGGCGCCGCACAACCGGCAAGCGCAGCGAGCACGGCCAGCAGGGAAACACGCAGGTAAGTCTTCATGGGGGAACTCCTTCAAGGTTTGCCCCGTTGGGGCGGTGTTCGGCAAGGGCCTTGCCGAGGTGAATCCGCGCAGGCTCGGGCTCAGCCCAGGCCCAGCGACTTGCGCAGACTCTTGTCGACCGGGCCCGCCGGCATGAAGCGGCGCAGCTTGCTCAGCAGCGAGGCCTGACCCGCCGGCGTGCGGCGCATGCGCCAGGGCCCGAAGGCGGCGTCGACGATGGTGTCGGCCACCTTCCCCGGCTCGTCACCAGCGCTGACATTGGCGGAGACGGCCTGCAGGACGGCCTTGCGCTCGCGGTCGTAGGCATCGATCAAGGTCGCTGCCAGCGGCGAGTTGGCTTCGAGATTGGTCTTCGTATAGAACGGCTGGACCAGGGTCACGCGGATGCCGAACTGACGCACCTCGTGATCCAGCGATTCCGACAAACCCTCGACGGCATGCTTGGACGCCGCATAGACGCCCATATAGGGCGCGGGCAGGAAACCCAGCACGGAGCTGACGTTGACGATGCGGCCCTGCCGCTGCGTTCGCATGTGGGGCAGGACCGCCTGCGCGACCCTGAGCACGCCCAGCACGTTGGTGTCGAACAGCGCGGCCGCCTCGGCGGGCGTGGTCTCCTCCACCGCGCCGACCATGTTGAAGCCGGCGTTGTTGACGAGGACGTCGATGCGACCTGCGCGCTGGATGACGTTCAGCACGCCGGCCAGGACCGAGGCGTCGTTGCGGACGTCCATCTCGACCAGCTCGATATCCGGGGTCGGGCTGGCCTTGGCCAGGCTGCGCACGGTGCCGAAGACACGGCTTCCACGCGCGGCGAATGTCTTGGCCGTGACGAGGCCGATGCCGGATGAAACGCCCGTGATCAGGACGACGGGTTGTGTGGTCATGATGTTCCTTCTTGGTTCGGTTGAATGAGGCGAAGCGCGGCCCCACGCGTGCCGCTGCACGCGCGATGCTTCGTCGCAAGGGGGTGCCGCTGGCGGGAGCAGCGGCTGCTGGATCAGGTGGCTGGGCTGGCCGGCGTAGCGCCGGTCACCGCCCCTTCTCGGCCCGGCCGTATTCGGAACCAGATTGCATACATCGCCGGCAGGAACACCAGCGTCAGCACCGTGCCCGCCAAGGTGCCGCCGATGAGGGTGTAGGCGAGCGTTCCCCAGAACACCGACTGCGTCAGCGGGATGAAGGCGAGGATGGCCGCCAGCGCCGTCAGGATCACCGGCCGCGCCCGCTGCACGGTCGCCTCGACTACCGCCTGGAAGGGCGGCTGGCCGGCCTGCTCGTTCTCCTTGATCTGCCCGATCAGGATCAGCGTGTTGCGCATCAGGATGCCTGACAACGCGATCAGGCCCACCAGCGCATTGATGCCGAAAGGCTGCTGGAACAGGATCAAGGTCGGCACCACACCGATCAGGCCGAGCGGGCTGGTCAGGAAGACCATCACCATCGCGGCCAGCGAGCGGACCTGCAGCACGAGGATCAGCAAGGTGACGGCCAGCATGATGGGGAAGATCGGCAGCATCGCGACCGTCGCCTTGCCGGATTCCTCGATGGAACCGGCCTCCTCGATCCGGTAGCCACTGGGCAGCTTGTCAATGACGGGCTTGAGCTGCTGCGTGATGGCGGCGGACACATCCGGCGGCTGCAGGTCTTCGGCGATGTCGCCGCGGACCGTGATCGTGGGCATGCGGTCGCGGCGGCGCATGACGGGTTCTTCCATGCGCACGGCTATGGCGCCGACCTGCGACAGCGGGATGCGCTGGCCGTTGGCGCCGGCCAGCGTGAAGTCGCCGATGCGCGCCGGGTCGAGCCGCACATCGCCGGCCGAACGCGCGACCACCTGGACCGTGCGGATGTCCTCGCGAACGGCGGTGACCGGCACGCCGCTGAGCAGGAACTGCAGCTGCTGCGCGACCGCGCTGGAGGTCAGCCCCACCGCCTGCAGGCGATCCTGCTGCAGCGTGAAGTGCAGCATCGGCGTCCGGGTGCCCCAGTCCGTGTTGACGGTGCGCATCATGGGGCTGGTCTGCATCACCTGCTGCACGTCGGCGGCGATCTGCCTGAGCGTGTCTGGGTCCGGCCCGGTCACGCGATAGGCGACCGGGTAGGGCGAGTAGGGACCGAACACCAGTTGCGTGACGCGCACATGGGCCTCGGGCGCGAGGCCGTCGGCGATGGCCTGGCGCAGCCGGTGCTTCAGCGCCTCGCGCTCCTGCTGGCTGTCGGTGCGCGCGACGATCTTGGCGAACGACGGGTCGGGCAGCTCGGGCGACATCGACAAGTAGAAGCGCGGCGCGCCCTGCCCCACATAGGCGGTGACGATCCTGGCCTCCGCCTGCTTGGCCAGCCAGGCCTCGACCTTGGCGGTTGCGGCGCTGGTCTGGGTGATGGCCGTGCCGTAGGGCATCTGCACCTCGACCAGCACCTCCGGTCTATCCGAGATAGGGAAGAACTGCTTCTTCACCACGGCCATGCCGAGCACGGACAGCACGAACAGCCCGACGACCGCCCCGGCAACCCACCACTTGCGCGCGATGACGCGACCGAGCGTGCGGCGGAAGCGGTTGTAGCGCGGCGTGTTGTACAGCGCCGCGTGCCCGCCTTCCACCGTCTTGAAGTCCGGCAGCAGCTTGACGCCGAGATAGGGCGTGAAGACCACCGCGACCACCCAGGACGCGATCAGCGCGATGCCGACGATCCAGAACATGTTGCTGGTGTACTCGCCGGCCGTGGAGCGCGCAAAGCCGTTGGGCATGAAGCCGACGGCAGTCACCAAGGTGCCCGACAGCATGGGCGCCGCCGTGTGGCTCCAGGCATAGGCGGACGCGGCCAGGCGGCTGTAGCCCTCCTCCATCTTCACGACCATCATCTCGATGGCGATGATGGCGTCGTCCACCAGCAGGCCCAACGCCAGGATCAGCGAGCCCAGCGTGATGCGGTCGAAGCTCTTGCCCGTGGCCAGCATGACGACGAACACGGCCGCCAGCGTCAAGGGCACGGCGGCGGCCACGACGACGCCGACTCGCCAACCCATGCTGACGAAGCACACCACCAGCACCACCAGCAGGGCGGCAAAGAACTTCATCATGAATTCGTCGACCGACGCGCTGATGTTGACGGCCTGGTCGGTGACCTTGGTGAGGCTGATGCCCGTCGGCAGGTCGGCGTTGATGCCCTGGATCTCGCCGTCGAGCGCCTTGCCGAGGTCCAGGCCGTTCCAGCCGTCGCGCATGACCACACCCAGCAGCAGCGCGGGCTCACCACCATTGCGGATCAGGAAGCTCGCCGGGTCCTCGTAGCCGCGCTTGACGGTGGCGATGTCCGACAGCTTCAGCGTGCGCCCCTGCGCCACCAAAGGTGTGTCGCGGATCTTCTGCAGGTCGTCGAACGCACCGTCGACACGGATGAAGACCTCGGGGCCTCTCGTCTCGACAGAGCCGGCCGGGGTCAGCGCGTTCTGGCCGTTCAGCGCCGCGAACACGTCCTGGGGGCTGAGCCCCAGCGTGGCGATGCGCTCGTGGGAGAACTCGACAAAGATGCGCTCCGACTGCTCGCCGACGATGTTGACCTTCTTGACGCCCGGCACGTGCAGCAGCCGCTGGCGCAGTTGCTCGGCGTCACGCACGAGCGCACGCTGCGGTTCGCCCCTGGCCTTCAGCGCGTACAGCGCAAAGGTCGTGTCCGAATACTCGTCGTTGACGAAAGGGCCGATCACGCCGGGCGGCAGGTTGCGTATCTCGTCGCCCACCTTCTTGCGGGCCTGGTAGAACTCGTCCTGCACCTCGGCCGGCGGCGTCTTGTCCAGCAGCGTCAGCGTCGTGAAGGCCAGGCCCGGCCGCGTGTAGGTCTCGGTGCGGTCGTACCAGCGCAGCTCCTGCATGCGCTTCTCGATCTTCTCGGCGACCTGGTCCTGCATCTCCTGCGCGGTGGCGCCCGGCCAGGCGGTGACGATGGTCATCACCTTGATCGTGAAGGCCGGGTCCTCGGCGCGGCCGAGCTTGAAGAACGACAGCACGCCCGCCGCCGAAATCAGCAGGAGCAGGAAGACGGTGATGGCGCGCTCACGAACCGCGAGCGCCGACAGGTTGAAGCGGCCCGCGCTCACGGGCGGCTCCCGTTGTTCGCGGCGGCCACGGCCGGGTCCATCACGCGGACCTGCGCGCCCTCGCGCAGCAGATGCGCGCCGAGTGCGACGACGATCTCGCCGCGCTTGACGCCATCCACGACCTGGGCGCGCTCATCGTCGACACGCTTGATCGTGACCGTCCGCCACGTGATCTTGGTCGGTGAACCGCTGACGACCCACACCCCCGGCCCTTTGCCGGCGTCGAACACCGACGCGATCGGCACCTGCAGGGCCGGATGCCCGGTGGAGGGCTCGTCTGCCATTTGCACCGTGACCGTGGCGCCCAGCGGGGCGTTGGCGAGTGCACCGTCCAGCACGTAGCGGGCCTCGAAGGTGCGCGTGAGCCGGTCCGCCGCGCTCGACAGCTGCCTCAGCTTGACGGGACTGCCGGCACCCTCGCTGCCGAACAGCCTGGCTTCGGCCTTGGCCCCGATCGCCGGGCGCAAGGTCTCCGGCAACTGGACAACGGCCTCGCGGTGGCCCGCATGGGCCAGGCGGACGACCGGCTGGCCCGCCACCACCACCTGCCCCGGCTCGGCCAGCGTCTCGGTGACGACGCCGTCGGCATCGGCGATCAGCTCCGCGTACCGGCTCGCATTGCGGGCCACGCTGGCCTGCGCCTCGGCGGCGCTGAGCTGCGCCTTGGCTGCGTCTGCCGCCGCCTTGACCTGGTCGTAGGCGGCGGTCGAGATGGCGCCGGTGCCGCGCAGGTCGCGATACCGGAGCTCATCGTCAGCCGTCTGCTGCGCACGGGCCCTGGCGGCTGCGACGGCCTCGTGCTGGGCCTCGGCGGCCAGCTTCAGGTCTACGGGATCGATGCGCATCAGCAGCTGGCCGCGCTTCACGGCCTGGCCCGTGTCGACCAGGCGCTCCAGCACCTTGCCCGGCACGCGGAAGCCCAGGTCGCTTTGCACGCGCGCCGCCACGGTGCCCGTGAAGGACCGGGACGACCCCGAGGCGTCCTGGACGACGGCGGTCCTCACCAGCGGCGCTTGAATGCGCGCATCCGTGATGGGCGTCGATTCGCCGCAAGCGGCCAAGGCCAGCGGCAACACGCAGATGACGGCAGAAAGAGCGAGGCGAGGCCGGCGCATGAAGGTCCCTTGGATGACGAATCAGGACCTTCATTTTGATTCTTGTGACCAATGCAGTCAATAGTCACAACGGATTTAGGGCGACAAACTTCGCAGAACGAGGCTGGCCAGCAGCGCCGGCGCCTGTTCGGTGCTGTCCATGCTGTGCTGCAGCAGCAGCGGATTCAGATAGGGCCGCATGACCAGGTGGATGGACATCACGGTCTCGTCCAGCGGCGTCTTGCGCTCGAAGTCGCCGCTCTGCCGCCCTTCCTGCAGCACGTCGCGGAGCAGTTGCTGCGTGCGCGCTTCGTAGTCGATGACGGCCTGCCAGCGCTCCGTCGCCGCCGAGGTGGCGATCTCGAAGAGCTTGCGGTCCTGGAAGAAGAGCCGCAGGCTGGCCTCGGTGCTGACCTTGAAGAGGCGGCGCAGCTTGTCAGGCGGCTGGGCAGCCTCGGCGATGGCTGCGCTGACCTCGGCCTCGATCTCGCGCAGGCAGTTCGCGCAGATCAATTCGCCAATCGCCTGCTTGGACTCGAAGAACTTGTAGATGTAGGCCTTGGAGAAGCCGATGGCCTTCGCCAGGTCGGACACCGTGGTCTTCTCGTAGCCGTAGCGGCTGAAGTGCTCGGTGGCCGCAGCCACGATTTGCGCACGGACGTCATGGTCGGCCGGGCCGCGGGCCGGCGTCGGGGAGGTGCTCGTTGATGTCATGGGCGTCAGCTTACGGGAGAGCGTCACATTGGACAACGAGTGACCATTTGGTATTATGGTCACTTCAATTCCAGGAAGAGTCCATGCCCTCCCCTTCAGCGCTTGCCGCCCTCCTCCTCCTCGCCAGCCTGACCGCCGGTTGCGCTGTCGGGCCAGCCTACACACACCCCACTGCGCCGCTCCCTGAGCGCTTCCAAGGCCAGGCCGAAGTGGATCGCCGCGCGGCAACCGGCAGCGCCGACCTGGCGCAATGGTGGGCGGCCTTCGACGACGCGCAACTGGCGCGGCTGGTGCAGATCGCGCTGCAGCAGAACCTGGACCTGGCGCAGGCCACGGCCAGGGTCGCCCAAGCGCGGTCTGCCGTCGGCATGGCGAACGCCGCCTTGCTGCCGTCGGGCCATGTCGGCGCCCAGGCCGCAAGGGCCTACCCATCAGTGGAGACCCCGTTGGGCCAGGTGCTGAACGCCAACCCCGGCTTTGACCGCCACGGGAGTTCCTACGAGGTCAACGCCAGCGCCGGCTGGGAACTCGATCTGTTCGGCGGCTTGCGGCGCGGCAAGGAAGCGGCTCAGGCCGAGTACCAGGCTTCAGAAGCCGGCGCCGTCGCAGTGCGCCTGGTCGTGGCGGCACAGACGGCCGATGTCTACGTGAGCATCCGCGGGCTGCAGGCGCGTCTGGCGATCGCCCATCGTCAGGTCCAGACCCAGCAGGAACTGCTCGACAAGGTCAAGCTGCTGCACGGCAAGGGCCTTGCTGCGGAGACGCAGGTCCACCAGGCCGAAGGCGCCCTGGCGCAGCTTCGTGCGTCGATACCCGTTCTGCGGGCCGGCCTGGCGACGGCCATGAACGCGCTGGATGTGCTGCTGGGCGCGCTGCCGGGCACCCACAGCGCCGCGTTGGCCGGCGGCGGCCGCATACCGGCAGCGCCAGGGATAGCCGCTTCGGCGTCGCCGGCCGAGCTGCTGCGGCGTCGCCCGGACCTGATCGCAGCGGAGCGCCGCCTGGCTGCAGCGAACGCCCGGGTCGGCGTCGCGCTTGCCGAGTACTACCCGAAGTTCTCCCTGAGCGGCTTGATCGGCAGCGCCACCTCCGTTTCCGCCGGGAGTCTCTTCAGCGGCGGTGCCAGCCAGGCCGCCGGCGTGCTGGGCCTGCGGTGGCGACTCTTCGACTTCGGCCGCATCGACGCGCAGATCGAACAGGCCAAGGGCCAGGAGGCCGAGTTGCTAGCCGGCTATCGCCTCGCCGCCCTCAGGGCGACCGAAGACGTCGAGAACGCGTTCTCGGCCCTCGTGAACAGGGAGATTCAGCTTGCGGAGTTGACGCAAGGGGTCGAGTCGCTGACCCGTGCGCGCGCAGCGGTGTTCGCCGCCTATCAGAAGGGTGTCGTCAGCCTGATCGAGGTGCTGCAGGCCGATGACAACCTGCTGAGGGCTTCCGACGCCCGCGCTCAAGCGCAAACGGAGGCGGCTCGGGCTGCGATCTCCTCGTTCAAAGCACTCGGCGGTGGCTGGCAGCCGCCCGCGCAGAACGTGGCCACAAGGCGTCTTTCAGGCGCTCTGTGACGACAGCGGCGCCGGTCTCCCGACCTGAAGGGTCGATGCAGTGACGAATGCGGCAACCACAAGCCATCAGCCGTGAAAACCGATGGCGCCGGTGGGAGTGACTGCTGCTGTAGACCTTCCCATTGGGCTTGAGCGCCCTCAACTCCATGCCCGTGAGCAACCTGCCCCCCGTTTTCGCGTTGGACGACCCGGCACGGCTGTGAATCATTCCCACTCGATGGTCGCCGGCGGCTTGCTGCTCACGTCATAGGTCACGCGATTGATGCCGCGCACCTCGTTGATGATGCGGCCGCTGGTCTTCTTCAACAGCGAATACGGCAGCTCGGCCCAGTCGGCCGTCATGAAGTCGCTGGTCTGCACGGCGCGCAAGGCCACGACGTAGTCGTAGGTCCGGCCGTCGCCCATGACGCCCACGCTCTTCACCGGCAGGAACACGGCGAAGGCCTGCGAGGTCAGCGCGTACCAGCTCTTGCCCGTAGCCGGGTCGATGGTGTTGCGCAGCTCCTCGATGAAGATCGCGTCGGCGCGGCGCAGCAGGTCGGCGAAGTCCTTCTTCACCTCGCCGAGGATGCGCACACCAAGGCCGGGGCCGGGGAAGGGATGGCGGTAGACCATATCGGCCGGCAGGCCCAGGGCCACACCTAGCGCGCGCACTTCGTCCTTGAACAGCTCGCGCAGCGGCTCCAGCAGCTTGAGCCCAAGCGTCTCAGGCAGGCCGCCGACGTTGTGGTGGCTCTTGATCGTCGTCGCCTTCTTGGTCTTGGTGCCGCCGCTCTCCACCACGTCGGGGTAGATCGTGCCTTGCGCCAGCCACTTGGCGTTCTTCAGCTTGCTCGCCTCGGCCTGGAACACTTCGACGAACTCGGCGCCGATGATCTTGCGCTTGCGCTCCGGGTCGGTCACGCCGGCCAGCTTGCCGAGGAAGACCTCGCTGGCGTCGACGCGGATCACCTTGGCATGCAGGCGGCCGACGAACATGTCCATCACCATGTCGCCTTCGTTCAGGCGCAGCAGGCCGTGGTCGACGAAGACACAGGTGAGCTGGTCGCCAATGGCGCGGTGGATCAGCGCGGCAGCCACCGAGGAATCGACGCCACCGGAAAGGCCCAGGATGACCTCCTCGTCTCCCACCTGCTCGCGGATGCGCGCGACGGCCTCGTCGATGTAGCTGCCCATCTGCCAATCGCCCTGGCAGCCGGCGATCTCGCGCACGAAGCGCGTGATGATGGCCGCGCCCTGTAGGGTGTGCGTGACCTCGGGGTGGAACTGGAAGGCGTAGAAGCCGCGCTCCTCGTCGGCCATGCCGGCGATGGGGCAGCTGGGCGTGGAGGCCATCAGCTTGAAGCCGGGCGGCAGCGCGGTGACCTTGTCACCGTGGCTCATCCAGGCCTTCAGCATGCCGTGGCCCTCGGGCGTCTCGAAATCCTGGATGCCGCTCAGCAGCTTGGTGTGTCCATGGGCGCGCACCTCGGCGTAGCCGAACTCGCGGTGATCGCTCCACTCGACGGTGCCGCCCAGCTGCACGGCCATGGTCTGCATGCCGTAGCAGATGCCCAGCACCGGCACGCCCAGCTCCCACACGGCCTGCGGCGCGCGCAGTTCGTGGTCCTCGTAGGTCGAGGCATGGCTGCCGCTCAAGATGATGGCCTTGGGCGCGAACGACCGGATGAACTCGTCGGAAACGTCGTTCGGATGGATCTCGCAAAACACGGCCGCTTCGCGCACGCGGCGGGCGATGAGCTGGGTGACTTGCGAGCCGAAGTCGAGGATGAGGACTTTGTCGTGTTGCATGGTGTTGAGCCTGAGGCTAGGCAGTTTGCAAGGCGAGGCGCTGGCGATGGAAGAAGCGGTAGGCGAGAACCAGGCCGGTCAGTTGCAGCGCGGCGCAGGTGAAGAAGGGCAGACCCATCAACGGGTCGGTGGCGGGGCGGTGCGAGACCCAGCCCAGCAGCGTCAGGCCGATAAGCGGCGCGATGACAGCCATCATGCTGTTCAGCGACGACACGGCGCCCATCGCCCGGCCCTGGCTGTTGGCACCCGCCGCATTGGAAATGATGCTCTGCACGGCTGCGGTGGCAACGCCGCCCAGCAGGTTGAAGGCGATGACGGCGTACATCATCCAGCCCTCGGTCACGAGGCCGAAGCCGAGGTAGGCCAGCGACGCCGAGCCCATGCCGATGAGGGCCAGGCGCTGCGGGCCGAAGCGGGCCAGCAGCGGCTTGAGCAGCACGCCCTGGCTGATGACGGAGACGATACCGACGGCGAACAGCGACCAGCTGACCTCCAGTGGCCCCCAGCCGAAGCGGAACTTGGTGTAAAGCACCCAGGTCATGTGCAGCATGTACTGCGACAGCGACGCCAGCGCGATGACGGCGACCAGGGAGCCGACGCCCTTCAGCGCCGCCAGGCCGTGCAGCGCCGACACCGGGTTGGCCTTGCGCCAGTCGAACGGCGTGCGCCGGTCCAGCGGCAGCGACTCGGGCAGCACGAAGAAGCCATAGCACCAGTTCAGCAAGGCCATGCTGCCCGCAGCGATGAAAGGCCAGTGGATGTCGTAGTGGCCCAGCCAGCCACCGATGACGGGCCCCAGGATGAAGCCGACACCAAACATCGCACCCAGCTGGCCGAAGCGCCGCGCGCGGTCCTCCGGCGCGCTGATGTCGGCCACATAGGCATTGGCGATGGCGATGTTGGCCTGCATGGCCCCCGAGAACAGGCGCACCGCCACGAGCATCCACAGCGCCGTGGCCATCGCCGTCACGAAGAAGCTGAGCGCCAGGCCGGCAAAGCCGATCAGCAACACCGGCCGGCGGCCAAAACGGTCCGACAACGCGCCGAGGATGGGCGAGCCAACGAAATTGGCCACGCCGAAGGCCATGGTCACCAGCAGGAAGGCCGAGGTCTGCTCGTCGTTGCTGGTGGTGAACGTGCCGACGATGTGAGGCAGCACCGGCACCATCAGGCCGATCGAGATCATGTCGATCAGCACGGCGGCCATGATGAAACCCATGGCCGGGGTGCGTGTCGGAGAGGTGCTGCTCATCGTTCCTGAAAAGAGAAACGGGGCGATTGGCATCGCCCCGTTTGGCTGTCAGCAGCTCACTCGCTGCGGTAGTTCGGTGCTTCCTTGGTGATCTGCACGTCGTGGACATGGCTCTCGCGCATGCCGGCCGTCGTGATCTCGACGAACTCTGCCCGGTTCTGCATGTCTTCAATTGACCCGCAGCCGCAGTAGTGCATGGACGCCTTCAGGCCACCGGCCATCTGGAAAATGACCTGCACGACCGAGCCCTTGTAAGGCACCTGGCCCTCGATGCCTTCGGGCACCAGCTTGGACGTGTTCGGGTTGTTGGCGGACGTGTCCTGGAAGTAGCGGTCCGCGCTGCCCTTGGCCATCGCGCCCATGGACCCCATGCCGCGGTAGCTCTTGAAAGTGCGGCCCTGGTAGAGGATGACCTCGCCCGGGGCTTCTTCGGTGCCGGCGAAGGCGCCGCCCATCATCACGCAGTCGGCGCCGGCAGCGATGGCCTTGGCCAGGTCACCGGAGTAGCGAACGCCGCCATCGGCGATGACCGGCACGCCGGTGCCCTTGAGCGCCGTGACGACGTTGTCGATGGCCGTGATCTGCGGCACGCCGACGCCGGCGACGATGCGGGTCGTGCAGATGGAGCCGGGGCCGATGCCGACCTTGACGCCATCCGCGCCAGCTTCCACCAGCGCCAGCGCTGCGGCGCCGGTGGCGATGTTGCCGCCGATGACGTCGACGTTCGGGTACTGGCTCTTGACCCAGCGCACGCGCTCCAGCACGCCAGCACTGTGGCCGTGAGCCGTGTCGACGATGAGGGCGTCGACGCCAGCCCGCACCAGCAGTTCCACGCGCTGCTCGGTGTCGTCGCCGAAGCCGACCGCCGCGCCGACGCGCAGCTTGCCCTGGGCGTCACGCGCGGCATTGGGGAAGCTGGTCTGCTTGGTGATGTCCTTGGTGGTCATCAGGCCGCGCAGCTCGAAGGCGTCATTGACGACGACGACGCGCTCCAGCTTGTGCTTGTGCATCAGCGCCTTGGCTTCGTCGGTGGACGCGCCATCCTTGACGGTGATGAGCCGCTCGGCCGGCGTCATGATCTCGCTGACGCGGGCATCCATGCGGGTCTCGAAACGCAGGTCGCGGCCGGTGACGATGCCGATGACGCGCTTGCCTTCGACGACCGGGAAGCCCGAGAAGCCGTGCTGGCGGGTCAGCTCCACGGCCTCGCGCACCGTGGTGTTGGGGCCGACGGTCAGCGGCTCGCGGACGACGCCGCTCTCGTAGCGCTTGACGCGGGCAACTTCACGTGCCTGCGCCTCGGCGCTGAGGTTCTTGTGCACGATGCCGATGCCACCTTCCTGCGCGATCGCGATCGCCAGGCGGGCCTCGGTCACGGTGTCCATCGCGGCGGACACCAGCGGCAGATTCAGGGGGATGTTGCGCGACAGGCGGGTCGCAAGGCTGGTGTCACGGGGCAACACCTGGGAGAACGCTGGCACCAACAGAACGTCGTCGAAGGTGAGCGCTTTGCCGAGAAGGCGCATGAGGAAAGCTCCAGTCGCAAAGCGGCATTATACGGAGGGCCTCAGGGCTACACTGACCGCATGCGTCGCAAGCCCCTCATGCTTATCTTGATCGGCCTGGTCCTGGCCGCGTCCGCCCAGGCCCAGTGGAAGTGGAAGGATGCCAAGGGCAACGTGCAATACAGCGACCGACCGCCCCCGACCGGCACGCCGGACAAGGACATCCTGCAGCGCCCCGCCGCCCCTTCTCGCATCGTCGGCATCGTGCCCGCCGGCCAGCCCGCCAGCGCGGCGTCAGCCCCCGCACCCCGGCCGGCCGCCAGCGCGCCGGGCCAGGAAGCTGCGCGCCAGAAGCAGGAGCAGGAGCGCGACGCCGCCAAGCAGAAGGAAGAGGCGCGCCGCGTCGCCGAACAGCGGCGCGAGAACTGCACCCGCGCTCAGGGCAACCTGCGCGACCTGCAGAGCGGCATCCGCATCACACGCACCAACGAGCAGGGTGAGCGCGTCTTCATGGACGATGTGCAGCGCCAGGCCGAAGTCGAGCGCGCCCGCAACTTGATCACCAGCGAGTGCAAGTAGGGGCTGTTCAGCCGCCCGCCTTGGGCCGGTGGCGCGACACGATGCGCTCGCCGCGCTTGGCATAGCGCAGCCGCCGCGCCTCCATCGGATCGACAGTCAGCGGCCGATAGACCTCGATGCGGTCGCGCTCGCGCAGCGCTGTTTCCAGCGGCCGCACGCGGCCCCAGATGCCGATGCGGAACTGGTCGAGATCGAGATCAAAGTCGGCGCAGCCACGCAGCGCCGATTCAATCGTGGCGCCCTCCTCCACCTCCAGCCAGCGCTGCCGCACATCGCCGGCCTGAGGGCTCCAGACCAGCTCAACGCGCACCGTAGAGGCTTTCCGCGCGCTGCACGAAGCCGTCGACGAAGGTGTTGGCGATGCGGTCGAACACCGGGCTGACCACCGCCTCCAGAGCGCCGCTGTTGAAGGCGTACTTCAGGTCGAAGACGATCTTGCAGGCGGTGGGCTCGCCCTCGGTGCCGGGCTTGTTCAGCGGCAGGAACTGCCACAGCCCGTCCAGATGCGAGAAGGGGCCATCGACCAGTTCCATGTCGACGCTCAGCTCGGCCTCATCGTTGCGGTTGCGCGTCGTGAACGCATGGCGCACGCCGGCGTAGGCCAGGTGCAGCCGGGCCGTGACGGCATCGCCCTCGCGCGCCAGCACGTCGACCTTGTTGCACCAGGGCAGGAACTCGGGATAGCGCTCCACGGCGGTGACCAGCTCGTACATCTCGCGCGGCGTGTACCAGAGCAGAACGGACTTTTTGACCTGCTTCATAGAATGGACAAATTGTATTGAGGGGCATCGCCCCCATTTGCGTCCCCATGTCCATCGCCGAGAACCGCCGCGCCCGTTACGACTACCACATCGAGGAACAGTTCGAGGCCGGGGTGGTGCTGTCCGGCTGGGAGATCAAGGCCATCCGCGCGGGCCAGGTGCAGCTGACCGACGGCTATGTGCTGATCAAGAACGGCGAGCTGTTCCTGATCGGCTGCCGGATCAACGCGCTGCGCAGCGCGTCCACCCATGTGTCGCCCGAGGCGGACCGCACCAAGAAGCTGCTGATGCACAAGGCCGAGATCAAGCGGCTGGTGGGCAAGGTCGAGCAGCGCGGCTTCACGCTCGTGCCGCTGAACCTGCACTACAAGGGCGGCCGCGTGAAGGCCGACATCGCGCTGGCCAAGGGCAAGGCCGAGCACGACAAGCGCAATACCGAGAAACAGCGGGACTGGGAACGAGAGCGGGGCCAGCTGATGCGCCACAAGGTGTCAAACAAGAGCTGACAGCGCTTGTTCGAGGTCGGCTTTCAGGTCGGCACCGTCCTCCAGACCAATTGCAAACCGCACCAGCGTGCCGCCATTGAACGGCAGCGGCAGGTCGCGGCTGCGGCTCATGTCGTAGGGCACGGCCAGGCTCATCGGGCCGGCCCAGGAATAGCCGATACCGAAGAGCTGCAGCGCATCGACGAAGGCATCCACCTGGGCTGCGCTGTACTCGGGCTTGAAGACAGCTGAGAACAGGCAGGCCGCACCCACACCGCCCACGGCCAGCCAGTTTTCATGACCGGGCGAGTCCGGCAGCGCTGGATGGAAGACGCGCGCCACTTCAGGTCGCCCGGCCATCCAGCCCGCCAGTTCGCGCGTCACGCGGTCCTGCGCCTCGTAGCGCAGCGGCATCGTCGGCAGGCCGCGCAGCACCAGCTCCACGTCGTTCTGGCCCAGGCCGTAGCCCAGATGCTCGTGCGCGTGGTTGAGCTTGTCGTGCAGCCGGCGGTCACGAGTGCAGACCGAGCCCATCAGCACGTCGGCGCCGCCGCTGGGGTATTTGGTCAGCGCCTGCATGACGATGTCGGCGCCCAGGCCCGGGTGGGTCTGCGGCGCCGGCTCGAAGCCGTTGAAGGCCAGGCCCGCGCCCCAGGTGTTGTCCAGCGCCGTCGTGATGCCTCGCGCGCGGCAGGCGGCCAGCGTGCCGAGCAGGTCCGGGAACTCCAGCGTGATGGAGCCTGCCGCTTCCAGCCAGACCAGCTTGGTGTTGTCGCGCATCTCGGGCACCGTCAGCGGGTCGTAGAAGCGATGCGTAACGCCCCACTGCGGCAGCCAGGACTCGGTCAGATAACGGTTCTGTCCGTAGACGTTGTCCGGCACCAGCACCTCATCGCCCGGGCGCAGCACGGCCAGCGACGGCAGCGTCACGGCCGCGAGGCCGCTGGGCACCAGCAGGCAGTGCTCGGCATGCTCCAGCGTGGCGATGCGCGCGGCCAGCGTGTAGCTGGTGGGCGTGCCATGCAGGCCATAGCGGTAGCTCAGGCCGTCGCGCGGGCGGGGCCTGTGCAGGTCGGCCGTGTCCTTGAACAACACGGTCGATGCCTTGGCCACGGGCACCGGTATCGCGTCCCAGCCTTCCGGCGCACGGTAGGGGTGGTGGATCAGCTCGGTAGCAGGCCCCCGGGTCATACGAGCGTGGCGACCAGGTCGTGCCCATCAGCGGCCACGACGCGGGCGCGCACGAAGTCGCCCACCTTCATCGTCTTGCTGGCCTTCTCGGGCGGCAGGATCTTGACGGTGCCGTCGATCTCGGGCGCGTCGGCATAGGAGCGACCCACGCCGCCCTTGCGGCCCAGGCCTGGGGCGGAGTCGACCAGCACCTGCAGCGTCTGGCCGACACGGGCCTGCAGCTTGGCCGTGGACACCTGTTCGGCCACCGCCATGAAGCGCGCTCGGCGTTCCTCGCGGACCTCGGTGGGCAGCGCGCCTTCGATGTCGTTGGCGCTGGCACCCTCGACGGGCGAGTAGGCGAAGCAGCCCGCGCGGTCGATGCGCGCTTCCTGCATGAAGTCCAGCAGATGCTGGAACTCGGCCTCGGTCTCGCCGGGGAAGCCGGCGATGAAGGTCGAGCGGATGACCAGCTCCGGGCAGGCCTCGCGCCAGCGCAGGATGCGCTCCATGTTCTTCTCGCCGTTGGCCGGGCGCTTCATGCGCTTGAGCACATCGGGGTGGGAATGCTGGAAGGGCACGTCCAGGTAGGGCAGCACCAGGCCCTCGGCCATCATCGGCAGCACTTCGTCCACATGCGGATAGGGGTAGACGTAGTGCAGCCGCACCCAGGCGCCGAACGGCTTGGCGATCTCGCCGAGCTGGGCGACGAGGTCCAGCATGCGGGTCTTGACCGGCTTGCCGTCCCAGAAGCCCATGCGGTACTTCACGTCCACGCCGTAGGCCGAGGTGTCCTGGCTGATGACCAGCAACTCCTTCACGCCGCTCTCGAACAGCGCGCGTGCCTCGTTCAGCACGTCGCCGATGGGGCGGGACACCAGGTCGCCGCGCATGCTGGGGATGATGCAGAACGAACAGCGGTGGTTGCAGCCCTCGCTGATCTTCAGGTAGGCGTAGTGCTTGGGCGTGAGCTTGACGCCGTAGCTGGGCACCAGGTCGACGAAGGGGTCGTGGGGCTTGGGCACGTGCGTGTGCACCGCGTCCATGACCTCCTGCGTGGCATGCGGGCCGGTCACGGCCAGCACGCTGGGGTGCATCTCCCGCACCAGGCTGCCGGCATCGCTGCTGGCAGCACCTGCCTTGGCGCCCAGGCAGCCCGTGACGATGACCTTGCCGTTCTTGGCCAGGGCCTCGCCGATGGTGTCCAGGCTCTCCTTGACGGCGTCGTCGATGAAACCGCAGGTGTTGACGATCACCAGGTCGGCGCCGGCAAAGGTCTTGGAGGTCTCGTAGCCCTCGGCGCGGAGCTGGGTGAGGATCAGCTCGCTGTCGGTCAGCGCCTTGGGGCAGCCGAGCGATACGAAACCGATCTTCGGGACGGAGGTGGTCGATGCATTCATCGCCGCATTTTCGGCGATGTGGCGCGGACCTTACTTTTTCGGCACGAACGGGAACAGCGCACCCGCCGATTTCAGCTGTTCCTGCCACTGGTTCATCAGCGTCTTGGACTGCTCGGCATAGCCGCCCATCAGGCCCGTCCAGGCCTCGGGCGTGAAGGGCATGCCCGGCGTCTGCTCGGTGAAGCGCTGCTGCATGTCGGTGAAGGCCTGCATCTGGCGCTCCAGCAGCCCGCCCATGACGCCCTGCATCGCATGGCCGTACAGGCGGATGATCTGCGCCAGCGAGTTGGCCGAGAACATCGGCACGCCGCCGGTCTCCTCCTCCAGGATGATCTGCAGCAGGATGGCGCGCGTCAGGTCCTCGTTGCTCTTGGCGTCGTGCACCTCGAAGGCGGTGCCGTCCAGCACCATGGCCTTCACGTCGGCCAGCGTGATGTAGCTGCTGGTCTGCGTGTCGTAGAGGCGGCGGTTGGGGTACTTCTTGAGAATGCGCACGCCCGGGTTGATGTCGGGGCCGGTGGTTTTCTCGGTCGTGGATGCCGGCTTTTTGCGGGCAGTCGCCATGCGGGTGTCTCCTGGTGCGATGCAACAAATTCTAGGCAGGCCCCGAATGTCGCCCGAAACGGGTTTACCTGGGGCCTGAATCTCATTTTTCTCTGCGGCCGAGCACAGGAAGCTCGGTTCGCCTACACCGCCGCAACCGGCAGCCGGTCAAGATAAGCCACGCCTGCTGGCCATCCATCTCCAACGCCATGAAAACCTTCTGCTGCGAACGCTGCCAAACCCGCGTCTTCTTCGAGAACACGTCCTGCGACGTCTGCAAGGCCAGGCTGGGCTTCATCCCGGCGGAGCTGACCCTCGGCTCGTTCGACGAGGACGAAAGCGGCGACTGGCTGCGCGTGACGGGCACGGCGGCGTTCCGGCGCTGCGCCAACCACGTGGCGCCGGTGCATTGCAACTGGATGGTCGGCGCGGGCGAGGCGGAGCCGCTGTGCCTGTCGTGCCGCACGACCAAGGTGCGCCCGCAGCTCGCCAAGGCCGAGAACCACGGCTACTGGCGCAGCATCGAGGCCGCCAAGCGGCAGCTGGCCTACAGCCTGGCGTCCTGGCGCCTGCCCTTCCCGTCCAAGGCCGAGGACGCCCGGCACGGCGTCGCGTTCGCGCTGATGGAACAGACCGACCCCGAAAAGAAGGTGCTGACCGGCCACGACAACGGCCTCATAACGCTCAACATCGCCGAGGCCGACGACGCCCAGCGCGAGCGCGTGCGTGCCCAGATGCGGGAGCCCTACCGCACGCTGCTGGGGCACTTGCGCCATGAAATCGGCCACTACTACTGGGACCGGCTCATCCGCGACACACCCAACATCGGCAAGTTCCGCGAGATGTTCGGCGACGAGCGGGCCGACTACGGCAAGGCGCTCAAGCAGCACTACAGCGCGCCCAAGGCCGACTGGCAGACAAGCTTCGTCAGCGCCTATGCCAGCTCCCACCCCTGGGAGGACTGGGCGGAGTGCTGGGCCCACTACATGCACCTGCAGGACGGGCTGGAGACGGCCACCTCCTGGGGCCTGCAGCTGGACCACGCGGTGCCCGGCGGCACCACGGTGCGGGCCGAGGTGATCGCCGCCGACGCGACCGACGTGCAGGCCAAGGTCATCCGGCACTGGCTGCCGGTGTCGCAGTTCATCAACGCCATGTCGCGCAGCCTCGGCGGGCGCGACAGCTATCCGTTCACGATGCCAGACGCCGTGCTGGACAAGCTCGCCTTCATCCACGACGTGATCGGCGCCGGCGTGCGCGGCGACAACCCGATGAACTTCACACCACGGCCCGCCCCGCAGGCCGCCATTGCCACCCAAACCATTGAAAGCACCGCCGCATGATCCGCATGGAATTGCAAGTGCAGCTGAAGTACGAAGTGTCTGCACCCGGCGCTGACTTCATCCTCAACATCCACCCGGCCTACACGCCCTGCCAGCGCGTCTCGTCCGAGAACCTGACGCTGAGCCAGAACATCCCGTCCGAGCTGCAGACCGACAGCCGCACCGGCAACCGCCATCTGCGCCTGCAGGCGCTGCCGGGCCCGCTGGAGATCAGCTACGAGGCCACCGTAGAGTTGGCCCACCGCCAGGACCAGCCCGCCGACCTTCATGAAGTGCCGGTGCACCAATTGCCGCTGGAGGTGCTGCAGTACATCTACCCCAGCCGCTACTGCCAGTCGGACCGGCTCATCAAGCTGGCGACCGCCGAGTTCGGCTCGGTGCCGGCGGGCTATGGCCGGGTGCAGTACATCGCCGAGTGGATACAGCGCCACGTGTCGTTCGCATCGAACACGTCCAACTCGACCACGTCCGCCGTCGACACCTTGATCGAGCGCGCCGGCGTCTGCCGCGACTTCACTCACCTGATGGTGGCGCTGTGCCGGGCGCTGAACATCCCGGCCCGCTTCACGACCGGCACGGACTACGGCGCCGACCCGGTGCTGGGCCCGCCGGACTTCCACGCCTATGCCGAGGTCTATCTGGGCGGGCGCTGGTACATCTTCGACGCGTCGGGCACGGCCATTCCGATGGGCTTCGTGCGCTTCGGCACCGGCCGCGATGCGGCGGACGTGGCCTTCGCCACCATCTTCGGCACCGTCCAGTCGTGGGCGCCCTTCATCCAGACCACGGCCTACGCCGATGCCGCCACCGGCTTCGTGCTGCCGCACCGCTGCACGATGGCGCTGTCCACCGACGCCATGCCGGGCTGATCGCGCCGGCGCCGCACTGAAAACGAGCGGCGGCGCGCTCAAGTTTGGCGCACCAGCCCGCCTCGGTGCGGCCCTCAGCGCCCGTCTTGCCGGTGCGGATTCATGGATCTCCACCCTCGCTGCCAGGGCGTCAGGGGCGTCTCGCCCGCGCTGAAGCACCCTCGTCCGCAGCCGGCATAAAACCTGGCACGGCTCGTGCTCGTACTGACTTGTCATAACGAGTTGGACGGCCATGAGCAAAGGCGCTCTCGCAGCTAGGAAATCCTTGACGCTGGTCACCGCCCCCGAGTTGGGCGGCGAGCCTCGGATCAAGCTGTCGTCACCCCAGCCGCTGTACACGCAGATCAAGGAGATCCTGCGCGCACGCATCCTCGATGGCAGCTACCAGCCGCATCAGCAGATGCCGTCGGAGAGCGAGATGATGGCCGCGTTCGACGTCAGCCGCATCACCGTGCGGCAGGCGCTCAACGACCTGCAGAACGAGGGCCTGATCTTCCGCATTCACGGCAAGGGCAGCTTCGTCTCCAAGCCCAAGGCCTTCCAGGACCTGGGCCGGCTGCAGGGCTTCGGCGAGGCGATGCGGCAGATGGGCTACGAGACCTTCGCCCGCGTGCTGGCCATCAAGACGGTGACGCCGTCGCCGCAGGTCGCCGAGAAGCTGCACCTGCCCAAACGCGCCAAGGTCACGGAGCTGCAGCGCCTGCGCTTCCTGAACCGCGAGCCCATCTCGCTGGATGTGACCTATGTGCCCTCGTCCATAGGCCAGCGCCTGGCCAAGGAAGACCTGGCGGCGCGCGACATCTTCGTCATCCTCGAGAACGACTACGGCCTGGCCCTCGGTCACGCCGAACTGCAGATCGGCTCGACGCTGGCCGACGAGATGCTGGCCGCGCAGCTCAAGGTCGAGGCCGGCTCGCCGGTGCTGTTCATCGAACGCACCACGCACACGGCCGATGGCGCGCCCATCGACTACGAGCACCTCTATTACCGCGGCGACGCCTTTCAGTACAAGGTCAGGGTCGATCGCGTTCCCGTTTCGGAACGAGCCTCTTGAGGAGAGCGAGCACATGAACACGATCGAAACCGAATACGACATCGTCATCGTCGGCGGCGGCACCGGCGGCCCGATGGCCGCCGTGAAGGCCAAGGAGAAGAACCCCAAGCTGCGCGTGCTGGTGCTGGACAAGGCCAACGTCAAGCGCAGCGGCGCCATCAGCATGGGCATGGACGGCCTGAACAACGCCGTCATCCCCGGCCATGCCACACCCGAGCAGTACACCAAGGAGATCACCGTCGCCAACGACGGCATCGTCGACCAGAAGGGTGTCTATGCCTACGCGGCCAACAGCTTCCCGATGATCGAGGAGCTGGACCGCTGGGGCATCAAGTTCGAGAAGGACGAGACCGGCGACTACTCGGTGCGCAAGGTCCATCACCTGGGCAGTTATGTGCTGCCCATGCCCGAGGGCCACCACATGAAGCGGGTGCTGTACCGCCAGCTCAAGCGGGCGCGGGTGGAGATCACCAACCGCGTCGTCGCGACAAGGCTGCTGACCGGGCCCGACGGCGAGATCGCCGGCGTCATGGGCTTTGACTGCCGCACGGCCGACTTCCACGTCATCAAGGCCAAGGCCGTCGTCATCTGCACCGGCGCGGCCGGGCGGCTGGGCCTGCCCGCCAGCGGCTATCTGTTCGGCACCTACGAGAACCCCACCAACTGCGGCGAGGGCCATGTGATGGCCTATCACGCAGGGGCCGAGCTGACCAACCTCGAGTGCTTCCAGATCAACCCGCTGATCAAGGACTACAACGGCCCGGCCTGCGCCTACGTGACCGGCCCGTTCGGCGGCTACACGTCCAACAACGCCGGCCAGCGCTTCATCGAGTGCGACTACTGGAGCGGCCAGATGATGATGGAGTTCTTCAACGAACTCGAAGGCGGCAAGGGCCCGGTGTTCCTGAAGCTCGACCACCTGGCTGAAGAAACGATCAGCGAGATCGAGCACATCCTGCACACCAACGAGCGGCCCAGCCGCGGCCGCTTCCACGAAGGCCGCGGCACCGACTACCGCAAGCAGATGATCGAGATGCACATCTCTGAGATCGGCTTCTGCAGCGGCCACAGCGCTTCGGGCATCTGGACCAACGAGCGCGGCGAATGCTCCATCCCCGGGCTGTATGCGGCCGGCGACTGCGCCAGCATCCCGCACAACTACATGCTGGGCGCCTTCGTCTACGGCAAGTTCTGCGGCGAGAACGCGGCGGACTATGTCAGCCGCGTTGCGCAGTCCGGGCTCGACGCCGGCCAGGTGGAGAAGGAGAAGGCCCGCGTCTACGCGCCGCTGGGCAAGGTCGAAGGCCTCACGCCCTTCCAGGTCGAATACAAGACCCGCCGCATCGTCAACGACTACCTGCAGCCGCCCAAGGTCACCCGCAAGATGGAGATCGGCCTGCAGCGCTTCGACGAGATCCGCGAGGACTTGCAGCACATGGGCGCGGCCGACCCGCACGAGCTGATGCGGGCCATGGAGGCCCACACCATCCGCGACTGCGCCGAGCTGGCGGCGCGCGCGTCGCTCTACCGCACCGAGAGCCGCTGGGGCCTGTACCACCTGCGCGTGGACCACCCGGAGAAGAACGACGCCGACTGGTTCTGCCACACCAACGTGACCAGCGACGCCAACGGCAACGCCGTGTTCCGCAAGCGCGAGGTGGAGCCCTACGTCGTGGAGCTGAACGAGGAAGAGAAGTCCGCCTATCAGCGCCTGCGCGTCGCCACCCCGGCTGCAGCCTAACGAGGAGATCGCCATGACCATTGCAATCACCCGAACACAAGCCCCCGTCGTCATCGACGAGGACAAGTGCATCGCCGACAAGGGCTGCACCGTCTGCGTCGACGTCTGCCCGCTCGACGTGCTGGCCATCGACCTGAGCAAGAACAAGGCGTTCATGAAGTTCGATGAATGCTGGTACTGCATGCCCTGCGAGAAGGACTGCCCCACCGGCGCGGTGCGCGTCGACATCCCCTACCTGGTGAGGTGATCACGATGGCCACCCTCCATGACCGCCTCCGCAATCCCGATGCCGGCGTGCGCCGCATCGCCGTCATCGACCTGCCCTACACCGACGAGGAAGACGACATTGCGCCGCTGCTGATCGCGGCGCTGTCGGACGCTGACGCCACCGTGCGGCTCGAAGCCGCCAAGGCGCTGGAAGGCTTCGAGGAGCCCGAGGTGCTGGCTGCGCTGGCGCCGCTGCTGAAGGACGAGGACGCCGACGTGCGCGCCGCCGTCGCCTACACGCTGGCCGAACTGAAGGACCCGGCCTCGGCCACCGCGCTGCTGCCCTACCTCAGCGACGCCGACCCCGAGGTGCAGGCCGCCGCGCTGCAGGCCGTGAAGGCCTTGCGCGTGGACGCTGCCTTTGACCCGGCCATGGCGGCGCTGGCACATGCGGACGCGAAAGTGCGCCGCGCGGCCGTCAGCGTGCTGGGCTATCTGAAAAAGCCGCAGGCCATCTCCGCGCTGACCGAGGTCGCGGCGCACGACGACGACGCCGAGGTGCGCCGCGTCGCGGTGGGCGCGCTGAGCTTTGCCAACGATGCCGACGTCAGCGTGCATCCCGCGCTGAGCCGGGCCCTCGCCGACCCGGTGTGGCAGGTGCGCGAGGAAGCCGCCACGACCTTCGCCAAGACGGGCTCCATCCTCGGCGTGCCCAACCTCGTGCGGGCCATGGACGACGAGTTCTGGCAGGTGCGCGTGAAAGCCGCGCGGTCCCTGGGCAAGCTGAAGGCGCGTGACGGCGTGATGGCGCTGGTGGAGGCGCTGATCCACCCGGTCAGCAACCTGCGCAAGGAGGCCGTCATCGCGCTCGGCGAGATCGGCGACCCGCGCGCCATCACGCCGCTGGAGCGCACGCTGCGCGACCCCGACCCCGACGTGCGCAAGCTGTCCAAGCTGGCGCTCACCACCATCCAGATGAACGGGAGCAATGCATGAAGCCCCCACGCTCACTTGCGTTCGCTGCCCCCCGAGGGGGCGCGCACCTGCCTTGGGACGGCCCGGCGGGAGGTGCAGCATGAGCTTCGTCGTCACCGAGGCTTGCATCCGCTGCAAGTACACCGACTGCGTCGCGGCCTGCCCCGTGGAGTGCTTCCACGAAGGCCCCGACTTTCTCGTCATCGACCCCGAGGTCTGCATCGACTGCGGCGTCTGCGTGCCCGAGTGCCCCGTCGAGGCCATCTTCGACGAGAAGGACTTGCCCGCCGAGCAGCGCGAATACATCGAACTGAACCGCCGCCTCGCCGCGCAATGGCCGCTCATCACCGCCGCGCAGGACCCGCTGCCCGACGCCGAGCACTGGGCGAACCAGCCCCACAAGCGCGCGCTGCTGACGGAGACCGCCCAGCCCGCCTGATATCCGACACAGCGCAGGCACCGATCTTGCGCCGCTGCTTTTGAACCTACCCGACTGCCAGGAGATTGAGATGAAGTTGACCCAGCTCTCGCAAATCCCTTCCTCGCTCGTGAAGTGCCTCGCGCTCTGCGCGGTCTTCCTGGCGCCGACCGCCCAGGCCGCCAAGCAGGTGGTGACCATCGGCATAGGCACGCAGAACACCACCACCAACACGGTGACCGGCGGCATCGTGCTCAAGGAGATGAAGCTCCTGGAGAAGCACCTGCCCAAGACGGGCAAGTACGCCAACATCGAGTGGAAGCTCGACTGGCAGAACTTCACCTCCGGCCCGCCGGTCACCAACGGCATGATCGCCAACAAGCTGCAGATCGGCATGATGGGCGACTACCCGCTGCTGGTGAACGGCGCCACCGGCCAGCAGAACAAGGGCAACGAGACGCTGCTGGTCGCCGTCATCGCCTACAACGCCTTCGGCTCGGGCAACGGCGTGGTGGTGCACAAGGACAGCCCCTACTACGAGCTGGCAGACCTCAAGGGCAAGACGGTCTCGGTGCCCTTCGGCTCAGCCGCCCACGGCATGATGCTGCAGGCCATGCAGGAGCGCGGCTGGCCTGCGGACTACTGGAACCTGGTCAGCCAGAGCCCCGAGGTGGGCACCACCAACCTGCAGGAAAAGAAGATCGACGGCCACGGCGACTTCGTGCCCTTTGCCGACCTGCTGCCGCACCGCGGCTTCGCGCGCAAGATCTTCGACGGCGCGCAGACCAAGATCCCGACCTTCCACGGCGTCGTCGTGCGCAAGGAGTTCGCCGACAAATACCCCGAGGCCGTGGTCGCCTACATCAAGGCGCTGATGGAGGCCAACGACTGGCTGCGCAAGGACCCCAAGCTGGCCGCCGCCAAGATCCAGGAGTGGACCAAGATCGAGAAGGAGGTGGTCTATCTCTTCCTCGGCCCGGGCGGCATCCACACGCTGGACCCGAGCATCAAGCCGCGCTGGGTCGAGACCATCAAGATCGCCCACGGCGTGCTGTCCAAGCTGGGCCGCGTCAAGGAATTCGACATCCCCGCCTGGGTCAACGAAAGCTATCTGCGCGAAGCCTTCAAGCAGCGCGGCCAGGACTACGAGGCGCAGAAGCAGACGCTGGCCAACTACGACATCACCGGCACCGACCCCATCTGCAAGGTGCCGGTCACGCGCCCCAAGGACGCGGGCGAGATCTGGCTGTCCACAGGCGAGATCGTCCCGGTCAGTTCGCCCTCCTGCCTGCTGGCCGGCGTGAAGCAGTACGAGGCCGCGGGCAAGAAGGTCAACGTGGCCTACCTTTACGACAAGGCGCTGGGCATCAAGGTCGTCGCCGACAAGGCCTTCTACGCGGTCGACACCAGCAACCCCAAGGCGCCGGTGGCCGTGCCCTTCCTGCTGAAGAAGGACGCCGAGGCCTATGCCGCCAAGAACAACGGCCGGCTCGCCACCTTCGCAGAAGCGCTGGGCCAGGCCTCGGCCATCGTTGTCGCCAGCACGAAGTGACACCATGAGCGCCCTGCCCCACCTCCAGGCCTATGCGCCGCCCGCCGTTGCTGCTGCAGCGGCGGTGCACAAGCCCACGCCGCCCACCCACATCGGCCAGGGCGTGACGCCCCTGCCCCTGCCGCTGCCGGCGGCCACCGCACCCAGCCTGTGGCAACGCTTCTGGCAGGGCCGGGGCGCGGCGGCGCTGCTGGGGGCCATCTCCATCGCCAGCGTGCTGCTGTTCTGGCAACTGGCCACGCACTACAAGCTGGACGCCTACATCCGCTTCAACAACATCCCGACGCCGGCCCAGGTACTGGAGAAGGTGGTGGAGGTCAACCAGAGCCCCAAGTTCGTCACCAACATCGGCATCAGCGTGCGGCGCATCCTGCTGGGCTTCCTGGTGGCCACCGCGCTGGGCGTGGGCCTGGGCGTGGTGATCGGCCGCTACCGCTGGGCGCGCGCACTGGCCATGCCGGCGCTGGAGGTCTTCCGCCCCATCCCGGCCATCGCCTGGGTGCCCATGTCCATCATGCTGTGGCCGGACAACGAGGTGAGCATCGTCTTCATCACCTTCCTCGGCGCCTTCTTCCCCATCCTGCTCAACACCGTGCACGGCGTGGAGGCCATCGACCCGGTGCTGCTGCGCGCGGCGCGCACGCTGGGCGCCGGCGAGGCCAGCCTGCTGCGCCACGTCGTGCTGCCCGGCGCGCTGCCGCACATCTTCACGGGCCTGGCGGTGGGCATGGGCGTGGCGTGGGTGTCGCTGATCGCCGCCGAGATGATCTCGGGGCAGTTCGGCATCGGCTACTTCACCTGGGAGGCCTACTCGCTGATCAGCTATGCCGAGATCGCGCTCGGCATGATCACCATCGGCGTGCTGGGCCTGCTGTGCAGCGGCGCCATCAGGCTCCTCGCCAAGCTCGCCATGCCCTGGCAAGCCCACTCAACCGGAGCCCCATGATGGACATGAGCGTTGCATCCCATGGCCGCGTCGACGTGCGCGACCTGCACATCCGCTTCCAAAGCAAGGGCCAGGACTTCGAGGCCGTGCGCTCCGCAAACGTGCATGTGCGGCCCGGCGAGTTCGTGTCGCTGATCGGCCCTTCCGGCTGCGGCAAGTCGACGCTGCTGAACGCGGTGGCCGGCTTCCTCAAGCCCACCGGTGGCCAGGTGCTGCTGGACGGCCAGCGCATCACCGGCCCGGGCTCGGACCGCGGCGTGGTGTTCCAGCAGTACTCGCTGTTCCCGTGGATGACGGTGCGCGCGAACGTCGAGTTCGGCCTGCGTATGAAGGGCGCATCCGCCAACGAGCGCCAGGCGCAGGCGCGCACGCTGCTGGGCCTGGCCGGACTGCTGGCGTTCGAGAACCACTACCCCGACCAGCTCTCCGGCGGCATGAAGCAGCGCGTGGGCATCGTCCGCGCACTGGCCACCAGCCCGCAGGTGCTGCTGATGGACGAGCCCTTCGGCGCGCTGGACTCGCAGACCCGCGTGGTCATGCAGGAGATCCTGACCAACATGTGGCAGCGCCTGCGCATCTCGGTGCTGTTCATCACGCACGACATCGAGGAGGCGGTGTTCCTGTCCGACCGCATCTATGTGATGACGGCACGCCCCGGGCGCATCAAGGCCGAGCTGGACGTGCCGCTGCCGCGGCCGCGCACGGCGGCCATGACCTCCGAGCCCGAGTTCGCAGCCATGGTCAAGCAGATCAAGGGCCTGATCCGCGAGGAGAGCATCGCCGCGATGGGCGGCGAGCTGAGCGACGGCGGCCTCGTGGGCCTGAGCACCGAGGTCGGCCCGCAGGGCGTCGGCCACCTGGTGTAGAAGCCGCCATGACCCCCTACACCGACACGGTGCCCACCCAGCTGGTGTGGCACCAGGCCAGCGGCATGCTCGAACTGGGCTGGGCCGATGGCCGCGAGGCCCACTTCACGGCGCCGCAGCTGCGCTCGGCCTGCAAATGCTCGGTCTGCGAAAAGCGCCGCCGCGACGGCAATCCGCTGGCCGCGCCTGTCGACACGGCGCTGACCGGCATCAACCCGGTCGGCGAGACGGGCGTGCAGTTGGTCTTCAGCGACGGCCACGACCGCGGCATCTATCCCTGGCCCTATCTCCACCAACTTGCCCTGGAGGCTTGAGCAATGAGCGTTCTCTTCGACGCCGAGGTGCTGGACGTCCGCCACTGGACCGACCGGCAGTTCTCCTTCACCTGCACCCGCGACCCGGCCTTCCGCTTCCAGAGCGGCCAGTTCACGATGCTGGGCCTGATGGTCGACGGCAAGCCGCTGCTGCGCGCCTACAGCGTCGTCAGCCCGCACTGGGAGGAGACGCTGGAGTTCCTCAGCATCAAGGTGCCCGACGGCCCGCTGACATCTCGCCTACAGCACATCCAGGCCGGCGACAAGATCCAGATCGGCCGCAAGGCCTCGGGCACGCTGCTGACGCAGAACCTGCTGCCCGGCCGCCACCTCTACCTGCTGTCCACCGGCACCGGGCTGGCGCCCTTCATGGCCATGGTGCGCGACCCCGAGGTCTACGAGCAGTACGAGAAGGTCATCCTCGTGCACGGCTGCCGCCAGGTGGCGGAGCTGGCGTATGAGGACGTCATCACCCGCGAGCTGCCCGACAACGAGTACTTCGGCGACCAGGTGCGCGAGAAGCTCCTGTACTACCCCACGGTGACGCGCGAGCCCTTCCGCAACCAGGGCCGCATCCCGACGCTGATGCAGAGCGGCAAGCTGGCCCAGGACCTCGGCCTGCCGCCGCTGTGCATAGAGAACGACCGCTTCATGCTGTGCGGCAGCCCCGAGATGCTGCGCGACACGCGCGCGCTGTTCGACGTCATGGGCATGACGGAGGGCAACATGAGCCATCCGGGGCACTTCGTCATCGAGCGGGCCTTTGTAGAAAAGTAATGCTGGCCCGCACAGCCCTTCTAGACGCTCCGGGCCAGGCCCTTCGCCGCGTCTGGCCGGGCTGGGCCACCTGCGTGCTGATCGCGCTGGCCGCGTCCTTCGTGGCCGCGCTGCACCAGGGCCCGCCGATGCTGTACGCGCTGCTGTTCGGCGCGGCGCTGCACAGCCACAACCCCGAGGACCGCACGGTGGCGGGTGTGGATTTCTGCAGCCGCACCGTGCTGCGCCTGGGCGTGGGGCTGCTGGGCGCACGCATCGCCTGGGAGCAGGTGGCGGCCCTGGGCTGGCCGACCGTGCTCATCGTGTTGGGCGCGGTTGCGAGCACGCTGCTGTGCGGCTGGTGGGGCGCCAAGGCCTTGCGCCTGCCCTGGGCCGTTGGCGTGCTGGCGGGCGGGGCCACGGCCATCTGCGGCGCGTCGGCGGCGCTGGCCATAGGTGCGGTGCTGCCGCAGGCGCGCGACGGCGACACGTCCAACACGCACCATGCCGTCATCGTCGCCGTGATGGCCACCCTGCTGTCGACGGCCGCCATGGTGGCCTATCCGCTGATCGCGCTGCAGCTGGGTCTCTCGCCCGCCGGCGCGGGCCTGTTCCTGGGCGGCAGCATCCACGACGTGGCACAGGTGGTGGTGGCGGGCTATTCGATCTCGCCCGCTGCGGGCGACGCGGCCACGCTGGTCAAGCTGCTGCGGGTCAGCCTGCTGGTCGTGGTGGTGCTGGGTGTGTCCATGGCCTGCCGCAAGCCGGCGCCGCCGAAGGCCCCCATGGTGATGCGCCTGGGCGGGCTGATGCCGGGCTTCCTGTGGCTGTTCATCGCGCTGGCCGCGCTCAACTCGCTGGGCTGGCTGCACGGGCTGCAGGAGCCACTGAACACCACCTCGCGCGCCTGCCTGATGCTGGGCGTGGCGGGGCTGGGCATGAAGACCTCCTTCCCCCACCTCGCCAGCGCCGGCTGGCGGCTGGTGCTGCTGATGCTGGCGACCAGCGCCTGGCTTGCCGGCGTGACACTCACCGCCGCTTGGGGGCTGGGCGGCTGAAGCTCAGCGCGGTCGGCGGCGCGGACGAAGCGCGAGCGCGCCGGCAGCCAGCCCGGCCAGCCACCATGCCGACGCCGCGCCGCCACCACCGCCACCTGAATCCCCGCTCGGAGGCGTCGGTGCCGGCGGCGGTGGCGGCGGGGGAGGAGGCGGTGGCGGGGGAGGAGGCGGCGGGGGCGTCAGCGGAATCGCCGTGCTCCCCTGGGCCTGGCCGCAGCGGTTCAGGTTGGCGCTCTGCAGGCCCAGCGAGGCGCGCGTCGGCGCGGTGTACGTGGTCGGCGCCAGCGCGTACTTGACCGCCTCGGCGGCATCCAGCAGGCCTGCGCCGCCGGTGGTCGTCTGCAGCGTGCAGCGGCTGTTGTTGGTCGTCGTGCAATGGCCCAGCGCATAGGCCGTCACATGCGGCCGCGCGCTGGCCTTGAGGCCGGCTTCCACCTGGGCCAGCGTCAGGCCGGCGTTGGCCGACCACATCAGCGCTGCCGCGCCCGCCACCTGCGGGGCCGCGAAGCTGGTGCCGCTGACGGCGCCATAGCCCGCCGTCGAGGGCGCCGTCGCGCCGGTGTTGATGGTCGACACAACGCCGCTGTCGGCCAGCTCGGTGTCGCAGGTGCGCCGGTAATCGGCGTCGCCGCCGGGTGCGAGCAACTGCACTTCGGCACCGAAGTTGGAATAGATCGCCTTGAAGCCCTGGCGGTTTGCCGCCGCGACGCCGAAGACGCCGCTGCAATTGGCCGGCCGGCCCACGGCGCCGCGCAGGTTGCCCGCTGCGGCAACGATGAGCACGTTGCGCGCACGCAGCTCGGCAATGGCGTCCTGGTAAAGCCGCGCTGCTGCCGCCACGTCGGGGTTGCTGTCCGTCGCGCTGCAGGAGGTGACGCCGGCAAAGCCGATGACAACGATCTTGGCCGGGTTGGGATTGGCCGGCACGCCGGCCACGGTGAGGCCCGCGGCCCAGCGCATGCCGTCGACCATGTCGGCCACCGAGGCGCCGCATTTGCCCGACACGCGCACCGGCAGGATGCGCGCATTCCAGTTGATGCCGGCCACGCCGCCGTTGTTGTTCGTCACCGCGCCCAGCTGGCCGGCCACCAGCGTGCCGTGCCAGCTGCTGCTGGCATTGACAAGGCAGCCATCGAAAGGCTTTGAGCCATCCGGATTGGTCGTGGCCTGCTCGGCGGCACTGAGCACGTCGCCCGGATCATTGGCTCCCGGACCGCGGGCGCTGCCGCCCTTGTTGGCAAAGAGCGGGCTGCTGACGAAGTCGTAGCCCGGCAGCAGGTTGGTGGCCAGGTCGCCGTGGGTCGTGACGCCCGAGTCCAGCACCGCGATGACGGGTGTCGCCGCGCCGGTGGTCGTGTCCCAGGCCTTGGTGAAGCCGGCCGCGCCGGCATTGCTCGTGTCGTTCTGGTCGTCCAGCCACCACTGGGCGTTGGCTGGGTCGGTAGCGCGGAACAGCGGGTCGTTGGGCACGGCCGCACGCTGTTCGCGCAGGTCGGGCATGGCGTGGGCCAGGCGCGTGTCGGCACGCAGAGCGGCCAGCCAGCCCGCCTTGGCCGCAGCGTCCACCTCGGCGCCCGCCTGCAGCCGCCACCAACCGGCACCCAGCGGGCGCTCGGCCTGCAGCGGCAGGCCGGCATCGGCGAGCACGCGGCCCAGCAGCGCCCGCTGCTGCGCGCCGTCTAGGCCTTCGTCGCTCAGCTTGACGACCAGCGTCGTGCCATGGCGCGCCTGCGCAGCCTCGGCCGGCGGCAGCTGCACGGCCAGGCCGACGGCAGATGCGGCCACGGTGGCGATGGTTGCGGCGGCGACGAACTGGTTGAAACGAAACCCGCTTGTGGCGGGCTTGGGCGGTGGGGTCAGAGGTGGTGTCTTCACACCGTCACGTTAGGAAAGTCCGGTGAAACCCCCATGACATGAGCCGAACGGCTCATTGACGTTGTCATCTCATATTCATTCACGCGCCGGTCACCGCAGCTTCATACGCTGCACGGCCCATGAGCACACCCACCCACCCCATCTCCCAACGCGGCTTCACGCTGCTGGAACTGCTCGTCGTCATGGTCATCATCGGCCTGCTGGCGGGCTATGTCGGCCCCAAGTTCTTCGGCCAGATCGGCAAGAGCGAGGTCAAGGCCGCCCGCGCGCAGATCGATGCGCTGACCAAGTCGCTGGACCAGTTCCGCCTCGATGTCGGCCGCTATCCGAGCACCGAGCAAGGCCTGGCCGTGCTGGTGGCCAAGCCGGCCGACGAGCCCAAGTGGGCGGGGCCGTATCTGAGCAAGGCCTTGCCCAAGGACCCCTGGGGCCAGGACTATCAATACCGCAGCCCGGGCGAGCATGGCGAGTACGACCTGCTGAGCCTGGGCAAGGACGGCCGGCCCGGCGGCGAGGGCGAGGACGCGGACCTCACCTCCTGGTGACGTGCTGACCATGCCCGAGTTCGACGTCCGCTACCTGGATGCCCAGCGCCAACCGGCGCAGGCCCGGGTGCAGGCGGCGGACGCGAGCGGCGTGGCCACGGCGCTCGGGCTATCCCCTGCCGCGCTGCTGGCCGTCGAGCCCATTGCCGTCAAACCATTGAAGGCGGGCGCGGGCCGCTTCCCGCGCCGACAGTTCGCGCAGCAGCTGGCCGTGCTGCTGCGTGCCGGCATCCCACTGCTGGAGGCGCTGCAAACGCTGCAGTCGCAGGACAACCCGCCGGCCGTCAGCGCCGCGCTGGCGGGCGTGGTCGCGCGCATCCAGCTGGGCGAATCCTTCTCGGCCGCGCTGGCCTCGCAGCCGCTGGCCTTTGACGCGCTGTTCGTCGCCGTGGTGGAGGCCAGCGAGCGCAGCGGCCAGGTCGAACAGGCGCTGTTCGAGCAGGCGAGCTACCTGGCCTGGGTGGAGCAGCTGCGCGGCAAGCTGGTGGCTGCGGCCATCTATCCGGCCATGCTGGTCGCGGCGGGCACGGCCGTCGTGCTGTTCCTGCTCGTCTTTGTCGTGCCGCGTTTTGCGGGGTTGCTGGAGGGCGCGGGCGGCGACCTGCCGTTCGCGTCGCGTGCGCTGATTGCCGTGGGCGCGTTCAGTGGCGAGCATCCGATGGCGCTGCTGTTGATGGCTGCAGGTCTTGTGGTGCTGCCTGTCGTGGCCTGGCGGCGTGGCTTGCGTGAGGCGCTGCTGGCGAAGCTGTGGCGGCTGCCGCTGATCGGGCCGAAGCTGCATCTGCTGGCGCTGGCGCAGCTGTATCGCTGCCTGGCGATGCTGTTGCTGGCGGGAGTGCCCATCGTGCCGGCGCTGGTCAACGCGCGCGGGGTCGCGGCAGCGCATTTGCGTGCGGCACTGGATCGGGCGACCGAGGCAGTGCGGTTGGGTGAGCGCTTGTCTGTGGGCCTGCAGCGCGAGGGGCTGGCGACGCCGGTGTCGCTGCGCATGCTGCGAGTGGGCGAGCACAGCGGCGAGCTGGGTTCAATGCTGGCGCAGGCGGCTGGGTTCTACGACGAGGAGTTGTCGCGGCTGTCGGAGCTGGTGACGCGGCTGGTGAATCCGGCGTTGATGCTGGTGATGGGGTTGGTGATCGGCACGGTGGTGGTGTTGATGTATCTGCCGATCTTTCAGTTGGTGGAGCAGGTGGGGTGAAGGGCGCTATTCGTTGCTTTGGCTTTGTGGCCAGGCCCATGCCGGGATTTCGCCCCGGCGGGCGACTCACTTTCTTGGGCGCCCAAGAAAGTAAGCAAAGAAACCGCCCCCGAACCGCCCGGCCCTTAGCTTCGCAGCGGGCTCCCCTGCGATGCTCGGTCCTTGAGCCCGCGCGCCGAACTCGCTCCGCTACGCTCTGCTCAAACAAGCGGCGCGAGTCAGTTGTCGAGGCGAGCTTCGCTCGCGGGCTCAAGGCCCTGCGCTTCTCGGCGGGCTCAGAGGGGGGAAGAGAAATACCTCGGTGCGAACGGCTTTCGGGTTTGGCTGTTGGCTGTTCGGCTGTTCCTGGATCTCCCCTTCAAAACCGCCGAGAAGCGCAGAAGCCCAGGGCGCGTGCGCAGCACGCTTCAAGAACTGACTCGCGACGCTTGTTTGAGCGTAGTGAGCGCAGTGAACGAAGCGAGTTCGGCGCGGCCCTGGGCTTCGAGCATCGCAGGGCAGCCCGCAGGGCCGGTTTTGCAGGGGCGGTTTCTTTGGTTACTTTCTTGGGCGCCCAAGAAAGTGACTCGCCTGCGGGGGCGAAATCCCCGCTGGGCCTTGGCGTCAACCAACACCAGGCAACAGCATGAACGCCGCCATCGAAACCAAGCCCGATGTGCTGGACCGCCTGCCCGCCCACGACGCCCCCTGGGCCCTCACCTTCGCTTCCTGGCCCCAAGCCGACGCCCAACGCTGGCGCGCCGTCATGGCCACGTCCGCCACCGGCCGCCTTGCACTCCTCGCTGACCGCCCACTCGAACCCCTGCTGCGCCTACGCATCGAATCCAATCTCAAGAAGCCCGTCCTCTGGTGGCCCTGCGACCCCGCCGACATCGACGCGCTGCTTGAAGCCGGCGAGGCCGACTACCGCGCCCTCGGCGCCATGGCTGCATCCTTCGGCGACGCCGCCCACACCGACACCGCACAAGAACTCTCCGCCCTCAACCTCGCCGAGCAAGCCAGCCCCGTCGTCCGCCTGCTCGACGCCACGCTCTACGACGCACTGCAGGACGGCGCCAGCGACATCCACTTCGAGTGCCAGCTGCGCGGCATGAAGATCCGCAGCCGCATCGACGGCGTGATGCTCGATGTGAAACAGATCGACGGCACGCAGGCCGCCGAGCAGCTCGTGTCGCGCCTCAAGGTCATGGCCGAGCTGGACATCGGCGAGCGCCGCCTGCCGCAGGACGGCCGCTTCAAGCTGCGCGTGCAAGGCCGCGAGGTGGACTTTCGCCTGTCCATCATGCCCAGCGTCTTCGGCGAGGACGCCGTCATCCGCGTGCTGGACCGCGCCCAGATCGAGGCGCAAGGCGCGCTGACGCTGGATGCGCTGGGCTTCGAACCCGAAGCGCGTGCGCAGATCCGCGCGCTGGCCCGCCAGCCCCACGGCATGCTGCTCGTGACCGGCCCCACCGGCTCGGGCAAGACGACGACGCTCTACGCCGCCATCAGCGAGGTCAATACCGGCCGCGACAAGATCATCACGATCGAGGACCCGGTCGAGTACCAGCTGCCCGGCGTCGTGCAGATCCCCGTCAACGAGAAGAAGGGCCTGACCTTCGCACGCGGCCTGCGCTCGGTGCTGCGCCACGACCCTGACCGCGTCATGGTGGGCGAGATACGCGACCCCGAGACGGCGCAGATCGCCGTGCAGGCGGCGCTGACCGGCCACCTCGTCTTCAGCACCGTGCATGCGAACAACGCCTTCGACGTGGTGGGCCGCTTCATGCACATGGGGCTGGATCTCTACAACGTCGTGTCGGCCCTGAACGGCGTGCTGGCGCAGCGGCTGATGCGCATCAACTGCACGCACTGCCGGCAAGCGCTGGCAACGACGCCCGCGCAATTGCGCGACCACGGCCTGCCGGAGGACGCGGCGCTGCTGCATGGCAAGGGCTGCACGCATTGCCGCGGCACCGGCTACAAGAGCCGCCGCGCCGTCAGCGAGCTGCTGTGGCTGGACGACGAACTGCGCGACCTCATCGCCAGCCGCGCGCCGCTGGGCCGCATCAAGGAGATGGCGCGCGGGCGTGGCATGCGCTCGCTGCGCGATGCAGCGGTGGCGCTGGTACTGCGTGGCGACTCGACGCTGGAGGAGCTGGAACGTGTCACGCTCGCGGACTGAGCGGCTGCTGCTGGCGGCCGACGGCACGGCTGTCGACGCGCAAGGCAAGACCTGGCACGACTTCGCGGCCTGGTGCGCAGCGCATGCCGGCGCACGCGTCGAGCTGCTGGCCGGGCCCCGGCACATGCACAGCCTGCTGGTGCCCGAGGACCTGCCGCTGGCCGACGAGGACACGCTGGTGGCCTATGCGCGCCTGCAGTTCACGCACTACTTCGGCCCTGCTGCCCAGGCCTGGCCGCTGGCCGCATGGGCACGCGGCGCCTGCGCGCTGGCCGATATCGACCTGGCGGCGCTGCAGGCGACCGCGGCGGCGCACCGCGTGCGCATCACGTCCCTGCGGCCCAGCTGGACGCTGGCGGCCGCCACGAATGGCGACTGGGCCATCGTCGACGGCGACCTGCTGACCTGGCTGCGCCGCCGCGACGGGCGCCTCGTCGAGCTGCAGCAGCGCCATGCCGACGAGGCGCTGCTGCAGGAGCTGCAAGGCGCGTGCATCGAGCAGGCCCAGGCGCTGCTCGCCGCAGCTGAAGGCCAGCCCGGCCCCGACTTCATCACCCAACCCACGCGCATGCGCCCGCTGCTCTGGGCCTGGGCCGCCACGGCCGCCATCGCTTGCGTGCTCGTCGCCGTGCAGGCACATGGCCAGCGCGAGGAGGCCCAGCGCCTGGCCGAGCAGGCCGCCGTGCTGGACCGCTTTGCCCACCCGGCCGCCACGTCGAAGGCGCAGGCGCCCAACCCCGCCGCACGCAGCCGCGCCCGGGCCGCCGCCCACCAGCTCGACATTGATTGGGCCGCGCGCTGGACCGAGCTGGAGCGCGCCTTGCCGCCCAGCCTGCAGCTCACCGCGCTGGACCTGGACGGCAAGACCCTGCGCCTGGAGGGCCAGGCCAACGCCGCCGATGCAGTGACCCAGCTGGTCGACCGCCTCGCCCTGCAGTCCGCGCCGGGCGAGGAGGTCGTGCTGACGCGGCTGCAGCGCCCCGACTCGCCAGCCGACGCCGGCCTGCTGCGCTTCGAGCTGATACGCCGCGCGGGAGTGGCACGATGAGGCGCGCGCTGCAGCTTGCCCAGCGCCTGGGCTGGCCCGCCACGCTGGCTGCCGTGCTGACGCTGGCGGCGGTGGCCGGCGCGCTGTGGCTGCCGCGCGAGCAGGCGCGGCTGGACACCCAGCGCCAGGCTCTGTCCGCCCGCCGCCTCGTGCTGCAACGGGCACCGGCCCCGCCACCGGCAGATGCCCGTGCCTTCGCACAAAGCCTGCCACCCGACAGCGAGCGCCAGGCGCGCACCGCCGCCCTGCTCGCGCTGAGTGCCGAGCAGGGCCTGCCCTGGCCGCGCAGCGAGTTCCGCTACCAGGCCGATCGCGAGCTGGGCCTGGCCCAATACCGCATCGCGATGACGGTGGCCGGCCGCTACAGCGCGCTGCGCGGCTTTGTCGCCGAGGCGCTGCGGCGCGACCCGGCGCTGGCGCTGGAGGCGCTGCGGCTGCGTCGCGATGCGACGGGCGAGCTGAAGGCCGAGCTGGCCTGGGTGCTGCACATGCAGGCGGCAAGATGAAGCGCCCTGCACCCCGCCAGATCGCGCTGTTCGCCACACTGGGCCTCAGCCTGGCAGCCACCGCCTGGGTGGCCAGCAACGACGAACCCGAAGTCGCCGCGCCAGCACCCCGCCGCAGCGTCGCTGCCGCCGTACCCGCCGCCGCTCAGGACTGGCCCGGCCCCGCATCGGCAACGCGCACCGCCTGGCCCGAGGCCGACGCCGAGGCTCGCCGCGCCTGGGCCGACACGGCGCCGCCCGCCCCCACCGCTGTCGCCGCATCACCAACTCAAACGCCCAACGCTCAGCCCGACGCCGACGACGCCGCCCCGCCCTTCCCCTACGAACTCGTCGGCCGCATGACCGACAGCCGCCCGCGCGTCGTGCTCAACGGTGCCCAGCGCAGCCTGGTGCTCGGCGCCGGCGAGGTAGTCGACGGCCAGTGGCGCATCGAGGCCATCGAGCCGGGCGGCTTGCGGCTCAAGCGCCTGCCCGACGGGCCCAGCCAGTTCATCGCCTTCCCGCCCTCATGAAACCCGTCCTGCTTCTGTCCCTGGCCCTGCTCCTGGCCGGTTGCGCCCACCCCGCCCTGCGTGAGGCCGACACGCTGTCGCGGCGCGGCGACCACGAGGCCGCGCTGCGTCTGCTGGCCGACATCAGCCAGCGCGAGCCGCAAGACCTGGCCCTGCGCGCCGAGCTGACCCGCCAGCGCGAGCGCAGCCTGCAGACCCTCGCCGGCCAGGCCGAGACGGCCCGCACCCTGGGGCAGCTCGACGCGCTGGACGCCCTCGTCAAGCGCATGCAGGCCGTGGACGCGGAAGCGCCGCGCACCCGCGCCCTGACCCAGGCGCTGGCCCGCGCCCGCAGCCACGAAGCCAGGCTGCGCGAGGCCCAAGCGCAGTTCCAGGCCGGCCGCCTGGACGCCGCCCGCCAGACGGTGCAGCAGGTGCTGGCCGAAGACCCCGGCCAGCCGCAGGCACTGCAACTGCAGGTACAGCTGCGCCAGCGCTACAGCCCGCCGCCGCTGCCGTCGGCGCTCGCCGAGGCCTACCAGAAGCCGGTCAGCCTGGAGTTCCGCGACGCGCCGCTGCGGACGGTCTTCGAGGCCATGGGGCGCGGTGCCGGCGTCAACTTCGTCTTCGACAAGGAGGTGCGCGGCGATGCCAAGGTCACCATCTATCTGAAGGACGTGACGCTGGACGAGGCCATGCGCGTCATCCTGTCCACACAGCAGCTCGAACGCAAGCTGCTCAACGAGCGCTCGGTGCTGATCTACCCGGCCACGGCGGCCAAGCAGCGCGAGCACCAGGAGCTGGTCACGCGCAGCTTCTACCTGAACAACGCCGACGTGAAGCAGGCCCAGGCGCTGGTGCGCATGATGGCCAAGACGCGCGATGTCTTCATCGACGAGCGGCTGAACCTGCTGGTGGCGCGCGACACGCCGGAGGTCATCGCGATGGTGGAGCAGCTCATCGCCGGCCTGGACCTGCCCGAGCCCGAGGTGATGCTGGACGTGGAGGTGCTGGAGATCAGCAGCGACCGCACCGCCGAGCTGGGCCTGCAGCCGTCCACCGACATTCAATACGGCCAGCCCAATGCCGGCAGCCTGGTGCCGTGGAGCAGCCGCGGCAGCTTCATGACGCTGGTGGCCAACCCCATCGTCACGGCGCGGCTCAAGGGCAGCGCGGGCGCCACCAACACGCTGGCCAGCCCCAAGCTGCGCGCGCGCAACCGCGAGAAGGCGCGGATACAGATCGGCGACAAGGTGCCGGTCTTCACGAGCACGTCGACGGCCAATGTCGGCGTGTCGACGGCGGTGACCTACCTGGACGTCGGGATCAAGCTAGAGGTCGAGCCCACCGTGCAGCTGGACAACGAGGTCGTCATGAAGGTCAACCTGGAGGTGTCGACGCTGGGCGCCCGCGAAAGCTCGGGCGGCGCCCAGCCGGCCACCGCCTACCGCATCGGCTCGCGCAATGCCAGCACCTCGCTGCGCCTGCGCGATGGCGAGACGCAGGTGCTGGCCGGCCTCATCAAGGCAGAGGACGGCAAGGGCATCAGCGGCGTGCCCTATCTGTCGGAGACGCCGCTGCTGGGCCGCCTGTTCGGCGTGCACACCGACACGCGCAGCAAAAGCGAGATCGTGCTGCTGATCACCCCCCATGTGCTGCGCAACCTGACCCTGCCGGACGCCAGCCGCAGCATCCTCGCCTCGGGCGTGGACGCCAACCCCGGCGCGGAAGGCGCGCGGCTGCGGCCGGCGGCGCAGGTGGCGCTGCCGATGGCGGGCGCGGCGCCGGCCGCTGCGGTCGGCGCGCCTGCTGCGGCTGCGGCAAGCAACGACGCGCTGCGCCTGTCGGCCACGGGGGACGCCGTCGTTGGCGAGTTGGTGTCGGTGACCGTGTTCAACCCGACACCCCATGCCGCCGAGGGCGAGCTGGCCTACGACCCCTCGCTGTTTGCACCGGCGCAGGCGGGCGTGCCGCCGAACGGCCGGCTGTCCTTCAAGCTCGGCGCCCGCGGCGGCCAGGTCGTCTTCGTGCTGCGCGCGCTGGCGGCGGCGGGCGGTCAGACGGCCGAGTTCAGCCTAGTCAGCGCCATCGGCCGCGACGAGCAGGGCAGCAGCGTGCCGCTACGTGCGGAGGGCAATGCCAGTGTCGTGGTCGAGAGGTAGAGGTTTCACCCTCGTAGAGATGCTGGCCGTCGTCGCCATCGTCGGCGTGCTGGTGTCCGCCGCCCAGCCGCTGCTGCTGTGGGCGCACAAGCGCGAGCAGGAGTACGAACTGCGCCATGCGCTGCGCACGCTGCGCGGCGCGCTGGACGACTACCGCCAGGCCGTGCGCGATGGCCGCGTCAAGGTGGCCGTGGGCGACAACGGCTACCCGCCCGACCTGCGCACCCTCGTCGACGGCATGCCGCTGGCCGGCCAGCCTGACAGCGCCAAGCGCATCTACTTTTTGCGCCGCCTGCCGCGCGACCCGCTGGCCGACAAGAGCCTGCCCGCTGAAGCCACCTGGGGCCTGCGCAGCTACGACAGCCCGGCCAGTGACCCGAGGCCGGGCAGCGATGTCTACGACGTCCATTCACGCTCCGAGGCGCGCGCGATCGACGGCTCGCGCTATCGGGATTGGTGATGAAGCTCGCCCGTGGGTTCACCCTCATCGAGTTGATCGTCGTCATGGCCATCGTCGCCCTGCTCGCCGGTATCGCCGCACCGCGCTACTTCAACAGCGTCGACCGGGCGAAGGAGAACAGCCTCAAGTCCTCACTGCGCGTCATGCGCGACGCCATCGACCATTTCGCCGCCGACAGGGGCCGTTACCCGGACAGCCTGGATGAGCTGGTGCAAACGCGCTACTTGCGCGCACTGCCCGAGGACCCGCTGACCGGCAGCCGCCAGGGCTGGGTGGTGCTGCTGCCGCCGGCCGATGCCGACATCGCCGGCCAGGTGTTCGACGTGCGCAGCGGCAGCGCCGAACGCGCGCCGGATGGCAGCTTGTATGCGGACTGGTGAACAAGGTTTTACCTACCTGCTGCTGCTGTTCGCCATGGTCATCGGCGGCATCGGCCTGGCGGCCCTGGGCGAGCAGGCCCGCCAACGCGCGCTGCGTGAGCAGGAGGCCGAGCTGGCCTTTCGCGGCGCCGAGATCGCGCGTGCCATCGCCAGCTATGTGCAGGCCAGCCCGGCCGGCAGCCGCGCGCTGCCGGCCAGCGTCGACGCGCTGCTGGAGGACCGCCGCTCGGGCCGCATCGTGCGGCATCTGCGCCAGTTGCGTGCCGACCCGCTGGGTGGCCCGGCAGGTGGCGATTGGGTCTGGCTGGCACCCGGCGAACACGGCTGCAGCGCGCCGCCCAAGAGCGGCTCGGCCACCCCGGGCCTGAGCGCCGTCCGCAGCAGCAGCACGCGCGCCTTGCTGAAGCGCGACAGCAAGGACGCCAAACCCGCCTGCGACCTGCTGTTCCGCCATGAGGCCTATCTGCAGGCTGCAGGCAAGCCCGCTGCCAGCAGCGCCGCGGTTTCACCCTAGTCCGAACGGCCCATGCCTTCACCGGCCCTTCAACGCCCGGTCATGCGCAGGCCCTAGCCTCCCGTCTTTCGCGCCGCTTTGATTCACGGCAGCCCTCCGGGTTCCCTTCCAGGACGCAAAGTTTTGTCGCCATCCATGACCCAGAGCCCCCCCGACTCGGCCCCGACCTCGCTCGTGCTGAGCGACAACCAGGTCGAAGCCATCGTCAGTTCGGCGGAAGCGGGCCTGGACGTGCGCCGCCGCTACCAGTTCTTCGTCTGGATGCAGGGCAGCCTGCAGGTGCTGCTGCCCCACCAGCTGGGCATCTGCGGCGCCTACTCGCGCAGCCGCCACGAGCTGCAGTTCGAGGCCTTCAACGCCGTGCCCGTCGACGCCGCGCTGCTGACCAGCTTTGCCGACACGCGCAGCGCCCTGCTCGTCCAGTTGCAGGAGATGTGGCTGCGCGCGCGCTGCAAGCCCATCACGCTCAACCTGACCCACACACCGCTGCCCGACACCCACGCCGAGCAACGCCAGTTGCTGCAGGCGGCCGGCTTTCATGAGCTGGTGGCGCATGGCGTGTCGCGGCCGCAGCGGCCCAACGAGATCGAGAGCTTCTTCGTGCTGGCCAGCCAGGGCGAGCCCTACTCGGCCCGCCACCGCTTCTGCCTGGAGCTGCTGATGCCGCACATGCACAGCACCTGGCAGCGCGTGCAGGTGATCGAGCGCGAACTGCGCGAGCTGCCGCCACCCACGCTCGCCACATCCCGCTCGGGCTCGCACGTCACCGAGCGCGAGCGCGAGATCCTGCGCTGGCTGCGCGAGGGCTGCAGCAACGCCCAGATCGGCGAGACGCTGAGCATCAGCGCACTGACCGTGAAGAACCATGTGCAGAAGATCCTGCGCAAGCTCGGTGCCGCCAACCGCGCCCAGGCCGTCGCCATCGCCATCAGCCTCAACCTGCTCAGCAGCTCGGCCCAGCCCGGCGAGCTGACGGCGCAGCGGCGCTGACCGCTTGCATCCCCCTTGTCTGAGGGGGTGGTTTTTGGGCGCACCGGGTTCCCGCGTAGTCCGTTCGGTTCCCCCTAGTCGCGATCTCGCCTTTGTCCATGTCATGGCGCACTGACAAAGTTCTCAATGTCGCAGGACATGTGTTCTTTGAACCGGGGTCAGGCCCTAACACCCAGACGGACAGACGGGCGCAGCGATGGGCCTGCACGGTCCGCTCAGGTGTCGCTCAGCACGGCCGGCGGGCTCGCCCGCCGGAATGACATCCACACCACTTCTCATTGGAGTAATTGCATGAAATTCATCAAGACCCTCGCGGCTGCTGCCGTTCTGGCGGCCGTCAGCGCCCCGGCCCTGGCCACCATCAAGGCCGTGGCCGACGGCACGTCGGAAATCTTCTTCGCAATCGGCGACAACAACGGTTCCTTCATCCTGGACACCGGCGTGAGCCTGAATGACTTCCTGGCCGGCAACATGAACTTCAGCCGCGCCGTGGCCGGCACCGAGTGGAACAAGTACATCGCCAGCGACACCAACCTGTTCGACGGCTCGCCTTCCAGCACCACCGGCACCCGCTGGGCGCTGTTCGTGTTCGACGGCAATGGCAACTTCGACGTGACCCAGATCCGCGCGCTGAGCACGGTCGGCGCCGGCGGCAGTGCCGCCTCCTTCGGCTTTAGCGGCGACGAGTTCGTGGGCGCATGGGGCTTCACGGGCCTGGTGGGCCAGAACGCCAACGGCACGGGCACTCACTTCGGCCTGCCGGAAGACAACGGCACCAGCTTCAACGCCAAGGGCACGCTGGGCTATGCGGCGTCCACCTTCTTCAGCTTCGGCGGCACGAACACCCGCATCGGCAATGCCGTCGGCGTTGATTCCAGCCTCGTGCTCATGACCGGCGCCGATCCGGACGACGGCCTGCTGCCCGTCATCGCCAACACCGTCCCCGGCGTCACCGTCAGCTTCGACGGCGCCACGCTGAACGTCGTCTCGGCCGTGCCCGAGCCGCAGACCTATGCGCTGATGCTCGGCGGCCTGGCTGCCGTCGGCTTCATCGCTCGCCGCCGCCGCTCGGTCTAAAGACCGTCCCGGCCTGGAGCCGCTGCGGCCTGCGGCGGCTCCCACTCTCTCTGCACCACTACCTACGCATCATGTGCTCGACCGAGCACAGGGATGCACTCGCACGCCTCCTTCTGACAGGACACCTCATCATGAAGCTCCGCCTCCTCGCCATTGCCGCCGCCCTGGTTGCTGCCTCCGGCGCCCATGCCCTGACCCCGGCTCAGATCGCTGCCTCGCGCACCGCCGGCACACTCAAGGAAGTCACCTTCTCCGGCGCCTCCGCGCTGCGCCTGACCTTCGGCGCCTACGCGGCCGAGATCTGCGACACCGCCACGCTGCACGTCTACTTCAACGGCGCGCTGCCCGTTGACAACACCGACGGCGTCAACCACCGCGCCTACGCCTGCAAGCTGAAGGCTGCTGCCGGCAACTACGCCGCCGGCACCGATGTCGTCATCTACAAGCGCGACCAGAGCGGCTCCACCGCCGGCGCCAACCCCATCGCCACCAACTCGGCCATGGCGCACATGAAGATCGTCGACGACGCGACCTGCGCCGTCACGCCCAACCCGGCGTTCAGCGACATCCTGGTGCCCAACTACCTGTGCTCCGGCACCGAGAACCGCGTTTCCGACGCCGGCATCTCCGACGTCGAGCCGGCCGTCCTCAACGTGGCCCCCAACCTGACCGACAACACGCCGGGCAACCCGGGCAGCGGCTCGGTGGCTTCGGTCGACCTGTCCAACCTGGTGACCAACTCCTTCGTCCAGGCCATCTTCGGCGTGGCCGTCAACAAGCAGGCCTACCTGGCCCTGCAGAAGACGCAGTTCCCCGCACTGGCCAGCGCCACCACCGTCGACGAGAGCGACGCCTTCCGCCCCAGCCTGCCCACCACCTTCATCCGTGGTTTCCTGACCGGCGGCCTGTCGGCCTCCAACACGACCAAGCGCGGCTGGGGCCTGGTCATCAGCGAAGCCGCTGATGCCGCCGTCAACACCAAGGCCTTCAACATCTGCCGCCGCCAGCCGGGTTCGGGCACGCAAGCCGCGTCCAACCTCTACTTCGCCAACAGCCCCTGTGGTGGCGGTGCCGCAGCTTCCCCGCTGCGCCAGGCTGGCACGACATCGCCGGCGCCCGCCGTGACCGGTTCCTACATCGTCAACGAGCAGTCGGGCAGCGGTGGCGTGCTGAACTGCCTGAAGGCCGTCGACGCGCTGACCGGCGCCTATGGCCTGGCTGTCATCGGCCGCGAGAACAACCCGCTGGCCAATGGCGCCCTGCCGGGCAGCGCCGGCGACGGTGGCTATCGCTACGTGAAGATCGACGGCATGCAGCCGGTTCGTTATGACGCCGCCACCGGCAAGGGTGCCGTCACCGGCGACTACGACTTCGTCTACGAGTCGACCCTCCAGTACAACAGCACCAACGCTGCTGTCGATGCCGACAAGCTGAGCTTCATCAACGCCGTGCGTGTCAATGCACCCAAGCCTGCTTCGTTGCGCGTCCTGGACGTCGACGTGCAGCAAGGCGTGGCCTCGCCCTCGGGTGCCTGGGCCGCCCTGGGCCAGTACCCGGCGCTGAACGCCAACGACAAGCCCTTCGCATCCCGCGTGGCCCGTCTGGCCGGCCAGAGCTGCACGACGCTGAAGTACGTTCGCTAAGCCAGACGATCCTGCCGGTCGGCTTCGGCCGATCGGCAAGACCCAGGGGCGCGCCGGGTTCTGGCGTGCCCCTTTTCCGTTGTGGATCGGTCACCCGCAGCGCGCCCGGACATGGTCCGAATGGGCCATGGGCCGGCGGTTCTGCTTCGCGACCGATTCACGCGCGCCTCGAATACTGACGGCTGGTTCATTCGCCTGATCGACGCCCCCATGAAGCACCGCTCCATCCCCTTTAAACGCATGGCTCTGTCCGCCGTCTTCGTCGCGGCAGCGGCCCTCGGAACAGGCACCAACGCCGCCATCATGACCGGGCCAGACAACGGCGAACTCTTCCTGGTGGTGATGGACCCCGTCACGGCCAAGATGAGCTACACGCTGGACCTCGGCATCTCGGCCAAGGACTTCTGGGCCACGGCCCAGCAGGACGTGGGCGCATCCCTGTTCAGGACGCTTGACCCCACCACCGACAGCGCGTTCCAGACCTTCATGAACGCCGCCGACCTGGCCACCACCAGTTGGATGCTCTTGGGCTTTGCCGTCGACCAAAGCGATGAAACCAATCGCACGGCGTTCACGACGCTGACCAACAATGGCTCGGTGGCCAAGCAGACGATCAGCTACGACGGCATGCGGTCGCTGAGGTCGCCGGCACTGGCTGGCACCAGCGCCGTCCTCACGTCCACAACGATCAGCACGCTGAACGGCGCCACCAACGCAGACATCCTCGCAAGCACCCATGACACGGCAGACCACGGCAGTGCCGTCGCGAGCAAGGATGCGGGCAACTCATTGACCTACTTCTCCCGCAACACGAGCTTCGGTGATTCAGCCTCCGGCTCAGGCGACGGCTCCTGCTTCCTGAACTTCCAGGTCTGCGCCGGCAACCCGATCGGCACCTCGTCCTGGTTCTATCGCCTGACCCCGACCCTCGTCGACCCCGCCGATCCGGCGGCCGGCATTGACGACGTCAGCGTCACCCACGACGAGTTCGACAACCTCGGCGGCGACGGCTACTGGGGCTTCATCAAGGACCCGACCTCCAGCAAGCACTTCCTCAGCTACACGCTGGCAGGCGCCAACCCGACAGTCCTGACCAGCACCGACGCCGGTCGCTTCCGCCTGTCCACCATCGACTACAGCGCACAGAGCGGCGGCGCCCGGTTGATTGGCGGGCTGGCGGCCGACGATGTGGCCTTCCAGCTGGGCACGGTCAGTGCCGTGCCGGAGCCCGAGAGCTGGGGCCTGATGCTGGGCGGCCTGGCCATGCTGGTCGGCGCGCGTCGCCTGCGTCGCGCCAGGCAAGGCTGAACGCAAGGCACGCCTGCCGGCCCGGCCGCATCCGGCAACACGCTGTTGCCGCGATGCGCCCGCCTGCCCGTTTGACAGGGCGGCATAGTCCGTTCGGCCCACGCCGCTTCATCGCCGGTTCACTGCCAACGCGAACACTCCGGGCAAGCTGATTGAAGCCATCGCGGCGCTGCTGCGCAGGCTCACTCGGCACCCCCTCAACAGATCTGCTCCAGAGAGCCGCCCCACGTCACGTGGTGCGGGTGCCGCCGTGTCGTACCGAGGATTGATTGCACTGCTGCTGGCGCTCGCGCCGTTGCTGGCCGGGGCGCAGGGCGCACCGGCGCCGCGCTTCGACATCCTGGAATTCGAGGTCGAGGGCAACACCGTGCTGACGGCCATCGCCATCGAGAAAGCGCTGATGCCCTTCATGGGCCCCGGCCGCAGCATCGACGACGCCGAGGCCGCGCGCGCCGCGCTGGAGAAGGCCTACCAGAGCGCCGGCTTCCTGACCGTCTTCGTCGACCTGCCCGAACAACGCGTGGACGGCGGCGTCATCCGCCTGGCGGTGCTGGAAGGCCGCATAGAGCGCCTGGCCGTGACCGGCGCCCGCTACTACGACCAGGGCGTCATCCGCACCCAGGTCGCCGAACTCGCACCGGGCAATGTGCCCAACTTCAATGAAGTCCAGCGCCAGCTCAGCCAGGTCAACACCGGCGAGGAGCGCCGCGTGCAGCCCGTGCTGAGGCCGGGCCGCCTGCCCGGCACCGTGGAGGCCGAGCTGCAGGTCAAGGACAAGCTACCGCTGTCGGCCACGCTGGAAGTCAGCAACGCCAACAGCGCCAACACGACGGACGAGCGCGTCACCGGCAGCCTGCGCTACGACAACCTCTGGCAGCGCGGCCACAGCATCGGCCTGACGCTGACCACCGCCCCCACCGAACCCGACCAGACCACCATCGCCCTGCTGAACTACGGCGTGCCGCTGGCCGGTGGCGACAGCCTGAGCTTCTACGCCGTGCACTCCAACACCAACATCGACGCTTTAGGCGGCGTCAAGGTGCTGGGCAAGGGCAACACCGTCGGCCTGCGTTACGGCATCAACCTCGGCGCCACCGAGCGCAGCAACCAGAGCCTGGCGCTGGGGCTGGACTACCGCGACGTGGAGGAACAGATCAAGCTGGGCGAGCTCAGCATCGCCAAGCCGCTGCGCTACCTGCCCCTGCAGGCCAGCTACACCGCCAACTGGGCGGTGCCGGGCCGGCAGCTGCAGGCCAATGTGGCGATGTCCGTGGGCCTGCGCCCGCTGCTGGCGCGCCGCATCGACGGCTGCGAGCTGGAGGACGGCAGCATCGGCAACGACGACCAGTTCCGCTGCAAGCGCAAGGGCGCCGATGGCGGCTTCGCGACGCTGCGCTTTGACCTGCGCCACACCGAGGTCTTCGACAGCTTCAGCATCGCCGCCCGCGTGGCCGGCCAGCTCGCATCCCAGCAGCTGAGCAGCGCCGAGCAGTTCAGCCTCGGCGGCGCCGACAGCGTGCGCGGCTACTACGAGGGCGCTGCCGCCGGCGACCACGGCCTGCTCGCGTCGCTGGAACTGCGCAGCGCCAACCTCGCCACCTGGCTGCAGCGGCGCCACCCCGGCCCGGCCTTCGAGGATCTGGGCGAGCTGAGCGTGCTGGCCTTCGTCGACGCCGGCCGCCTGGACACCATCAACCCGGACGCCGGCCAGAACCGCCGCCAGCCGCTGCTCGGCACGGGCGTGGGGCTGCGCTTTGCCAGCCGCAGCGGGGTCAACCTCGACTTTCAAGTGGCCCGGGCCCGCAAGGCCGTCGTTGGCGCCCCACCACCGGGCCGCCGCGTGCACGCCCGCATGGCAGTGAAGTTCTAAGACCATGACACGCATAGCCGACCACCCGCCCGCCTCCCTGGCCTCGCCGCCCTGGCCCCATGCCGGCCATGCCCTGCTGAAGCCGCTGGTCGTGGCGCTCGCCGCCGTCATGCCCTGGCAGGCCGATGCGCAGACCCGGCCGGCTCCGAGCGCCATCCCCGTGCCCAAGTCGGCCGCCGGCTGGCGCGTCTACGGCAGCGGCAGGACCGCTCCAGTGGTCACGCCCAACAGCCGCGGTGGCCAGGACATGAGCGTGCTGCAGAGCAGCCAGCGCGCCATCTACAACTGGGCCAGCTTCAACATCGGCGAGTCCAGCTCGGTCACCTTCGACATGCCGGCCGGCGGCGCCAGCGCGCTCAACCGCATCCACGACGCCAACCCCAGCCAGATCTACGGCAGCCTCAAGGCCACCAACGGCGGCGAGCTCATCCTCTACAACCGCAACGGCATCCTGTTCGGCGGCGGTGCCCAGGTCAACGTGGGCAGCCTGATCGCGACGACGCTGAGCCCGCGCGACGACGACTTCAAGGTCGGCTTCTCGGCCAATGTGCTCGGGCCCGACCCGGCCTTCCGCTACAGCTTCGACCCCGACAACACCGCGTCGCTGTTCGACAAAAGCTTCGTGCGCGTCGACGCCGGCGCCACGCTGACCAGCGCCGAGGGCGGGCGCATCTTCCTGTTCGCCAAACAGGTGGACAACGCCGGCAAGCTCGCCACGCCAGGCGGCCAAACCGTGCTCGCGGCGGGCGCCGAGGCCTATCTGCGCCTGCCCACCGACGCGCCGACCGCCCAGAAGGTGTATGCCTCCGAGTCCAACCCCAATGTGCCCGCGCTGCGCGGCCTGTTGGTGGAGGTGGGCCGGGCCGACCTGGGCACGGCCGGCGACGGCACGGTGACCAACGCAACCAGCGGCGAGATCGCGACGCCGCGCGGCAACGCAACGCTGGTCGGCATGGCCGTCAACCAGTCGGGCCGCATCTCGGCGACGACCAGCGTGTCGCAGAACGGCTCCATCCTGCTGCTGGCTCAGGGCAACGCCACCGGCAGCCTGGTGCCCTCCGACCCGCAGTACAAGCGCGCCCGCGTGGGCGGCCAGTTGGTGCTGGGCACAGGCAGCGAGATCACCATCCGGCCCGACGACCTGGGCGCCGACGGCAAGCCGCTGACCTCGGACGGCAATGCGGGCTTCACCGCCTCGCGCCTGGCGCTGTCCGGCGCCGACATCCATCTGCAGGGCGGCGCCAGCATCGTCGCGCCCGGCGCCCAGGCCACGCTGCGCGCGACGCAGACGCCTGCGTACGACACCGCCCCCGGCGTCACCCAGACCTTCATCCCGGACGGTGGCAACCTCAGCATCGACGCCGGCGCCCGCATCGACCTGTCCGGCACAACCGACACGACGGTGAGCGCCTCGCGCTACTTCGTGACCACCGAGCTGCTCGGCAGCAACGACCTGAAGGACGCGCCGCTGCAGAAGGACGGCCTGCTGTTCAAGAACAAGGTCACGCTGGATGTGCGCGCCGCGTCCGACATCCTGGGCGACCTGGCCAGCTACCGCAGCGGCCTGCAGCGCAGCGCCAGCGAGCGGCTGTCGGCCGGCGGCACGCTCAGCATCGTCTCGGGCGGCACGGTCCATGTCGCCACCGGCGCCAAGCTGGACGTGAGCGGCGGCCGCGTGACGGTCAGCGAGGCCACCGTCAGCCCGACGCTGCTGACCGCCCAGAGCGGCCAGGTCTACACGCTGAACACGGCGCCCAAGGACCTCGTCTACAGCGGCATCAGCAATGCCTTCGTCAACAGGAGCGGCTGGAGGCGCAACGGCGCCAGCGTCGCCTACGGCCTGACCGGCAGCGCGCGCGTGGAGGCCGGCTATGTCGAGGGCCGCGATGCCGGCACCATCAGCATCGTCTCGCCGCGCCTGAGCCTGCTGGGCGAGCTGGGCGGCCAGAGCACCCAGGGCCGCCGCCAGCTCATGGGCCTGGACAGCCGCGCCGCCCTCGGCGGCCTGACGCTGGGCGCGCCTCGCCACGGCAACGACTTCGGCTCCATCAGCTACGCCGGTGCCGTGCTGCAAAGCCTAGCCATCAAGGCCAGCGCCAGCGAGGCCGGCGCCGAGCTGTCGCTGGCGCAGATCGAGCAAGGCGGCTTCGGCCGCATCCAGATCGCGGCCCTGGGCGACCTCGACCTGCCGGCTGGCGCCAGCCTGAACCTGCCGCTGCTGGCTAGCCTGGAGCTGGACTCCGAGCGCGGCAGCGTGCGCCTGGGCAGCAGCATCCGCCTGCCCGGCGGCAGCCTGCTGGCACGCAGCCTGGATGGCGGCAGCATCGAGGTGGGCGCGGGCGCCCGCATCGATGCCTCCGGTGTCTGGACCAATGCGCCGCTGGACGGCGGCGTCGGTTCGGCCGCGGGCACGGGCGGCGGCAGCATCCAGCTCAGCAGCCGGGGCAGCGTCAGCACGGCCGCCGGGTCGGCGTTGAACGTCTCGGGCGGCGCCTGGGTCGATGCCAGCGGCACGGTGCGCGGCGGCAATGGCGGCAGCCTCGCGCTGTCGGCCGGCCTGGGCAGCTTCTCCAACGACCGCGATCAGCGGCGCCTGAACCTGGCTGGCAGCTTCAGCGGCTACTCGATGCAGCGCGGCGCCTCGCTGGCGCTGACGACGCAGAGTATTGGCATCGGTAGTGACCGCGCGGCCGACCTCAACCTCGGCAATGACTTCTTCAACCAGGGCGGCTTCGCCAGCTTTGCGCTGGACGGCCGGCAGTTCCTGGACCTGGGCGCCAACGCACGCCTCGAACCCGTCGTCACGACCTGGGTTGCGAAGGCCGACGCCACGCAACTAGCCAGCGGCTCGCCGGCCGCCGAGGCGATGCGCATCGGCCAAGCCGCCAACAGCCTGCCGCCGGTCGTCAACCTGAGCCTGCGCTCCAGCGGCCTGGGCGCGGGCCGCAGCGAAGGCCGGCTGACGGCCGCCGCCGGCGCCAGCATCGTGCTGCGCCCGCAAGCCAGCCTGCAGCTGGAGGCGCGCACGGCGCTGGACTGGCGCGGCAGCGTCAAGGCGCCCGGTGGCTCGGTCGGCTTCAACGTGGCGCGCAATGCCGGTGCCGGCGACGAGGCGATTGCCCAGTCCCTGTGGCTGGGCTCGCAGAGCGTCATCGACGTGGCGGGCACACGGCTGCTGACGCCCAGCAACGACGGCTTGCAGCGCGGCCAGATGCTGGCCGGCGGCAGCGTCAACGCGGCCGTCAGCGGCGGCCTGGCGGGCAGCCTCGTCTGGCAGCAAGGCGCGCAGATCAAGCTGGACGGCGCCGTCGGCGAGCTGGACGTTTCGCTGCGCGAAGCCGGTGCCATCACGACCTCGCGCCAGACGGTGGCCAGCAGCGGTGGCAGCCTGGCCTTCAGCGGCAATGGCGCGATGCTGCTGGAAGGCCAGTTCAGCGCTGCGGGTGGCAACGCCAGCCAAGCCGGCGGCCGCCTCTCGGTGGCGCTGACTTCGGGGGCTCGCGACACCGCCGGCGCGCTGCCGCCCGTGCGCGAGCTGCAGCTCACCGCGCAGCCCGGCCAGGCCAGCGCCGGCCTGCAAACAGACGCCCTCGCCGCGCCCACAGGCCTGGACCAGGCCAGCGCCGCCATCTCTGCCGCGCAGATCACCGCCAGCGGCGCGGCCGATGTGACGCTGGCCGCGCAAGACGGGCTGCGCATCGCCGATGGCGTCAACTTCTCCGTCGACCGCCACCTGACGCTGGACGCGCCGCGTCTGTCACAAAGCGGCACTGCAGCGGCTTCGCTGACGGCGGCCAACCTGACCTGGCGCAACCAGCAGGCCCGTATCGACACCGGCGGCGCCAGGCGCGACCTGCCCACCGCACAAGGCGGCAGCGCCACGCTGAACCTGGCCGGCAACAACGTCGTGCTGGCCGACCGCCTCGTCACCCAGGGCGTGGGCAAGCTGTCGGTCACGGCGCGGCAGGACCTGCGCCTGCAGGCCGCCACCTTCGGCGACCCCGACCGCGCCGGCCTGCTGCAGACCCAGGCCGACCTGAGCCTGCGCGCAGCCCAGATCTACCCGGCCACCGACACCCCCTTCACCCTCGACGCCACCGGCCGCCTCGTCAGCATCTCGGCGACCAGCAAGCCCACCGACCAACCTGCCAGCGCCGGTGGCCAGCTGACGATCAAGGCCGCGCAGATCGAGCAAGGCGGCGTACTGCGCGCGCCCTTTGGCAGCATCAGCCTGCAGGCCAGCGAGCAGTTGACGCTGGCGGCCGGCAGCGAGACCTCGGTCAGCGGTGCCGGCCAGACGCTGCTGTTCGGCGAGTTCAACGGCAGCACCTGGTTGGCGCCCAGTAACCGTGACACTGCACTGACCACGCCGCTGGCCAAGTCGGTGACGCTGGAGTCGCCGCGCCAGGAGCTGCAGGCCGGCGCTACCGTCGACCTCAGCGGCGGTGGCGAGCTCAAGGGCTGGCAGTTCGTGCCCGGCCCGGGCGGCTCGCGCGACGTGTTCACCGGCAGCGACGGCGCCTTCGCGCTGCTGCCTGGCCGCCAGCTGCAAGGCCTGTGGGACCCATCGCTGGCCGCCGCCACGCCGGCCCTGGGCCGCGAGATCATCATCGGCGAGGGCGCCGCCGTGCCCGCCGGCCGCTACACGCTGCTGCCCGCGCGCTATGCCGTGCTGGACGGCACCTACCTGATCCGCCCCGCCAGCGGCACTGTTGCAGCCCTGGGCACGGCCATCACCCAGGTCGACGGCAGCCAGCTCATCGGCGCCCGCCTGGCCGACGCCGGCACCGGCTTGCAGGCCGCGCTGCCCGGCGCCTGGACGCTGGAGACCTCCGCCCAGGCCCGTAAGCGCGCCGAGATCCGCCTGACCGACTTCGACGCGCAATTCGCCGCCAACGCCAGCAAGGCCGGCAGCGCCGTGCCCGCCGGCGCCCGCGACGCCGGCCGCCTGGTGCTGGCCGGCCAGCAAATGGCCATCGCGGCCACGCTGCGCGGCGCCGTCGGCAGCCTGCAGGAAGGCGCGGCCGCCGCCGTGCCGGGCCGAGGTGCCGAGGTCTACATCGCCGCTGAGCAGATCCAGGTGGGCGGCCAGCTCGCCGCGGGCGACAGCCAGACGCTGCTGCTCAACGCCGCCGAACTGCACCAGCTCGGCGCCCAGAGCCTGGTGCTGGGCGCCCGGCCCGGCACCGGCGCCGCGCTGGATGCGCTGCCGCTGGACGTGCAGGCGCGCGAGCTGCGCGTGGCCGCCGGCACGGTGTTGTCGGCGCAAGACCTGACCCTGGCAGCGCGCGACACGTTGACGCTGGGTGATGGCAGCACGCTGACCGCCAGCGCGCCGACGACCAGCCTGGCTTCGTCCACCCCCTGGCAATACCGCGTCAGCGGCGATGGCGCCGCCCTGCGCGTCAGCAGCGAAGCCCGGGCCGAGCTGCTGCGCAGCACGCCGCCGGACTTCAGCGGCCTGCTGGAGATCGGCAGCCAGGTCAAGCTGGCCGCCGGCAGCGGCGCCATCGCGCTGGACAGCTCCGGCCGGGCCACCATCGGCAGCGAGCTGGGCCTGCAGGCCGGGGCGCTGGCCCTGGGCGCCGGCGCGCTGAGCGTGGGCAACCTGCCCGCCGACACCAACCGGCTGCGCCTGGACCCGACGTGGCTGAGCGGTCTGAGCGGCCAGGGCAGCAATGCCGACCTAACGCTGCGCAGCTACTCCAGCATCGCCTTCGCGGCCGGCAACAGCCTCGGCGAGCTGCAGCCACGGCGCCTGACGCTGGACGCGCCGCTGCTGCTGGCCCCGACGCTGGGCGAGGCCGTCGTGAAGGCCGGCGACCTGGTGCTGGCCAACCGCAGCGGCGTCGCCCCCGGCACCGACAACCGCGCCGGGCAGTTGACGCTGCAGGCCGACCGCACGCTGACGCTGGCCGGCGGAGCCCAGCACAGCGCTGCATCGACCACCACCTGGCAGGCGGGCGAGGCCGCCTGGCTGCAGGGCACGGGCGAGTTCTCCGCCCAGAGCCACCTGAACGTGACGGCCCCGCTGCTGGGGCATGCCGGCAAGGCCGACACCCGCATCCGCGCCGATGGCGCCTTCCGCCTGGCCAGCAACGGCGCGCCCACTGCCGCAACCACCGCCCAGCAGCAGCCGGGCGGCCGGCTGGCCATAGACGCCGCCAGCATCGAGCAGGCCGGCCGCATCGAACTGCGCGGCGGCCGCGTCGACCTGAGCAGCAGTGGCCTGCTGCACCTGGCGCCCAGCGCCATCACCAGCGTCGCCGGCCAGACCGTCAAACTCGCCGGCAGCGACATCGCGCTGGCCGCAGGCAGCCTCAACCTGCAAAGCCGCACCGGCAACATCAGCGCCGACGCGGGCTCGCTGCTCGACGTCTCGGCCGCGCCCGGTGGCGACGCCGGCACGCTCAGCATCACCGCCGCTCAGGGCCGAATCGACATCGCCGGCAGTTTGCGCGGCGCGGCCACTGCGGCCGGCAACACCCAGGGCGACGCCGCCAGCCTGCTGCTCGACAGCCGCGACGCGGTGGACCTCGCCGCCCTGGCCTCGCGCCTGAACAGCGGCGAGTTCGGCCAGCTCGTCAGCGTGCGCAACCGCAGCGGCGACCAGCTGCTGGCCGCCGGCACCACGCTTGCCGCCAGCGAAATCCGCCTCGTCAGCGACGCCGGCAAGCTGGACATCGCCGGTGTGCTCAACAGCAGCAGCACGCGCGGCGATGCCGGCAGCATCGTGCTGGCGGCGGGTCAAGACCTGACCCTGCTCGGCGGCGCCCAACTGCGGGCCAGCAGCCCGGCCGGCCAGGGCGGCGACGTGGAGATCCACAGCACGGCCGGCCAGATCGACCTGGGCGCCGGTGCGCTGATCGACACCCGTGGCCGCAGCGCCGCCCAGCACGGCAGCCTGCTGCTGCGCGCCAGCCGAGAAGGCCTGGCCGAGGACGGCAGCGGCGTGGGCAACGAGGTGCGCATCAAGCCCATCGCCGCCGAAATACGCGGCGTGGCCCTGGTGGACGTGGAGGCCGTCAAGGTCTACCACGGCGTCACCGAGATCGGCATCGGCAGTGCGCCTGCCCCGGCGCCAACACCGGCACCCACCCCGGCGCCCGTTCCCGCGCCCAGCCCTGCGCCCAGCCCCGCACCGGCGCCCTCGCCCACCCCGGTACCCGGCCCCGTCATCCCGCCCAGCGAGAACGACAGCACGCGCAACCAGCTGCCCCCAGCACCGCCGCTGCAGCCTGCCGCTGCCGGCGCGCAAGCCATGGCACTGACCGCCAGCAGCGCGACCGAACCCTCGGCCGGCAACGGCAACGACTCCACGCGCGACCAGCTGCCGCCCGGCTCGGCAGGCCCCGCGCCAGCACCCACTCCCGCGCCGGCACCAGCGCCCACGCCGCCCCCCGGCCCCATCCCCGGCAGCTTCGGCACCGCACTTGTCGACCACGAGAGCCGCGCCTTCCTCGAAGCCCAGGCCGAATCCATCTCGCAGCGCCTGAGCTCGTTGCAGCCCAGCCAGGCGCCCGGCGCCCTGCAGCCACGCATGCGTGTGCGCGCCGGTGCCGAGCTGCAGTCCAGCGGCGACATGCGCCTGGGCGTCGACTGGAACCTGCCGCTGCTCGTCAAGGCCGATCGCGAAGCCATGCCGCATGCCGGCGAAACCTCGATCACGCTGCGCGCCGCCGGCAAGCTTGAGATCACCCACGGCCTGAGCGCCGGCTTCCAGTCGCCCAACGGCAGCGCCAGCACCGCGCTGGACGACTGGGTCGCCGTCAGCGGCCGCGCCGGCAGCCTGCGCCTGGTGGCGGGCGCCGACCTGACCTCCGCCGACCTGCTCGCCACGCGCCACGGCGCCACCGACAGCCAGCTCCTCATCGGTCGACCGGCGAGCTTCAACGAAACGCCGCCCACCGTGCCCGTGCGCTCGACCACGGGCGACATACGCATCGCCTCGGCCGGCGACGTGGTGCTGAGCAACATCGGCGCCAAGGTCTACACGACCGGCCACCCCGTGCTGAGCCAGGAGCCCGAGAACCTCGACGCCCCGGCCAGCCCACCACCCCCACCGCCAGCGCCCGTGCCACCGCCGGCACCGACGCCCACGCCCGTCCCGACACCGCCGCCAGCGCCCGCGCCGGTCCCCACGCCGCCGCCTGCGCCGACGCCCGTGCCCACGCCGCCACCGGCGCCGGCGCCGACGCCGGTTCCTGTGCCACCGCCCAGTCCGTCGCCCAGCCCCGCGCCCTCGCCCGCACCAACCGTCCCTTCCGAGGGCAATGGCAACGAGAGCACAGGGGGCAAGCTGCCGCCGCCCCCGCCCACCACGCCTGGCCAGGCGCCCACGCCCACGCCGGTCCCGGTGCCCCCGCCAGCGCCGACGCCTGTTCCGACGCCTCCACCGGCACCGACACCGGTCCCGGTGCCACCGCCCAGTCCGTCGCCCAGCCCCGCGCCGACGCCCACCGTCCCGTCCAACGGCAATGGCAACGAGAGCACGGGCGGCACGCTGCCGCCGCCTCCGCCGACCACGCCGGGCCAGGCACCTGCGCCCACGCCGGTCCCCACGCCGCCGCCAGCGCCCACGCCAGTTCCGACACCACCACCGGCACCCACACCGGTCCCCGTGCCGCCGCCCAGCCCGTCGCCCAGCCCCGCGCCGACGCCGACCGTCCCGTCCGCCGGCAATGGCAACGAGAGCACCGGCGACACGCTACCGCCGCCCCCGCCGACCACTCCGGGCCAGGCACCCACGCCCACGCCGGTCCCCACGCCGCCGCCAGCACCCACGCCGGTTCCGACGCCACCGCCGGCACCGACACCCGTCCCGGTGCCGCCCCCTGCACCAACACCGGTGCCGACACCACCACCGGCACCCACACCGGTCCCCGTGCCACCACCAGCACCGACGCCGGTCCCGGTGCCGCCGCCCAGTCCGTCTCCCAGCCCCGCGCCCGCACCCACCGTCCCTTCCGCCGGCAATGGCAACGAGAGCACCGGCGACACGCTGCCGCCGCCCCCGCCGACCACGCCGGGCCAGGCACCAACGCCCACGCCGGTTCCCACACCGCCGCCAGCGCCAACGCCTGTTCCGACGCCACCGCCGGCACCCACACCGGTCCCGGTGCCGCCTCCGGCGCCAACTCCGGTGCCCGTGCCGCCGCCGGCGCCCACGCCTGTTCCAACCCCGCCGCCGGCACCGACGCCGGTCCCGGTGCCGCCACCTGCGCCCACGCCCGTTCCCACACCACCACCAGCGCCCACGCCTGTTCCAACGCCACCACCAGCGCCCACGCCTGTTCCAACGCCACCACCGGCACCGACGCCGGTTCCGGTGCCGCCTCCTGCGCCGACTCCGGTGCCCGTGCCGCCGCCCAGTCCGGCCCCCAGCCCCGCGCCCGCGCCGACCGTCCCTTCCGAGGGCAATGGCAACGAGAGCACGGGCGGCAAGCTGCCGCCGCCCCCGCCAACGACGCCTGGCCAGGCACCAACGCCAACGCCGGTTCCCACACCACCACCTGCACCGACGCCGGTCCCGGTGCCGCCCCCCGCGCCCACTCCGGTGCCCGCGCCACCGCCGGCGCCCACGCCTGTTCCAACCCCGCCACCGGCGCCGACTGTCCCTTCCACCGGCAACGGCAACGAAAGCACGGGCGACAAGCTGCCCCCGACGCCACCGACAACCCATCCAGCCAACGGCCCGGCGGCATCAGCATCCACAGCTGCGACGACCGGAACCGGCCTTGCCAAGGCCGCCAACACCGGAGCGACTGCCGAGAACGCCGAACAAGCCGGCAACACCTCGGCCGGCAATGGCAACGACACAACGCAGGGCAGCCTGCCGCCCAGCCCGCCGACGCGGCCGGGCGAGGTGACGACCCCGGTCCCGACACCGCCAGCCGCCCCAACGCCCGCCCCAACGGCACCCACACCGCCCGCACCGGTGCCCACGCCTGCTCCGCCGCCGGCAGAGCCCGACCCCATCCCTGCGGCCGACGCCAATCTGGGCATGGACCTCAGCCTGCTGGCGCCCGACCTGCAGGCCGCCGGCCTCAGCCCCTTCCTGGCTCGCGGCGGCAGCATCAGCATCAAGGCAGGCAAGGACCTGAAGGGCGCGGCGCTGGGCCGCACACATGACGACGTCAGCCAGTGGTGGTGGCGCTCCGGCGTGGACGGCATGTCGCCCACGGCCTGGTGGTCGCGCTACGACCAGTTCGGCCAGGGCATCGCGACCTTTGGCGGCGGCCATGTCAGCTTGACCGCGGGCGGCAACGCCGTGCAAGTGCATGCCGCAGCAGCCGGCAGCGGCTGGCGCGGCCTGCCCGACAACGACCCCGCCATCACGGCCACGCAGGTCTTCCAGCGCGGCGGTGGCAATGTCAGCCTGACGGCCGGCGGCGATGTGCTCGGCGGCCGGCTGTTCGCGACCGGCGAGCGGCTGGATGTGAAGGCCGGCGGCGCGGTGGCCCGTGACCCGGCGGACCTGCAGGTCAGCGTCGATGCCGGCCTGCAGTTGCTGCACCTGGGCACCCAGGTGCGCGTGCGCACCGCCGACGGCCTGGACCTCGCCGCCGTGCGCGATGCCGGCATGACGACCACCGCCAGCGCCAATACGCTGGGCCTGGGCGGCGTGCTGGGCGGCCTGTCGGCGGGCGCGTCGCTGGATTTGCTGAGCAACACCGGCGAGCTGCGGCTGCGCGGCGACGCGGCGCGCTCAGGCGGCCAGCCCGGCTCTCGCGATGCGGCAGAGAGCCTGCTGCCGGAGACGCTGCGGGTCGTGGCACCCGGCGGCGACGTGACGCTGGATGCCGCGCTGATGCAGATGCCGCAACGCGATGCCCGCACGGAGATCCTGGCCTCGGGCTCGGTGACGTTGACGGGCCTGGCAGTCGCGGCCCAGGCCAACCCGCTGGAGGTCGGTCTCTACAACCGCGACCGCCTGGCCACGCTGCTGGGCCAGCCGCTGTCGGGCCTGCGGCCGACCCGCTATGCCGACCAGGAGGGCGTCACGCCCGTGGACACCGCGGCGCAGCTGGATGCGAGCGACCGCTCGGCGGTGCGCATCGTGGCGGGTGAGGATGTGCGCGTCGACAGCAACATCGTCTCCGCCAGGCCGGTACAGCTGGAGGCCGGTCGCGACATCGTCTTCCGCAACGGGCAGAAGCTCAGCATCCAGCACCAGGACTGGCGCGTCGGCAGCGACGGCACGCCGCTGCAGGTGCGCGAGTTCAGCTGGCTGCAGGCGGGCCGAGACCAGCGCGGTGTGGCGGTGGAGATTGCCGGCCCGGGCGAGCTGCTCGTGCTGGCCGGCCGCGACATCGACTTGGGGCAAAACAGCGGCCTGGTGGCGCTGGGCGGCACGCGCAACAGCAGCCTGCTGCCGGCCAGGGGCAGCGACATCACCGTCGTGGCCGGCCTGCGCGGCGATGGACAGGACTACCGCCAGGCGGTGCGCGAGGGCTTTGCGCTGCTGGGCAGCAGCGGCTGGACGCCAGCCCGACTGGCCTCGCTGTACACGGCGCTGGGCGGCGAGCGCACAGGCTTTGCCACGCTGCCGGCCGGCGAACAACTGGCCGCGCTGCGCGAGCTGATGGGTGCAGCCACGGTCGATGCCCGCATCGCCAGCTATGTGCGCGGCCTGCCGGCACGGGCAGACGCGGCCGAGCAGCGGTTGCGCATCGCGGTGCTGCTGGGCGTGGAGCCGGGCGACGCCAAGGTCACGGACTATGCCGCCAAGCTCGCCAGCACCAACCAGCCGGCCTGGAGCGAGCTGAGCGAGGCGCAAGCACTGAAGGTGTTCGATCAGCTGCCCGAGGCCCAGCGTGCCGGCATCACCACGCCGCTTCTGACGCAGCGTCTGAGCGGCATGGACGACGCTGGCCGCCACACACTGCTGGCCGGCCTGGCCGGCGCCAAGGAGCTGGGCGCGCTGGGCAGCTATGTGCGCAGCCTCGGCGGCGCGCTGGCCACGATGAGTGATGCCCAGGCCTTGCAGGCTTTCGAGGCCTTGCCGCTGCAGCAGCAGATGCCGTGGCTGAACCAGCAGCTGATGGCCGAACTGCAAGTCTCGGGTGCGGCGGCAGCCGCGCTGGCCGGCGACGAGCGCTGGCGCGCCTACGCGCCGGGCTATGCGGCCATCAACAGCCTCTTCCCCATCGACGCGCTGAATGCCCGCCCGAGTGGCGAGGTGCGTCTGCCGACCAGCCAGATCAAGACCCTGCAGCAGGGCGACATCCGCTTGCTGGCGCCGGGCGGCGGAGCGAACGCGGGCGAGCTCGTCGCCAGCGGCTCGCCCAAGGCGCCGACGGAGCTGGGGCTGGTCACGGTCAACGGCGGCGACATCGTCGCGGCCGTGCGCAATGACTTCGCGGTCAACCAGTCGCGTGTCTTCACACTGGCCAAGGGCGACCTGCTGCTATGGGCCTCGGCCGGCAACATCGACGCGGGCCGGGGCGCCAAGACGGTCACCGGCGCGCCGGCCCCGGTGCTGCGGCTGGACGACCAGGGCAACCTGGTGTTCGACACCTCGGGCTCGTTCAGCGGCTCGGGCATCGCGGTGCTGAACGCCGACAGCAACCTCTTCCTGTTCGCGCCGGCCGGCGAGATCAATGCCGGCGAGGCGGGCATCCGCTCCAAGGGCAACGCGACGCTGGCGGCCGAACGCCTGGTCAACGCCGTCGACATCCAGGTCGGTGGCAAGACCTCGGGCGGCGGCAAGGTCGACGCGCAGGCGCCCACCATCGCCGCGCCGTCCAACGCGACGCTGGCCGCCGCCAGCGCGGGCCTGAGCAGCGGCGACAGCGAAGACGACGAGAAGAAAAAGCGCCGCAAGCGCCGCAACCTGCTACTCGAATTCCTGGGCTTCGGCTCTTCCTAAGACCTAGACCATGCGCAAAGCACTCACCTCACTTCTTCTCGCCACGCTGCTGCCGGCCACCGCCCACGCCTGGTGGAACCCCGATTGGACCGAACGCGCCAAGATCACGCTGAACACGTCGAGCCAAGGCCTGGAAACCAAGGAAGCCGCCAGCGGCGTCGCCGTGGCGGTGCGGCTGCACTCGGGCAACTTCGACTTCACGGCGGCCAAGGAGGACGGCAGCGACCTGCGCGTCATCGCCGCCGATGACAAGACGCCACTGAAGTTCAGCGTCGAGCGCTTCGACAGCGTCAACGAGCTGGCCGTGCTTTGGGTGCAACTGCCGAGCGTGCTGCCCGGCACGGACAAGAACAGCTTCTACGTCTACGGCGGCAATGCCAAGGCGGCGGTGGAAGCGTTGGACGCGAACGGGTTTGACGCCGCCACCGTCATCGCGCTGCACTTCAGCGACAAGCCGGCGGGGTCGGACCAGCTCGGCGCCGTCAAGCCGCAGGGCACGCTGGTCACCGAGCCCAACGGGCTGCTGGCCACCAGCGCCAAGCTGTCGGGCGACGCGATCGTCTATGCGCTGTCCGACAAACCCGTGGTCGACGCGGGCAACCAGCTGACCGTCAGCCTGTGGGTGAAGCTGGACGACGTGCAGCGCGCGACGCTGCTGAACTGGGGCGGGCTGACGCTGAGTCTGAACGGTGGCAAGGTCGTGGTGCGTGCCGACAAGGCCGAGGTGTCGGGCGGCGAGGTGCCGGTGGCGCGCTGGACGCAGGTCGCCTTGCGGCTGGGCCTGGGCAAGGCGACGCTGTTCGTCAACGGCGCGCAGGTGGCCCAGGGCGACCTGGCCACGCCGGCGCTGGGCAACAGCCTGCGCCTGGGCGAAGACGCACGCGGCCTGATGGACGAGGTGCAGGTGGCCGCCACGCTGCGCAGCGCGGACTGGCTCGCCGTCGCGGCGGGCGCGCAGGGGGCAGAGAGCAAGCTGGTCGCATCCATGCGTGAAGCCCAGGGTGCCGCCGAGGCCGAGGGCGGCGGCGACCACGGCTACATGGGCGTGCTCGTCAAGAACCTGACGGTGGACGCCTGGGTGGTCATCATCATCCTCGGCATCATGTTCGTCATCGCCTGCTGGGTGATGGTCACCAAGGGCATGCTGGTCACCCAGGTGGCCAGGGCCAACCGCAGCTTCGTGCTGAAGTTCCGCGAGGCCAACGAGGAGCTGCTGAAGCTGGAGACGCACGCGCCGCATCCGGCCTCGCCGATCTACCGGCTGTACCAGGCCGGCATCCGCGAGCTGGCCAAGCGCAAGGTCGGCGAGGCGGGCAGCCTGCCGCTGTCGGGCGCGTCGCTGGACGCGGTGAAGGCCTCGGTCGATGCCGACTATGTGCGCGAGAACGCACAGCTGAACTCGGGCATGGTGCTGCTGACCATCGCCATCTCGGGCGGGCCGTTCCTGGGCCTGCTGGGCACGGTGGTGGGCGTGATGATCACCTTCGCGGCGATTGCTGCGGCGGGCGACGTGAACGTGAACGCGATCGCCCCAGGCATTGCCGCGGCGCTGCTGGCGACGGTGGCCGGCCTGGGCGTGGCGATCCCCGCGCTGTTTGGCTACAACTACCTGGCGGCGCAGATCAAGAACGCGACGTCGGACATGCAGATCTTCATCGACGAGTTCATCACTCGCGTGGCCGAGCTGTACGGAGCCAGGTAAGTCATGTCCGCCGACATCAAGGGCGACAACCAGCTCTACGACGACATCAACGTCACGCCGATGCTGGACCTGGCCTATGTGCTGCTGGTGGTCTTCATCATCCTGACGACCGCGTCGGTGCAGGGCGTGAAGGTGAAGTCGCCCGAGACGCAGGCGGCCAACAACCTGGCGAAGCCGCAGACACGTGCGATCACGATCACGGCGGATGGGGGGGTGTATCTGGACGCCTATCCCGTCGACATGGAGCAGCTTCGGGCGTCGTTGGCTCAGTACAAGTCGGCGAATCCTTCGCTGCCCGTGGTGTTGAAAGCGGACGCGGCGGCGCAGTACGACAAGGTGATGCAGGTGTTGGAGGTGGCCAAGAAGTTGGACATCACGGAGATTGGGCTTGTGACGAAGCGGGCGGGGCAGTGATGGTTGTTCTTCGGTGTTTTGTCTTGTCGCCAAGGCCCAGCCGGGAGTTCGCCCCGGCGGGCGACCTACTTTCTTGTGCGGACAAGAAAGTAGGCAAAGAAACCGCCCCCGTTCCGTCGCCCCTTCGCTGCGCTGCGGGGTCCCCTGCGATGCTCGCAACCCGAGGCTCGCGCAGAACTCGCTTCGCTACGCTGCGCTCAGACAGCTGCGCGAAGTCAGTTGACGAAGTGCGCTTCGCGCACGCCTCGGGTTGCTGCGCTTCTCGGCTCCTCCAAGGGGGAGCCCCCGAACAGCCGCAACAGCCAACAGCCAAACCCGAAAGCCGTTCGCACCGAGGTATTTCTATTCCCCCCTCTGAGCCCGCCGAGGAACGGAAGGCCTTGAGGCCGCGTGCGCAGCACGCTTCGTCAACTGACTTCGCACAGCTGTCTGAGCGCAGCATAGCGAAGCGAGTTCTGTGCGAGGCCTCAAGGCCTGAGTACCGCAGGGCAGCCCGCTGCGAAGCTAAGGGCCGGGCGGTTCGGGGGCGGTTTCTTTGCTTACTTTCTTGGGCGCCCAAGAAAGTGAGTCGCCCGCCGGGGCGAAATCCCGGCATGGGCCTCCGCGCCAAGCCAAAGCAACAACAACAACAACCCCAGCGGAGCGTCTGACAAATGCAAGTCAACCAAGACGCCAAACCCTACGACAGCATCAACGTCACCCCGATGCTCGACCTCGCCTACGTGCTGCTCGTCGTCTTCATCCTGATGACCACCGCCTCGGTGCAAGGCCTGAGCATCACCATGCCCAAGCCCAGCAACAAGCCCAGCACCGAAAAGCACGAGCTGAAGATCGTGCAAGTCATGCCCGACGGCGGCGTGCTGGTGAACGGCGTGGGCGTGAGCCTCGACGAGCTGGAAGCCCAGCTCGTCGCCGCGAAGGCACGCGACCCGCACATGTCCGTTGCCATCAAGGGCGACGCCCGCACCCAGTACGCCAGCGTCGTCGCCGTCATCGACCTGTGCAACAAGCTGCAGGTCAACATGGGCCTGGTCACAAGCCGGATCGGCACGTGATGAAGACCAGCCACATCAAGCTGATCGTCGCGGCCAGCTGCCTGCTGCTGGGCCTGGCCGTGTGGTGGGCCGTCAAGGGCATCAAGACCGAGGCGCCCAAGCGCCAGGTCGCCAAGATCTCCATCCTGCCCGACACGCCGCCACCCCCTCCCCCGCCGCCCAAGGAAGAGAAGAAGCCCGAGCCGCCCAAGGAAGAGCCCAAGCAGGTCATGCGCGAGGAGCAGCCCAAGCAGGCCGACGCGCCCAAGGCCGCCGAACAGCTCAAGATGGAAGGCGCGGCCGGCGACGGCCCGAGCGCCTTCGCGGCGGGCAGCGTGGCCAAGGACTACGCGGGCGGTGCGCCGACCACCGGCGGCAGCGCCGGCCCCGCCGGCACGGCGGCCGACCGCGCCCAGGAGCGCTTCTATGCCAACAACGCGCGCCAGCTGCTGCAGGTCGAGATCGAGCGCCATCTGAAGTCCGACGCCGAGCAGCTGACCGCCACCTTCGCCATCTGGCTGGACAAGGACGGCGGCATCCAGCGCTTTGAACTCAGCCCCAGCGGCAACGACGGCAACGACAGCGCGCTGCGCACCGCCCTCGACGAAACCCGCCGCCAGCTCAAGTTGCCGCCACCACCCGCGCTGGCCCTGTCGCAGCCGATGCGCTTCCGGCTCAGCGTGCGGCCCCAAGCCTGATTCAGATCCATCCCACTCATGAAACCCATCCTCACGCTGCTGACTGCCAGCCTGCTCGCACTGCCTGCTGCGGCCCAGACCACCGACAAGGAAGAACTCGCCCGCCTGCGCGCGACGACGCAAGCCCTCATCGACGCCCTCGTCGCCCAAGGCCTGCTGACGCGCGACAAAGCCGAGGCCATCCTGAAGCAGGCGCAGACCACGGCCGCCACGCCGGCACCACAGCCGCAGGCCGACGCCGCCAAGCCCAATGTGCTGCGCATCCCCTATGTGCCCGAGACCCTGCGCCAGCAGATGCGCGACGAGATCAAGGCCGAGGTGCTGGCCCAGGCCAAGGGCGAGCGCTGGGGCCAGGCTGATGCGCTTCCGGAGTGGCTGGGCCGCGTCAAGATCGCTGGCGACATCCGCGCCCGCGCGCAGAGCGAATTCTTCGACGACCGCAACGTGCCCGCGGAGGTCTACCGCGCACAGACCGCCTCGCCCGCCTGGGCCCCCGACCTGACGAACACGACCACCGGCCGGCAGCGCCTGACGCTGCGTGGCCGCATCGACGTGGAAGCCCGCTTGAGCGACCAGGTGCTGGCCGGCATTCGCCTGGCCACCGGCAGCACGGGCAACAGCGCCACGTCCACCTCGCAGACCCTGGGCAACAACTTCAACCGCTATACCCTCGGCCTGGACCGCGCCTACATCCGCTGGCAACCGCCGACCTTCATGAACGGTCTGTCGGCCGATGTCGGCCGCATGCCCAACCCCTTCTACAGCACCGACCTGGTCTGGCCCGAGGACCTGGCCTTCGACGGCGTGGCCGCCAAGCTCAGCCATGCCTTCGCGCCGCAGCGCGGCCTGTTCGCCACGGCCGGCGTCTTCCCGCTGGAGGAACTGAACCTGAGCACGCGCGACAAATGGCTGCTCGGCGCGCAGCTGGGCGGCGAGATCGACCTGGCGCGCGGCGTGCAGTTCAAGCTGGGCCTGGCGGGCTACGAGTTCCACAAGGTGGCCGGCCAGCGCGAGAGCAGCCCGCCGCCGAGCGGCCCGCGCAATGGCGCGACCAACTACTTCGCGTCGCAATACCCGACCAGCCTGCGCCTGAAGGGCAACACGCTGATCAACCTCAACGACCCCACCAGCACGGCCGCGCCGACCTGGGGCCTGGCGTCGCGTTTCCGCCCGGTCAACCTGACGCTGGGCCTGCAGCTCTATGGCGTCATGCCCGTGCCGGTGGGCATCACGCTGGACTGGATCAAGAACACCGGCTTCGACCTGAAGGACATCCAGGCCCGTGCCGGCGTCGCCATGCCCGACCTGCGCGAGAAGACCACCGCCCTGCAAGGCCGTGTACAGGCCGGCGCACCCAGGCTGGCGCGGCGCGGCGACTGGCAGGCCTTTGCGGCCCTGCGCCTGGTAGAGCGCGATGCCTGGATCGACGGCTTCACGGACACGACCTGGCACCTGGGTGGCACCAACTACAAGGGCTGGAGCCTGGGTGGCAACTACGGCCTGGACCGCGGCTTCTGGCTGGGCGCGCGATGGACCAGCACGCGCAACCTCGACGACAGCATGCGCTTCCTGGCCGTGCCCGGGGACCCGACCTCGCTCAGCGGCAACCTCAGCAGCGCGCCGCTACGCATCGATGTTTTCCAGCTCGATCTGAACGTCCGGTTCTGAACATGAAGCGCCTCACCACCCTCACCCTCGCCGCCCTGCTCGCGCTGGGCGCCCAGGCGCAGGACGCCAAGGTCTCCAAGGAGCGCGAGGCGCTGCGCCGCGCCCAGGCGGCCTTGCGCGCCGCGCAGGAGCAGCAGAGCACGCTGCAGGCCGAGAAGGCCAGGTTCGAGGCCGAGGCCGCCGCCGCACTCAAGGACGCCAGCGGCGCCAAGGCGCAGATCTCCGGCAGCGCAGCGCGGCTCAAGGCACGCGAGGCCGAGCTGGAAGCGCTGCGCGCCCAGTTGCAGGCCACAAAGCTTGCCCAGCAGGACGGCGAGGCCAAGGCGACCGAGCGCGAGCAGGCCCTGCAGCAGCAGCTGATGGCCGCGCGCCAGGACGCCGCGTCACGCCAGCAGGCCAACCAGGCCATCACCCAGTTGCTGGAGCGCAGCACCCAGGCGCTGGCCGATGCCGAGACCAAGAACCGCGAGCTGTATGCCATAGCCCAGGACCTGGTGAAGCGCTGGCAGGGCCGCTCGACGCTGGACACCGCCCTGCTGCAAGACCCCGTGCTGGGCCTGACCGCCGTGCGCTTCGAGGACCAGGCCGAGAAGCTGCGCACCGAGCTGGCAGCCCGGCGCATCGCGCGCTGAGGTTCAGGCATGCCGCGGGCATGCCGCACACAGGCTTGCCTTTTCTCCTATATTTCCATAATAATGAAATCATGGAAGAACAAGACGTCATCAAAGGCCTCGCGGCGCTGGCCCAGCCCTTGCGCCTGCAGGTGTTCCGCGCGCTGGTCGTCGTGGGCGACGCGGGCCTGACGCCGGGCGCCATCCACGAGGCCCTGGGCGTGCCGGCGGCGACGCTGTCCTTCCACCTGAAGGAGCTGGTCAACGCCGGCCTGGTAACGCAGGAGCGCGCCAGCCGCAACCTGATCTACCGCGCCCACTACGGCCAGATGAACGCGCTGCTCGGCTACCTGACCCAGAACTGCTGCCAGGGCGCCGCCTGCGCCGTAGAGGACGGCACCACTTCCTGCACCACCTGCTGAACGGGACTTCCCATGCTCGACAACACCTTCAACGTGCTCTTCGTCTGCACCGGCAACTCAGCCCGCTCCATCCTGGCCGAGGGACTGATGAACAGCCTGGCCAACGGGCGCTTCAAGGCCTGGTCGGCCGGCAGCCAGCCGACCGGCGTCGTCAACCCGCTGGCCTTGCAGACGCTGGCTTCCTTGCACATCCCGACCGACGGCTTTCGCAGCAAGAGCTGGGGCGAGTTCGCGGGGCCGGGCACGCCCATCATGGACTTCGTCTTCACGGTCTGCGACTCGGCAGCCGGCGAGGTCTGCCCCGTCTGGCCGGGCCAGCCGATGTCGGCCCACTGGGGCGTGCCCGAGCCGGCCGCCGTGCAGGGCAGCGACGCGGTGCGCCAGCAGGCCTTCCTGGACGTGGCCGTCACGCTGAAGCGCCGCATTGAGCTGCTGCTGGCGCTACCCATCCCCAAGCTGGAGCCACTGGCCATCCAGCACGAGATTCAACAGATCGGCACCCGCTGAAGCCTCCCATGACCACCCACGTCCTCATCCTCTGCACCCACAACTCCGCGCGCAGCGTCCTCAGCGAGGGCATGCTCAACCACTGGGCCAAGAAGCTCGGCAAAGACGTGCAGGCGCACAGCGCCGGCAGCGCACCCAGCGGCCGCATCAACCCCTTCGCCGTCGAGGCCCTTCAGAGCGCCGGTGTGGACACCAGCGGCTACTTCAGCAAGAGCTGGGACCGCTTCAGCCAGGACGGCGCGCCGCCGCTGTCCATCGTCATCACCGTCTGCGACAGCGCGGCGGCCGAGCAGTGCCCGGTGTTCTTCGGAGGCAACGGTCAACCCGTGAAAGTGCACTGGGGCTACCCGGACCCGTCCAACGCCGAGGGCGGCGACGAAGGCAAGCGCCGCGCCTTCGAGCTGACGCGCCAGGCCATCGGCTACCGCATGCTGCAGCTGCTGCAACTGCCCCTGGAAACCATGAGCAAGGCCGAGCTGCAACAGGCGCTGGCCGAGATCTACAAGAGCTGAGCATGAGCCTGTCCCGCAAGCTCCTCGCCGAGGGCCTGGGCACGGCGCTGCTGCTGGCTGTGGTCATCGGCTCCGGCGTCATGGCCGAGCGCCTGTCGGGCGGCAATGTCGCCATCGCGCTGCTGGCCAACACGCTGGCCACAGTCGGCGGGCTGTACATCCTGATCGAGGTGTTCGGCCCCGTCAGCGGCGCCCACTTCAACCCGGCGGTCAGCGCCGTCATGGCCTGGCGGGGCGAGCTGCCGCTGGCGTCGCTGCTGCCCTATGTCGCCGTTCAGCTCTTCGGCGCCATGCTTGGCGCCTGGCTGGCCCATGCGATGTTCGACATGAGCCTGCTGCAGTTCTCCACCAAGCTGCGCAGCGGCACGGGCCAGTGGGTCGCCGAATGCGTCGCCACCTTCGGCCTGCTGCTGGTCATCCTGCGCGCACCGCCCACGCGCGTGGCGGCGATGGTGGCGGCCTACATCGGCGCGGCCTACTGGTTCACGGCGTCCACGTCCTTCGCCAACCCGGCGGCCGTGTTCGGCCGTATGTTCAGCGACAGCTTTGCGGGCATCGCCCCGGCGAGCGCGCCGGGCTTCGTGGCGGCCGAGTTCGTCGGCACCGCGCTGGCGGTGGCTGTCCATCAACTGCTGTCTGCGCCTGCGAAAGCCCGCCATGTCTGAACTCCTGTTCCCCGACACGACCTTCCCCGCGCTGCGCGCCGACCTGTTCGACGTGCCCACGCAGCAGCGGCTGACACCAACCCCGTCGCAGCACCGGCCGCGCATCCTCATGCTCTACGGCTCGCTGCGTGAGCGCTCCTACAGCCGGCTGCTGACCTTCGAGGCCGCCCGCCTGTTGGAGGCCATGGGCGCCGAGGTGCGCATCTTCAACCCCAGCGGCCTGCCGCTGCCCGACGACGCGCCGGACGGCCACCCGAAGGTGCAGGAGCTGCGCGCCCTCGCAATGTGGTCCGAGGGCATGGTCTGGACCTCGCCCGAGCGGCACGGCGCCATGACCGGCATCATGAAGGCGCAGATCGACTGGATTCCGCTGACCTCTGGCGCCGTGCGGCCCACGCAGGGCAAGACGCTGGCGGTCATGCAGGTGTCGGGCGGCTCGCAGTCCTTCAACGCCGTCAACCAGCTGCGCGTGCTGGGCCGCTGGATGCGCATGCTGACCATCCCCAACCAGTCCTCCGTCGCCAAGGCCTTTGCCGAGTTCACGGAGGACGGCCGCATGAAGCCCTCGGCCTTCTACGACCGCGTCGTGGACGTGATGGAGGAACTCTTCAAGTTCACGCTGCTGACGCGCGACCTCGGGCCCTACCTGGTGGACCGCTACAGCGAGCGCGAGGAGAGCGCCGAGGAGCTGTCCCGGCGAGTCAACCAGCGCGCCATCTGACACCTCCCACGGGCAGCACGGGGCTCAGGCCCCGTTTCTCTGGCCCAGATAGTTGCTATTGACAACCACAAAGGCGAACCCGATCATGCGCCCAGATAGTTGCTACACACACCCAAATGACCGCATCCTCCGCCGGCAGCCTGTTGCGCGAAGTCGCCCGCATGTACACCCGCGCCCAGCGCGTCGTGGCCGACTGCTGCCGCACCACCAGCACGCAGTGCCATCTGCTGACCGAGCTTGGCCGCGCCGGGCCGCTGCCGCTGTCGGAGCTGGGCACGCGGGTCAGCCTGGAGAAGAGCTGGGTGTCGCGTGCCGTGGAGGCCATGGCAGCCCGTGGCTTGGTGACCAAGGAGCCGAACCCGCAAGACGCAAGGAGCTGGCTCGTCACGCTCACCGCCGACGGCGAACGCACCGTGGCTGAGCTGAACCAGACCCTCGATGACCACGCCGCCGCGCTGCTCGCCTCGCTGAGCGCGCGCGAGCGGGACGCCGTCGAGCACTCATTGCTGACGCTGCTGAAGGCTCTGCGTGAAGACACCGCCGCCATGTGCTGCCTGTCGCCCGAGCCTCGGCAGCCCACCCAGGACTCCAAACCATGTTGCTGAACGCCATTTCCCTGCGCCAGGCCGGCGCGTCCGACTGGCCGGCCGTCGAGGCGCTGCTGCTGGCCAACAAGCTGCCCACCGAGGGCGCGCAATCCCATCTGCCGACCTACCTACTCGCCACGAGCAACGGCGAAGTCGTCGGCTGCGCCGGCGCCGAGGTCTACGGCCAGGTCGCACTGCTGCGCTCGGTCGCCGTCGCGCCGGGCCTGCACAGGCAGGGCATAGGCCGGCTGCTCGTCGAGCGGCTGCTGCACGAGGCGCGCTCCCGGGACATCGCGGCGCTCTATCTGCTGACCGTCACGGCGCCGGAATACTTCGCGCAGTACGGCTTCAAGCGCATGAAGAACGAGGACGCCCCGCAGGCGCTGAAGGCCTCGGCCGAGTTCCAGGGCGCCTGCCCGGCCTGCGCCGCGCTGATGGCGCTGACGCTGCGCGAGGCGCCCGTGGCCGACGCCACGCTGCCCGTGGCCGTGCTGGGCGCGGGGCCCGTGGGCCTTGCCGCTGTGGCGCAGCTCGTGGAGCGGGGCCTGCCCTTTGTCGCGCTGGAGGCCGGCACGCAGGTCGGCGCCAACCTGCGCGACTACGGCCATGTGCAGCTGTTCTCGCCCTGGCAGTTCAATGTCGACGCCGGGATGGCCCGGCTGCTGGCACCGACCGGCTGGGAAGCCCCGCCCGCAGCCGAGCTCCCCCGCGCCGGCGAGGTGGCCGAACGCGTGCTGCAACCCTTCGCCGCGCTGCCGCAGGTCGCGCCGTTCATCAAGCTTGGCGCCCGCGTGCTGGCGGTCAGCCGCGAGGGCTTCGACAAGGTCAAGAGCGCGGGCCGAGACAAGGCCGCCTTCCTGGTGCGCTACGAGCGCAACGGCGAAGTGCACGAGCTGCGCGCCCGCGCCGTCATCGACGCGACGGGCACCTGGAACCAGCCCAACCCGGTCGGCGCCAACGGGCTGCAGGCCATCGGTGAGGCCGAGGCGCAGGACCGCATCTTCTACGGCATCCCCGACGTGGCCGGCGCGCAGCGCAGCCGCTACGGGGGCAAACGCACGCTGGTCGTGGGCGCCGGCCACTCGGCCGCGAATGCGCTGCTGGCGCTGGCCGACCTCGCCCGGCAAACGCCCGGCACACGCCTGGCCTGGGCGGTGCGCTCGCCGGCGCTGCAACGCGTCTTCGGCGGCGGCAGTGCCGACGCGCTGCCCGCCCGCGGCGCGCTGGGCGCATCGCTGCGCCGGCTGCGCGACAGCGGCACGCTGGAGTTTTTCAGCGGCTTGCGCGTCACGCGCATAGCGCGCGTCGGCGGCCAACTGCGCGTCACCGGCCTGGATACGCAGCAGCAGCCCGTCGTCGTCAACGGCCTCGACGAGATCATCTGCGCCACTGGCCAGCGGCCCGACCTGTCACTCACCAGCGAGCTGCGCCTGAAGCTGGACCAATGGCTGGAGTCCACCGAGGCGCTGGGCCCGCTGATCGACCCCAACCTGCACAGCTGCGGCACCGTGCGCCCGCACGGCCACCGCGAGCTGGCGCATCCCGAGCCCGGCTTCTACACCGTGGGCGTGAAGAGTTATGGCCGCGCGCCGACCTTCCTGATGGCCACCGGCTTCGAGCAGGCGCGCTCGGTGGCGGCGGCCATCGCTGGTGACTTGACTGCGGCGGACCGCGTGGAGTTGGATCTGCCCGAGACGGGCGTGTGCTCGGTGGAGCTGGCACCCGAGGCTGCGACCACGGGCTGCTGCGGCCCGGCGCCGCAGGTCGCAGCGGTGGCCGTTGCAACGCCCAAGCGCGGATGCGGGCCGGCTGCTGCGCCGGTTGCGCAACCCGCACGCTGCTGCGGCTGACCTTGATGCAACCCGGCCGCACACGTGTCGTCGCCACGCTGGGCACCGCCCAGACACTGGCCTGGGCCTCGTCCTACTACCTGCCCGCCATGCTGGCGCGGCCGATGGCGGGCGAGCTGGGCGTATCCGAGCCGACGGTGTTCGCGGCCTTCTCGGCGGCTCTCGTCATCTCCGCCCTCGTCGGCCCCTACAGCGGCCGGCGCATCGACCGCTGGGGCGGGCGGCCGGTGCTGATGGCCACCAGCGGCCTGTTCGCGCTGGGCCTGGCGCTGATGGCCGTGGCCACCGGGCCGCTCAGCCTGTTCGCGGCCTGGGCGGTCATGGGGCTGGCGATGGGCAGCGGCCTCTACGAAGCGGCGTTCGCGTCGCTGGTGCGGCTGTACGGCCACGAGGCGCGCAGCGCCATCACCGGCATCACGCTGATCGCCGGGTTCGCGAGCACCGTCGGCTGGCCGCTCACGGCCGTGCTGGAACAGGCCTTTGGCTGGCGCGGCGCCTGCTGGGCCTGGGCCGGGCTGCACTTGCTCATCGGGCTGCCGTTGAACGCGTGGCTGCCCCGGGCGGCGCTGCCGGCGTCGTCGGTCGCAATCGATCAACAACCGCCAGCCGAGGCGGACGCGGCGGACCCGCCGCTGCGCACCGCCGCGCTGCTGGCCTGGGTGTTCGCCGTGACCTGGTTCATCAGCACGGCCATGGCGGCCCACCTGCCCGCATTGCTCGCGGCCACCGGCGCGGCGCCCGGCGCCGTCATCGCCATCGGCGCGCTGGTGGGGCCGGCGCAGGTGGCCGGGCGGCTGCTGGAGTTCGGCCTGCTGCGGCGGCTGCACCCGCTGTACTCCGCGCGCATCGCCGCGCTGCTGCACCCGCTGGGCGCGGCGATGCTGGCGTTGCTGGGCGCGCCCGTGGCTGCGGCCTTCGCGCTGCTGCACGGCGCCGGCAACGGCATCCTGACCATCGCCAAGGGCACGCTGCCGCTGGCGCTGTTCGGGCCGGCCGGCTACGGCCATCGGCAAGGCCTGCTGATGCTGCCGGCGCGGCTGGCCCAGGCACTGGCACCCTGGTTGTTCGGCCTGCTGCTCGCAGGCTTCGGCACGGCGGCGCTGTGGTTCTCGGCGGCGCTGGCGCTCAGCGCGCTGGCGGCGCTGCTGGTCGTGCGCCTGCCGGCAGGCGCACGCAGGCATCCAGGCCCGTGACCCGCCCGCCCTCGCCGCGGTCTCGCAACGCGATCTGCCCGAGCTGGCCATACCCCGTGGCGCCCAGGGCGGGTCGCGACCCGCCCGGCTTCATAGGCCGAGCAGTTCGCCACGCGGTAGCTTGGCGGCAGCGGCGTCGAAGGTGACGAAGCGCGTCCGCCCCAGTTGCGCCGCGCGGGCGTTGTGCAGGCAGTCCGCGAAGTCGGCGCTAGGGTGCTGGTTCCAGATGTAGAGCGCTTCCTCGGCCGTCGGCTCATGCTCAAGCGCGACGCCATCCGTCTCCAGCAATCGTGCGAACGTGGCGGCGATGGCCGGCTTGTCGAGGCGGTAGCGGCTGCGCAGCACCCACTCGGTTTCCAGCAGCGTGGTGAGAACGATCAACAAGGGCTCGCCTGCGGCTTCTGCCCGCTCGACCAGACGCGTTGCCGCCTGGAACTGCGACTCGTCATCGCGCACCAGCAGGCGCACAAGGACGTTGGTGTCGATGGCGGTGCTCACCCTTTCAGCTGCGGAAGGGCTTCATCTCTTCCACGCTGACCGAAGGCTGGCCAGGGCGGGTCAGGCTGCCGGCGAGGTCGAGCAGGCGGCGGGTCTTGGCACGCATGACGACGGTGCCGTCACTGAGGGTGGTGAAGGTCAGCTTGTCACCGGCTTCCAGGCCCAGCCGCTCGCGGATTTCCTTGGGGATGGTGGTCTGGCCTTTGGCGGTGAGGGTGGCTTCCGACATGAGAATTCCTTTCGATCAACGAAATCGTAAGGAAATCGAGAGGTCATTGCAAGTCAGCAACGCAATGGGCGGGCGCTGGCTCTCTGTGTTGAGGAAGGGCGCCGCAAGCCTGCGGCCTGGCTGGATCGTCAGGGGTTCCAACTACGGGTATGGGTTGAGGACCTGGCCGATCCCGTGCGCAAGCAGCGCCGTCGCCACTTCGCGGTTGCAGGCCTGCCTAGGTCATCACGACCGGCTCGATGCTGCCGTCGTCCCCAAAGTGCAGGCGATCGATCGCTACCTGGCGGTGATTGCCGTCGGTCTCATCCAGGGGGCGCCGGTGATAGACGATGTACCAGTCGTCGGTGCCAGGGATGCAGATCACCGAGTGGTGCCCGGCGCCCCGGGCCACGCGAGGGTCCTGCTGGAGGATCTTGCCCCGTGGCGTGAACGGCCCGAGGGGACTGGGCCCCGTGGCATAGGCCACGCTGTACAGGGGCCCGGTCCACTCGCCCTCCGACCACATCAGGTAGTAGACGCCGCGCCGCTTCAGCATGAACGGCGCCTCGACATAGTCGGGTGACGGCGTGATGGACTTGTAGGTCTGGCCGTCCTCGAACGGGGTCAGGCTGGTGAGCTCGGGGGACAGGCGGACGACGTTGCAGTGCTTCCAGCCACCGTAGTACAGATAGCAGGTCCCGTCGTCATCGCGGAACACCATCTGGTCGATCGGTTGCGCGCCGTGAACGATGCTGCCGATCAGCGGCTTGCCAATGGCGTCCCGGAACGGGCCGTCCGGTCGGTCGCTGACCGCCACGCCGATGCCACCGATCTGCTGATCGCTCTTGATGTCGTTGGCGCCGAAAAACAGGAAATAGCGCCCGTCCTGTTCGATCGTGCAAGGCGCCCACATCGCATAGGCCGCCCAGCTGACGTTCTCGATGTCGAGCACGCGCGGATGACGGGTCCAGGTGACGAGATCGGGCGAGGAAAAGGCGTCGAGAAACGTCTGCTTGAGGAATGGGCTCCAGATCGTGGGCGATGCCCGCTGCTGGGCCTGCCATGCCGTGAAACGGCTGGGCTCCGCAGGGACCGGCCCGTCGGCCGAATAGGTCGGATAGATCCAGTACCGGTCGCCGAAGATGCGAATGTCCGGATCGGCGTACCAGCCCGGCAGCACCGGATTGGCTGCGAGTGCCGTGCCCGCAGCGACGAGTCCAGCGGAAGGCCCGGCCAACTGCGTTTGTTGATTGATCAAGGGCATGGACTGACTCTGAGACGGCGCGTGGTGGACGAGGCGATTCTTCACGGCACAGCAAAGCTGACGCGCGGGTTGCCGCGGCCCAAGGCCGCACCCAGGCCGGTGGGCGTCTCGATGCGGCCGATCCGCGTGTAGCTGTAGTCCGAGCGTAGCGCCTCGTAGAACACCACCAGCGTGTCGTCGCCATAGAGCAGCACGTCACCGGCGCGGATGTTTCTCAGCGGCGCGGCGGCCGTGGGCAGGCTGCGCGGGAGCTTGGCGTATTTCTCGTTGCCGTTCAGCTCCACCATGTCGAAGGTGGCCGGCAGCAACGCGACGAAGGCGCGCGTGGTGGCGTTGTCCTCCAGCGTCACGGCAAAACGCCGGGTGTCCACGGTCATCCACATGGTTGTCTCCTTCGATGCGGCTGGCTTGCCGCTGCGTCCTTCTTCCAACGGTCTGTCCGCAGCAGCAGCGGAAAACGCGAGCATCAATGCCAGCAGGCCGGCTGCTGCCCGGGAGGATTTCATCAGCGCCATGTCAGCCGGCGTCGCGCTGCCCGCGCGCGCCGTCAATGTGCTTGATGAAACGCGCGGGAATGCCGCCCACCACCGTGTTCGCCGGCACATCCCGCGTCACGACCGCATTGGCAGCCACCACGGCGTTCTCGCCGATGGTCACGCCGGGCATCACGGAGACACCGGCGGCCAGCCACGCACCCTTCTCGATGATGATGGGCGCGCAATGCGTGGAACGGCGGGTTGCCGGATCAAGCGGGTGGTTGATGGTGACCAGGTTCACCTTGGGGCCGATGAGCACGTCGTCGCCTATGGTGATGCCGCCGCGGTCCATGAACTCGCAGGCGTGGTTGATGAACACGTTCTTTCCGACGCGGATGTTCCTGCCGAAGTCGCTGTAGAACGGGGGCAGGAGCGCGAACGATTCGTCGACCTGTGTGCCGGTCAGGTGGCTGAACAGGGCGCGCACTTCGGCGGCGTCGTGATAGCCGGTGTTCATCTGGGCGACGACACGTTGCGCCTCGGTGATCAGCGCGGCGATCTTCGGGTACTCCGGGTCGCTGAGGGAAATGGTGTCGCCAGCCAGCTCGCGCTGGAAGATGTCGCGGGTGCTCATTGCCTTTCCTTCAAGCTGCGGGCCGCGCCAGATGGTGGCCAAAGAAGGCTGTCAGCTTGGCCCAGGGAATTAGGTTCACGCGGTCGTACAGGTCGACGTGGCCGGCACCGGGCACCCAGTGCAGTTCCTTCGGCTCCGCCGCGCGCTGGAACGCGGCCTCGCTGAACTCCCGCGAGTGAGCCTCGGTTCCGGTGATGAACAGCATCGGGCGCGGCGCGATCGTCTCGATGTCGTTGAATGGATAGAAGTTCATGAACTTGACGTTGCTGCTGAGCGTGGGGTGAGTGGTCAGCAGCGGCGACTGGCCGGGCGGCGTGTACTCGCCGCGGGGCGTGCGGTAGAAGTCGAAGAACTCGCGCTCGATCGGGTGGGAGGCCGGCGTGATCTGGTGCACCGTGCCGCTGGTGTACTGCGTTTCACCGCCAGTGAACTCGACATCGCGCTGCCGCGCGGCCTGGGCGATGACGGCCTTGCGTTGCGCAACCGTCTGCGACTGGTTCAGCGCCTGCCGGTTGGCGGCACCCATGTCGTACATGCTGACCGTGGCGATGGCCTTCATGCGCGGGTCGATCTTGGCCGCGCTGATGACGAAGCTGCCGCTGCCGCAGACTCCGAGGACGCCGATGCGTTCGCGGTCCACGGCAGGCTGCGTGCCCAGGTAGTCGACCGCAGCGCTGAAGGCTTCGGCATAGAGGTCGGGCGACACCGCGTTGCGCGGGCGGCCTTCGCTCTCGCCCCAGAACGGCAGGTCGATGGACAGCGTCACGAAGCCCTGCTCGGCCAACTTCGTGGCGTAGAGGTTGGCGCTCTGCTCCTTGACGGCGCCCATCGGGTGCCCGACGACGATGGCCGCCTGGGGTCCGGCGCTGCCCGGCCGCTTGGGGGTGAACAAATTGCCTGCGACGTCCATGCCGTACTGGTTGCGAAAGCGCACCTTGCGCGTCGTGACCGCTGCGCTTTGATAGAAGTTGTCGGCATCCCCGGGCTGGCGATCCCCGCGACGTGGTGCGGCAGCGGGCGAGGCTGGTTGATCCTGGGCCGCTGAGGACGCGCCCGCCACCAGGCCGCCGATGGCGACCAGGCCGACGCCGGCCCCGGCGAGGAAACTGCGACGCTGGGGCGCGTCCTGCTGGTCGTCGAGCGGGTGGGAGTTCGATGAAGTCTGCTTCGTCATGTCGATGTTCCTTGGCCGGACCGGACGTACACCCGGCCCATGCGTGTTCTGGGATGACAGGAAGTTTGACGACGCACGAAGCCCATGACTAGGTGATGGACGCTTATGCAGCTTATAAGGCTGGCTAATCAATCCAAGCGGTACCGCACATGGCAAGACGCAACCTCAACGACCTGCTCGCCTTCGTGACCGTGGCGCGCGAAGGCAGCTTCACACGCGCCGCCGCGACGCTGGGCGTGACCCAGCCGGCGCTCAGCCAGGCGATACGTGGGCTGGAGGAGCGGTTGCAGATGCGCCTGCTCACGCGCACGACGCGCAGCGTCGCGCCCACGCCGGCGGGCGAGCGGCTGGCGCAGGCCATCGGCCACCGTTTCGACGAGATCGAAGCCGAACTCGATGCGCTGACCGCGCTGCGCGACAAGCCGGCCGGCACCGTGCGCATCACCTGCGGCGACCACGTGCTGCGCAACGTGCTGATGCCCAAGCTCGGGCCGCTGCTGCACGAGTACCCCGACATCACGCTCGAGTTCGACATGAGCTATGGCTTCCGCGACATCGTGGCCGACCGGTTCGACGCGGGTGTGCGCCTGGGCAACACCATCGACAAGGACATGATCGCCGTGCCGATTGGCCCCGAGCTGCGCATGGCCGTGGTGGCATCACCCGGTTACTTCGCGCAGCATCCCAAGCCGAAGACGCCCCAGGACCTGATGTCGCATCGCTGCATCAACCAGCGCATGCCGACCTCCGGCGGCCTCTATGTCTGGGACTTCAGCCGTCGCGGCAAGCACGTCAATGTGCGTGTCGATGGCCCCCTGATCTTCAACACGGCACCGCCGCAGGCCGACGCTGCCATCGCCGGCCTGGGCATCAGCCTGCTGCCCGAAGACGAGCTGGAGCCCTACCTGGCCGACGGCAGCCTGGTGCGCGTGCTGGAAGACTGGTGCCCGCCCTTCGCCGGCTACCACCTCTACTACCCCAGCCGCCGGCAGCCGTCACCGGCCTTCACGCTGGTGCTGCAGGCGCTGCGATACGAGGCTTCGCGGTAGCAAGAGGGCCTGCACAGAACGAGGTCAGGTCTAAAGAACAAATCCCCAACTTGCACCTCAAGTCCACGGCCGGCCGCCGCTACGGTGAACGAACAAAACCTCTCGGCCCGCAAGCCCTCAGCTGCGACGCTGCGCCAGCGGCAACTGCACGCGCGCATCCAGGCCCGTGACACGTTCACCCTTGCTGCGGTTCACCAACTCGATCTGCCCGCCCAGCGAATGCACCAGCGCCTGGCAGATCGCCAGGCCCAGGCCCGAGCCCTTGCCGGTGTCGCCGGCCGCAAAGGGCAGGAACAGCCGGGCCTGCTGCTCGGCCGTCAGCCCGGTGCCGCCGTCCGCGATCAGCAGCCGCGCCATGCCGGCGTCAACCGACAAGTCGATGGCCAGCCGCCCGCCGGCCGGCGTGTGCTGGATGGCGTTGTGCAGCAGGTTGCGCGTCAGCTCGCGCAGCGCCCATTCGTGGCTGGCGATGGGCGCGGGCTCGGTGCGGATGTCGAAGTCCAGGCCCTGCTTGGCGATCAGCGGCGCCAGGTCCAGCGCCACGGCGCGGGTGATCTCGGCCCAGTCCTGCGTGGGCATGGCCTCGCCGGGCTGGCGCATCTGCTCGGCGCGCGCCAGCGCCAGCATCTGGTTGGCCAGTTGGGTGGCGCGGTTCACCGTCGTGGCGATCTCGGCCAGCGCCTGCAGGGGCTCCACGTCGCCCTGGCGGGCCGACTGCACCTGCACCTTCAGCACGGCCAGCGGTGTGCGCAGCTGGTGCGAGGCATCGCGCACGAAGCGCTTCTGATGCTCCAGCAGCCGCGCCTGGCGGGCAAGCGCCTCGTTGGTGGCGGCGATCAGCGGGGTCAGCTCGACGGGCAGGTCAGGCGCCTGCAGCGGGCTGAAGTCGCCGGCGTCACGCTCGCGCAGCGCGGCGCTCAGCTCGCGCACCGGGCGGGTCGCGCGCTGCACGACGGCCCACACGACGATGGCGATGACCGCCAGCAGCGCCGCCTGGCGCCACAGCGTATGCAGCAATACCTGGCGCGCCAGGCTGCGCCGCAGGTCCAGCGTCTCGGCCACCTGGATGGTGGCCAGGCCCATGCCGGTCTGGCCCGAGACCGGCTGCAGCAGCACGGCCATGCGCACCGGCTCGCCGCGAAAGCTGGCGTCGTAGAAGTCCACCAGCGCCGGGTAGGCGCCCTGCACGGGCAGCTGGCCGGTCCAGCTGGGCAGGTCGTCGTAGCCCGACACCATCTCGCCCTTGAAGCCGCGCACCTTGAAATACAGGCGGCTGCGGCCATCGGTCTCGAAGGCCTCCAGCGCTGCATAGGGCACGGGCGCTACCAGCCGGGCCTCGTCACCGCTGCCGTCCACACCCAGCAGCTCGCCGATGCTCTTGGCCGAGGCCAGCAGCGTGCGGTCGTAGGCGGTGTCGACGGCGCGCAGCGTCTCGCGGTACAGGCTCACCGCATTGACGGCCACCAGCAGGCCCACCGGCAGCAGGATGCCCCACAGCAGCCGGGCGCGCATGGACAGGCCGGCGAGGCGTCGGGCCAGACGGCTAGGCATCATCGGCGTGCAGCAGCCTGTAGGGCGGGTCGCGACCCGCCGCTAGGTGGACGGATGCAGATGTGTGCAGCCCCCGGCAAACGGCGGGTCGCGACCCGCCCTACGGGGCTTTGCTTGGTTTTGAACTCAGTCATCGGCTTGCAGCAGATAGCCGAGACCACGCAGCGTCACCAGCTTCACGCTGGCCGCCGGCAGCCGCTTGCGCAGCCGGTAAGCGACCACCTCGATGGCATCGGGCTGGGCATCGGCCGCGTCGGCAAACACGAGGTCGAAGAGCTTGTCCTTGGCCATCGCCTGCCCCGGCCGCACGAGCAGCGCGCGCAGCAGCGCGGCCTCGCGTGGCGGCAGGTCCAGTGGCTGGCCCTGGTGGTAGACGGCGCCGCTCTCCACGTCGGCGCGCAGGCCGCAGAAGCTGGGCACATCCGGCGGCCGTGCCTCGCTGGCCTGGCCTTGGCGGCGCACCAGCGCACGGATGCGGGCTTCCAGTTCATCCAGGTCGAAGGGCTTGGGCAGGTAGTCGTCGCCACCGGTGTTCAGGCCCAGGATGCGGTCGCCCAGCGTGCCCCGGGCCGTGATGATGATGACCGGCGTCGTCAGCCCCTCGGCACGCGCCTGGGCCAGCACGTCCAGCCCGTCCTGGCCGGGCAGCGACAGGTCCAGCAGCACGACGTCCGGCACGCTGGCGCGCCAGCGGCTCAAGGCCTTAGCGCCGTCGTCGCAGATGACGACGCGAAAGCCGCGCCGCTCGAACGACCTCTGCAACGAGGTCTGCATCGCGGCGTTGTCCTCGATCACCAACAGCTTCATGGGGCGGCAGGCTAGCACTGTGATCCCCTGCGGCTGGGGCTGAGGTTTACCCCGAGGCGATGGACAGCCGAATGACAGCCTCGCTGTCGAGGATGGAACTCCCAATAAGACATACAGGAGACAAGCGATGACATCGCAAATGAAGACGCTCGCCCTCGTGGCGCTTGCCGGCGCATCGACGCTGGCCGCCGCCCAGACCACCTCCAGCGTGACCATCTTCGGCGTGCTCGACGTCGGCGTGCAGCGCCTGAAGAACGGCAACAAGACGCTGAACCTGGAGAGCATCGACGGCATGCAGACCAGCCGCATCGGCTTCCGGGGCCAGGAGCAGCTGGGCAACGGCCTGAGCGCCAGCTTCCACCTGGAAGGCGCGATCGGCCCCGACACGGGCGCCGGCGGCGACTGGCGGCGCCGCGCGACGGTCAGCCTCGCGAGCAAGGACGCGGGCGAGCTGCGCCTGGGCCGCGACTACACGCCCACCTTCTGGAGCATCAGCCGCTTCAACGCCTTCGGCACCAACGGCGTGGGCGCGGCCAGCAATCTGGTCTATGGCTTCGACGGCGTGTCGGGCACGGCCAAGACGGTGATCCGCTCCGACAACTCGGTCGGCTACTTCCTGCCGGGTGGCCTGGGCGGCGTCTACGGCCAGGCCATGGTGGCGGCTGGCGAGGGCTCGACGGGCCGCTATGTCGGCGCACGCATCGGCTGGGCCGGCGACGGGCTGGATGTCGCGCTGGCCGCGTCGGAGACCACCAACACGCTGGCCGGCGACAAGTTCAAGGTCGTCAACCTGGGCGCCAGCTACACCCTCGGCGCGCTCAAGCTGCTGGGCCTCGTGCACAACAGCAAGCAGACGACGCGCGAGCAGAAGAACGTCGCCATCGGTGCCCACTACAAGGTGGGTTCGGGCGTCATCCGCGCCAGCTTCGTGAACGCCAAGTCCAGCAACAGCGCCAACGGCCAGGACTACACCGGCAAGCTGTACGCGCTGGGCTATGTGCACACGCTGTCCAAGCGCACGTCGCTCTACACGACGGTCTCGAAGGTCAACAATAGTGCGACGGGGCGGTTCCTGATCCCAGGTGGTTCGGCCATCACGCCGGGCCAGGGATCGAGTGGTGCCGAAGCCGGCATCTACCACTCCTTCTAAGCTGACAAGACCAAGGAGATACCCATGCGTCGCGACACCTTCCTGAAGTCCCTGGCGGCCCTGGCCGCCGCCGGTGCACTGCCCTCGGCCCATGCGGCAGGCGTGCCGATGAAGATGATGATTCCCGCCAACCCCGGCGGTGGCTGGGACACCACCGGCCGCGCCCTCGGCAAGGCGCTGCAGGACGCGGGTGTCGCGTCCTCGGTGCAGTTCGAGAACAAGGGCGGCGCGGCCGGCGCCCTGGGCCTGGCGCAGTTCGTCAACGCCAGCAAGGGCGACCCGAACGCACTGCTGGTCATGGGCGCCGTCATGCTGGGCGGCATCATCACCGGCAGGCCGCCGGTCAGCCTGTCGCAGGCCACGCCCATCGCGCGGCTGATCAGCGAATACAACGTCTACGTCGTCCATGCCGCGTCGCCGCTGAAGACGATGAAGGACGTGGTGGACCAGCTCAAGAAGGACCCCGGCAGCGTCAAGTGGGGCGGCGGCTCGCGCGGCGCCACCGAGCACATCGCCGCGGCCATGATTGCGCGCAATGTCGGCGTGGACGCGGCCAAGATCAACTACGTGCCCTTCCGCGGCGGCGGCGAGGCGGTGGCGGCCATCCTGGGCGGCAACGTGACGGTGGGCGGCAGCGGCTTCAGCGAGTTCCAGCCCTACATCGACAGCGGCAAGATGCGCGCGCTGGCCGTCACGGCGCCGACCCGCATCAAGGGGCTGAACGCACCGACGCTGAAGGAGCTGGGCATCGACGTGGAAATCGGCAACTGGCGCGGCCTGTACGCCCCGCCCGGCATCACGGCCGATCAGCGCAAGGCGATGACGGACAGGGTGTTGCAGGCCCTCAAGAGCAAGAGCTGGGCGGAGTCGCTGGCCAAGAACGGCTGGACGCCGGCCCTGCTGAGCGGGCCCGAGTTCGACGCCTTCGTGGACCGCGAGTTCGCGACGCTGCGGGCGATCATGGTCAAGTCTGGAATGGTGTGAGCCCCTCGCCCAGTCTTGCTTCGGCTGCACGCCGGCAAGCCTGGTCGGTCCCCCGAGGGGACGGCGATGCTCGCGGCATTGAGCCGCTCGCACATCGCCAGACGGGCCGGCTTGGGAGCGGCCCGGCGCTCGGCCCGAAATGCATGCGGCGGTGCCGCGAATTCAACAAGGATCGCTGATGAGCAGCAATTCCTCTTCAACCGGCCAGACCCTCGCCGGCATCGCCGCACTGCTCGTCGGCGCCGTGATGGCCTATGGCGCCACGTTCATCTCGTCGGAGGCCGGCTATGCCGGTGTCGGCCCCAACGCCCTGCCCTGGCTGGTGGCCGTGGTGCTGATGATCTGCGGCGCCTGGCTGATGTGGGAGGCGCGCACGGGCGGCTACCGCGAGATGGAGGCGCCGTCCGGCGCCGAGCGGGCGGACCTGCCCGCTGCCGCCTGGGTCGTGGCCGGCGTCGTCGCGAATGCCGCCCTCATCACGACGCTGGGCTTCATCCTGTCGTGCGCGCTGTGCTTCGCGCTGGCCGTGCGCGGCCTGCGCATGGCTGAGGGCAAGCCCGGCGGCGCACTCAAGCGCGGCGTGCTGGACCTCGTCACCGGCATCTGCATCTCCGCACCGGTGTTCTGGCTCTTCACCAAGCTGCTCGCCATCAACCTGCCCGGCCTGACGGCCAGCGGCTGGGTTTGAGGAAGCCAAGACCATGACCGATCTCTGGACCCAGCTGCTCGGCGGCTTCATGACCGCCGGCACGCCCATCAACCTGCTGTGGGCCTTCGTCGGCTGCGTCGTCGGCACCGCCATCGGCGTGCTGCCCGGCCTCGGCCCGGCCGTGACGGTGGCCATGCTGCTGCCGATCACGACGCAGGTGGAGCCCACCGCGTCGATGATCTTCTTCGCCGGCATTTACTACGGCGCGATGTACGGCGGCTCGACGACGTCCATCCTGCTCAACACGCCCGGCGAGACCGGCACGATGGTGACGGCGCTGGAGGGCTTCAAGATGGCCAAGAGCGGCCGCGCCGGCCCGGCGCTGGCCACGGCGGCCATCGGCTCCTTCGTGGCCGGCACCATCGCCACGGTGCTGGTCACGCTGTTCGCGCCCGTCGTGGCGGACTTCGCCGTCACGCTGGGCCCGCCGGAATACTTCCTGCTGATGCTGTTGGCGTTCACGACCGTCAGCGCCGTGCTGGGCAAGAGCACGCTGCGCGGCATGACCTCGCTGTTCATCGGCCTGGCGCTCGGCCTGATCGGGCTGGACCAGATCACCGGCCAGGTGCGCTACACGGCCGGCGTGCCCGAGTTCATGGACGGCATCGAGACGGTTCTCGTGGCGGTCGGCCTGTTCGCCGTCGGCGAGACGCTCTACATGGCGCTGTACGAAGGGCGCAGCACGGCCAACCTGAACAAGCTCAGCAGCGTGCACATGACGCGCAGCGAGTGGCGGCGCTCCTGGCCGGCCTGGCTGCGCGGCACCGCCATCGGTTTCCCGTTCGGCACCATCCCCGCCGGCGGCTCGGAGATCCCGACCTTCCTCAGCTACGCCACCGAGCGCAAGCTCAGCAAGCACAAGGACGAGTTCGGCACCACCGGCGCCATCGAAGGCGTGGCCGGCCCCGAGGCGGCCAACAACGCGTCGACCACGGCCACGCTCGTGCCGCTGCTGACGCTGGGCATCCCCACGTCGGTCACGGCGGCCATCCTGCTCAGCGCGCTGCAGAACTACGGCATCCAGGCCGGCCCGCAGCTGTTCACCACGTCGTCGGACCTGGTGTGGGCGCTGATCGCGTCGCTGTACATCGGCAACGTGATGCTGCTGGTGCTGAACCTGCCGCTGGTGGGCCTATGGGTCAAGCTGCTGAAGATCCCCAAGCCGCAGCTCTACGCGGGCATCCTGATCTTCGCGACGGTGGGCGTCTACGGCATGCGCCAGAGCGCCTTCGACCTCTACGTGATGCTGGCGCTGGGCCTGATGGGCGTGGCGATGCGGCGCTTCGACTTCCCGACCGCGCCGGTCGTCGTCGGCATGATCCTCGGGCCGATGGCCGAAGCACAGGGGCGCAATGCCTTGTCCATCGGCAGCGGCAGCTGGAGCGTGTTCATCGAGCGGCCGATGTCGGTGTGCCTGCTGGTGGTGCTGGCTGCGGTGCTGGTGCTGCCGCGGGTGTGGAAGCTCAGGCGTCGTCGTTGAGCGCGCCTCAGCGCGTCAGCTCCTCCGCCAGCATTTCGGCCTGCCTGATCACCGTCTCTGTCGCCAGCAACTGCATGTCCGGCGGGTAGCCGTACTGCCGCAAGGTTCGCTTCACCATCACCTTCAGCTTGGCGCGCACGTTCTCCTTGATCGTCCAGTCGATGCTGGCGTTCTCGCGCACGCGCTGCGTCAGCACCACGGCCAACTCGCGCAGTTGGTCCTTCTGCATCAACTCGCGGGCGCTGTCGTTGTTCGCTACCGCCGTATAGAACGCGTACTCGAACGAGGTCAGGCCCAGTTGCGCCGCCTCGTCATCGGCCGCCACGATCTCCTTGCTGACCTTGATCAGCTCCTCCATCACCTCGGCGGCCGTCAGGATCTTGTTCTGGTACTTCCTGATCGCGGCTTCCAGCATGTCCATCAGCGACCGGCTCTGCACCAGGTTGCGTTTGGCGCGCGCCTTCAGCTCGTCGCCCAGCAGCTTCTTCAGCACCTCCAGCGCCACGTTCTTGTGCTCGTAGCCCTTCAGCTCGGCCAGGAAGTCGTCGGACAGGATGGAAATGTCCGGCTTCTTGATGCCGGCCGCGTCGAACACATCGACCACCTGCTCAGACACCAGTGCCTGGTCGATCACCTGCCGGATCGTGGTCTCGAGCTCTTCGCTGCTGCGGCCGCCGGCCACGCTGTCGAACTTGACCAGCCTCGCCTTCACCGCCTGGAAGAAGCCCACCTCGTCCTTCACGTCCATGGCCTGCTCGTGCGGCACCGCGATGGCGAACGCCTGTGACAGCGCAGCCACCTCATTGATGTATCGCTTGCGCCCATCATCCAGGCCCAGGATGTGCTCCTCGGCCTGCAGGATCAAGGACAGCTTCTCGCCGGTGTCGGCCTTGAAGAAGCGTTCGTAGGCAAAGCCGTGGAACAGCGCCGACACCACCTCGATCTTCTCCAGCAGCAGGCGCACCGCCTGTTCCTGTGCCACGGCCGGGTCGCCCCTGCCGCCGGCGTCGGAGTAGAACGACAGCGCCTCCTTCAGGTCGGCCGCGATGCCCAGGTAGTCCACCACCAGGCCGCCTGGCTTGTCCTTGTGCACGCGGTTGACGCGCGCAATCGCCTGCATCAGGTTGTGGCCCTTCATCGGCTTGTCGATGTAGAGCGTGTGCATGCTCGGCGCGTCGAAGCCCGTGAGCCACATGTCGCGCACGATCACCAGCTTCAGCGGGTCGGCGTCGTCCTTCATGCGCTCGGCCAGCAGCTTGCGCTGCTCCTTGGTCGTGTGGTGCTGCGCCAGCGTCGGGCCATCGGCGGATGAGGCCGTCATCACCACCTTCATCGCGCCCCGGCGCAGGTCGTCGTCGTGCCACGCGGGCCGCAGCGCCTTGATCTCTTCGTACAGTTCGGCCGCGATGCGGCGCGACATGCTCACCACCATGGCCTTGCCCGCGAACACGGCCTGCCGGGCCTCGAAGTGCGCCACGATGTCGCGCGCAATGTTCTTCACACGCGGCTCGCTGCCGATCAAGGCCTCCATCCGAGTCCACCTTGCCTTGGCCTTCTGCGTCTCGGTCAGCTCGTCGAGCTCCAGCTCCTCGTCAAGCTCGGCGATGAGGCGGCGGCCCTCGTCGCTCAGGCTCACCTTGGCCAACCGGCTCTCGTAGTAGATGCGCACCGTGGCGCCGTCTTCCACGGCCTGTGCAATGTCGTAGATGTCCACGTAGTTGCCGAACACCGCCGGCGTGTTGACATCGGTCTTCTCGATGGGCGTGCCGGTGAAACCCAGATAGGTGGCCTGCGGCAGGGCATCGCGCAGGTACTTGGCAAAACCGTAGACCGTCTTCTTGCCGACGACGTTGCCGCTGCCGTCCTTCACGTCCACCAGGCGGGCCTCGAAACCGTACTGCGTGCGGTGCGCCTCGTCGGCGATCACCACGATGTTGCGGCGGGGCGAGAGCTCGTCGTGCACGTTGCCACTTTCTGGCTGGAACTTCTGCACCGTCGAGAACACCACGCCGCCGGCCGCCACCTTCAGCAGGCGCTTCAGGTGTTCGCGGTCTGCCGCCTGCACCGGCTCCTGCCGCAGCAACTGGCGAGAGGCGGCAAAGGTGTCGAAGAGCTGGTCGTCCAGGTCGTTGCGGTCGGTCAGCACCAGCACCGTCGGGTTGTCCATCGCCAGCACGATCTTGCCCGTGTAGAACACCATCGACAGCGACTTGCCCGAGCCCTGCGTATGCCACACCACACCCGCCTTGCGGTCGCCCTTGGGCTGGTCGCGCGCGTCGGGCACGCCGTAGCTCGCCGGAGTTTCGCGCACGGCCAGCGGCGCGCTCAGGTCGGCCGCCCGCAGCGTGGAGGCCACCGCCGCGTTCACCGCGTAGTACTGGTGATAGGCCGCCAGCTTCTTGACCGTGCTGACCGTCACCTGGCCGGTCTGCGCATCCACCTTGCGCGCCTTCTCGAACACGATGAAGTGCCGCAGCAGGTCCAGCACCGTGGCGGGCGGCAACATGCCCTGGATCAGCGTTTCCAGCTGGCTGACGAGATGTGAGGCCTCGGCCTTGCCGTCCGCGCTCTTCCACGCCATGAAGCGCGACAGCCCGGCCGACAGCGCGCCGGCCCGCGCCTCCAGGCCATCCGAGATCACCACCCAGGCATTGGTGTGGAACAGCGCCGGGATGACCTGTTTGTAGGTCTCCACCTGCTGGTGCGCCGACCGAATCGTCGCGTTCTCGCTGCCCGCGTTCTTCAGCTCCACCACCACCAGCGGCAGGCCGTTGACGAACAGCACCACGTCCAGCCGCTTGCGCTCCGCATGCTGCTCCTGGTTCTGCGCCACGGTGAACTGGTTCACCACGAGGAAGTCGTTGGCTTCAGGCCGCGCAAAGTCGATCAGCGCCACGCGCTCGCCGCGGGCCTGCCCGTCCTGCTGCAACTCCACCGTCACGCCCTCGGTCATCCAGCGGTGGAAGTGCTCGTTGGCATCCAGCAGGTCCGGCGAGGCATGGCGTTGCACCTCCTTGATGGCCATCTCCACCGCCTGCGCGGGCAGCCGGTGGTTGATGCGGCGCACGGCTTCAGCGAACCGCTCGGCCAGCAGCACATCGCTGTAGCGGGCGCGCTCCGGGCTGTCGCCATCGGGCGCAATCACCGGCCCCGGCAGGTAGCGCCAGCCCTGGCGCTCCAGCAGCTTGATGGCGAAGGCCTCGATGGCGGATTCGGTCAGGTAGCTCATGGGCCCTCCCCAGGGTCTTGATGCTCAGCAGGCTACGCGGACTTCGCCGCTCATCAGTTTGGGTAGCAGGTTGTCGCGCGTCCGCTCCAGAACCGCAATCTGCTCGATGTTGCGCTGTCGCTTGGACAAGACGGGTTCACTCCAGGATGAGAACTGCTCAGCGAGATCAAGGCTGGGTAGCGTCGTCTTGATCGCCAAGATGTCTTCCGGCCGAACCCGCTGGTGGCTGCCACTGGTGCCCGATGCCGCCATCATCAGGGCGTCTCGGGCCGCGCTGGACGTGAGCAACCCGTAGAGGTAGCCGAACCAGGCCTGCTTCTTGGGCTTGAGCACCTGGAACTCGGTCGAACAAATCGCCTGCGGGCCTTCGGGCAGCGTGTCGATCGGCCAGACACGCGACACCCGCGGGTTGAGCTTGGAAACCAGCAACACGCCCTCGGGCACTTCGAATTTGTTGCTGAGAATTTGCGAGCCCGGCTCCACGACTGCCCGCTGGCCCGCATCGAAAGCCGGCAAGCTGAAGTGAAGGAACGCCGCTGCCGGTTGATCACCGGGCTGAACCCCTCTCTTCAGGTGATCAGCGAAGTCACCAACGCTGTACTCGGTCCAATGGTCCTCAGCGCCTTCCAGGAACCACTGCCGGAACAGCGTCTCGGCCATGGTTTCGAGAGTACGGTTCTGGCGGCGCAGTAGGTCAACCTTGTCGTCCAGACCAGCTAACAGGTCGGCAATGGCTTGCTGTGCAGCTGGCCGCGGCACCCGCGCCGGCAGTAGGTGAACATGGTTTCTGTTCAGCGTTGGGTTTGAGGAACCGACGTCATAGGCTCCGAGATCCAACGACTGCAAGTAGTAGTAGACGAAGCGCGGAACATTGCCGTGGAAATCCTTCACCCAGAGAGTCGTGTCGTGGGGCCAGTAGTCGCCCGCAAGATAGAAGACCGACCCAAGCGTTCCTTTTCGCCCCAGCACCACGCCAGGACCTTTGACAGGTGCTTCACGGTGGTAACTCCTGATGCCTGAAGACGACACAACGGGGTATGTCCCTTCCGACTGAAGAGCCTTCGTGATGTCAAAGCCTCTTTGCAGAGTGACAACCTTCCCTAAGGCTGTTACTTCCCACTCGGAATGGGTTTCTGCGGATGAGTCTTTACGAGGGCTGGCGCTGGTCGGCGGGCTATTCATCGCCAACCTCGCTGCGTCGCATATCAAGTCGGAACTTAGCCTCCACCAACGCCCTATGCAGCCTCTCCCGCAACACCTCCTGCGGCGGCAGCTGCAGCCAGTACTCGGCCACATGGATCTGGTCTTTCTCCAGGTCCATCAGCTCCACCACCTCGGCGTCCTTGTCGCTGCACAGGATGATGGCGATGGGCGGGTTCTCGCCGGGCTGCTGCTCATGCTTGGCCAGCCACTTCAGGTACAGCTCCACCTGGCCCTTGTGCTCGGGCCGGAACTCGCCCAGCTTCAGCTCGATGACCACCAGCCGGCGCAGCCGGCGGTGGAAGAACAGCAGGTCGATGACGTAGTCGTGCCCGCCGACCTGGATGCGCTTTTGCCGGCCCATGAAGGCGAAGTCAGAGCCCAGGAGTCTGCGCGGCAGAGGGCGTGGCCCGCGCCGGGGCGAGTTGCGGGGCCAGGCAAGGCGCCGGCGAGGCGTGGGTCGGGACCCACAACGAGCCGGCAACGCCGAATGGCCCCGCAAATCGCCCCGGCCCTCCGGGTTGGGCCTGGCTGGGGCGCATGCGGCGTTGCTCGTCGTTGCGGGCGCGAGCCCGCGGCCTCCTCGCGCCTTGCCTGCGCCCCAGCCAGGCCCAACGCGGGCCACGCCCTCTGCCGCGCAGACTCCTCGCAGGATAAAGCGCTCCAGCTCGGCCAGGATCGCGGCTTCCAGGTCTTTCTCGGTGAAGCCGTCCTTCAGGTCCAGGAAGTCCAGCAGATAGGGGTCTTTCAGGAACAGCGCGGGGCTGGCGTTGCTGCCCTGGCCCAGCTGCGCCAGCTCCTGGCGGATCAGGTGGTCCGGCTGCCGGGAGATGGCCGTGCGCTCGTACAGCAGGCCGTCCATGCGCTCGCGCAGCGTGCGCACGGACCAGCGCGACTGCGCGCACAGCTCGGTGTAGAAGTCGCGCCGCGTGGGCTCGTCGATCTTGATCAGCTCGACGAAGTGCGACCAGCTCAATTGTTGCGACAGCGTCGCAACTTTCCGCTCGTCGGGCAGGCTGTCGTAGAGCTTGGCCATGCGCGTGAGGCCCGAGTGGCTGAAGCCGCTGCCGTAGTCGCGCGTCAGGCGTTCGGCCAGGGCCTTCAGCACGCCGGCGCCATACGTCGCCCGCTCGCCCTGCAGCACCTGGGTCTTGATGGCCTTGCCGACGTGCCAGTAGGTGAGCACCAGGGCCTGGTTCACCTGCGTGAGTACCTGGGCCCTCGCCTGCTCCACCCGCTGGCGGGTGTCCTGGTACAGCGTGTCCACCACCGGGTCGGTCGGGTCAGCGGCAGGCGCGGCAGTCACACGCCTGCGGCTCACAGCTTCACCTTGGCCAGGTTTTCGGCGATGGCCGCGTTCAGGCGCGCCTCTTCCAGCAACTGCGCCTCCAACTCGGCCTTGAGCGCCGCGAAGCGCTCGGCGAAGTTGAAGTCTTCGTCCTCGTCGGGCAGGCCCACGTAGCGGCCGGGCGTGAGCACATGGTCCAGCTCCGCCACGCGGGCCAGCGGCACCGAGGCGCAGAAGCCTTTCACGTCGGCATAACCCGGCTCGCCGGTGCGCCAGGCGTGGTAGGTGCCGGCGATCTTGCCGATGTCGCCATCGTCGCCGGCGCTCAGCTCGCGGGTGCGGCGGTTGATGAGGTGGCCCAGGTTGCGCGCGTCGATGAACAGGATCTCACCCTTGCGCGGGTGGCCGTTCTCTCGCGCGCAGTTCAAGAACCAAAGGCAGGCCGGGATCTGGGTGTTGAGGAAGAGCTTGGCCGGCAGGTTGACGATGCAGTCGATGAGGTTGGCCTCACTCACCAGCGCGCGGCGGATGTCGCCCTCGCCGCCGCTCTTGCTGGTCAGCGAGCCCTTGGCCAGCACCACGCCCGCGCGGCCATTGGGCGCCAGGTGGTGCAGGAAGTGCTGCAGCCACGCGAAGTTGGCGTTGCCCACGGGCGGCACGCCGTGCTTCCAGCGCCCGTCCTTGCGCAGCAGTTCACCGCTCCAGTCGCTGACGTTGAAGGGCGGGTTGGCGATGACGAAGTCGGCCTTCAGGTCCTTGTGGGCGTCGTTCAGGAACGAGCCCTCGGTGTTCCACTTGACCTGCGACGAATCGATGCCGCGGATGGCCAGGTTCATGCGCGCCAGCCGCCAGGTGGTCTGGTTGCTTTCCTGACCGTAGATGGAGATGTCCTTCAGCTGGCCCTGGTGCGAGGTGACGAACTTCTCGGACTGCACGAACATGCCGCCGGAGCCGCAGCAAGGGTCGAACACCCGGCCCTCGTAGGGCTCCAGCATGGCCACCAGCAGCTCCACGATGGAGCGCGGCGTGTAGAACTGCCCGCCCTGCTTGCCCTCGGCCAGCGCGAACTCGCCCAGGAAGTACTCGAACACATGGCCCAGCACGTCGGCGCTGCGGGCCTTGGCGTCGCCGAGCGCAATGCTGCCGATGAGCTTCATCAGACCGCCCAGGCTGAGCGGGTCCAGGTTCTGGCGCGAGAAGACCTTGGGCAGCACACCCTTGAGCAGCGGGTTGTCGCGCTCGATGGCATCCATGGCGCCATCGATGGACTCGCCGATGGTGGGCTGCGTGGCCTGGCTCAGCAGGTAGGACCAGCGGGCCTGCGCCGGCACGAAGAACACGTTCTCGGCGGCGTATTCGTCCTTGTCCTCGGGGTCGGCACCGGCGAAGGCGCCCTCGCCCGTTTTCAGCTTGGCGTGGATCTCTTCGAACGAGTCGGAGATGTACTTCAGGAAGATCAGGCCAAGCACCACATGCTTGTACTCGGCGGCATCGATGTTCTTGCGCAGCTTGTCGGCAGACTTCCAGAGCTGCTTTTCCAGCGGTTCTTCTTGAGTGGCCTTGTCAGCCTTCGGTCGGGCCATGGCGGCGGGTATTCCTCTTGTGACAAAACGCCGTCCGCGACGGGCCGGCGCATCCTAACTGCGGCCCTCTCACTCCTCCAACGGCGCCAGCAGCAGGTGCAGCTCGGGCGCCGTGAACTTCGCGAGCATCGAGCCGTCGTCCCGCCCCAGCAGGCCGTCGGCCAGCGCCCGCTTGCGCGCCTGCAGCTCCAGCATGCGCTCCTCGATGCTGCCCTGCGCCACGAGCTGGTAGACGAAGACCGGCTGGTCCTGGCCGATGCGGTGGGCCCGCGCGCTGGCCTGGGCCTGCACGGCGGGGTTCCACCAGGGGTCGACGTGGATGACGGTGTCGGCGGCGGTCAGGTTCAGGCCCACGCCGCCGGCCTTCAGGCTGGCCAGCAGGATGGGCTCCTCGCGCGCCTGGAAGCGGCGCACGACCTCGCCGCGCTGGGCGGACGGCGTCTCGCCGGTCAGGCGCAGGTGGGCCAGCCCCAAACGGTCCAGTTCAGCGGAGATCAGGCTCAGCATCTCCGTGAACTGCGAGAACACCAGCAACCGCCGGCCCTGGGCGACGAAGTCGGGCAGGTGCTCGCGCAACCAATCCAGCTTGGCGCGCTCGACGCCGGGCGGCACCTGCATGCTCTTGACGAGTAGCGGGTCGCAGCAGACCTGGCGCAGCTTCAGCATCGCGTCCAGCACGCTGATGAGGCTGGCGCTGCTGAAACCGTCGCGCTCCAGGATGCGCCGCACCATGTGGTCGGCCGCGACGCGCACGCTCTCGTAGAGCTGCTTCTGCTGGCCGACCAGCGTCACGCGCTTGACCAGCTCCGTCAGCGGCGGCAGCTCGGCCGCCACCTCGGTCTTCATGCGACGCAGGATGAAGGGCCGCACGCGCGCGGCCAGCAACCGGGCGCGCGCGCCGTCGCGGTTGACCTCGATGGGCTTGCGCCAATGCTTGGCGAAGGTGCGCGAGTCACCGAGGAAGCCGGGCATCAGCAGGTCGAACTGCGACCACAGCTCGCCGAGGTGGTTTTCCAGCGGCGTGCCGGTCAGCGCCAGGCGGTGGCGTGCGTCCAGCCGACGTAGCGCGCGGGCCGCGCGGGCCTGGGCGTTCTTGACGGCCTGGGCTTCGTCCAGGATCAGCAGATGCCAGGGCTGGGCCGCGAGCGTGCGCAGGTCGCGCCAGACGAGGTTGTAGGTGCTGAGCACGATGTCGGCGCTGGCGAGGTCGACGGCCGCGCGGTCGGCGCCGTGCCAGGTCTGAACCGTCAGCCCCGGCGCGATGCGCGCGGCCTCATGCTGCCAGTTGAACAGCAGCGAGGTCGGCACGATGACCAGCGCGGGGCGGTCCAGCCGGCCGGCCTGCTTCTCCGCCCAGATATGGGCCAGCGCCTGCGCCGTCTTGCCCAGGCCCATGTCGTCGGCCAGGATGCCGGCGAGGTTGTGCTCGCGCAGGTACTGCAGCCAGGCCAGGCCGTGCAGTTGGTAGGGCCGCAGCATGAGGCCCAGGCCTGGGGGCTGGGGCGTCGACGTGGGTGCGCCGGCCGCCAGCAGGCGCCGGCCCAGCGCCTTGAGGCCCGCGTCGCCATGGATCTGCCAGCGGCCGCGCGACTCCTCCTCGACGCAGCGGATGCGGTCGGCGTCCCACTCATTGAGCTTGAGCGGCTTGCCCTTCTCCAGCTCGGCGGGCTTGAGCAGGTCCAGCAGCGCCAGCATGATGGCTTTCAGCGGCGCGGCTGCGGCGTGAAAGCGCCGGCCGCCGGGTGCGCGCAGCGAGATGACGGCGTCGTCCTCGATGGCGGCGATGGCCACGGCGTCCAGCCAGCGCTTGTCCTTGCGCAGCAGGTTGGCGATCAGCGGCGCGAGGTCGATCTGCTTCCCGTCCACCTCCATGCCGAGGCTGACGAGCCAGGCGCCGGTGCGCCGCTCCAGGCCCAGGCCTTCGACACGGCGGCCGGGCTTGGGCGCTTCTTCAGCCGCTTCTTCGCTCAGCCCGAGCTGCCAGCCGCTGACGGACTGGCTGTGGTGGGCAAAGCCCGGCTCGGTCGTGACCTGCCAGCCGAGCGCCTGCAGTTCGGGCACCTTCTCGGCATGGAAGTCGCCGAAGAATTCCTCCTGGACGAGGGTCCACAGCGACTCGCCACCCAGCGCCAGCGGCGCACCGCGCCATTGCAACAGCGCGGGGTCGAGCGCGACGAGGCCCAGCTTGAGCAGCGTCTGCTCGGCATCGGCATCCCGCCGCGCCAGCGTCGCCACCGTCACCTGCTCGCCGCGCGGGCCAAGGGCACCGCGCGGGCGCAGACCCAGCAGGCCGTCGCCGCGGGTTAGCGTGCGCAGCGTGAGGTGGGGCGGGGAAACATCGACCATTGCGACAGTCTCGCAGCGCCGAAGCCCGCAAGGACGAAGGGCGAACCGCCGTTACCGGCCGTTCGCCCTCCTTGTGCGAAGACCTGCGGCCAGCGCGGCCGCGGATGTCGCAATCAGCTAGCCAAGACGCTCTTGATGTGCGCAGCGATCGCGTCATCCTGGCAGTTCGTGAAGAACAAGTCCTGGAACTTCTCGCCCGACACGGTGGCCTTCAGCAGGTCCTGGTCGACGGTCTTCAGCACCGTCAGCATGTCCTTGCACGAAGCGGCCTTCAGGTCCTTCAGGATGCCGCGGTTCTTGGCCATGATGGCGGCGCGCTCCTTGGGGTACCCGGCGCCGCGCTCGTTCTCGAGCAGCTTGCGGTAGCAGTCCTGCAGGTTCAGCTCGGCCGCCCAGCCGAAGCCCTTGGCGTAGGGCATGGACATGGCGTTGCCGTCGTTGATCTGGCCGAACAGGAAGGCGTCGGTCGGGTCGATGACCAGGCCGCAGAACACGCCGGGCATGGAGTTGCAGGCCAGCATGGAGCCCATGCCGGTGCCGCAGCCGGTGATGACGAAGTCGGCGGCCTTGCTGTTCAGCAGGATGCCGGCCAGCAGGCCGTTCATGACGTAGGTGAGCGAGGCCTTGTCTTCCGGCGTGTACATGCCGTAGTGGTGGACGCTGTGACCGAGCGGCTCGGCAACGGTCTTGAGCGCGCTGTGCACGATCTCAGACTTGGCGGCTTGGCTGTTCTCGATGATGAGGGCGATCTTCATGGCGGTGACTTTCAGAGGCGGTGCGGAATGGGGCGGACGCGGCAGAGGCCGGCGGCGCGCGCCATTTTGCCCGTTTATGGAACGACGTTCCGAAAATCTCGCTCAAGCCCGCGAGCAATGCGGGGATTCACCCGCAGCTTCTCAATCGCCCTCGCCGCCCAGCGGCTTCAGCTGACGCCCCGCCGGCAGTGCCCGCAGGTACTTGAACGTGCCGGTGGCATGGGCGCAGAGCTTGCCGTCAGCAGCGAAGACCGAGCCCTCGCAGAAGGCCATGGTCGTGGAGCGGTGCAGCAACTTGCCCACGGCCCTCAGTTCGCCTTCGCCCGGGCGCATGAAGCTGGTCTTCATCTCCACGGTGACGACGCCCGGCCCCAAGTCGGGCAGATGACGGTTGACGCTGCGGGCGGCGTGCGCCATGGCCACATCAAGCAGCGTCATCACGACGCCACCGTGGGCCACGCGCCAGGAGTTCAGGTGCTGCTCGGCAATGGTCAGGCGCAGTTCGGCTTCGCCGTCTTCGATGGCTTGTAGCGTCAAGCCTAGTTGTTCGACGAAGGGGATGTGAACCGGGAATTGCATCCCGTCAGTTTCCATGGACGGCGCTGACACCACCGTCCACAGCCAGGATCTGCCCCGTGATGTGCTTGCCCGCCTTAGACGCGAACAGCAGCGCCGCGCCCTTCAGGTCGTCGTCGTCGCCCAGACGGTTCAGCGGCGCATGGGCGGCCAGCTTCTCCTCGCCGAGGCTGGCCAGCAGGCCCTTGGTCATCTTGCTCGGGAAGAAGCCCGGCGCCAGCGCATTGACGGTGATGCCGTACTGCCCCCACTCACCGGCCAGCGCCCGCGTGAAGTTCACGGCGGCGCCCTTGCTGGTGTTGTAGGCGATGGTCTTCATGGCGCCCGAGTTGCCCGACAGCCCGGCGATGGACGCCACGTTGATGATGCGGCCGGACTTGCGCGGGATCATGCTGGCCTTGGCCACCGCTTGCGCGAAGACGAACAGGCTGCGGATGTTCAGGTCCATGACCTTGTCCCAGGCCTCGATGGGGTGATCCTCGGCCGGCGCGCCCCAGGTGGCGCCGGCGTTGTTGACGAGGATGTCGATCTTGCCCATGCGCTCCATGGTTTCGGCAACCACGCGCTGCGCGTCCTCGGCCTTGGACGCGTCGGCGGCGATCCAGCGCGTGTCGATGCCGCGGGCCTGCAGGTGGGCGGCGGCTTCTTCGAGATCGGCCGCCTTGCGCGAGGTCAGCATGATCCTGGCGCCGGCATCACCCAGCGCCTCGGCGATCTGCAGGCCCAGGCCGCGCGAGCCGCCGGTGACGAGGGCCACCTGGCCGCTCAGTTCGAAGAGGTCTTGGACTTTGGTGCTCATAGGTATTCAGCCTTGATGTCGCGGCACAGAGGCTCGCGGCGGGAGACGACGTCGAGCCAGGCACCGATCTTGGGCAGCTCGTACGCAAAGAAGTAGCGGGCGGCGGCGCGCTTGCCGTGGGCGAAGTCGCTGTCGCCCTCAACCGCGAGCGCCACGTCCAGCCACAGCCAGGCCAGCACGGTGTGGCCGAAGGCCTGCATATAGGGCACGGCGTTGGCCAGCGCGTCCTCGGGCTGGCCGGTGCTCCAGGCTTTCTTGGTGGCGCCGCCTACTTGAGCTAACGCCGCAGCCAGCTGGTTGGCCTGCTGCGCCCAGTCGGTCTGGATGGCGCGCTCGATGGTGAGTTGCACGCGCGCCGCCAACGCGGCCAGTGACCCACCTCCCTGCTGCACCACCTTGCGCCCCAGCAGGTCCAGCGCCTGGATGCCATGCGTGCCCTCGTGGATCATGTTCAGCCGCTGGTCGCGCCAGTACTGCTCGACGGGGAAATCGCGCGTGTAGCCATAGCCGCCCAGCACCTGGATGGCCAGCGAGTTGGCCTCCAGGCACCACTCGCTGGGCCAGCTCTTGGCGATGGGGATCAGCACGTCCAGCAGCGCCTGCGCCTGTGTCTTGTCATCACCCGTCGCGAGTTCGTCGACGAGGCGCGCGCAGTAGAGCTCCAGCGCCAGGCCGCCTTCGACATAACTCTTCTGTGCGAGCAGCATGCGGCGCACGTCGGCGTGTTCGATGATGGGCCGCTGCGGGCTGGACGAATCTTTGCCGGCGGCGGTCATCGGCCGGCCCTGCGGGCGCTGCTTGGCGTATTCCAGGCTGGCCTCATAGCCGGCATAACCGAGCATCACAGCGCCCAGCCCGACGCCGATGCGCGCCTCGTTCATCATGTGGAACATGCAGCGCAGGCCCTCGCCGACCTTGCCGACGAGGTAGCCGATGGTGCCGCCGCGCTCGCCGAAGTTCAGCAGGCAATTGGTCGTGCCGCGATAGCCCAACTTGTGGTTGAGCCCGGCCAGCACAACGTCGTTGCGCTCCCCGGTGAGCTGGGCCTGTTCGTTGACCAGCCACTTGGGCACGATGAAAAGGGAGATGCCGCGCGTGCCGGGGATGAGCTTGCCATCCGGGCCGGGCACCTTGGCGAGCACCAGGTGGATGATGTTCTCGGTGATCTCATGCTCGCCGGCGGAGATCCACATCTTGTGGCCCTTGAGCCGGTAGCGCGGGCCCAGCGGGTCGGTCTCATCGTCAAGCTCCGCCCGCGTCGCCACGTCGGACAACGACGAGCCGGCTTGCGGCTCGGACAGGCACATGGTGCCAAACCAGCGGCCGGCGAACTCGTTCCTGGCGAACACCTCGCGCTGCAGCGGCGTGCCGTGGGCCATCAGCAGGCTGGCATTGCCCGAGGTCAGCATCGCGTAGCCGCCCATCGCCACGCTGGCCTTGCTGAAGAAGGCGTTGCCGGCCATCTCGATGACGCAGGGCAGTTGCATGCCGCCCACGTCGTAGTCCTGCGCGGCGGCGAGCATGCCGGACTCGGCATACGCCTTGGTCGCGTCATGCGTGGCCTGCGGCAGGTGCACGCGCTCGCCGTCGAAGTTGGGCTCCTGCGTGTCGGCCAGGCGGTTGAACGGCGCGAACTTGTCGCGGGCGATGCGCTCGCAGGTGTCGAGCACGGCGGTGAAGGTCTCGGCCGAATGCTCCGCGAAGCGCTCGCGCTTGGTCAGGTTGGCGGCCTGCAGCCAGTCGAACAAAAGGAAGTCGAGCGTCTCGCGCATGTTCACTCCGACAGGCGAACGATGGTGCCCTGGGCCAGAGCGCACAGCTTCTCGGCGCCGTCCTTCACCGCGAAGACCTCGCAGCGGCACACCGCCTGCGTCTTGCTGACGGCGTCGGCGCTGGCGCGGGCGATCAGGCGCTCGCCCACCGCCGGGCGCACATAGTTGATCTTGAACTCCGACGTCACGACCGGCACCTGCATCGCCGTGCCGCCGGCAAAGGTCAGCGCGTTGTCGGCCAGGTAACTGACGACGCCACCGTGCGCAAAGCCGTTCTGCTGCAGGTGCTCGGGCTTGAGCGCCAGTTGCAGGTCGACCTTGCCGGGCGACAGCGCCACGAGTTCGGTGCCGAGCAGCACGCTGAACGGCTGCTTGGCGAGGACCTCGCGGCCCATCGCCAGGAACACCTCGGGACTGACACTCATCAGAGGACTTCGAAGACGCCCGCCGCGCCCATGCCGCCGCCGATGCACATCGTCACGCAGACACGCTTGGCGCCACGGCGACGGCCTTCGATGAGGGCGTGACCCGTCAGGCGCTGGCCCGACACACCATAAGGGTGGCCGACGGCGATCGCGCCGCCGTTCACGTTCAGGCGGTCCATCGGAATGCCCAGCGTGTCGGCGCAGTACAGCACCTGCACGGCGAAGGCTTCGTTCAGTTCCCACAGGTCGATGTCGGCGACCGTCAGGCCCAGCTTCTTCAGCACCTTCGGGACCGCGAACACGGGGCCGATGCCCATCTCGTCGGGCTCGCAACCGGCGACCGCAAAGCCCAGGAAGCGGCCGAGCGGCTTGAGGTTGTGCGTGGACGCGTACTGCTCGCTGACCAGCGCGCAGGCACCCGCGCCATCGCTGAACTGGCTGGCATTGCCGGCCGAGATCAGGCCACCGGGAATGGCGGAACGCAGGTCCTTGATGCCCTCGTAGGTGGTGCCTTCGCGTAGGCCTTCATCGGCGCTGATGGTGACTTCCTTGCTCATCAGGCCCATCACCTTGTCGGCGACGCCCATGGTCGTGGTCACCGAGATCAACTCGTCAGCGAACTTGCCGGCGGCTTGCGCGGCACAGGCCTTCTGCTGGCTGCCCGCGCCGTACTGGTCCATGCGCTCACGCGAGATGCTGTAGCGCTTGGCCACGTTCTCGGCCGTCTGCAGCATGTTCCAGTAGATCTCGGGCTTGAGCTTCATCAGCGCCGGGTCGACCAGCATGTGCTTGTTGGCCTCCTGCTGGACGCAGGAGATGCTCTCGACGCCGCCAGCGATGTAGACGTCGCCCTCGCCCGCAATGATGCGTTGCGCGGCCATCGCGATGGTCTGCAGGCCGCTGGAGCAGAAGCGGTTGATGGTAACGCCGCTCACGGTGATGGGCAGGCCTGCCTTCAGCGCGATCTGGCGCGCGATGTTGGAGCCGGTGGCGCCTTCGGGCGTGGCGCAACCCATCAGCACGTCCTCGATGGCGCCGCCCTCGATGCCGGCGCGCTCGACGGCGGCCTTGACGGCATGGCCGCCCAGCGTCGCGCCATGGGTCATGTTGAACGCGCCCTTCCAGCTCTTGGCGAGCGGCGTGCGGGCGGTGGAGACGATCAGTGCGTTGCTCATGTCTTGTTCCTTGTTCGTGTGACTGCGGCGATCAAGTGAAGGACTTACCTTCAGCGACCAGTCGCGCCAGCAGCGGCGCCGGCGTCCAGAACGCGCCGTCGTCCATCGGGTTCTTCGCAAAGCGGTTCATCGCCTGCACGACGTTGAAGAGGCCCAGCGTGTCGGCGTAGCACATCGGGCCGCCGCGGAAGATCGGGAAGCCGTAGCCGGTCAGGTAGACCATGTCCACGTCCGACGCGCGCTGGGCGATACCTTCTTCCAGCAGGTGCGCGGCCTCGTTCACCAAAGCGAACACCAGGCGATGCACGATCTCCTCGTCGCTGATCTGGCGTGTCTTGGCACCGATGGCCTCACGGTGCTTGGCCAGCAGTTCGTCCACCACCGGCGACGGGATCGCGTCGCGCTTGCCGGGCAGGTAGTCGTACCAGCCGGCCCCGGTCTTCTGGCCGAAACGGCCCAGCTCACAAAGACGATCAGCACTCGCCGAATACTTCATCGTCGCGCGCTCGACCGCACGGCGTTTGCGTATCGCCCAGCCGATGTCGTTGCCCGCCAGGTCGCCCATGCGGAACGGGCCCATCGCGAAGCCGAATTTCTCGACGGCCTTGTCCACCTGCTGCGGGCTGCAGCCCTCGTCCAGCAGGAAGCCGGCCTGGCGGCTGTACTGCTCGATCATGCGGTTGCCGATGAAGCCGTCGCAGACGCCCGACACGACGGCCGTCTTCTTGATCTTTTTGCCGATGGCCATCACGGTGGCCAGCACGTCCTTGGCCGTTTCCTTGCCACGCACGACTTCCAGCAGCTTCATCACGTTGGCCGGGCTGAAGAAGTGCATGCCCACCACGTCCTGCGGGCGCTTGGTGAAGGAGGCGATCTTGTCGACGTCCAGCGTGGACGTGTTGGACGCCAGGATGGCGCCGGGCTTGGCGACTTCGTCCAGTTGCTTGAACACGGCTTCCTTGACGCCGATCTCCTCGAACACCGCCTCGATGATGAGGTCGGCATCGCCCAGGTCGGCGTAGTTCAGCGTCGTGCTCAACAGCGCCATGCGCTGGGCGTACTTGTCTTCCTTGAGCTTGCCCTTCTTGACCTGGGACTCGTAGTTCTTCCTGATCGTCGCGACGCCGCGGTCCAGCGCTTCCTGCTTGGTCTCCAGGATGGTGACCGGGATGCCGGCGTTCAGGAAGTTCATCGAGATGCCGCCGCCCATCGTGCCGGCGCCGATGACGCCGACCTTGGCGATGGTGCGCAGCGGCGTGCCTTCGGGCACGTCACTGATCTTGCTGGCCACACGCTCGGCGAAGAACAGGTGGCGCAGCGCCTTGGACTCGGGCGTCATCATCAAGGCCGCGAAGCCTTCGCGCTCGGCGCGCATGCCGTCGTCGAACTTCATCGTCACCGCACCAGCCACAGCTTCCAGGCAGCGCAGCGGCGCGGGGAAGTTCTTGCTCATGCCGCCCACCATGTTGCGGGCGAACTGGAAATAGGCATCGGCATTCGGATGGCGCGCCTTCAGGTCGCGCACCTTGGGCAGCGGTCGCTTCTCGGAGACCTCTTCGGCGAACTTGACGGCCGCGTCCAGCACGTCGGCATCAACGACCTTGTCGAACAGCTTCTGGCCCGGGACCATGGCCAGCATCTGCGCCTCCACCGGCTCGCCACTGACGATCATGTTCAGCGCGGGCTCCACGCCCAGTGCGCGCGGCAGGCGCTGCGTGCCGCCAGCACCGGGCAGCAGACCCAGCTTCACTTCCGGCAACGCAACCTTGGTGCCGCTCTGTGCGACGCGGTAGTGGCAGCCCAGCGACAGCTCCAGGCCACCGCCCATGCAGACGCTGTGGATGGCTGCGACGACCGGCTTGCTGCTGTTCTCGACGACCGAGATCAGGCTCAGCAGATTCGGCTCGGCCAGCGCCTTGGGCGAGCCGAACTCCTTGATGTCCGCCCCACCCGAGAACGCCTTGCCAGCGCCGGTGATGACGATGGCCGTGACGGCCGGGTCGGCCTCGGCGCGCTCCACACCGGCGGCCGTGGCGGCGCGGGTGGCAAAACCCAGGCCGTTGACCGGCGGGTTGTCGAGCGTGATCACGGCGACGCTGCCGCGGACTTCGTAATGGGCTGTCATGGGCACGACCTCGGTTGGCGGGCAAGCCGCACATCCTGCAGCCAGCCCAAAAATAGAACGATCGTTCGATTCTAGGCAGCGCCCGCCGCGCGGTCTTGTCCCGGCAGTGACAAGGCTGGGCCTGTCAGCCCTACTCGGTCCGGCGCAGCACCACCGTGTCCTTGAACGCCTCGGGCTTGGGCTTGGCCGGCTGCGGCTGCAGCTTGGACTCGGCGTACAGCCGCGCCGCCTCGGCCGGGTCCACCGGCGCCTCGGGCGGCGGCGCCGGGCGCGGTGCGGGCCGCACGGCCAGGCGCAACTCATGGTTCTCGCGCTGCAGCTGCTCGATCTGCTTGCGCGCCTGCGTCAGTTGCTGGCCGGCGAGCTGCAGCGCCTGCTCGGCCTGCAGGTGGCGCTGCGCCTCGCGCTTGGCGCGGCTGGACATGCGCGCGTACACGGCGCCCGCCGCCAGCGGGCCGCCCACCAGCAGACCGCCCAGCAGTGGCAGCAGTTGATCGTTGTCCATCTGTCTTCTCCCCGGTCTGGTTGTCGTACTGAATGTATAGGCGCGACATCGGGCCGGGCTCGGCGCTCAGGGTTTCCCGCAGGTCAGCGGGGCCGTTGGTCCGGCCGCGCTCGCCGGCTAGAGTGCGCCCATGCTGATCCCGGTCGTCTACCCGCCCCCCGACACCTCGCCGCCGCCGAAGTTCTCGCCGCCGCCGGGCCAGCCTCCCGAGCCCACGCCGCCGCCCGAGCCGCCACGCGGCAACGAGCCACCGCCGCCGCCACAGCAACCCAGCGAAGGCGACGTGCCGCGCATGCTCTACCTCGTGCGCGTGCTGTGGCTGTGCCTGTTCCCGGTCGGCATCGTCATCGCCGGCGTTGCCGTGCTGCTGGGGCTGGAGCAGGCCGGCGAGACGCTGCTGTCGCTGGAAGTCGGCAGCCTGCAGACGGCCATGCTCGTCTTCTCGTTCTGGCTATGGCTGCTGCTGGCCTGGTACACGAGCCGCCTGCTGCTGGACCGCCGCTTCAAGGCTGACTCGCTGGGCGAATGCACCCACCCGCGCTTTGCCGAAGGCCTGCGCCGCTGGCTGCCACGCGGCCTCGTCCTCGGCGGCGGCCTGCCCATCGCGGCCTTCTTCCTGCTGCAGACGCGCGAGCGCCTGATCGGCGCCGGGCTGCTGGCCGTCACGCTGGCGCTCTACCTGTTCGTCTGGAAGCGGCGCGCCTGGCTGCTCAAGCTCGGCACCGACTCGCGCCTGGCCCGCTGGCTGGCGCTGGACCTGCGTCGCGAGGCCATTGCGCTGATGGTGCGCGAGGACCGCATGGCCACGCCGTCGCGCATCCTCATCGCCCTGGTGATGCTGCTGCAATGGGCCTTGTTCGCCGCGCTGCTGGCCTGGCCCGAGGCCACGGCGCGCGCGCTGGGCTCGCCGGCCCTGGTGCTGCTGGCGATGGGCAGCTGGATCGTCTTCGGCGGCATCGTGCTGACCTATGTGCCCAAGGCGCTGATCGGCCTGCCGCTGACGCCGCTGCCGCTGCTGCTGTTCCTTGCCTTCGCGCCGCTGAACGACAACCACCGCGTCGCCCCGCCCGACCTCAACCCGCCGCGCGGCGTCGCCAAGCGCCAGCCTGCGGACGCCTGGCTGCAGACCTGGCTGCGCACCGTCGGTGCCGACGGCCGGCGGCCGCTGGTGCTGGTGGCGGCCTCGGGCGGCGCGTCGCGGGCGGCCTACTGGAGCGGCGCCGCGCTGGCCCGGCTGCAGGACCTGGGCGAGGCCGAGGGCGTCAACTTCGCCGACACCGTGTTCGCCATCAGCGGCACCTCGGGTGGCGCTTTAGGAGCGACCAGCTTTGTCGCCGCCCTCGACGCACGCCGCCAGGCCGTGAACGCCGCCGCCTGCACGCCGTGGCAGCTGGTGCGCGACTTCACCGGCCAGGACCACCTCGCCGCGCCGGTCGGCGCCCTGCTCTACGCCGACCTGGCCCAGCGCTTCCTGCCCATGGCGCTGGCGGGCGCGGACCGCTCGCTGGCGCTGGAGGAGGTCTGGACGCGCGACTGGACGCGCAGCCTGGCACGCCACTGCCCGCTGCGCGAGACCGCCCAGCCCAACCCCTGGCGCGAACCGCTGACCGTGCTGCACGGCCGCGCGAGCGACGCGCAATGGCTGCCGCTGCTGGCACTGAACAGCACGGCGCTGGCGCGCGGACAGCGCGTGCACCAGGCCGACTTCCTGCTGTTCAACAGCGACGGGCTGGACCTGCTGGACCCCACGCTCGGCCTGGACGTCGAGCGCCTCACACTGGCGCAGGCGGTGCACAACAGCGCCCGCTTCCCCTACATCAGCCCGGCGGCAGCCGTGTTCTTCAAAGACCCGCACATGAACGACGAGACCGGCGACAGCGGCCCCATCTGGGACCGACTCGGTGACGGCGGCTATGTGGAGGCCAGCGGCACGCTGATGTTGTCCGACCTGTTGCGCGACCTCGAAGCCAGCGGCCGGCTGCGCGTCTGCAAGCCCGAGGACGACTGTGCGGCGCAAGGCATCCTGGACCGCTCGCGGCTGCGCCTTCTGCTGCTGGTCAACCGCCCCTCGGAGGTGGACGACTGGCTGTGCCGCGACGCGCCCCAGGCCGCCGACGCGCCGCCGGTGGACAACCGCCGCTACCGCGCGGCCGACCTGCGCCTGGACGAGGTGCTGGCGCCGCCGGTCGGCATCCTGAGCAGCAACGGCGCGCGCGGCCGGGACTCGGCCGTCGACCTCATCAAGCGCATCGGCGGCTGCGGCCAGGTGGCCGAGCTGCGCCTGCCGGCCGTGCAGGGCGAGCGGCCGCCGTCGATGAACTGGATGCTGAACGCCACCTCGCGCGCCTTCATCGACGCCGCGCTGCTGGAGAAGCTGCCCGTCGCCGACGCCAGCGTCGGCCCGGCCCAGGCGCAGCTGAACGCCCACCTGCGCCAAGCCAAGGGCTGGCTGCAACAGATGAAGTGACGCTGCGGTGCAACATCGACGGGCCACAATGCGGCCCGACATGAGAAGTCTTCAGTCCCTGTTCACCGCTCCCGAGCGCCGCGTGCTGTGGCGCGCGCTGCTGGCCCTGCTGCTGGCCGTCATCACCTGGCTGGCACTGTCGCCCGCGCCACCGGAAAGCGCCAACACCGGCTGGGACAAGGCCAACCACACGCTGGCCTTTGCGGCGCTGGCCTTTGTCAGCGTCTGGGCGCTGTGGCAGCGGCCGCGCCAATGGCTGCTGCTCGTCGCGGCGCTGCTGGCCTACGGCGGCTTCATCGAGATCGCGCAGAGCTTCGTGCCCTCGCGCTCAGCCGAATGGAACGACGTGCTGGCCGATGGCATGGGCATTGCGCTGGGGCTGCTGGCGGCCTCGCCGATTGCGCGATTGAGCAAGTAGGGGCTCGTCCTACAGTCAGTGCCACTGCACTGACATACCGTTGGCAGCAGATTGCGATACGGTGCCAACCCATGTCGACCGCCCCGCTGCCGGACTTGCTCCGCGCCACCCGCGCCCACTCGCTGACCCTGGCCGCGCCGCTGTCCGACGAGGACGCGCAGCTGCAGTCCATGCCCGACGCCAGCCCGGCCAAATGGCATCTGGCGCACACCACCTGGTTCTTCGAGACGCTGGTGCTGACGCCCCATCTGCGCGGCTACCGTGTCTTCGACGAGCGCTGGCCGCGCCTGTTCAACTCCTACTACGAAAGCCTGGGCCCGCGCCACGCCCGGCCACAGCGCGGGTTGCTGAGCCGGCCGTCGCTGGCCGAGGTCAAGGCCTACCGTGCGCATGTGGATGCCGCGCTGGCCGACCTGCTGCCGCATGCACCTGCCGAGGCGCTCGCCCTGATCGAGCTGGGCTGCCACCACGAGCAGCAACACCAGGAATTGCTGCTGACCGACATCCTGCACGCCTTCTCGTGCAACCCGCTGCTGCCGGCCTATGACGCGGCGGCGCCTGCCCAGGTGGCAGCACCCGAGCAGGCCTGGCTGAAGCACCCGGGCGGCATCGTCGACATCGGTCATGCAGGCCCGGGCTTTGCCTTCGACAACGAAGGCCCGCGCCACCCCGCGCTGCTGACACCCTTCGAGATCAGCAACCGCCTCGTCACCTGTGGCGAGTACGCCGACTTCATCGACGCCGGCGGCTACCGCGAGCCGCTGCTGTGGCTGTCCGACGGCTGGGCCACCGTGCAGGCCCAGGGCTGGCAGCGGCCGGCCTACTGGCTGGCCGACGGCGGCGTCTTCGGCCTGCACGGCGTGCAGCCGATGGACGCGAATGCGCCCGTCATGCAGCTCAGCTTCTACGAGGCCTGCGCCTTTGCCGAATGGGCCGGCGCGCGGCTGCCCACCGAGTTCGAGTGGGAGGCGGCATGCGGCTTGCCGGGCTTCGCGCAGGCCGCCGACCAGGCTTGGCAGTGGACGCGCTCCAGCTACGCGCCCTACCCCGGCTTCAAGCCGGCGGTGGGTACCGTCGGTGAGTACAACGGCAAGTTCATGGTCGGCCAGCAGGTGCTGCGCGGCGGCAGCCTGGCCACGCCGGTGGGCCACGCGCGGCCCAGTTATCGCAACTTCTTCCCGCCGGCCGCGCGCTGGCAATTCAGCGGAGTGAGGCTCGCACGATGAAACCAGGCATTGAATGGCGCCAGCCCCGCGCTGCGGCCGAGAACGAGCAGTTCGCGGACGACCTGCACGCCGCGCTCAGCCGCACGCCCAAAGCGATCTCGCCCAAGTACTTCTACGACGAGGTGGGCTCGAAACTGTTCGAGCGCATCTGCGACCTGCCCGAGTACTACCCCACCCGCACCGAGCTGGCGTTGCTGCAGACGCACGCCACCGACATGGCCGCGCAGATGGGCGAGCGGGTGCAGTTGGTGGAGTACGGCGCCGGCGCGCTGCGCAAGGTGCGCCTGCTGCTGGACGCGCTGCCGCGCGAGCGCGTGGAGTTCGTGCCGGTCGACATCTCCGGCCCGCATCTGCTGTCGGCCTGCAACGGCCTGGCGGGCGACTATCCCGGCCTGGCCATCCACCCACTGGTGGCCGACTTCACGCGCCAGCACGCGCTCCCCGCCCGACCCGCAGGCGCCCGCCGTGTCGGCTTCTTTCCCGGCTCCAGCATCGGCAACTTCACGCCCGCCGAGGCCGACGCCTTCCTGCGCCTGGCGGCTGCCGAGCTGACCGGCGGCGGGCTGCTGATCGGCATCGACCTCGTGAAAGACCACGAGGTGCTGCATGCCGCCTACAACGACGCGCAAGGCGTTACCGCAGCCTTCAACCTGAACCTGCTGGAGCGGGCGCGCAACGAGTTGGGCGCCGAGTTCCCGGCGGGCGGCTTCGAGCACCTGGCCTTCTACAACCCTGCGTATTGCCGCATCGAGATGCACCTGCGCGCGACCAGGCCGCTGGCGCTACAGCTGGGTGGCGAGATCTACAGCTTCCACGAGGGCGAGACGCTGCACACCGAGCACTCGCACAAGTACACGGTGGCCGGCTTCCAGGCGATGGCCGAGCGCGCGGGCTTCCGGCCGGGCAAGGTGTGGACGGACGCCAACCGCTGGTTCGCGCTGCTCTGGCTGCAGGCCTGAACCGAACGCCCGAAACAGGGACAGGCCAACGCGGAGTTCAAACGGCGCGGTCGTGGTGACAATGCCGGCCGTCGCCGCCATGAACCCGATCGCTTCGCCCTCGCCAGACCCACCGCCGCCCGCCGCCGATGGCCGCCCGCTGACCCAGTTGCTGCGCGACTGGCAAGCCGGCGATGCGCAGGCCCTGCGCCGCCTGCTGGCCTGGGTGCAGGCCGAGTTGATGCGGCTGGCGCAGTCGCGCCTGCGCGGGCAGGACAGCCCCTCGCTGGGCGCGGAGGACTTGCTGCAGGAGGCGCTGCTGCGGCTGGTCAACGGTGCGCCGGACTGGCACGACCGCCAGCATTTCTTCGCCACCGTGTCGCTGGCGATGCGCCAGGTGCTGGTGGACCATGCGCGCCGCCGCCAGGCCGGCAAGCGCGCGGCCGGCGCCGGTTGGCAGTTGGTTGACTGGACGCTTGCCGACCCGGGCGAGGAGGCGCAGACCGCCGACCTGCTGACGCTCGACAGCCTGCTGCAGCAGCTCGAGGCCGAGGACCCGCGCGCCGCGCAGATCGTGCAGCTGACCTACTTCGTCGGCCTGGAGCGCGAGGACATCGCCACGTTGATGTCGCTGTCCGTCGCCACCGTCGACCGCGAGCTGCGCCATGCCCGTGCCTGGTTGTCGGCCGGCCTCGGGCGCGCCAGCCTCTGAACGCGTGGCCGCCCCCAGTCGCTACGCCCGCAGCAAGGCGCTGTTCGACGCGCTGGCGGACCTGCCCGACGCCGCCGCGCAGTGGCAGGCGCTGCAGGCGGCGGACGCCGACGAGGCGCTGCGCAACGACGTCTGGGCGCTGCTGCAGGCGCACCGCCAGACCACCCGCATCGGCGCGCCCATCGCCGCCGCGTCACGCGGCTGGCAGCCGCCGGCCGAGCCGCTGAAGGCCGGCGACCGGCTGGGCCCTTGGGTGCTGCGCGGCGACCTGGGCGAAGGCGGCATGGGCCGCGTCATGCGCGCCGAACGGGCCGACGGCGCCTATGAACAGCAGGTGGCCGTCAAGCTGCTGCGCGGCCGCGCCGATGCCGACGCGCTGGCCCGGCTGACCCGCGAGCGGCAGATCCTCGCCGGCCTGCGCCACCCGCACATCGCCCGGCTGCTGGACGGCGGCAGCACGCCGGCCGGCCAGCCCTACCTCGTCATGGAGCTGGTGGACGGGGCGCCCATCGACCGCTGGTGCGAGCAGCACGGCAGCGACCTGGCGGCGCGGCTGGCGCTGTTCGGCCAGGTCTGCGACGCGGTGGCGCATGCGCATGCGCGGCTGGTCGTGCACTGCGACATCAAGCCCTCCAACGTGCTCGTCGACAGCGAGGGCCAGGTGCGGCTGCTGGACTTCGGCATCGCCCGGCTCACCCAGGGCGACACGCCCGACGCCACGCCGGCGCTGACGCCCGCCTACGCCAGCCCCGAGCAGCTGGCCGGCGCAACACCTGGCACCGCCAGCGACATCTACAGCCTGGGCCGGCTGCTGCAGCTGCTGGTCGCAGGCTGCCTGCCCGCCGGGCTGCGCGGTCGGGCGCTGCGCGTCGTCATCGCCAAGGCGCTGGCCGACGAAGCGGCAGCACGCTACGCCACGGTGGGCGAGCTGCAGGCCGACCTGCACCGGCTGCAGCAGGCCCGGCCGGTGCGCGCCTGGCCGGCCGGGCCGGCGCGCCGCCGCTACGTCGCCGCGCTGGCGCTGCAGCGGCATTGGCTGGTGCTGCTGGCCGGTACCGGCGCCATCGCAATGGCCGGCGCCTTCACCTGGGGCCTGGCCCAGCAGCGCGAGAACGCGCGTCGCGAGGCCGAGGCGGCGCAGCAGATCAGCCGCTTCGTCACCCGGCTGTTCGAGGGCGCCGACTCCCACAACGGCGCCCAGCGCGCCGCCGACACCCCCGTGCGCCTGCTGCTGGACCGCGGCCATGACCAGCTGCAGCGCGAACTGCAGGACCAGCCGGCTCAGCGCGCCCGGTTGCTGGACGTGCTGGGCACCGTCTACGAGAACATTGGTCAGCTGGACTCTGCGGTCCGCGCCTACCGCGAGGCCATAGCGCTGGAGGCCGCCGCCGGCCCGGCCCGCCATGCGCACGAAGCCGCGCTGCAATACAAGCTGGCCTTCACGCTGAACCGGCAGGGCCGCTATGAGGCCGCCGCCGCTGCTGCCGAGCGCTGCCTGGCGCTGCGCGAGGCGCTGGCCAACACCGCGCCCGCCGACATGGCCGAAGCCCACAACGCCGTGGGCGTGACGCTGAGCAACCTCGGCCGCAGCGCCGCCGCCCGGCCCCACCTGGAGCGCGCGCTGACACTGCGCCGCGCCGAGTTCGGCGACACGCACAACCGCGTCGCCCAGCTGCACAACAACCTGGCGCTGTGGGCGCTGGCGGTCGGCCGACTCCAGGAGGCCGAGGTCCAGGCCCGCCGCGCCGTGGCCATCGGCCGCACCCTGCCCGCGTTGCCCAGCCTGCACCATGGGCGGCTGACGGTGCTGGCCCGCACGCTGATGGCGCAGCAGCGGCTGGACGAGGCCGAGCCACTGCTGCAGGAGGCGGCCACGCTGGCCCGCGAACGCTTTGGCGCCGACACCACCTATCTGCACCGCGTGCTGCGCGAGCTGGGCCTGCTGCAGGCACAACGCGGCCGCTGGCCTGCGGCGGTGACCACCTACCGTGAGGCATTGAGCGCCGCCGAACAGGGCGGCGACACCGGCAACCCGGTGCATGCGCTGACCCTGAGCCGGCTGGCTGTGGCGCTGGCGGCCATGGGTCACACCAGCAGCGCCGAGGCGGCGCACCGCCAGGCGCTGGCCGGCCTGCAGGGCGCCGGCGACCCGCTGGGCGAGGCCGAGGCCCAGGCCGCCTATGGCCAGTGGCTGCAGGCCCGGCAGCGCGGCGCAGAGGCGGCGCCCTTGATCTCTGCCGCAGCCGCCACGCGCAGCCGCCTGCTGCCGCCAGGACATCCCTTGCGCTGACCCCTCACTTCAAGGGAATTTGCGGTGCCGATGACAGGTGCCCCACCTTTTCTGCGTTGAGGCCACCCAGGCGGGCATGCCGCCCGAACACAGCCCCTGCAGGAGAGAACGATGTTCAAACCCAAGACCCTGGCCCTGTGCGCTGCACTGGCCGCGGCCCAGCCTGGCTTCGCCCAGGTCGATGAGATCCCCGGCAACCCGTCGGCGGCGGCACCCCGTGTCTGGTGGACCGGCGGCAGCAAAGGCAGTTTCGACGTGCCGAAGAACCGCCTCGATCTGGACACCAACTGGAGCGCCCCGCTGCGCGAAGCCGACGACCTCGGCTTCGGCCACACCAGCGGGCCCACCAGCCTCGTCAACGGCGGCAGCGGCTTCACGGCCAACAGCATCAGCTTCAGCGACCTGACGGCCTACACCCTCAGCGGCAACCGCATCCAGCTCAAGGGCAGCCTCTACAACGGCAGCAGCGTGCGGCAGACCTTCCAGGCCACGCTGCAAGGCACGGCTCTCGGCGCGCAGACGTGGAACGGCGGCAGCGCCGGCATCGCCCTGCAGCTGGCCAGCCAGGTCGGCAACCGGCTCAACCTCATCGACATCAACGCCACGGTTGCCAGCACCTTTCTACTCAAGCGCGAGGTGATGAACCTGGACTACGGCCAGGGCGTTGCCCTCAACCTCACCTACAGCCAGCTCGCCACGCCAGGCGGCGCCGCCATCACCGGCGGCTGGGAGAACGCCCGCATGCAGCTGGTGCGCAGCACCTGGACGAGTGGTGGCACGCTGGCCATCGGCGGCGGCAACAAGAGCGCGCGGGTGGAGCTGCAGAAGTCCGCCCAGCTGCAGGCGCAGGACCTGCGCATCGCCCGCAACGGCCGGCTCACGCTGTCGGGCGGTGACCTGAGCTTCACCAGCATCAGCCTCGTCGACGGCGGCACGCTGGACTGGGTGCGCGGCACGGTCCACGCCCGGGGCGCGCTGGCGTTGGGGGCACTGGGCCCGGCCATTGCGCTGGACGCCGATCATTTCCTGAAGGTGGATGGCCCGCTCACCGTCGCCACCGGGCAGACGCTGTCGATGACCGGCAAGAGCCTGCTCACCACGCCCGAGCTGCACCTGGCCGGCGGCGTGCTGAAGGCCGGCGTGCTGGGCGGCCAGGTGCCGCTGCTGAGCGGCCACGGCCAGTGGCTGGGCCGGGTGGGCGGCGCCACCACCATCAACGCCAGCGGCGGCCTGCTGCGAATCGGCGACCCATCGCAGACCGGCGCCGTCAACCTGAGCGGCACGCTCAGCCTGGCCTCGGGCGCGAGCGTGCAGCTGGACAGCCTGGACCTGGCGGCGCTGGGCAGCCGCACGACGCTGGTGGGCGGCAATGTGCTGGCCGCCGCCAACGGCATGGCGCTGGCCGCCGGTGACCAGCTGGCGGCCCGCAACGGCGGCCGGCTGCAGGGCAGCCTGGTCAACGACGGCCTCGTCATCACCCGCCGCTCACAAGGCAGCGCCGGCTTGCTGACGCTGGACGGCGAGGTCAGCGGCAGCGGCCGCTTCGATGGCGAGTTCAGCTTCCTGGCCGGCATCAGCCCGGGCGCCGAGCGGGGCGTGGGCATTGGCAGCCTGGCGTTCAGCGGCAGCGAGGTCTGGCTGGGCGAGCAGGCCCGCCTGACGCTGGACATCACCGACGGCGCAGGCGGCTGGACCGGCGACCGGCTGACCGGCATCGGCCGGCTGCATGCCGGCGGCGAGCTGCGCCTGCGCTTCCACGGCGGGGCGCCCGAGGCCGGCGATGCCTGGCAGGCGCTGGACTTCAGCCAGCTCGACGGCAGCTTCAGCCGCATCACCATCGAGGGCCTGGACGGCTGGCAACTGGACACCGAGCAGCTGCTGGCCAGCGGGCGCATCAGCGTCAGCGCGGTGCCGGAGCCTGGGACCGCCGCGCTGCTGGTGATGGGCGTGGCCGTGCTGCCGTGGTGCCGGCGGCGACTGGCCGGTCGCGCCGAGACTGCAGACGCAAGGAGCTGATCATGATTTCACGCCAGCTGGCCGCCGCCGTGATGGCCTGGGTGATGTGGGCGCAGCCGGCGCAGGCCGCCGAGCAAGCCGACGTAGCGCTTCTCAGCATGCAGTCCCGGGCCACCCTGACTCTGGGCGGCAGCCCCGTCACGCGGCGCTTCGACGCGCCCTTCAACACCTCACTGGAGCGCGACGGGCTGGGCAGCGTCACGGTGCAGTCGTCCAGCAGCACGGGTGGCGGCGTCAACGCTGCGGCCATGGCGCGCTCCGGCCGCGCGATGGCTGACTTCGACTCGACCCAGACGTTCCGGTTCGCCGACACCCACAGCCCGCAGTGGGTCACGTTCGGGCATGTTGTCGAAGGCAGTGTGCAGTTGCCTTCAGGCAGCGGCGCCGGCAGCCTCTCCTACGGCCTGACCTTGTTCGCGCCGGATGGCCGCACGCTGCTGCGTGACGTGTGGAGCGATCAAACCAACAGGGCCTCCGCCAGCTGGTTCACCGAACTGGGGCCGGTCAGCTTCCTGGCCGAGCCCGGCATCTACCGGCTGGAAGTCGAAGGTGTTGCGTTTGCCGATGCCCCGGTCGGTGGTGGCGTCACGCGGGCGAATCTGTCGAGCTATCTCAGCTTCACGGTCACGCCGGTGCCCGAGCCGTCAATGTTCGAGCTGCTTGTCGGTGGAATAGGCGTGGTCGGCGCAGTTGCTAGCCGGCGGCGAGCCGGCCGGCAGTCGCAGGGGCGCGCGACCCGCCGGGCTGCCGCTGGACGCAACGTGAAACCCAACGATGCATGAAGCGGCCAGTGCCGCCCGAGCCGCGCCTCAGATCGCCAACCTCTCGCGCACCCCATCCACCGCCATGTCCTTGCCCCGCCCGCGCATGACGATCTCGCCGCGCTGCATCAGCAGGTACTGGTCGGCCAGTTCCTCGCAGAAGTCGTAGAACTGCTCCACCAGCACCACGCACAAGCCCTTGTCGTGGGCCAGGTGCTTGATGACACGGCCGATGTCCTGGATGACGTTGGGCTGGATGCCTTCGGTGGGTTCGTCCAGCAGCAGCACCTTGGGCCCCGGCGCGAGCGCGCGGGCGATGGCGAGCTGCTGTTGCTGGCCGCCGGAGAGGTCGCCGCCACGACGTGAGCGCATTTTGTCCAGCACCGGGAACAGCTCGAACAACTCCTTGGGCAGCGGCGTACCGGCGGGCTGGCTGGAGAGGCCCATCTGCAGGTTCTCCATGACCGTCAGCCGGCCGAAGATCTCGCGGCCCTGCGGCACATAGCCCAGGCCGGCCCGCACGCGCTGGTGGGTTTTCAACTTGTCGATGTTCTCGCCCGCCAGCGTGATGCTGCCGGACGTGACGGGCACAACGCCCATCAGGCTCTTCAGCAGCGTGGTCTTGCCAACGCCGTTGCGGCCCATGACGACGGTGATCTCGCCGGGCTTCAGGTCAAAGCTCAGGCCGCGCAGGATGTGCGAACCACCGTAGTGCTTGTGCAGGTCCTGGACCTTCAGAAGATCATCGGCCAAGGTACACCTCGATCACTTTCTCGTCCGACTGAACGGTCGCCATCGTGCCCTCAGCCAGCGTCTTGCCTTCATGCAGGACCGTGACGGTGCGGTGCTCGCCGGCCAGCGTGGCGACGAAGCTCATGTCGTGCTCCACCACCACCAGCGAGTGCTTGCCCTCCAGGCTCAGGAACAGCTCGGCCGTGCGCTCCGTCTCCTCGTCGGTCATGCCGGCGACGGGCTCGTCCAGCAGCAGCAGCTTGGGGTCTTGCGCCAGCAGCATGCCGATCTCCAGCCACTGCTTCTGGCCGTGGCTCAGCAGGCCGGCCACGCGGTCATGCTCCTCAGCCAAATGGACGGTCTTCAGCAGTTCGTCAAGGCGGTCCCGCTGTTCGCCGCTGAGCTTCGCGCTCATGGCGAACCGCGCGCGGCGGTCGCCCGCGAGCGCCAGTTCCAGGTTCTCGGTGACTGACAGCGCCTCGAAGACCGTGGGCTTCTGGAACTTGCGGCCGATGCCCGCACGGGCGATCTGCTGCTCGCTCATCAGGCGCAGGTTGAGGTTGCTGCCGAAGTAGATGCGGCCGCTGTCGGGCCGGGTCTTGCCGGTGAGGCAGTCCATCGTCGTCGTCTTGCCGGCGCCGTTGGGGCCGATGACGCAGCGCAGCTCACCCACGCCGATCGTGAAGCTCAGGCCGCCCAGCGCCTGGAAGCCGTCGAAGGCGACCTTGAGGTCTTCAACGTAGAGGGCCACGCCCTGGTTGAACACGGGCTCGCCGGACGTGGCGATGCTGGTGATGGCGCGAGCGCGGGTCTCGGCGCCGGCTTCGAGAAGCTCTGGAGTCATTTCTTGAACCTCTTCGCCAGGCCCATCAGGCCTTGCGGCAGGAACAGCGTGACGGCGATGAACAGCCCGCCCAGGATGTAGAGCCAGCCCTCGGGCCACACGGCCGTGAAGACCGACTTGGTGCCGTTGACGAAGAAGGCGCCGATGACCGGGCCGATCAGCGTGCCGCGCCCGCCCACGGCCGCCCAGATGGCCATCTCGATGCTGGCTGCCGGGCTCATCTCGCCGGGGTTGATGATGCCCACCTGCGGCACATAGAGGATGCCCGCCAGCGCGCACATCATGGCCGAGATGACATAGGCACTGAGCTTGAAGGCCACCGGGTCGTAGCCCAGGAAGCGCACACGGCCTTCCGCGTCGCGGATGGCCTGCAGGATGCGACCCCAGCGGCTTTGCGTGAGCGCGCGGGCTATTCCATAGCAGGCAATCAGCGCCACCCCGCTGGCCACGCACAGGCCCACCTTCATGCCCGGCGTGTTCAGCGGCATGCCGGCGATGCGCTTGAAGTCGGTGAAGCCGTTGTTGCCGCCAAAGCCCGTCTCGTTGCGGAAGAACAGCAGCATGGCCGCCACCGTCAGCGCCTGCGTGATGATGGAAAAGTACACGCCCTGGATGCGCGAGCGGAAGGCGAAATAGCCGAACACCGCCGCCAGCAGACCGGGCACCGCGAGCGCCAGGAAGATCTGCCCGACCAGCGAGTCGCTGAGCGCCCAGTGCCAGGGCAGCTCCTTCCAGTTCAGGAAGACCATGAAGTCTGGCAGGTCCGACTGGTACTGGCCGTCGCGGCCGATCTGGCGCATCAGGTACATGCCCATGCCATAGCCGCCCAGGGCAAAGAAAAGCCCATGGCCCAGCGACAAGATGCCGCCGAAACCCCAGATGAGGTCCAAGGCCAGGGCACAAATGGCAAAGCAAAGGAACTTGCCGAGCAGGCCGACATAGAACTCGCTCAGGTGCAGCACATGGCCGGGCGGGAAGGCCAGATGCAGCAGCGGCGCGAGCAGCAGCGTGATCGCGAGGGCGATGAGTGCAGCGCGCTTCATTCGACGCTCCGGCCCTTGAGGGCGAACAGGCCTTGCGGTTTCTTCTGGATGACGAGGACGAGCAGCATCAGCAATGCAATCTTGGCGAGCACGGCGCCCTGCCAGCCTTCGAGCAGCTTGGACAGCACACCCAGGCCCAGGCCCGCGTAGACGGTGCCAGCCAGCTGGCCCACGCCACCCAGCACGACCACCATGAAGGCGTCGACGATGTAGCTCTGGCCCAGGTCGGGGCCGACGTTGCCGATCTGGCTCAGCGCGCAGCCGGCCAGGCCCGCAATGCCCGAGCCGAGCGCGAAGGCCATGGTGTCGACCTGGGCGGTGTTGACGCCCACGCACGCGGCCATGCGGCGGTTCTGCGTGACGCCGCGCACCATCAGGCCCAGTCGCGTGCGGGCCAGCAGCAGGCCCATGCCGACCAGCACCAGCGCCGCGAAGACGAGGATGGCCATGCGGTTGTAGGGCAGCGTCAGGTTGGGCAGCAGCGCCCAGCCGCCGGACAGCCAGCCGGGGTTCTCCACCGCCACGTTCTGCGCGCCGAACAGCGAGCGCACCGCCTGCATCAGCACCAGCGAGATGCCCCAGGTGGCCAGCAGCGTTTCAAGCGGCCGGCCGTAGAGCCAGCGGATGACGCTGCGCTCCATCGCAGCGCCGACCAGCGCGGCGGCGAGGAAGCTGGCTGGCAGCGCAATCCAGAGGTAGTAGTCGAACGCATCGGGCGCCCAGGCGCGGAAGCCCTGCTGCACCATGTAGGTGGCGTAGGCGCCCACCATCAGCAGCTCGCCGTGGGCCATGTTGATGACGCCCATCAGGCCGTAGGTGATGGCCAACCCTAACGCGACCAGCAGGAGCACAGAGCCCAGGCTCAGGCCGGAAAACAGCAACTGCGCGCGCTCACCCCAGGCGAGGCGGTCGCCGATGGCGTCGATGGCGCTCCTCATCGCGGCCTTGGCGGCGGCATCGGTCTCGCTGTCGATGCGCTCCAGCAGCAGCGCGCGTGTCGTCGGGTCGGCGCTGCCGGCCAGTTCGACGGCAGCGGCGCGGCGCTGGGCGGCGTCGGTGGACGACAGCTTGGCGCCGGCCACCAGCGCGCCGAGTTGATCGCGCAGCTTGGTGTCGGTCTCGGCGGCCAAGGCGCGCTCGTACAGCGGCAGCTTGGCCGCACTGGCGTCCTCGCGCAGCGTCACCAGTGCCTTGGCGCGCACATCGCGGTCCGTGGACAGCAGGGCCAGCCCGGCGAGCGCCGAGTCGATCTCGCGGCGCAGGCGGTTGTTGAGCATCGGCTCGTCGCCATCGGGCAGCGGTGCACCTTCGGCGGCCACGACGGCCTTCCCTTCGCGCAGCCGCACGCGGCCGTCCAGCAAGGCCTGCAAGTAGTCGGCCAGCGCGGGGTCGGCCTGCGCCACGGCCTCGTTCAGCGCGGCGACACGGTCGTCGCTGTCGCCGGCGGCGATGCGGTTCAGCAGCTCAGGCGGCGGTGCCCCCCAGGCCGCCAAGCCCAGGAGTGACAGACACCAGCCGATCAATAGTCGTTTGATCATGAAGATCCAAGCGAACGCAAACAAGTGACACGCACGGTGCGCGCGCCATTGCAGTGGCTGCCGCGGACCCGGCCACGCCGGTCCACGGACAGCACCCCATCAGGCCGCAGCAATCGCTGCGGCGGGGTTGAGCCTTATTTCGTCGGCTCGTCCTTCTTGCCCTTGTTCTCGGGGATGTACGGGCTCCACGGCTGGGCCTTGACCGGGCCGGGGGTCTTCCACACCACGTTGAACTGGCCGTCCGCCTTCACTTCGCCGATGAAGACCGACTTGTGCAGGTGGTGGTTCTTCTCGTCCATCTTGGACGTGATGCCCGAGGGCGCCGTGAAGGTCTGGCCGGCCATGGCGGCGATGACCTTGTCGGTGTCGGTGCTCTTGGCCTTGGTGACGGCCTGCGCCCACATGTTGATGCCGATGTAGGTGGCTTCCATCGGGTCGTTGGTCAGCGGCTTGTCCTTGTGGCCGGCGATGCCCTTGGCCTTGGCGTAGGCGCTCCACTTCTTGATGAAGCCATCGTTGGCCGGCGCCTTGATGGACATGAAGTAGTTCCACGCGGCCAGGTGGCCTTGCAGCGGCTTGGTGTCCACGCCGCGCAGCTCTTCCTCACCCACCGAGAAGGCCACCACCGGCACGTCCGTCGCCTTCAGGCCCTGGTTGCCCAGTTCCTTGTAGAAGGGCACGTTGGAGTCGCCGTTGATGGTCGACACGACGGCCGTCTTCTTGCCTTCGGCCGAGAACTTCTTGATCTTGGCAATGATGCTCTGGTAGTCCGCGTGGCCGAAGGGGGTGTAGTCCTCCATGATGTCGGCGTCGGGGATGCCCTTGCTCTTCAGGAAGGCGCGCAGGATCTTGTTGGTCGTGCGCGGGTAGACGTAGTCGGTGCCCAGCAGCACGAAGCGCTTGGCGCCGCCGCCGTCCTTGCTCATCAGGTATTCGACGGCGGGAATGGCCTGCTGGTTGGGCGCGGCACCTGTGTAGAACACGTTCTTGCTCAGCTCTTCACCCTCGTACTGCACGGGGTAGAACAGCAGCGAGTTGGTCTGCTCGAACACCGGCAGCACCGACTTGCGGCTCACCGAGGTCCAGCAGCCGAAGACGACGGCGACCTTGTCCTGCGAGATGAGCTGCTTGGCCTTCTCGGCGAACAGCGGCCAGTTGGAGGCCGGGTCCACCACCACAGGCTCCAGCTTCTTGCCAAGCAGGCCGCCCTTGGCGTTGATCTCGTCGATGGCCATCAGCACGGTGTCCTTCAACACCGTCTCGGAGATGGCCATGGTGCCCGACAGCGAGTGCAGCACGCCGACCTTGATGGTGTCGGCCGCGTAGGCGGCGGGGGTGATGAGAGCAGCGGTGGCAGCAGCGGCCAGGGCAAGTGCGGAACGGCGAAGCATCGGGTAAGCCTCCAGGTTGGATTTGAGGGGAGCGAGGTAGCCGGATGGCATGTCCGCAAGGCCCGTGCCAGCTCGTGAACTCCTCACGCCCCACGAGGGCACCCCCACACAACACCGTTATGGTGCTTTCCGCACCGTTGGTGTACAGAGGCATCGCCACCACGCACCAAACAACGTCGCATCAGCCTGCTTGCGCGGCTGCCACTCACCAAGCCGGGGCATCGCGCCCCGTCGACAGCCGGCTCAGCGGGCCGGCAGGATCACCCCGTCGCAGGCACCAAAGCCGATGCGCCGGTAGCCGGGTTTCTCGGCGCTGGCGCGCAGGCCGAGCTGGTCGCCGTCGAGCAGGAAGATCCTCGTCTCGCCGTTCGGCAGCGTGATGGGCTGCTTGCCGCCTGCGGTGAGTTCCAGCAGCGAGCCCGCCTCGTCGGGCTGCGGCCCGCTGATGGTGCCTGTGCCGAGCAGGTCGCCCGGCTGCAGGTTGCAGCCATTGCTGGCGTGGTGGGTCAGCATCTGCGCCAGCGACCAGTAGGCGTGGCGCAGGTTGGAGCGGGACAGGCGCACTGGCTCCGGCATCGCCGGCGTCTTCAGCCAGACCTCCAGGCCGATGTCGAAGCTCGCATTGGCGCGGTGCGCCGGTGAATCAAGATGGGGCAGCGGTTGCGGGTCCTCCATCGGCCGCGTGAACGGGATGCGGAAGGGCGCCAGCGCCTCCATCGTGACGATCCACGGCGAGATGGTGGTGCCGAAGTTCTTGGCCAGGAAGGGGCCCAGCGGCTGGTACTCCCAGGGCTGGATGTCGCGGGCGGACCAATCGTTCAGCAGCGTCAGGCCGAAGGCGTGCTCGTCGGCCTCGTCGATGGAAAACGGCTCGCCCAAGGCGTTGCCGGGGCCGACGAACAGACCCAGCTCCAGCTCGCAGTCGAGGCGGGCACTGGGCTTGAAGACCGGCTGGTCGGCGTCGGGCGGCTTGACCTGCCCCTTGGGTCGGCGCAGCGGCGTGCCGCTGACGACGATGGAGGAGCTGCGGCCGTGGTAGCCGATGGGCAGCCACTGGTAGTTCGGCAACAGCGGGTTGTCCGGGCGGAACAGCTTCCCAACGGCACGGGCGTGGTGGATGCCGGTGTAGAAGTCGGTGTAGTCGCCGATGCGGCAGGGCAGCGTGTACTCGGCGCCCGACTGCGGCACGAGATCGACCTGGGGCGAGCCGGCCTTCAGCGTATCGAACAGGCGGTGGCGCAGCGCGCGGCGTTCCACGGACGAGCGGGCCATCAGCGCGTTCATGTCGGTGAGGCCCCAGCCCGTCAGGTCCAGGATCTGGTCGCCGATGCCGACGCCGATGCGCCAGGGTTCCAGCGTGCCTTGGCTTCGGAAGCTGCAGAACGGCAGGTTCTGCAGTGGGAAGTCCGTAGCGGGGTCGTTGGCGGAGCCGACCCAGGAGAGGGTCGCCGCGTCGTGGGTGTGGTCAAGCATTGAAGTTGTCCTGCAGGTCGCGCCAGCAATCGGCGTAGGTCTTTTCCAGCGGCGCCTCGGTCAGCGCCCAGGCTGTGGGTTTGAGCGGCCAGCGGGTCTCGAACATGAAGGCCAGCGTGTTGTCCAGCTTGTGCGGCTTCAGCTCCGCGCCGCTGGCCTTGTCAAAGGCCTCGCTGTCGGGGCCGTGCGGCACGTAGCTGCTGTGCAGGCTGGCGCCACCGGGCTTGAAACCCTCGGGCTTGGCGTCGTACTGGCCCAGCACCAAGCCCATGAACTCGCTCATCACGTTGCGGTGGTACCAGGGCGGGCGGAAGGTGTCCTCGGCCACCATCCAGCGCGGCGGGAAGATGACGAAGTCGACGTTGGCCCAGCCGGGCGTGTCGCTGGGGCTGGTCAGCACCGTGAAGATGCTGGGGTCGGGGTGATCGAAGCTGACGGTGTTGATCGCCATGAAACGCGCCGTGTCGTACCGGTAGGGCACGAGGTTGCCGTGCCAGGCGACGACGTTGAACGGGCTGTGGCCCTGTGTGGCGCGCCAGAGCTTGCCGCCGTAGCGCTTGACGATCTCGTACTCGCCGGCCTCGGTTTCATGCCACGCGACGGGCGCCTCGAAGTCGCGCGCGTTCGCCAGGCCGTTGGAGCCGATGGGGCCCAGTTCGGGCAGGCGAAAGGCGGCGCCATGGTTCTCGCAGACATAGCCGCGTGCGGGCATGTCCAGCGGGTCGACCTTGAACGCCATGCCGCGCGGCAGCAGCGCGATGGAGCCGGGCGCGACCTCCAGGCGGCCCAGTTCGGTGGTGATGAGCAGGCGGCCCTGCTGGGGCACGAGCAGCATCTCGGCGTCCGCATTGACCAGCGCGCGGCGGCCCATGGGGCGCGAGGCGACATAGGCGAGCGCGGCCATGCCGCCGAGGCCCGGCTCGCCGTTGACGGCATAGCTGCGCAGACCGCCGATGAAATCGCCCTCCCCGTCCAGCGACGTGGGCGCCCAGCGCAGCGGATCGGGCGGCGCGCTCTCGCCTTGCGCAGCACCGCTCTTCCAATGCGCATGGGGCAGCGGCGCGTAGCCACCCACAACGACCGCAGGCCGGCGGCGGTAGAGCCAGGTGCGCTGGTTGTCGGCGCGCGGCGCGGTGAAGGCGCTGCCCGACAGCAGTTCGGCGTACAGCCCGTGCGGCGCGCGTTGCGGGCTGTTGCGCCCGATGGGCAGTGCGCCAGGCACCGCCTCGCTGCCGTGCTGGTTGCCGAAGCCGGTGAGGTAGGAAAGTTCAGTCATGGCGTTCGTGAGCGACTGCGAAGGCTTGCCGGAGCACTTCGCGGTCACCGATGTGGTTGCACAGGATCAGCGTCAGCCGCGCCAGCCAGTCAGCAGCAGCCTCGTCGCTCAGGCCCGCCTGGGCGGCGATCAGCTCGGCGTAGAAAGCGTCCGCGTCGGCACCGAAATTTGGGGTCAGAGTCAATTTATTCATAAGCCCTCCCATGGGCGCGGGCCAGCGCTGCGCGCAGCGCCTCGGCGTCGAAGCGGTGCCAGCGGGCGGCCACGATGGCGTCCGGCCGGATCAGGTGGACGCTGCCGGGCCGCGCGCCGTAGCGCGTGGCCGCGACGCCCTCGGCCGGCAGCGTGACCACGCGCAGGTCCTGCGCCGGCGGCGACCAGCCGAATGCCAGCAGCACGAAGCCCGCGCCGAACTGCTCGCTGAGCCAGCCATCCTCCACCGGCGCGTCGGGGGCCGGGCAGCCCGGTGCGGGGCCGGCGTCCCAGGCTTCGGCATCCAGCGTGCTCAGTGGCGAGTCGACATGTGCCGTCGGCTGTGACAGCCGCCCGCTGTTGACCAGCGGCTTGGCGAAGTCGGTGCGGGCAGCAAGATCCAGTGCGGCGCGGCGCAAGCGCCGGCTCAGCGCGCTCCTGGGGCTGATGAAGTCGGTGGCGCGCGTCGAGTGGCCGATGTTGTCGTCGGCGGCCTCGATGCGTTCGAACTCGTACGAGTCCAGCAGCCCGTCACCGCCCTCGCCTCGCAGCACGGCGGCCAGCTTCCAGCCGAGGTTGTCGGCATCCTGCACACCGCTGTTGGCGCCGCGCGCACCGAAGGGCGAGACCTGGTGGGCGGCGTCGCCGGCCAGCAGCACACGGCCGGCGCGGAAGCGGTCGGCGCGCCGGCAGCTGAACTGGTAGATGGACGACCAGACCAGCTCGAACGGCGCACCGTCCAGCATCGCGGCCACGCGCTGGCGGATGCGGGCCGGGTCGCGCTCGGCCGCCAGATCGGCCTCGCGACCCAGCTGGAAGTCGATGCGCCACAGCCCCTCTGCCTGCGCGTGCAGCAGCACGGACTGGCCCGGATGGAAAGGCGGGTCGAACCAGAACCAGCGCTCGGGCCGGGCCGGGTCCAACCCCCGCGGCCTGGCACCGGCGCCCAGGCGCACGTCTGCAATCAGGAAGCGGTCCTCGAAGACCTGGCCGTGAAAGCCCAGCCCCAGCAGGCTGCGCGTCGGACTGCGCGCGCCGTCGCAGCCGATGACCCAGTCGGCGCGCATATCGAACAGGCCGTCCGGCGTGCGCAGGTTCAGCGTCACGCCGCCCTCGTCCTGCTCCAGCCCGATCAGCTCGTGCCGACCGCGCAGCTCGATGCGGCCGTCCAGCTGCACGGCGCGCACCAGCCGCGCCTCGACCTGGTCCTGCTGCAGGTTGACCATGGCCGGCATCTTGTGCCCGCCCTCGGGTTGCAGGTCGAAGGCATAAGCCTCGCGCTCGCCGCGGAAGACGCGGCCACGCTGCCAACGCACGCCCTCGCGCGCGACGGCCTCGCCCACGCCCAGGCGGTCGAACACCTCCAGCGTCTTCTGCGCCCAGCAGACCGCGCGCGAGCCCTCGCCGATGTGGTCGCTGTCATCGATGACGACGACGGGCACGTCGCGGCGGGCCAGGTCCAGCGCCAGCGTCAGGCCCACCGGGCCGGCGCCGACGATGACGACCGGGCGGCGCTGCGGCTGGCCGGAGCGCTGCTCCAGCGTCTGGTGATAGGGGTAGCGCGGGAGGTCCACGGTCAGCTGCCTTCCAGCGCCTTCCACATCTCCACGTCGCGCTCGGCCGTCCAGATGCGCGGGTGCGCCGTGCCGCCGGCCTCGTCATAGGCGCGGGTCACGTCGAAGGGCATGCAGTGGTCGAAGATGACCCAGTGGCCGTACTTGGGGCGCAGCGCCGCCATGGTCTGCTGGTAGACAGGCTTCAGCGCCTCGCCCGCCGCCACGCCGGCCTGCACCGCCGCATATAGCTCGCTGACGAAGGCCCGCGTGCCGGCCAGGCCCGCCGCCACCTGCGCCGCGCCCTTCAATGCCGGTCCGCGGCCGGGCACCAGGGCGGCGGCGTCCAGCTTCGCAATCGCATCCAGCGTCGCCGGCCAGTCGGCAAAGTGCGCATCGCCGCAATAGGGCGTCGCGTCGAACTCGACCAGATCGCCGCTGAACAGCACCCGCTCACCGGGCAGCCAGGCCACCGTGTCGCCCGCCGTGTGGCCGCGCCCGGGCGAGAACATCTCGACCTTCACGCCGCCGAGGTCCAGCGTCAGCCGACCCGCGAATGTCAGCGTCGGCCAGGTCAGCCCAGCCGGCACCGACTCGACATTGCGGAACAGGCGCGGGAAGCGGCCGATCTCGCTGGCCTTGTCCTGCTCGCCGCGCTCCTGGATGAGCGCCAGCGTCGCGTCACTGGCGATGACCTGCTCCAGCCCTTCGGCCTTGAAGGCGGACGCGCCCAGCACACGCACCGCGTGGTAGTGGCTCAGCAGCACGTACTTGATGGGCGCGGCCGTCACCTCGCGGATACGGCGGATGACGTCGGCCGCCATGACCGGCGTGGCCTGGGTGTCGATGACCATGACTGCGTCGCGGCCGATGACGATGCCGGTGTTGGGGTCGCCCTCTGCCGTGTAGGCCCAGGCGTGCTCTGACAGGCGTTCGAAGCTGACCCGCTTTTCTTCCAGGTCGGCTTGTGAGGCAAAGGCTTTGGTTGTGCTCATGGCATCTCCGTCTGCGGCGCCGAAATTTAACCTAATCCAAATCAATTCACCAATATAGAATTTTCGGCATGAAGGAACCAAGAGGCATCCAGAGCATCGAAGTGGGCGGCCAGTTGCTGCTGGCACTGGCCCACCACGGCCGACCGATGGCATTGAAGGACCTGGCCCGCGAGGCCGGCATGACGCCGGCCAAGGCCCACCCCTACCTGGTGAGCTTCATCAAGCTTGGGCTGGTGGAGCAGGACGGCGGCAGCGGCCGATCCGGCGACTACGGCCTGGGGCCCCTCGCGCTGCAACTGGGCCTCATCAGCCTGCAGCAGTACGACCCGGTGCGTCTGGCGACGCCGGTCATCGAGGAGCTGGCGCTGCAGCTGGGCCACACGGTGGCCATCGCCGTCTGGGGCACGCGCGGGCCCACCATCGTGCGCGTGGCCGAGGGGCCGACGCCCGTGCACGTCAGCATGCGTCACGGCACGGTGATGAGCCTGGCCGGCACGGCGTCAGGGCGGCTTTTCGCGGCCTGGCGGGGCGCAGAGGCGGCGGCGCTCGGAGAGCCCCTGCCCGATGCAGCCGCCATCGCTGCGGTGCATGAGGCCGGGCTGGCAACTTCGCGCGACGGGGTTGTCCTCGGCGTCAGCGCGGCGGCAGCGCCGGTCTTCGACGCTGCGGGGCGGCTGGTGCTGGCGCTGACGGCCATCGGCACCAGCACGGGCTTCGACACGGCCCCGACCGGGGCGCTGGTGATCACGCTGCGAGATGCCGCTTCCCGGCTGTCGCGCCGCCTCGGTCACTGACCCTCCACGCTGACCGCAGGTGCCCGCAACGTGACCGACCGCGATCCGCCGCTGAGGTAGCAGACGCAAGTCTTCCAGGGCGGCTACGACCCGCGCTTCACGAGCGCCACCGGCCGCACTTTCTACGCTCGGGCGCCCTAAGAACGCTGATCGACGGGTTCGCAAAACAACAAAGGGCCCCACGGGACCCTCTGTTGTTGGGAGCACCGCTCAAGAGCGGTGTGAACCCGATGTGACGTCAACGAAATGGCCCAACAGGTTCAGGCGACCGGCAGCTTGGCCAGCATCGCGGCCTCGGTGGCCTCATCCCAGAACAGTGGGTAAAGGCAGCGCGCCGTCGACAGCAGTTCGGGACGGCCGCCCAGCAGGGCGATCTGTTCGCGCGCCGTCGCAAAGTCAAAACTCATCAGCACGGCGGGTGCGTCCACGCGCGGGTTGTGGCGCGCCATGGTGTACGGCAGCAGCCCCAGCCAGCGGCGATAAAAGGCGACATGGCGCGGGTTCACCTCGATGACCAGGCGTGCAACGCGCGCACGGCGGTGGGCATGGAGGTAGCCAAGGTGAAAGATCTGGGCCAGCACGCGCTTCGGCTCGTGGGAGTGCTTGTCGACCGCCAGACCACCGAATTCGCACAGCGTGATGCCCGCAGCGCGCCACTCGGCCATCTCTTCCTTGAACAGCGCATCGGCGTGCAGGCCACCTGGGCCATCGAATCGCACGGACAGCGTGCCGACGATCTTGTCCCCGTCATTGGCGGTGCAAACAATATCACCCGCTTCGTTGCGACTGCTGTAACGCTCGCGCGAAACCGCCAGACCGCGGTCGCTGTAGCGGCGCTCGACAAGACCCAATGCATCGCCGTCCAGCGCACCGAAGTCGCTGTTCATCTCCAACGGCGGACCGCCGAAGGGGTTGAGCGGCGCACGGCGGCTTTCTTTGAAATTCGGGAACATCAACTGTGTCCTTGGCGCACGATGCGCCGGTCAGCGAAGTTTAGAGATTGGAATGTGACTTTTCCCAACGGCAAACATACAGATACTCCTGCTTTCCCTAGGGCGTGTGCCAGAAGTCGCTCGAACAGGTGACGACCTGACCCGAACACGTCTGCGTTTTACACCGCCGGACGTCCGATTCTGCATCCGGCGGCTCAAGCAAGACGCTGCAGTCGCTCAAGGCGCCCTTGCCGGGCTGGTAGAGGACTTTCACCTCCCAGAAGGCGTGTCCTGCCGGCGCACACAGAAAGAAGGCCACGCATGCGTGGCCTTCTCCTGAGCGCGAAACCGGTCAGGCGGCGTAGCGCGCCGCCAGGCGGTTCATGTTGGTCATGGACAGGCGGTGCATCTCGATCAGCGCGATCAGGCCGTTGCGGTGCAGTTGCAGCACCTTGTCGTCGGCCAGCTCGCTGTACTTCTTCTCGTCCACGGCCAGGAAGCCTTCGACGTCGATCTTCTCGCCGCCGGGCAGCGTCGCCTCGAAGCGCATGTCCAGCAGCAGGTCCAGCTCGACGAGCAGGTTGCAGATCAGGCGGGTGCGCTCGGCTTCCTGCTCGTAGTTCTCCAGGAACGCACGGGCGTTCTGCAGGAACTCGGTCGGCTCGCCGTCCTTGAACAAGGCCTCGCCGGTGGCTTCGTTGAAGCCGGCCCACTTGCTGTCGATGCAGACCGCCAGCGTGTTGGCGTTGCCGTCCAGGCGCGCCATTGCGAACGGGTAGCGGCGCACGTAGGCGGGCACGTAGTTGCCGGTCCACTTGTCGCCGTCGACGAACAGGTTGGAACCCGGCTTCAAGCCCAGCACGGCCAGCGGTGCGACCTGCGGCTTGCCATCCGCGCCCTCGCCGGCGCGCACGAAGACCACGGGGTACTCCCTGCACGCGTCAGCGAATTCCACAGCGGCCAGGAACACCGAGTTCTGGTCGGCCACCTGGCCGACCACGGCCTTGGCCGTGTCCAGCTTCAGGTTCTTGTGGGCTTCGCGGTCCAGCGGCGCCAGTTCGCCGTACATCGGGGGGTTGCTCATGATTCTCTATCTCCAGTTTCCGCGGCCAGACGACTGACCAGCACTTTGTCCACACGTTTGCCGTCGAGGTCGACGACCTCGAATCTCCACGCGTCCCACTCCACGACATCGGTCGTGCGCGGCAAGCGCCCCAGCAGCAGCATGATCATGCCGGCCAAGGTGTTGTAGCGCCCACGGTCCTCCTCGGGCAGTTCCTTCAGCGCCAGGCGGTCCTTCAGCTCGGGCACGGGGATGAGGCCGTCGATCAGCCAACTCCCGTCCTCGCGCTGCACCGCCCAGGCATCGCCATCGCTGGGGGCGTTGAACTCCCCGGCAATGGCTTCCAACACGTCGCGCACGGCAATCACGCCCTGCACTTCGCCGTACTCATCGACGACGAAGACCAGCGGCGCGTCCGACACGCGGAAATGATCCAGCAACTCCATGCCCGACAGCGTCTCGGGCACGAACAGCGGCGCCTCCAGGCCCGCCGCCAGGTCCAGCGACTGCCCCTCCAGCGAGCGGGCCAGCAGCATCGGCGCATGGGCGATGCCCAGCACGTCGTTCAGGCCGCCACGGCAGACGGGGTAGCGGCTGAAGCCACGCTCGCGCAGCACGGCCAACACCTCGGCCGGCGTCGCGTCGACGTCCAGCCAGGCGATCTCGCCGCGCGGAATCATCATCGAGCCAACCTGGCGCTCATCGAGCCGGAACACGTTGCGCACCATCTGGTGCTCATGCTCCTCGATGACGCCGGCGTCCCGGCCCTCTTCCAGGCTGGCGGCAATCTCCTCTTCCGTCACGCCACGCTGGCCGCGGTTGCGCAGGCCCAGCAGGCCCAGCGTGAACTCGGTCGCGAAGCTCAACAGCTTCACCAGCGGACGCGTCGCCGTGGAGATGACATTCATCGGCGGCGCGACGAGGCGGGCCACCGTCTCGGGATAGATCTGGCCAACACGCTTGGGCACCAGTTCGCCGAAGACGATGGTCAGCAGCGTGATGATGACGACGACCAGCGCGGTCGCGGTGATCTGGGTCGCGTCCGGGTGCAGGTGGAAGGTTTCGGCCAGCCAGTGAGACAAGGGGCCCGAGAAGGCCGCATCACCGACGATGCCGTTCAACACGCCGATGCCGGTGATGCCGATCTGCACCGTCGACAGGAACTTGGTGGGGTTGTCGTGCAGGTCCATGGCGGCCTGCGCACCACCCTCGCCGCTTTCCACCATCACCTGCAGCCTGGCCTTGCGGCTGGCGGTCAGCGCCATTTCGGACATCGCGAAAAGGCCGTTGAGAAAGATCAGGAAGAGAACGAGAGCGGTGTCCATCTAGAGCGCCGAACCTGGGAAAACCCGAGGCGGCGCAGGGTCGAAAACGAAGCCCGGGAGACTAGCAGAAGGCCGTGACAGCGCCCATCGCACATTCCCGGAGGCACGAGCCCGGCAGCCCGGGCCCCTTAGCATCCCGGCGATGAACTACCTGATCGGTGACCTCCAGGGCTGCTGCGACGCCTTCGAGCGCCTGCTGGCCCGGCTGGACTTCTCGCCGTCGCGCGACCGGCTCTGGCTGCTCGGCGACCTCGTCAACCGCGGGCCGTCGTCGCTGGCGACGCTGCGCCGCCTGCAGGCGCTGGGTGACGCGGCCACCTGCCTGCTCGGCAACCACGACCTGCACCTGCTGGCCGTCGCCCATGGCGTGCGGCCGGCGCATCGCCACGACACGCTGGCGCCCATCCTGCAAGCACCCGACCGCGAAGCCCTGCTCGGCTGGCTGCGCCAGCAGCGCCTGGCCGTGTCCGACGCGGGGTGGCTGATGGTGCACGCCGGCGTCGTGCCGCAGTGGGACCGCAGCGACACGCTGGTGCTGGCGGCGGAGGTGGAGGCCGTGCTGCGCAGCGCCGACCTGCCTGCGTTCCTGCACGAGATGTACGGCAACGAACCGGCCCGCTGGGACTCGGCCCTCACCGGCACGGCGCGGCTGCGCTTCACCGTCAACGCGCTGACGAGGCTGCGCTTCTGCGCGGCGGACGGCACGATGGACTTCAAGACCAAGGACGGCGCCGGCGCCGCGCCGCAGGGCTTCCTGCCCTGGTTCGACGTGCCGGGCCGGCGCACGGCCGACGTGCCCATCGCCTTCGGTCACTGGTCGACGCTGGGCCTGCTGGACCGGCCGCAGCTGCTGGGGCTGGACACCGGCTGCATCTGGGGCGGCCGCCTGACGGCCGCGCGCATAGCCGGCCTGCAGCGGGAGATCATCCAGGTCGACTGCGAACAGGCGCAGAAGCCAGGCCTCTAGAATGCGCGTCCTTCTGCGGAGGCTTGGGGGAGTGGTTTAACCCAACGGTCTTGAAAACCGTCGGCCGGTAACGGCCCGTGAGTTCGAATCTCACAGCCTCCGCCACTGCTGCGAGCCGTGCAGCAGCGTCAGCAGCTCGACGCACTTGGCCTTGGGCCTGACACGGTAGACGACGATGAACGGCGTGCGGCTGATGACCAGTTCGCGGGTGCCCCGTTTCCGGCCAGGCCGGCCAAGATCAGGCTGCTGCTGCAACACGTCCGTCTGCTGTTCGATGCGATCGAGCACGGCCAGCGCCGTGATGGGGTCTTGCTCTGCGATGTAGTCGATGGCTTCCTGCCGCTGCCGGCTTGCGCGCGGCGTCCACAGCAGCCGCATCACTTGCCGGCCTTCGCGATGCGCCTCTGCAAGGCGGCGCGCTGCTTCGCCATGTCGGCTTTCACCACCTCATGGGGCAGCCACTCGGCGCCGGGTGCGTCGGCCTCTGCGATGGCCTCCTCCACCTGGCCACGGAACCACTTGTCGTGCGCCGCCGCCTCGTGGGCACGCTTGAGCGCGGCCGAGGTGTCGGGCCGAGAGACGGACTTGCCACCGGCCGGGTCATAGCTGGCCGCGTTCACGTCGAAGCGCTCCACGCCGAGATCCTTGAGGTAGCCGACCAGCGTTTCCAGCCTCCTGAAGATGCGGACCTCGCCGCTGCGCGTGGCTGCCAAGGGCCGCTCGGTCACGCCGTACTTGACGACGACGCGCCAACCGCCGGCCTGGCCGATGACATGCGCAGCGCGCACCGCCTGGGCTTCAACCAGGCGCGTCAGGGTGGTGTGGTCGATGGTTTCTTCAGCGCTCATGCTGCTATCCGTTCGGTGGTCATGCGCCCAGAGGGGTCCGCGACTATTGCAGCGCAACTTGCAAATGCAGTGTCTTGCGAATAGCTTATCTTTGCAATTGCGCGATGAGATGCTGAAGCGCCGCCTATGAAGTCGCCTCGTCCAGCCGCCGGTGCGCCACGCCGTCCCACACGACGGGCAACTGGTTTCTCGCCTGCAGGTAGTGATGCGTGAAGACGCCCAGGTAGGCATCCAGCGTCTTGCCGGCGGCCTCGTCACCCGCGAGATGCAGGCATTGCGCGGCCACCTCGCTGGTGCAGAAATGGTCGCCGCAGCGTGACCGGCGCAGCCGGTACTGCGAGGCCTCGGCGGGCTCAAGGCTGAGCACCGGCATGGAGTTCAGGTAAGGGCTGCGGCTGAACATCTTGCGGGCCTCTGACCAGGTGCCGTCCAGCAGGATGAACAGCGGGCGCTTGACCTGGCCGTCCGCGCCGGCGACGTGCGGCTGGACCACATGCACCACGCGCTCCGGCGCGGCGTACTGGCCCGGGAACACGACGTAGGGCTCCCAGCCCGGATCGCTCAACAACGCGATGAGCGCCGGGTCGGGTTCGGTGCGCGACCAGCCGAAGGCGAAGGTGTCCGCAACCATGTCGGCGATCAGCCAGCCGGTGTTGGTCGGCTTCAGTGGCTCGATGTCGGCCATCACCAGGCACACTGCGGCGCGCGTGGGCACCGAGGGGCGCAGGGCGCACATGCAGTGCGTGGGCACCAGCCGGCAGCCGTCGCAGCGCTCGCGCTTGAAGCCGCCGCGGGCGAGAAATGGCTTGGTGGCTTTCGCCAGACGCGCGGCGCGCAGCAGGGACACGGCATGGGGCATGCGCCGATTGTCCGAGCAGCGGCGTCCTCCTCAGGCCGTCGACCCCAGCCGCACCGGCGGCCTCAGTCGCGGCGCGGCGTCGGACTGGCGGCGTATCAGCGCGAACTCTTTCACCACATGCTCGCAGCGCAGCACCTGCCCGGCACGGCGCGCGCGGATATGGCGCACCAGCAGGTCCACCGCCGCACCGGCCATCTCCATGATGGGCTGGCGCACGGTGGTCAGCTCGGGCCAGATCGTCGTGGCCAGCGGCGCGTCGTCGAAGCCGACGACGGTCAGGTCGCTCGGCACATCCAGGCCCATGCGGTGGGCGATGGCCACCGTCGCGGCGGCCATGTCGTCGTTGCTGGCGAAGATGGCCGTGGGCCGGTGGGGTTGGGACAGCAGCCGCTCGGCGGCGTCCAGGCCCGAGCGGTAGGTGAACATGCCTTGCGCGGCGACCTCCTGCTCGGCGAAGTCCAGGCCGGCATCCGTCAGCGCCGCGCGAAAGCCCGCGAGGCGCCGCGAACTGCAGGTCTGGCGGGGGTTGCCGATGATGAAACCCAGCCGCTGGTGACCCAGCGCGAGCAGGTGGCGCGTCATCTCGTAGGCGGCCTGGTAGTCGTCGATGCTGACGGCGCAGACCTGCTGCGGCGGGATGCCGCGCGACACGGCCACGGCCAGCGTCTGCGTATCCGCCACCAGCGCCAGCAAGGCGTCGGACTCGCAGAACGGCGGCAGCAGGATGAGGCCGTCCACGCCCTGTTCGACCATCTCTGCCGTCAACCGCTCCTCGCTGTCGGCGGCATCGCACTTGCGCACGACGAGCTGCACATGGCTGAGGCTGGCCTTGTTCAGCAGGCCGATGAGGAACTCGTTCAGGTAGCCGGCCGAGGGGTCGTTGTAGAGCAGGCCGACGCGGATGGGTTCAGACCCCGCCAGCCGACGTGCCGCCTGGTTGGGCAGGTAGTTCAGCGCGGCGATGGCGGCCGTCACGCGCTCGCGCGTCTCGGCGCGCACCTTGGCTTCGCCGTTGACGACGCGGGACACCGTCATCGGCGACACGCCGGCCATCTTGGCCACGTCGGTGATCGTGGCAACCCTGGGCGCACGCCCGTGCAATGGGGCGTTCAATCCGACATGCCCCTGCCCAAGAAGTGCCAGACTTTCACTTGCCCCACCCGTCCATTGGTTGCGCGATCATGAGCCACTTTAGCGGCGGGCATCGGCGCCGGTGCTAGGCGTTTGTCCGAACCGGGATGCTGCGGCAGCCCGTGCTCGCCCCGCTTGTGATGGGCCTGTTGATACCGCTACATTTCGCCGCCGGCGCGCTGCGCCAAGGACTCATTGAATGACGACGATGAACAAAGCCCTCTGCCTGCTCTCCCTCGGCCTGCTGGCCACCGCCGCCCAAGCCGACGTGCGGCTGGCCCAGGTGTTCGGTGAACACATGGTGCTGCAGCGCGACCAGCCCATCCGCCTGTGGGGCTGGGCCACGCCGGGCCAGACGCTGGCGGTGGAGCTGGCCGGCAGCAAGGCTTCGGTAAAGGTGCCCGCTGGGGGCCGCTGGGAGGCGAAGTTGCCGGCGCTGAAGGCCGGCGGCCCGCACCGGCTGACGGTGGCGGGCGACCAGCGCATCGAGCTGAAGGACGTGCTGATCGGCGATGTCTGGCTGCTGAGCGGCCAGTCCAACATGGAGTGGCCGCTGTCCGCCACCGACACTGCCGCAGCCGAGATGGCCGGCCCGCAGAACGCTAGCCTGCGCCATCTGCGCGTGCCGCTGCGGGCCAGCCTGCAGGCCGAGGCCGACATCGCGCCGGCCAGCTGGGCCGTGGCCGAGACCGGCAAGGTGGGTGACTTCAGCGCCATCGGCTACCACTTCGCGCGCCACATGCAGCTGGTGCAGGGCGTGCCCATCGGCCTGGTCAACACGGCCTGGGGCGGCTCTCACCTGGAGACATGGGTGCGGCGCGAGGTGGCGCTGCGCGACCCCGGACTGGCCGGTGCCGTGCGCGCACTGCCGGCGGACGCGGCTGCCTTCACTCAGGCGCGCCGCCAGGCGACAGAAGCTGTGGTGCAACGCTGGCAGCCTGGCCTGGCCTGGCAGGGCGTGGACGCGAGCGGCTGGTCTGCGGCCGCCGACATCGACAAGGACTGGCCGACGCTGCAGGCGCCGGGCGTCTGGGAAGGTCAGGGCCTGCCCGGGCTGGACGGCGTCGTCTGGCTGCGCAAGCGCGTCGATCTGAGCGCGGCGCAGGCCGCTGGCGCGGCCAGCCTGCACCTGGCCAAGGTGGACGACTGCGACGAGGTCTGGGTGAATGGCCAGCGCGTGGGCGGCCAGTGCGGCTACGACCAGCCGCGCCAGTACGCCGTGCCGACCGGCGTGCTGCGCGCGGGCCCGAACTGGATCGCCGTGCGTGTGACGGACAACGGCGGTGGCGGCGGTTTCCACGGCGACGCGGCCGCGCTGCGGCTGGACACACCGGCCGGCGCCGTGTCGCTGGCGGGCGCCTGGCGCGCCCGCGTCGCCGAAGCCGGCGGCGCCCCCGGCCCCACGGCCAACGACGCGCCGACGCTGGCCCACAACGGCCTCATCGCGCCGCTGCACGGGCTGTCGTTCAAGGGCGTGCTCTGGTACCAGGGCGAGAGCAACACCGGCCGCGCAGCGGCCTATGCCGGCGGCTTCCAACGCTTGATCCAGGACTGGCGCCTGCAGTTCCAGCAGCCGCAGTTGCCCTTCTTCTTCGTGCAGCTGGCGTCCTTCCTGCCGCTGCAGAACAACCAGCTCGGCCAGGGTGGCTGGGCCGAGCTGCGCGAGGCGCAGCGCCAGGCGCTCGCCCTGCCCCACACCGGCATGGCCGTCGCCACCGACGTGGGCGACGCCAACGACATCCACCCGCGCGACAAGCGCACGCTGGGTCAGCGCCTCGCCGCGCTGGCGTTGCATGACCTGGGCCTGCGCGCGCAGCCAGCCAGCGGCCCGCGCCTGGCGGCGGCCGAGGTGCGCGGCGCCGAGCTGCGGCTGCGCTTCACCGCGACCGGCGGCGGCCTGCGCACGGCCCGGATGGGCGAGGCGCTGCGCGGCTTTGCGCTGGCCGGCGCCGACCGCCGCTTCGTGCCGGCCACGGCGCGCATCGAGGGCGATGTCGTCGTGCTCAGCAGCCCGCAAGTGGCCGCCCCCGTCGCGGCCCGCTATGGCTGGGTGGACAACCCCAGCGAGTCCAACCTCGTCGGTGGCGATGGCCTGCCGGCCTCGCCCACGCGCAGCGACGACTGGCCGCTGCCGTCGCAGGGCAAGCGGTATCCCAACTGAGGCTGATCGCCATGATCCGCAACCCCGTCCTGCCGGGCTTCAACCCCGACCCCTCGTTCTGCCGCGTTGGTGACGACTTCTACATCGCCACCTCCACCTTCGAGTGGTACCCGGGCGTGCAGATCCACCACTCGCGCGACCTCGTCAACTGGACGCTGGTGACCCGGCCACTGACGCGCAAGAGCCAGCTCGACATGCGCGGCAACCCCGACTCCTGCGGCATCTGGGCGCCCTGCCTGTCGCATGCCGACGGCCTGTTCTGGCTGGTCTACACGGACGTGAAGCGCTTCGAGGGCAACTTCAAGGATGCGCACAACTACATCGTCACGGCGCCGGCCATCGAGGGGCCCTGGAGCGACCCGGTCTATGTGAATTCATCCGGCTTCGACCCCTCGCTGTTCCACGACGACGACGGCCGCAAGTGGTTCCTGAACATGCTGTGGAACCACCGCACCGCCTCCATCGGCGGCGCGCCCAAGACGCCGGCCTTCGACGGCATCGTCATGCAGGAATGGGACGCGCAGCAGCGCAAGCTGATGGGCCCGGTGACCAACATCTACAAGGGCACGAAGCTCGGCCTCGTCGAAGGCCCGCACCTGTTCAAGCGCGCCGGCTGGTACTACCTGATCACGGCCGAGGGCGGCACGGGCTACGGGCATGCGGTGACGATGGCACGGTCGCGCGAGCTGCTCGGCCCCTACGAGAACCACCCGCAGCTGCACCTGCTGACCAGCCGGGACGCGCCCGATGCGCCGCTGCAGCGTGCGGGGCATGGGCAGGTCGTGGAGCTGGCCGATGACAGCACCTATGTGGCCCACCTGTGCACGCGGCCGCTGCCTGGCACGCGGCGCTCGCCGCTGGGGCGAGAGACGGCTATCCAGCGCTGCGAGTGGCGCGACGACGGCTGGCTCTACCTGGCGCACGGCGGGCTCGTGCCTGCACTGGATGTGCCGTCGCCTGTCGACGTGCAGCCCAGGCCGCGCGAGGCTGTGCGCCGCCGCTTTGCCGGCCTGACCGCGCTGCCCCCGGAGTTCCAGTGGCTGCGCACGCCGGAGCCTGACCGCCTGTTCACGCTGACCGGCGACGCGCTGCGCCTGACCGGCCGCGAATCGCCGGGCAGCTGGTTTGAGCAAAGCCTGGTGGCGCGCCGGCAGGAGGACTGGGCCTTCCGCGCCGAGACCACGCTGCGCTTTGCGCCCGACAGCTACCAGCAGGCGGCCGGCCTCACCCACTACTACAACCGCCACAAGTTCCACACGCTGGTGGTTACCTGGCACGAGAGCTACGGCCGCGCGCTGAGCATCCTGTCCTGCCCGGGCGACTTCCCCGACAACCGGGTGCAGTACCCGCTGACGGAGGTGGTTCAACTGCCCGCCGACGGCCCGGTCAGCCTGGCCGCGCAGGTGGACGGTGCGACGCTGCAGTTCCAGGCCGACTGGGGCGACGGCTGGCGCGACGTGGGGCCGGTGCTGGACGCCAGCGTCATCTCCGACGAAGGCGGCCGCGGCGAGCATGCGTCGTTCACGGGTGCGTTTGTGGGGATGGTGGCGTTTGACACCAGCGGCGGGGGGCGGGTGGCGGACTTTGAGGGGTTCGAGTACTTGCCGGGACGAGGCTGAACGCTGCTTTGCTGGGGATGCTGCCCGTTGCTTAGCAGGCTCCCAGCGGCCACCCGCTGAACGCTGGGCCACTTCAGTCAAGCCGTCTCCTGGCTTGTCGACCTGCAGAATCAGCAGCGCCTTCGCGGGAGAATCGAGGCCGTCTGCCCCGCCTCCCTTGGGAACTATCGCCGTCTCTGACCGGGCTTACAACGCTTGCCTCCGCAGGCCGGTTAACTCAAACGTTCGGCGCCACAGTTCCTCCGCAGTCTTCACTTCCAACCCGCTTGCCATGAGCACACGAGCTAAAGTAATCGCCGCCCTCGCACTTTCAATCGCACCTGCTTATGCCGTCCCCGCTGAGCTTGAGAACGCCACCTTGGACGTCGCACTCCAGGGTGCTTGGTGCAACTCGGACGATGGTGGCAAGACGTGTTGGGGCTACGACACATTTGTCAGCGGCCGAGTGAACTCCTGCGGTACGTTTCCGGAGACACGTACAAACTTCACGGGACAGTCTCGCTACACCATTAGGGGCGCCAAAGTTTGTCATGTAGTGACTGCTTCCTCAGTCCCTGAAATCCTGAAGCCTGGTAACCGTTTCTGCGTCGAGGTTCTGAAGATTGACGATCGGACTCAGCGCTTTCGGGACCTCGATACAGGTGACGAAACAGTCGTGTATCGAGTCGATTCAAAGAACGTTCGGTGTCCCGGACGCATGTGACGCCTAGCTCGTCGCTCAAGCCAAGCGCTCACGGCAGGCCAACAAGCACAGTCTGGCAGTACGCGGTACGTTTTCGCCAGGCCGGGCCTGCGTCCTGTATCTGTCGCCCGCTTCGCTTGAAGGTTGAAGCCTGACCATGTGGCGCATCGAGTTCTCCGCCGACAAGTTCCTGCCCATCCTGCCCGAGCAGTGCCAAACCAACCCCGGCGCCTATGGATTCGAGCTGGCACTTTGGCTGGCGCAGCGCCTGCTGGCAAGGGGGATCGTGACCAGCTATCCGCAGGGCGAAGACTGGGGTTGGTTTATCGAGCACACCGACGCCGACGAAACCGAGATTCAGATTGGGTGCGCGTCAGTGGCTTCCGAAGGCGACGGGTATGCAAATAGGGCCATCGAGTGGTCCATCTTCGTCAAGCCCTACACCTCGTTGCGAGAGCGACTCAAGGGCGTGACGCACGCGGCGAAAGTCGAGCACGTCGGCCGGGCCATCCTGGAATCGCTTGCAGCCGAGGGCATTCCTGCCAGGCACGCACCGGACTGACCCACAGCCGCCCCTCACCTGCTGGCGCCCTGCCCTCCCGCCACCGGCACGACGCTTGCCCCTCACGGCAAACGCGCGACGTCCGCGCGGAAACCAAGGAAAGCCATGCAGGTGCACATAGAGACCGACAACCATGTGGAGGGCCGCCAGGCGCTCATCGAGCACGTCGAGGGCGTGATCCGCGACGCCGTCGACCGCTACGAGGGCCGGGTGACGCATGTGGAGGCGCACCTGGGCGACATGAACAGCGGCGAGAAGTCGGGCGCCGACGACATGCGCTGCCTGCTGGAGGCGCGTGTGGCGGGGCTGAAGAACATCGCGGTCAAGCACCAGGCGGAAAGCCTGCACATGGCCATCGAAGGCGCAGCCGGCAAGCTGACGAACGCGCTGGATTCGGCGCTGGGCAAGCTGCATGACCGCGAGCGGCGCCACGCGGGCACGGGCGAATTGAGCGCCGATGCCGCCCGCGAACTCGACGACGACGCGCCGCCGGTGAACTGACCGCGTCCGCCGGCCAGCGCCGGCTGACGCGCCGGGCCGCAAGCGCCGCCCCGCCCAAAGCACGGGGGACGCCGGCCCTTCACCGGCCCGCCAGGGTCAGTGGCGATTGACGCCGTGCCCGCGACCCGACAAGGTGCGATGCCGTTCATCGAACTTCCTCGAACAGGAGCATGCGCATCATGAGACTCAACGCCTGGATCGTCTCGTTCGCACTGGCAGGCCTCGCCGCCGCCGGGCCGGCCGCCGCACAGACCTACCTCAACAGCAGCAACATCACCGTCACCGTCGGCGCGGGCACGTCGCCAGGCGACTTCAACAACACCTTCAACAACGGCGCGACGATCACCAAGGTGATCGATGCGCCGTCGGCAGACGCCGAGGAGTTCCACAACCAGCAGACGCACATCTGGTACACCGCCGACTCGCTCGGCGGCGGGCTGGAACTGCGCTTCGACTTCCAGACCGAGTACGACCTCAGCGTGCTGCACTTCTGGAACTACACCTCCGAGGACTACGACGTCGACTCCGTCAGCTTCACCTTCTACAGTGGCGCGAACGTGCAGGTGGGCACGCTGTCCGTGGCGCCGGCACTCGGCAGCAGCCCCGGCATCCGCGCGCAGGACATCACGCTGGCAGCACCGCTGAATGTGCGCTATGTGACGGCCTTCCTCACCGGCAGCAATCGCCAGGTCGACTTCCAGAACATCGGCTTCACCGCCGATGTCTCGGCGCCGATTCCCGAGCCCGAGACCGCTTCGCTGATGGCGCTGGGCCTCGCCGGCCTGCTGCTGGCGGCGCGGTGGCAGCGTCGTCGGTGTTCCATGGCCTCGGGTTCCTGAGCTGGCCTTCGCCCGACCATCGAAAGGAGCCGGAACTGGCTGCAACGACGTTCGACGCTGCCCACGTGATCCAGGACGAAGCCGCGCTGGCGGCTCTGTTTGAGCCCACCCATGCGCTGGCGGTGCAGAAGAGCCGCGACAGCCTCGGGCCGCATGCACAGGCGTTCATTCGCCGATCTCCGTTGCTGTGCATCGGCACGCAGCACCGGGACGGCAGGGCCGACGTGAGCCCGCGCGGCGACCCAGCCGGTTTCGTCAGGGTCCTGGACGACCGCACGCTGGCCATCCCGGATCGCCCCGGCAACAACCGCCTCGACAGCCTGAGGAACATCCTGGCCAACCCCAGCGTCGGGCTGTTGTTCATCATTCCCGGCTTCGACGAGACGCTGCGCGTGAACGGGCAGGCGACGCTGGTGACCGAGCCCGAGCTGCTGCGCAGCATGTCCATCCAGCAGCGCACGCCGAGCCTGGCCATCCTGGTGCACGTGACCGAGGTGTTCCTGCATTGCGCCAAGGCGTTCCGGCGCGCGCACCTGTGGAGCGACGAGCAACGCCAGGCCAGAAGCGGCATGCCATCGCTGATGAAGATGATCCTGGACGACACGACGGGCGCCCCCGACGACGCCGAGCTGTGCAGGCTGGACGAGGCGCTCGAGGACGCCTACCGGAAGACGCTCTACTGACGAGTCGCGCCTGCGGGCCGGTACGGCCGGTGCCGCACCGGCGCCCGCTTCAGGGGCCGAGCGCTTCGAAGTCCACCCAGGCGAAATCTCCCACCGCCCGCGTCGCCGTCGCGCTGACGGCGTACAGCCCCAGGTACACACCGATGAAGCCCGTCGCCGTCTCCGTCGACAGCTGCCAGGTCGGCACGCTGCACAGCGGCTGCCAGGCCTGCTGCCCCACAGCGCGCCAGGACAGCGTGTAGCGCGCCGGCTCGGCCAGCACCTGCAGTTGCACCGGGCCGGCGGGCACGGGGGCGCTGCCCTGGACGGTGGGTTTGCCGCCCAGTTGCTGCAGGCACTCCATGCGCGGCGCGCTCACGCCGGTGCGGCGCAGCAGCAGGTGGTGGGACTCGTTCATGCGCACGGCCAGGCCGGCGGCGTCGCCTTCCGCAGCGGGCTTGAAATCCAGCTCGGCGGCGAAGCGCTGGTTGAGTTTCTCCTGGCGGCGGCCGACGAAGGCCGGGGTGCCGACGACGTCCAGCCCGTTTTGTGCGCCGATCAGGCGCAGCTGCCCGGGCCGCGCCGTCAGCGACCAGCGGCCTGAAGCCAGCGTGCGCAGGAAGGTCCAGTGCGGCGACAGCGGCTTGTCGGCGGCAAAGGTCTCGCGCACCGGCGGCTGCGGCCAGGGCGCCCAGGTGGGCAGGCCTGTGGTCGGCTGCGGCTGGGCCAGCGCCTTGTTCTGGCCGAACTCGGGCCAGTCGTCCTCGCGCCAGCGCACCGGCGCAAGCAGCGTCTCGCGGCCGATGTGGTGGTGCCGCCCGCCGTTGGCGGCCTGCGGGCGGATGGCCAGCAGCGTGGCCCACCAGTCGCCCTTGGGCGTCATGACGAGGTCGGCATGGCCCAGCGCCTGCAGCGGGTGGTCGGGCAGGTTGCGGTGGGTCAGGATGGGGTTGTCGGGGTGCGCCTCGAACGGGCCCCAGGGCGAGCGCGAGCGGCCCATGGTGATGCGGTGGTCGTAGGACGTGCCCCCCTCGGCGATCATGATGTAGTACCAGCCGTTGCGCTTGTACAGGTGCGGGCCCTCTGGCCAGATGCCGCCCATGCCGCTCCAGATCAGGCGCGGCTCTTCCAGCAGCTTGCCGGCCTTGATGTCGATGCGCGCCTGGTAGACGCCGCCCCGCTCGCCGCCGCCGTGGCGGGTGTAGTAGACAGTGCCGTCGTCATCGAAGAAGAACGACGGGTCCATGCCGAACACGGGCTCGGGCAGGCGCACGGGGTCGGACCAGGGACCCGCCGGGTGATCGGCAGTGATGAAGAAGTTGCCGATGCCGTCGACGTCGGTCGTGACGATGTAGAAGCGGCCAGCCTCGCAACGGATGGTGGGCGCGAAGATGGCGCGGGAGCTGCGCCGGCCGGCGAAATTGATCTGGCTCTCGCGCGTCAGCGCGTTGGCGATCAGCTTCCAGTGCACGAGGTCGCGGCTGTGATAGATGGGCAGGCCGGGAAAGTATTCGAAGGTGCTGGTGACGAGGTAGTAGTCCTCGCCCGAGCGGCAGACGCTGGGGTCGGACGCGAAGCCGCTGAGCACGGGGTTGTCGAAGCTCGCCGGCATGGGCGCGGCGGCGGCCGGCGCGGGTGTGGGGTTGCAGCGGCGTTGCAGGAAGTCCAGCGGGAAGGCCTCGGCCATGGCCTTGTAGCCGGCCATGGAGGGGTGCAGGCCGTCGTTGTCCCAGGTGGCGCGCAGGTGGGTGGGCTTGGCGGGGTCGCGGGCCAGCGCGTCGTAGTCCAGCACGGCGTCGAAGCCGGCGCGGCGTATCCAGTCGTTCAGCGCCTGGCGGTCGGCCTCGTTCTCGGGCTGAGGCTGGTAGTAGCCGCTGCCGCCGTAGGGCATGACGGTCGACACCAGCAGGCAGACGCCGCGCTCGCGGGCGCGGCGGGCCAGCGCCGTGAAGCCTTCCTTCATCTCGGCGAGCAGCGCCGCGCGGGACTCTGGCGTCGTCGTCTTGCCCCGGTGGCTGCTGCCCAGGTCGTTCACGCCGATCAGCACGACGGCATGCGTGACACCGCTGCGGTCCAGCGCGTCGCGGTCGAAGCGCGACAGCACTTTCGGCCCCAGCCCGTCGCGCAGCAGGCGGTTGCCGCCGATGCCGGTGTTGACGACGGCGGCATCGCGGCCGGTCGCGGCGAGGCGGCGCGTCAACGCGTCGGTCCAGCGCTGGTAGCTGCCGGGCGACACGCCGTAGCCGTCGGTGATGGAGTCGCCGATGGCGGCCAGCACGGGCTGCGCGGTCGTCCCACGCACGTCCACGGCGGCCAGGTGCCACCAGCCGTCGCGCGCAGCGGCATCGGGCCAGGCAGCGGCGTCGGTGCGCGCGCCGGGCACGGCCCAGCTCTGGATGCGCGAACCGGGGTGCACCGTCGCCACGGCCGGCGCGGTCTGCACATGCCACTGCACGGCCAGGTCGGCGCCGCGCGGCACAGCCAGGTCGACCGCGTCGCTCCAGGCCTCGGCGCCGGGCGCCAGGCTCAGGGCCCGCTGGCCGTTGAAGGTCAGCCCACGCTGGCTCGCGGCCTGCAGCACCGGTTGCGCGGTGCCCGGCTCGCCCTGAACCAGCGCCACGCTGGCCGAGGCCAGCTCCAGTGGCTCACGGCCGAACAGGTTGCTGACGCGCACGCGCAGCGACGTGCCGGCGGCGCTGACGCGCACGACCTGGCGCAGCGTCACGTCGCGCAGCGGCTGGCGCCAGGCGGCGGGCACCGGCTTGCCGTTCACCAGCTCGGGCGTGCCGGCCGGCGGGGCTGCCTGCTCCAGCTGCGCGCTGCCCCAGGCCGCCAGCCATGGCGCGGTGGCTGGCGGCGCCGGCTGCGCCACCTTGGGCGCGGGCGCGCAGCCCACGGCCAGCAACAGGCTCAGCAGCGCCAGCCAATGCGCCCAGCCTCCGCGACGACGAACGTCCGAATTCAGCATGTCTCCACCATCGTTTGATTGCTCTCACGACGATGATAGCGATACCAACAGGGTCGCCAGCCCCGGGGTTTGCACGAGGATTCGTGCCGGGCAACGTGTCGTTAGGGGCTGGCGGTGTAGCGCGTATGGAAGCGCCGGCCCTGCGAGTCCATGGCCTGCAGCCACAGCTCGGCCTTCACCGTGCCGACCGGCGCGAAGGTCGCACCCAGGCTGGTGACCGACGTGCGGGGCGGCAGCGGCACGGTCGTGTCCAGCACCGTCGGCTCGCTGCCGTCGTCCGGCGTGAAGACGCGCTTGATCTCGATGAGCCGCAGGTCCGGATTGGCCGCCGCCCAGATCGACCAGTTGAAGGCGCCGCCCTGCAGCGTGCCGGCCTGCAGGTCGGTGGCACGCAGCACGAGGTTGGGCGTCAGGCCGTCGATGGCCGGGAAGCGCGCCGCCGCCGGCTCGCCCAGCGCGTCGGCGCGCAGGTAGGCGCTGCGCGTCTCGACGACGCTGGCGATGTTGTAGCTGACGACGTGTTTCGCGCCGCGCACGCTGTCTGCCGAGCCTATCCAGCCGACGGCCGCGCGCTGGATGGCGAGGTCGCCGACGCCGCCGGTCGCGGGCAGGCTGGTGGCGCCCGTCGTCGTCGACACGCACAGCTGCGGACGGTTGCAATAGCCGAACGGAAAGGCAAAGCCACCGGGCGTCTGCAGCGTGGCCGAGCTGAGCAGCTGCACCGGCGGGTTGGTGGGCAGCGGGTCGGGCGTCTGCGCCTGGATCTCCACTTGCAGGCCGATGCCCGGGTTGGGCGACAGGCTGGTGTCCGCCGTGCCGTCGGCCTTCTTGGCCGCAAAGCCCAGCGGATGGACGGCGACGGCGAGGCGCTTGCCGTTGCCGGCGAGGTTCCACTTGTTGGCCGTCGTGGCGGCCTTGTTGAACATGACCACGTCGCTGAACAGGTCCACCACCGCGCCGCTGGAGTCGCTGATGACCGCGCCGACGATGACGCGGTTGCAGTTGCCGGTGGGGGCGATGTCGTCGGCGCAGCCCAGCAGCTGGAAGCGGCCGAACTGGCGGTTGGCCGAGGTGTAGACGGACAGGATGGCGGCCAGGTCGGTGCGCACGCGGCCGTTGTGCTTGTCGTAGCTGGTGGTGACGAGCGGGTGGGTCATGATGGTGCTGACGTCCAGGCCCTGGGCGATGAGCTGGTTCAGCGCGGCGCCCAGTTCGTCCAGGCCGGCAAGGTTGCCGAGCAGCGTCGTCGCACTGGTGGCAGCCTTCAGCGTCGACGTGATCGCGTTGACGGGCGTGGCGCCGGTGGTCTTGAGCAATTCGGTCTGCGCGAGCGGCAGGTCGACGACGACCTCGGGCGCCGTGCCAGACAGGAATTTGTTGCCGACCTGCAGCACCGGCACGTTCAGGCGCGAGCGCGCCAGGTCCACGCGCACGCTCTCGATGAGCAGGTCGTGGGCGCTCTTGTTGGCGGCAAAGCTCGGGTCGGCCAGCAGGTCCAGCGACGTGATCTTCAAGTCGGAGATCTGCGTCTTGACCAGCGTCTTCAGGAAGTCGCCAGCGGCCGGCGCAGCGGTGGCCATCTGGGTCAACTGGCTGGCGCTGGTCGCGGCAGCGGCGAAGACGGGCGCCGGCTCGGTGCCCAGCGCCAGCGCGACGACGGCATTCGTCAGCGGCGTCACATGGCCCACCATCGCGGCGCTGATCGTCGGCACGGCCGAGTGCAGCACCTGCATGTGGCCGGCGGCGTCCATGCCGCGCGCCTGGATGAACAGCGGCGCAGCGGGGCTGAGGGCCGACAGCGTCAGGGTGTAGCTGCCATCGGCGCCGTGCGTGGTCGCCGTGCCGACCGCCCTGCCCTGGCCATCGACGACGCTGACCTGCGCGTTCACCAGCGGCGCGCCCGTTGCCGCCACGCCGCGCAGCGTCGGCGGCGTGGTGGGCGCGGGCGTGCTGGCGTCGCCGCCCCCACCGCCACCGCCGCCACAGGCAGCGAGAAACAGGGTCAAGGCAAGGACGGCAAGGCGGTACGGCATGGCGCGGGCGGGGAACGGAGCTTCATCCCAGTGTGCCGCCCGGGCCGCCGCCGCGTTGGGCGGTAAAGCGGCTGGAATCAGCGGTTGATCCGCACCCAGGCCAGCTCCAGCCAGTTGTCGGCCCGGTGCACCGGCGTGACATTGGCACGCGCGGCCCAGGGGATGACCTGGCGGTGCAGCGGCAGGATGTTGACCTCGTCACGCAGGGCAGTCAGCGCGCCGCGGATCTGCTGCTCGCGCTTCTTCAGGTCGGCCTCGACGCTGCTCTGCGCGGCCAGCGCGTCGGCGCGGTCGTTGCGGAAGCCGCCGTAGTTGTAGTCGCCCACGCCCTTGGCGCTGCGGTGGCGGTACAGCGGCGTCAGCGCGGCCTCGGCGTCGGTGACGCTGCCGCCCCAGCCGTACATGTAGAGGCTGGTGTCGAGCTTCTCCAGCTTGGGGAAATGCTGCACGCGCGGCGTGGCATTGACCTTCACCCTGACCTTTATCTGCGCCCACATGGCCGCCAGCGCCACGCAGATCTCCTCGTCGTTGACGTAGCGGTTGTTGGGGCAGTCCAGCGTCACGTCGAAGCCCGCGGCCAGGCCGGCCTCGGCCATCAGCTTGCGTGCAGCGGCCAGGTCGTAGGGCAGGCGCGTCTGCAGCGCCGGGTCATCGAAGGACGCGCTGCTGGACGGCGTCAACGCGCCGGTGGGCACGGACTGGCCCGCCATCAGCTTGGCCTTGATGGCCTCGATGTCGATGGCCTGATAGAGCGCCCGGCGCACGCGCTGGTCCTTGAACGGGTTCCTGTCTCCAGGCGCCTTGCCGTAGAGCAGCTTGTCACGGGCCTGGTCCATGCCGATGAAGACGAGGCGGTTCTCCGGGCCCTCGATGACCTTGACGCCGGCGGTGTTGCGCAGCCGGGCGACATCGCGCGGCGCCGGGTCGTGCAGAAAGTCGATCTCGCCCGAGACCAGCGCCGCCAGCCGCGTCGCGTCGCTGGCGATGGGGCTGTAGACCACCTCCTGCACATTGCCCTCCGTCTTGTTCCACCAGGCCGGGTTGCGCTTGAGCACGGTCTTGATGCCCGGCTGGCGGCTCGCCAGCATGAAGGGGCCGGTGCCGTTGGCGTTCACCGACGCGTGGCTCTCCTGCTTCTGCTTGAAGTCCAGCGGCTTGGTGACGCGGTGCGCCTCGCACCACCGGCGGCTCATGATCCACAGCTGGTCGATGTGCTGCAGGAAGACCGGGTTGACGGTCGCGAGCTGGAAGTCCACGGTCAGGTCGTCCACGCGCTTCGGAACCCCGACGGCGTTCGCGTAGACGGACACCTGCGACGCCGGCTCCCGGGCGCGCTGGATGGAGAAGACCACATCGTCCGCCGTCAGCGGCGTGCCGTCGTGGAACTTGACGCCGGCGCGCAGCTTGAAGCGCCAGATCAGCGGGCCGGTCTGCTTCCAGCCCTCGGCCAGGCCCGGCACGAGGGCCAGCTTCGCATCGCGGTTGGTGAGACGCTCGTAGATCTGGCCGTTGATGTTGTTCGTCAGCGTCTCGTTCTGCGAGTGCGGGTCCATGGTCTGCGGGTCACCCTGGCTGGCCCAGCGCAGCGTCTGCGCCGACACACCAAGGGCCGCACTCAGCAGCGCCAGACCTATCCATCCCCTCATCACCAGACTCCCAACTGCATTCATCGAACGTCAGTTTAGGAGGCCCTCGACGTCATCGCCGGGCAGCGGGATTCCACAGTTCGTCGAGATGGGTGAAGCCCCAGTTCTCGGGCGGCTCGCGGCCGGTGATCTTGTCCGTGACGCCGGAGGCCGACAGGTCGATGACCTGCACTGGAATGGGCATGTTCGACTTCGTCGAATAGAAGACTTTCACGCGTGGGGACACCAGCGAAGCCGCGTTCTGCTCGACGACGACGGCCAGCCGGCCGGAGTGCATGCGCACCAGCGTGCCGGTCGGGTAGATGCCCACGCTCTTGACGAAGGCCTGGAAGACGATCGGGTCGAAATGACCCTTCCACTGCGACATGCGCTGCAGCGAGCCGGCCGGGTCCCAGGCAGTCTTGTAGGGCCGCGACGAGGTGATCGCGTCGTACACGTCGCAGACGGCGCCCATGCGCGCGAGCAGGCTGATCTGCTCGCCCACCAGCTTGTGCGGGTAGCCGCTGCCGTCCAACTTCTCGTGGTGGTGCAGGCAGACGTCCAGCGCCGAGGCGGGCACCTTGGCGCCGCTTCTGAGCAGCGCCGCGCCACGCTCGGGGTGGCTGCGCATGACGCTGAACTCCGCGTCGGTCAGCGCGCCGGGCTTGTTCAGGACTTCCAGCGGCATCTGCATCTTGCCCACGTCGTGCAGCAGGCCGGCCAGGCCCGCCTCGCGCACCTGGTCGTCGGCCAAGCCCATCTGGCGGGCGAGGGACACCATCAGCCCGCAGACGGCCACCGAGTGCATGTAGGTGTAGTCGTCCTTGTCCTTCAGCCGCGCCAGACTGACGAAGGCCCAGGGATTGCGCGCCAGCGACGACGTGACCTCGTCGACGATGGGCAGGCAGGACTCGCTGTCGATCGCATTGCCCAACCGCGCCTCGCCGAACAGCGCGATGACGGCCACCCGCGCCCGGCCGATCACCTGGGTGGCGCGGTCCATCTCCGCCTCCATGCTCACACGCGGCTGCTGCGGCTGGGCTGGGGGCGGCGCGCTGACCGCTGGCGCCGCTGCCTTCTCGATGGGGGCGACAGGTTCGGGCGCAGCCACGTCAGCACCCTTGCTGATGTCTATCCACACCGCCGGCACGCCGCTGGCCTGCAGCGCCGCCAGGTCCGCCGGCTCCGTCAGCACGAACTTGGTCTTCCAGAACGGATGGGAGAGCCAAGCACCCTCCATGGCCTGGAGATACATGCCGAGCCTCGCCTCGCTGGTCGGGATCTTTTTCAACATGACTGCGTTGTCGTTGTGCGGCCGAGTATCCGAGCCTCTGGGCGCGCACGCTGTGCAGCCCAGCACGCTTTCGGCCAGGGAAGACCCCCGGAAGCTTGCGCTGGATCAACTCCGTGACGAACAACAAAAAGCCGCCTCGATGGGCGGCTTTCAGTGAGCAGCGAGCGCTTCAGCGGAACTTGCGCTGCGGCACCGTGGCCATCTCGGTCGGCAGCGAGGCGATGTAGCTGGCGATGGCCTTCAGCTCGGCGTTGCTGAACTGCTTGACCTGGCCGGCCATGATGGCATTGCTGCGGCCGACGTTGGCGTTCTTCTCGGTCTTGTAGGCCTTCAGCGCAACGGTCAGGTAGTCGGCATGCTGGCCGGCCAGCTTGGGGTAGGTCGGGTCGATGGGCTTGTTGAAGTTGGCGCCGTGGCAGGAGATGCAGGCACCCTTGTTCAGCAGCTCGGCCACGTTGGCAGGCGCGGCGGGCACGGTGTCGGGCGTGGCCGGCTTCTGGGCCTGCTGCTCGTAGAAGGCGGCCATGTCGGCCATGTCCTGCTCGGTCAGCGAGGCGGCGATGCTGCGCATCGTCGGGTGCTTGCGGTCGCCCTTGGCATAGGCCTGCAGCGCGGCCACGATGTACTTCGAGTTCTGGCCCGCGATCATCGGCACCTTGTGGATCTCGGGGAAGCTGGCCTGGTAGCCGGCGATGCCGTGGCAGCCAATGCACATCGCAATCTTCTTCTCGCCCGCTTTCACATCCTGCGCCTGGGCGGCAACGCCACCCAATGCGGCGGCCAGGGCAAGCGAGATCTGCAGCAGTTTTTTCATGTCTCGTGGGTGTCGGTTCGGGAGCGGCGGCGATTATAGGAGGGCTCCTATACTGAATCGGACTCCCCCCAGCCCCGGTTTTCCCCATGAAATTCCAAGGTTCCGACCAATACGTTGCCACCGCCGACCTGAAGCTGGCGGTCAACGCGGCGGCCACGCTGCAGCGGCCGCTGCTCATCAAGGGCGAGCCCGGCACGGGCAAGACGATGCTGGCCGAGGAGGTCGCCAATGCGCTCGGCATGCCGCTGCTGCAGTGGCACATCAAGAGCACGACCAAGGCGCAGCAGGGCCTGTACGAGTACGACGCCGTCAGCCGGCTGCGCGACAGCCAGCTGGCCGGCATCGAGGGCAGCGAGCGGGTCAGGAACATCGAGAACTACATCGTCAAGGGCGTGCTGTGGCAGGCCTTCGAGGCCGAGCAGCCGGTGGTGCTGCTCATCGACGAGATCGACAAGGCCGACATCGAGTTCCCGAACGACTTGCTGCGCGAGATCGACCGCATGGAGTTCTACGTCTATGAGACGCGCCAGCTCATCAAGGCCAAACATCGCCCGCTGGTCTTCATCACGTCCAACAACGAAAAGGAGCTGCCAGACGCCTTCCTGCGCCGCTGCTTCTTCCACTACATCAAGTTCCCCGACGCCTCGACGATGCAGAAGATCGTCGACGTGCACTTCCCGACGCTCAAGAAGGACCTGCTGGCCGCCGCGCTGAAGAACTTCTACGACGTGCGCAACCTGCCCGGCCTGAAGAAGAAGCCCAGCACCTCGGAGCTGATCGACTGGCTCAAGCTGCTGGTGGCCGAAGATGTGCCGGTCGATGCGCTGCAGGCCAGGGACGACAAGGTCAGCATCCCGCCGCTGGTGGGGGCGCTGTTGAAGAACGAACAAGACCTGACCCTGTTCGAAAAACTCGTATTCATGCAGAAGAACAACCGCTGATGACACAACCTGATCTGAACCGCGCGGTGCGCGAAGGCCTGGCGGATGCCGTCGGCTTCGTGCTGGGCGCCCTGGCGGGCTGGGGGCTGGGCCGCCTGCTCGGTGTGGACTTCATCAACAGCAAGGAATGGGACGCCGCGCAGATGGGCGCGCTGGTGCTCATCGTCGTCGGCTGCGGCGTGGGTCGCTGGGCGGCGCGACGCGTGATGCTGCGAGACCAGCCGTGAAGCCCGTCGACCCGGTCACGCTGGCGGCCGGGCCCATTCGCCTGGTGCCGCTGACGCTGGACCATGTTCCCGGCCTGCAGGCTGCGGCGGCCGACGGCGAGCTGTGGAACCTGCGCTTCACCAGCGTGCCGGCGCTTGACGAGACCCGCGCCTACATCGAGACAGCCCTCGCCGGCCAAGCTGCCGGCCACCGCCTGCCCTTCGCCGTGCTGGACGCGGACACCGGCGAGGTGCTGGGCTCGACCAGCTATCACGACATAGCTCCGGCCGTCGAACGCGTCGAGATCGGCTACACCTGGTATGCCCGGCGCGTGCAGCGCAGCGCAGTCAACACGACAGCCAAGCTGCTGCTGCTGACACATGCCTTCGAGACGCTGGGCGCCAAGCTCGTGGGCTGGCGCACCGACAACTTCAACCACGCCTCGCAGCGCGCCATCGAGCGCCTGGGCGCCAGGCGCGACGGCGTGATCCGCCACCACGCGCTGCGCCGCGACGGCACGGTGCGCGACACCGTGATGTACAGCCTGACCATGGGCGAATGGCCCGAGGTCAAGGCGCACCTGAACTGGCAACTGAGCCGACAGAGAACATGAACAACAAATCCAAGGCCTTCGACGTTGATGCACTTTGGGCCTTGGATCGCATCGGCGAGCCCAGCCTCTGCCCCGATGGCTCCCAGGCCGTGGCCGGCGTCACCCGCCATTCGATGGACACGAACAAGGCGCAGAGCAGCCTGTGGCTGTTCTCGACCTTGGGCGGCCAGCCGCGCCGGCTGACCGAGGCCGGCGACAAGGACGGCAGCCCGCAGTGGAGCCCCACGGGCGAGCTGATCGCCTTCACGGCCAAACGTGAGCAAGGCGGGTTGCGGGATGAAGAGCCGCAGCTCTACGTCATCGCGCCGGACGGCGGCGAGGCGCGGCGCGTGGGCTCGGTGCCTGCCGGCGTCGAGGCCTTCAAGTGGTTCCCAGACGGCCGGCGCATCGCCTTCGTCAGCTGGGTCTGGCCTGACCGCAAGGCCGCGGCGCAAGGCCAGGCACTGCGCGACTTCAAGGCCCGCAAGGAAACCGCCTACGTCACCGACGAGGCGCTGTACCGCTTCTGGGACCATCACATCCCGATGGACCGCGTGCCGCATCTGCATGTGATGGACGTGGCCACCGGCAAGGCGCGCGACCTGTTCGAAGGCACGGCGCTGGAGCTCAGCCGCGCCGAGCCGGACGTGAACACCTTCGACATCTCGCCCGACGGCTGCCGCATCGCCTTCGCCTTCGACCCGGCGGTGGAAAAGAAGCTGGACAACCGCTACGCGCTGGCCGAGATCGACGTGAAGACGCGCCGCATGCAGACGCTGCTGCAGGACGGCGACTGGCAGTTCGCCGCGCCGCGCTACAGCCATTCGGGCGCCCACCTCGCCTTCCTGGCCAGCCACCAGGCACAGGGCCACAACCGGCCGGATCAACTCGCCGTGCTGGACCAGCGCGGCAACTGGGCCGTGTTCAGCGGCGACTGGGACCACGAGGTCAGCGCGCCGCTGCGCTGGGCCGAGGACGACCAGGCCGTGCTGTTCGCCGCCGAGGACCGCGGCCGGCGCCACCTGTGGCAGTTCGCGCTGGGCGACTGCCGGGCCGACCTGATGTTCGAGGGCGGCCACGTCGGCAGCTTCGCCCAGGCCGCAGGCTTCACGGTCGTCAACCACGACGGCGTGCAGTTCCCGCCGCGGCTGTCGGTTGTCGGCGAAGACGGCGTGCGCCGCATGGAGGCGCTCAACGACGCGCGCCTCGCCGCCCACGACTTCGGTCGCCATGAGGAAGTGACGATCACCGGCGCACGCGGCGACAACGTGCAGATGTGGCTGGTCTACCCGCCGGGCTTCGACGCCAAGAAGAAGTGGCCGGTCATGCACGTCATCCACGGCGGCCCGCACACCGCCTTCGGCGACAGCTGGCACTGGCGCTGGAACCACCAGGTGTTCGCTGCGCAAGGCTATGTCGTCGCCTGCGTCAACTACCACGGCTCGTCCAGCTTCGGCCACGAGTTCCTGGACAGCATCACCGGCCACTGGGGCGAGTACGAGCTGCAGGACATCGAGGCCGGCACCGACTGGCTGCTGCAAAAACGCTGGGTGGATAAGCGCCGCATCGTTGCCACCGGCGGCAGCTACGGCGGCTACATGGTGGCCTGGATGAACGGCCATGTGGCGCCCGGCCGCTACCAGGCCTATGTCTGCCACGCCGGCTGCTACGACTGGCAGGCCATGTATGCCGACGACGCCTACAGCTGGCACCGCAAGGAGCTGGGCTCGGCCTACTGGGAAGACCCGGCCAAGGTCGCCGCGCAGAGCCCGCACAGCTTTGCGCAGCACTTCAAGACACCCACCCTCGTCATCCACGGCCAGTTGGACTACCGCGTGCCCGACGCGCAAGGCCTGGCCTACTACAACACGCTGAAGTCACTGGGCGTGCCGGCGCGGCTGGTGTGGTTCCCTGACGAGAACCACTGGGTGCTCAAGCCCCGCAACAGCCGGCTTTGGTACGGCGAGTTCTTCAGCTGGCTGCAACAACACCTAGCGGCAAAATAGCGCTGACCATGCAACGCCGCCCCCTGCTCGCCGCGCTGGCCGCCCTGCCTTCGCTGGTCCGCGCCGAGCCGGTACGCCGGCCCGGGGCCGACCTCGCGCGGCTGCAGGCCCACCTGCGCTTCCTGGCCGACCCACTGCTGGAAGGCCGCGAGGCCGGCACGCGCGGCTACGACCTCGCTGCGGCCTACGTGGCCAGCCAGTTCGCGCAATGGGGCCTCCAACCCATGGGCGATGCCGGCAGCTTTGCCCAGGCCGTGCCGCTGAAGACGGCGAAGCTCGCCGCCACCGCGCCCATGCTGGAAATCTGCCGTGACGGCCGCTGCGAGCGCCTGGCCTGGCTGGACGAATTCAGCACCAGCCCCGATCTGAGCCTGGCCCGCAGGGACGTGAGTGCGCCGCTGGTGTTTGCCGGCTATGGCATCCACGCGCCCTCCTTCGGGCTGGACGACTACGCGGGGCTGGACGTGAAGGGCCGCATCGCCGTCGTGCTCGCCGGCCGGCCCCCGCAGATACCCAGCGAGGAAGGCGCGCACTTCGGCAACGCCCGCACCAAGCGCGAACTGGCGGTGCGGCACGGCGCCATCGGCGTCATCACGCTGTCGACACCGCGCAGCGAGATCGTCTCGCCCTTCCACAACAACCGCCGGTTCGTGGACAACGTCTCCATGGACTGGCAGGCGCCCGACGGCCGCGGCGGCAGCGACATCCCGGGCCTGCAGGCCAGCGCCTTGATCAGTGTCCAGGCCGCGCCCAAGCTGCTGGCCGCGCTGAACCGCCCCTACACCCAGCTCGTGGCCGACGCCGAAGCCGGCCGCACGCTGCCCCGCGGCGACTTGGGGCTGAGCGCCCACCTCGTGCGCGACAGCGTGCATGGCCAGGCGCGCAGCCACAACGTCGTCGGTTTCATCGAAGGCCGCCATCCGCAGCTGAAGGACGAGGTCATCGTGCTGACGGCGCACCTGGACCACATGGGCCGCAAGGGCGACACGGTCTTCCCCGGCGCGATGGACAACGCGATGGGTATCGCGATGTTGCTGGAGGTGGCACGCCTGCACGCGCAAAGCCCCGTGCCGCTGGAGCGCTCGGTGCTCTTCGTTGCGGTGACGGGCGAAGAGAAGGGCTTCCTGGGCTCAGCCTGGTTCGTGCGCCACCCGCCCGTGCCGGCCGCGTCGCTGGTGGCCAACGTCAATATCGACATGCCCATCCTGCTGCACGACTTCAAGGCCGTTGTCGCGCTGGGTGCCGAGCACTCCTCGCTCGGCGCCGCCGCCGAACGGGCCGCGCACAGCCTGGGCCTGCAGCTCGCGCCCGACCCCGCGCCCGAGCAGAGCCGCTTCACGCGGTCCGACCAGTACAGCTTCGTGCGCCAGGGCATCCCCGCCGTCATCCTCGGGGCGGACGGCGCCTCCTTCGATGAGAAGGAGGACGGCAACGCGCTGATGCGCGAGTTCCGCCGCCTGCGCTACCACCAGCCCGGCGACGACCTCAGCCAACCTTTCCATTGGCGTGCAGTGCAGCGCTTCGCGCAACTGCAGTGGGCGCTGTTGCAGCAGCTCGGCGTTCAGCCTGAGCGCCCGCGCTGGCTGCCCGGCAGCTTTTTCGGCGAGCAGTTCGGGCCGCGCCGCTGACGGCCCTTCCCCCGCAGACGAGGGTACGAACCTAGGGATGTCCGCCGGGAGAATGCACGGCAACGCCGCCATTCGATGCGGCGAGCCAACCATCTTGAGGGAATGCCCATGAAGAAGATCTGCCTGGCCGCCGCCACAGCCGCCGCCTTGAGCCTGGGCGCCAATGCCGCCCACGCGCTGACCATCGTGTTCGACTACAGCCTGGACACGCAGAACTTCTTCACGGCCGAGAAACGCAACACGCTGGATCAGGTCGCGTCCATCTTCGAGAACAACCTCGCCAACCACCGCGCGGCCATCAACAACGCCACGTTCAGCCTGCCGAATTTCTCCTACACCGAATACCCCAACCAGCGGGTGGATTACCCCGGCACCGCCGTGTACGCGACCGGCCAGTCCCTCGCAGCCGACACCGTGCGCATCTACATCGGCGCCACCGATCTGTATGACTCGACCGTCGGCCTGGCCTACGTCGGCACGCTGGACGGCCAGAACAACGGCAGTTTCACCGGCTGGGGTGGCGCCATGCTGTTCGACACGACGACCGACTACAGCAGTCTGGACGATTACTACCAAGGCCAGGGCAAGCCCAACCCCTACGCCGGCCTCACACCGGCGCGCGACTGGTATTTCGACAGCGACATCCGCACGGCCGAAGCGCCCGTCCGCACCCGCCTGCCGATAGACCCGGCCAACCCGGGCAGCGGCTACTGGAACCTGTCCAACATGGACTTCGCCACCGTCGCCATGCACGAGCTGGGCCATGTGTTCGGCCTGCAGCACAGCGCGAACAGCGACGACAACATGTACTTCAACACGGACGGCTCGCGCCAGCTGTTCACGACCGGCGACTGGAGCGCCATGGCGGCGGGCGGCTGGAGCGTCAACTCGCTGAACCCCGACCTCTATGCCGTCGTCGACGTGACCACGGCCGTGCCCGAGCCAGGCAGCTACGCGCTGATGCTGGTCGGCCTGATCGGCGTCGGTGCGGCCACGCGACGTCGCCACAAGCGCTGACAACTGGGCATGGCCCGACTCCGCATAATCTGCGGGCCATGCTGATCCAGTTCTTCTACACACTGCGCGCCGCCAAGCTCAAGGTCACCGTCCCGGAGTACCTGACGCTGCTGCAAGCCCTGCAGGCCGGCGTCATCGCCAGCCCTGAGGATGGCGGCGTGGCCAGCATCGACGACTTCTACACGTTGGCCCGCGCCTGCCTCGTCAAGGACGAGACCCAGTACGACAAGTTCGACCGCGCCTTCGCCGCCTACTTCAAGGGCGTGGAGATGCTGACCGACTTCACGGCCGAGGTGCCACTGGACTGGCTGAAGAAGAACCTGGAGCTGAACCTGACGCCCGAGCAAAAGGCTGCCGTCGAGAAGATGGGCTGGGACGAGCTGATGGAGACGCTCAAACAACGTTTCGAGGAGCAGAAGGAACGCCACGAGGGCGGCAACCGCTGGATAGGCACCGGCGGCACCAGCCCCTTCGGCAACGGCGGCTACAACCCGCAAGGCATCCGCATCGGTGGTCAGGGCGGCAACAAGAGCGCCGTCAAGGTCTGGGAGCAGCGTGCCTACCGCGACTACGACGACGGGCTGGAGCTGGGCACGCGCAACATCAAGGTGGCGCTGCGCCGGCTGCGCCGCTTCGCCCGCGAGGGGTCAGACCTTGAGCTGGACCTGGACGGCACCATCCACGGCACGGCCGCCAATGCCGGCATGCTGGACATCCGCATGCAGCCCGAGCGCCACAACAAGGTCAAGGTGCTGCTGCTGATGGACGTGGGCGGCACGATGGACGAGCACGTCGGCCGCGTGGAGGAACTCTTCAGTGCCGTCAAGACCGAGTTCAAGCACCTGGAGTTCTACTACTTCCACAACTGCGTCTACGACTTCGTCTGGAAGAACAACCGGCGCCGCTTTGCCGAGAAGCTCAACACCTTCGACCTGATCCGCAAGTACAACCGCGACTACAAGCTGATCTTCGTCGGCGACGCGACCATGAGCCCCTACGAGATCCTGCAGGCCGGCGGCAGCGTCGAGTACAACAACGACGAGGCCGGCGCCGAATGGCTGCAGCGCCTCACCCATGCCTTCCCCAAGTACGCGTGGATCAACCCCGAGCCGCAAGGCGTCTGGCAGTACCGGCAGAGCATCGCGCTGATCCAGCAGCTGATGCAGCAGCGCATGTTCCCGCTGACGCTCTCCGGCCTCGAAGGCGCGATGCGACTCCTCAGTAAATGATGCGTTTCCCTTTCGCGCTGCTGCTCGTGGCGGTACTGAGCGGCTGTGCAACCCAGGCGCCGACGCCAGCGCCGGTCCCTGCACCCGATGTGCCAGCCAACGCCCCGGCCGTCTACAGCCTGGACATCGAGGTCGAGGACGACTACCGCGACAACCGGCTGCGCAACCTGCTGCAGGAACACCTGGACATCGCCCGCTACCGCGCCAGCGAGGCGGCGCTGAGCCGCGTCGAGCTGGCCCGCCTGGCGGCCGCCGCACCAGCCCAGGCCGCGACGCTGCTGGAGACGCTGGGCTATTTCAGCGCCGCGGCCACCGTCGAGCGCAACGCCGAGGACAGCTCGCGGCTGCGCCTCATCGTCAAGCCGGGACCGCGCACGCGCGTGACAAAAATCGATCTGGAATTCCAGGAAGGCCTCGCCGCCGACGACGCGAAGGCGATGCGCGACAGCCTGCGCAAGGCCTGGTCCCTGGAGGAAGGCGACCCCTTCACGCAGGGCTACTGGGCCTCCGCCAAGAACGACCTGCTGCTGCTCGCGCGCACGGGCGGCTTCCCGCAGGCGCGCTGGGGCGAAACCGCCGCCCGGGTGGACGTGGACACGCAGACCGCCGAGCTGCGCCTGGTCATGGCCAGCGGCAACCGCGCCCGCCTGGGCACGCTGCGCATCGAGGGGCTGAAGCGCCAGAGCCGCGAGACGGTCGAGCGCCTCACCGGCTTCCGCCACGGCGACGCCTACACGGAGCAGCAGCTCGCCGAGTTCCAGGAGCGCCTGGTCAAGACGCAGCTGTTCGATTCGGCTCGCGTGCAGTTGCAGCCCGAAACCGTCGAGGCCGATGGCACCAGCCCCGTACTGGTGACGCTGACCGAGTCGTCGCTGCAGCAGGCCACGGTCGCCGTCGGCTACCACGCCAACAACGGCCAGAGCATCAGCGTCGAGCATCTGCACCGCCGGCCGTTTGGCCAGTCGGTGCGGGCGCGCTCCAAGCTGGAGTTCAGCCGCGACCTGCGCGGCGTGGAGCTGGAACTCAGCTCACACCCGCAGCCCGACCTGAAGCGCAACCTGGCCTCGCTGCAGTTCGAGCAGGACCTGACCGCCGACAAGGCGGCCACCAACCTGGGGCTGCGCCTGGGCCGGATCTACGAGTCGCCGCGCGACGAGCGGCTGACCTATGTCGAGCTGCTGCGCGCCCGTGAAACCGCCGGCAACGAGGTCAGCACCAACCTGGCCGTGTCGCTCAACCAGCAGTGGATACGCCGGCGGCTGGACAGCACGCTGCTGCCCACCGAGGGCCACCAGGGGCTGCTGCTCGTCGGCGCCGGCCATGTGCGCGGTGATGGCAGCAGCGGCAACGACAGCGGGCCGTTCGGCCGCATGCAGTTCAAGCTGGGCTACTACAAGCCGTTCGGCGGCTGGTTCGGCTCGGCGCGTGCCGAGGTGGCGCAGGTGCTGGCGCGCGAGCGGGTTGGCGTGCCGGAGAAGCTGCTGTTCCTGGCCGGCGGCGACGAATCGGTGCGCGGCTATGCCTACCGCAGCCTCGGGTCGGTCGAAAACGGCCTGACCGTGGGCGGCCGCGTGCTGGCCACCGGCAGCGTCGAGATGGCGCGGCCCATCATGGCCAGCCTCCCCAGCCTGTGGGGCGCCGTCTTCATCGACGCCGGCAATGCCGCGTCGCGCTGGCAGGACTACAGCGCCAAGCTCGGCTACGGCGCCGGCGTGCGCTGGCGCAGCCCCGTCGGCCCGCTGCGCGTGGACTTCGCCCGGGCGCATGACACGGGCAAGTGGCGGCTGCACTTTAGTGTGGGCATCACGCTGTGAGGCGGTCGCTGCGCATCCTGCGTAACGCCCTGATCGGGCTGACCGCCATCCTCGTGCTGGCCGCCGCCTTCGTCGCCTGGCTTCTGCAGCGCCCGTCCGGCGGCGCCTGGCTACTGGCCAACTTGCCGGGCGTGCAGGTCGAGGCGCCTGAGGGCTCGCTGCTGGGCGACTTCCGCGCCAAGCGGCTGTTGCTGACATGGGCCGGCGGCGAGGCCGAGCTGCGCGGGCTGCGCTGGTCGGGCCTGGGCGCCAGCGCCAGCCAGCGCGTGCTGCGGGCGCGCGAGCTGGCGGTGGACGAGGTCATCATCCGCACGCAGCCCAGCACCAGCCCCACCGTCGAGCCGCCCGAGCTGACGCTGCCGCTGGGTGTGCACATCGCCAGGCTGGCTGTCGGCCAGCTGAGCTGGTCGGCCACGCAACCGCCGTTGAAAAACCTCGTCGCCGAGGTCAACCTGCCGCGCAGTGGCACCCACCACATCAAGCTCGTCGGCGCACGCTGGCAGCAGCTGCTGCTGACCGGCGACGCCAAGGTCGACACCGCCGCGCCGCTGCACACCGAAGCCGTGCTGACGGTGCAACAGAACGAAGGCACGGACCTGCCCTGGATGGCCGTCGCCGCCGCGCGCGGGCCGCTGGCCAAGCTCACTGCCAAGGCCGAACTGGAGGCCGCCAAGCAGACGCTGAAGCTGGAGGGCCAGGTCCAGCCTTTCGCGCCCTGGCCCGTCAATGCGCTGCTGTTGCGGGCCGACAAGTTCGACCTGGCGGCGCTGTCTGCCCTTGCGCCTGGCCTGCCGCGCACGGCCTTGACGGGCACGGCGAAGCTCAATGCGCCGGCCTTGAATGCCGAGGCCACGCTGCAAGCCGACCTGCGCAACGACGCCGCTGGCCGCTGGGACCAGGGCGCCCTGCCCGTGCGCCAGCTCGCCTTCTCGCTGGCCGGCCGGCCCGACCAGCTCACCAGCCTGAGCCTGACCGCGCTGGACGCCCAACTGAGCGGCGGCGGGCGGGTGCAAGGCAAGGGCCAGCGCAGTGCCGACGGCCGCTGGCAGCTCGACGCCCGCGTGCAAGGCCTGCGCCCCGAGGCGCTGGACGCGCGAGCCACACCCGCGCGGCTGGACGGGCCGCTGCTGCTGTCGGGCGGCAAGGCCGATCAGCCGCTGTCCGCCAGGCTGGACCTGCGCGGCACGTTGCAAGCCAAGCCGCTGCGTCTGCGCGCCCAGGTGCAGGGCCGGCTGCTCGAACAAGGCAGCCGCTGGCAGATCGAGGAAGCGGTGCTCGCCAGCGGCGAGGCCGAGCTGAAGGCCAGCGGCCGTGTCGACATCGGCACCAGCCTCAGCGCCAGCCTCAGCACCCAGGTGCGCCAGTTCGACCCCCACCTGCTGTGGCGCGGCGAGCCCGGCTCCGCCTGGGCGCGCCTGCCGGGTGCCACGCGACTGAATGCCGACGCCAAGCTGGACCTGCGCGGCAACAACCTGGAGACCGCCACCGGCAGCGTCGACGCCACGGTGCAGCCCAGCCAGTTCGCCGGCTTGCCGCTGGACGGGCAGTTCAAGCTGACCCGCCCGCGCGCCGCCGATGCCGCCTCCTTCGACGCCCAGGCACGCCTGGGCAGCAACCGCGCCCAGGCCAGCGGCAACGCGCGGCCCACGGCCATCAACGCCAAGCTGAAGCTGCAGGCGCCCAAGCTGGCCGAGCTGAACCCGCTGCTGGCCTTGTTCGACCAAGGCCCCGTCACCGGCCAGGCCGACGGCGATGGCGAGGTGCAGCTGCTGCGCGTCGCCGACAACAAGCCTGGCAAGTCCACCGCCTGGCGCGCAGGCGGCAGCGGCCGCCTGGCGCTGGACAAGGCCAGCGCGCTCGGCATCACGCTGGCGAACGCCCGCGCCCAGGGCTCGCTGCCGCTGCCCGGCGCCGACGGCGATGGCCCGCTGGCGCTGACGCTGGAGCTGGGCGGCGTGCGCCACCCGCAGGCCAACGTCAAGCTCGCCAAGGTGGAACTGCAAGGCCGGCGCAGCGCCCACGAGATCAAGGCCCAGCTGGCCGGCCATGTGCCCGCACCCGCCGGCAGCGGCAGGCAAGACATCAACCTCGGCGCCACGCTGCAGGCCAATGGCCGCTGGGACGGCGAGGCATGGGCCGGCCGTATCGCCAAGCTCGACGTGGCGCCGCTGCGGCCCGGCGCGCCGGCCACGCTGGCCGCCAGCAACGTCGCGCTCCGCGTGGGCCCGGGTCTGCGCGTCACCACCGAGCCCGGTCGTGCCGAGGTGGGTGGCGCCTTCGTGCGCTGGCAGGCCTTGAGCTGGCAAGGCGGCGAGCAGGCCGACCTGCGTGCCGAGCTGCAGCTGGAGGACCTGGCCGCCGCGCCGCTGCTGGCGCGCTGGCAGCCTGATTTCGGCTGGAGCGGCGATCTGCGCGTGACTGGCCATGCGTCTCTGGCGCTGGTGGGCGAGCAGCTGACTGCAGACCTGCTGGTCGAGCGCGCCAGCGGCGACCTGCGCGTCACCGACGAGTTGGGCCGCCGCCGGCTGGGCCTCACCGACCTGCGCCTGGCCCTGAACGTGCGCGACGGCGTCTGGCAGCTGGCGCAAGGCCTGGCCGGCAAGGAGCTGGGCAGCCTGGGCGGCGCCCTGACGCTGCGCCCGACCGGGCTCTGGCCCGACGCCGCCACGCCCATCGGCGGCGTGCTGCAGGCCAATGTGAGCGACCTCGCCACCTGGGGCCGCTGGGTGCCCGCCGGCTGGCGCCTGGGCGGCCGCGCGTCGGCCACCCTGCAGCTGGGCGGCACGCTCGGTACCCCCGACGTGCATGGCCGCGCCGAGGGCGAGGGCATCGCACTGCGGCATCTGCTGTATGGCGTGGACTTCAACGAGGGCCGCTTCACGCTGGACCTCAAGGGCCAGCATGCCGAACTCACGCAGCTGGAGGCACGCGGCGGCGACGGCTGGCTGCGCGCCACCGGCCGGGCCGAGCTGGGCAGCACGCCGACCGCGCATGTCGAATTGACGGCCGACAAGCTGCGCGTGCTGTCGCGCGTGGACCGCCGCATCGTCGCCAGTGGCGAGGCCCGCCTGGACCTGAATGAGCAAGGCCTCCAGCTCGGCGGCAAGCTGCGCGCCGACGAAGGCCTGATCGACTTCACGCGCGGCGACGCACCGGCGCTGGCCGACGACGTGACCGTGGTGCGCAGCTCGCGCAGCATCGATGCCGCCGCCATTGCGCCAGCGCCCAGGGCGCCACGCAACACGCAGGTCGACGTGTCGCTGGACTTCGGCCGCGACTTCAAGGTGCGCGGCCGCGGCCTGGCGACGACGCTGCGCGGCCAGCTGCAGATCGCGCAGAAGCCCGAAGGCCCGCTGCGCGTGACCGGCAAGCTCGCCGCCGACGGCGGCCAGTACGCCGCCTACGGCCAGAAGCTGGAGATCGAACGCGGCGACATCAGCTTCACCGGGTCGCTGGACAACCCCTCGCTGGACCTGCTGGCCGTGCGGCCCAACCTGGACGTGCGCGTGGGCGTCTACGTCGGCGGCACCGCGCTGGCGCCGCGCGTGAACCTGTATTCCGTGCCCGACATGAGCGACACCGACAAGCTCTCCTGGCTGCTGCTGGGCCGCGAGCCCGACGGCCTGGGCCGCACCGACACGGCCCTGCTGCAACGCGCGGCGCTGGCCCTGCTCAGCGGCGAGGGCGAAGGCATGACCGGCCGCGCGCTGCGCAACCTGGGGCTGGACGAGATTTCGCTGTCGCAGAGCGACGGTGACACCCGCGCCACCATCGTCCGCCTGGGCAAGCAGATCTCGCGGCGCTGGTACGTCGGCTACGAGCGCAGCCTGAACGCGACGACCGGGTCCTGGCAGCTGATCTACCGCATCGCCCAGCGCTTCACGCTGCGGGCGCAGAGCGGGGATGACACGGCGCTGGATTTGATCTGGCAATGGAAATGGGACTAGCTCTCCCACCCCCGAGGGGCTGACACCCCTCCCCCTCAAGGGGGCCGAGCCCGGACACATTCGATCCAGTGGATCGAATGTGCCTGGCGAGGGGCCGGGCCACTGGCCCGGCGCGGCCTGCAAGGCCAGCCGATGGCCTGGCAGAGCCAGCGCCATGGCTGCGGCTGGAGGAGCAGCCGGCCTGCGGCGGCTGCGTTCTCCGAGGCAACGAGGCAACTATTCTTGTTCGGAATATTGGTCAAATAATTTAAAAATGACTACCATTCTGGACAAATGACCGAGACCACCACCGCCGTGCTTGAGCGCCAGCTGCTGCTGCAGTTCGGCGAGCGGCTGCGGCGGTTGCGCAAGGCGCGCAAGCTGGGCACGGTGCAGATGGCGCAACAAGTGGGCATCTCGCGCACGACGCTGGCCGCTGTCGAGGCTGGCGACCCGGGGCCGTCGCTAGGCACGTATCTGCGCGTCATGTCGGTGCTCGGCATCAGTGGCGACCTGGCCTTGCTGGCGGGTGACGCGCTGCAGGCGGCTCCGGTGGAATCGGCCGGGGCGCGGTCGCGGCGGGCGCGGCCCATCGTGCGCGTCAGCGTCACGGCCGACACCTCACGCCACGACGCACAAGACCTGCAAAGCCTGGTTCTCCACGAGGAGGCCGTGCGTCTCGTGCGTGAGCAGCCCGAGTTGGTGGATGAGGCTCAGGAGACGCTCAAACGCTGGCTTGGCGGCCGGGTGTCCAACACCACCTCCCTGTGGCAAGAATGGCAAGGCATCCTGGAGCGGCGCAGCTGGCGCAAGGTGCTCGGCCGCAGCCGCCGCGCTCAGGAGCTGCGACAGGCATCGCCTCTCATCACCGTGCTGCCAGCCGCCGTGCGCGCGCGCGTGCTGGCCGACGTCAGCCAGCTCAAGAAAGGCGTCACGCTGGGCGCCACCGCCAGCCCGAGTTGAGCCATGACCCGCGAAGAGCTGGAGCACCTCATCCGCGCCAGCGCGGCGGTGACGGACCAGTACGAGTTCGTCATCGTCGGCAGCCAGTCCATCCTGGGCGCGCTGCCAAATGCCGCAGCGGAATTCACAATGTCCGCCGAGGCCGACATCTACCCGCTGGCGGCGCCCGAGCTGGCCGAAAAGATCGACGGCGCGCTGGGAGAGGGCTCGCAGTTCCACGAGACCTACGGCTACTACGCGCAGGGCGTCGGGCCCGACACGGCCATCCTGCCCAACGGCTGGCAGCAGCGTCTGCATCGCGTGCAAAGCGCAGCAACGAATGGCCGCGTCGGCTACTGCCTCGACCTCGTCGACCTCTTCCTCTCCAAGGCTGCCGCAGGGCGCGGCAAGGACCGGCTGTTCTGCATCGCCCTGCTGCAGCACGGGCACGTTTCGACCGCTGACGCGCTCACCCGGCTACCGGACATGCCGCTCGACGATGACGGCAGGCGCCGCCTTCGAGCGGCTATCACTCGCTGGTCCAAGGCCGCCTGAAGCGCTCTACTTCGCCCGCCCGTCGTACTGATGCACCGGCACGGCCGCGAGGTCGATGCCCTCGATGCAGCGGATGTTCACCGCCGCGACCGCATCGCCATTCGGCGCCTTGCCTTCGCCGTAGGGATGGATGCCGCAGGTCGGGCAGAAGCGGTGCTGGATGACGTGCTTGTTGAAGGTGTAGCTGGCCAGGTCGCTCTCCGGCGTCAGCAGGCGCAAAGCGGTGCGAGGAACAAACCACAGCAGCGAGCCCTTGCGCTGGCAGATGGAGCAGTTGCAGGACAACCCGGAATCGATCTCGCCATCGACTTCGAACTTGATGCGGCCGCAGTGGCAGCTGCCTTGGTGGGTGGTCATGGGCTCGCCCCGGTGAGAGTTGGAGACGGGCATTCTGGCGCCCGTCCCCTCCCCCATCAACGCAGGTCGAAGCGATCCGCGTCCATCACCTTGACCCAGGCCGCAGCGAAGTCCTGCACGAACTTCTGCTGGGCGTCCGCGCCGGCATAGACCTCGGCCAGCGCGCGCAGCTGCGCGTTGGAACCGAAGACGAGGTCGACGACGGTGGCCGTCCAGCGGCGCTCGCCGGTCTGGCGGTCCACGCCTTCCAGCACGTCGGCATCGGTGGCGGACTTCTGCCACTTCGTGCGCATGTCCAGCAAGTTACTGAAGAAGTCGTTGCTCAGCGTGCCGGGCCGCGTCGTGAAGACGCCGTGCTTGCTGCCGCCGGCATTGGCGCCCAGCACGCGCAGGCCGGCCACCAGCACCGCCATCTCCGGCGCCGACAGCTGCAGCAGCTGCGCCTTGTCGACCAGCCGCTCCGCCGCCTTGGCCGCAGGCAGGCCCTGGCGCAGGTGGTTGCGGAAGCCGTCGGCCTGCGGCTCCAGCACGGCGAACGACTCGACGTCGGTCTGCGACTGCGTCGCGTCGCCGCGGCCGGGGTGGAAGGGCACGACGACATCGAAGCCGCCCTGCTTCGCCGCGGCTTCCACTGCGGCGCTGCCGCCCAGCACGATGAGGTCGGCCAGCGAGATCTTCTTACCGCCGGAAGCCGACGCGTTGAACTCCTGCTGCAGCGATTCCAGCGTCGACAGCACCTTGGCCAGTTCAGCGGGCTGGTTGACTTCCCAGTCCTTCTGCGGTGCCAGGCGGATGCGCGCGCCGTTGGCACCACCGCGCTTGTCGCTGCCACGGAAGGTAGAGGCCGAGGCCCAGGCGGTCGTCACCAGCTGCGCGGTCGTCAGGCCCGAATTCAACAGCTTGGCCTTCAGCGCGGCGACATCGTTCGCATCGACGAGCGCATGGTCGACCTTCGGGACGGGGTCCTGCCAGATCAGCTCTTCACGCGGCACCAGCTTGCCGAGGTAGCGAGAGATGGGACCCATGTCGCGGTGGGTCAGCTTGAACCAGGCGCGCGCGAACGCGTCGGCGAACTCGGCCGGGTTGGCGTGGAAGCGGCGCGAGATCTTCTCGTAGGCCGGATCGAACCGCAGCGCCAGGTCGGCCGTGGACATCATCGGCGCGTGGAACTTGGTCGGGTCATGCGCGTCGACCACGTCGTTCGCGCCGGCACCGCCCTTGGGCCGCCATTGGTGGGCCCCGGCGGGGCTCTTGGTCAGCTCCCACTCGTACTTGAACAGCGTGTCGAAGTAGCCGTTGTCCCAGGTCGTCGGGTTGGGTTTCCAGGCGCCTTCCAGGCCGCTGGTGATGGTGTGGCCGGCCATGCCGGACTCGTAGCTGCTGCGCCAGCCAAGGCCCTGGTCGCAGATGTCAGCGGCCTCGGGCTCGCGGCCCAGCTGCTTGGGGTCGCCCGCGCCGTGCGCCTTGCCAAAGGTGTGGCCGCCGGCAACGAGGGCCACCGTCTCCTCGTCGTTCATCGCCATGCGCGCGAAGGTGACACGGATGTCGTGCGCCGACAGCACCGGGTCGGGGTTGCCGTCCGGGCCCTCGGGGTTCACGTAGATCAGGCCCATCTGCACGGCGGCCAGGTGCTCGGCCAGCTGGCGCTCGCCGCTGTAGCGGCTGGCCGGCGCGCTGCTCGCAGCCAGCCACTCGGCCTCGGCGCCGAAGTCGATCTCCTCGGGCTCGTAGATGTCTTCACGACCACCGCCGAAGCCGAAGGTCTTGAAGCCCATGGACTCCAGCGCGACGTTGCCGGTCAGGATGAAGAGGTCGGCCCAGGACAGCTTGCGGCCGTACTTCTGCTTGACGGGCCACAGCAGGCGGCGCGCCTTGTCGAGGTTGCCGTTGTCGGGCCAGCTGTTCAGCGGCGCGAAGCGCTGGCCGCCCGTGCCGCCGCCGCCGCGGCCATCGGCCACGCGGTAGGTGCCGGCGGCATGCCAGGCCATACGGATGAAGAAGGGGCCGTAGTGGCCGTAGTCGGCCGGCCACCAGTCCTGCGAGTCGGTCATCAGCGCGTGCAGGTCCTTGACGACAGCGTCCAGGTCCAGCGTCTTGAACTCGGCGGCGTAATCAAATGACTCGCCCATCGGGTTGCCGCGCGGCGACTGCTGGTGCAACGAGCCGACGTTGAGCTGGTCGGGCCACCAGTGCCGGTTGTTGCGGGCACGGACGACAGGTTGCTTGTCTTGGGCGCCCGAGAACGGGCATTGCGCTTCGGTGGACATGGCTGTCTCCTTTGACTGTGGGGGGAAGGCCTGCAGTCTAGAAACCGCTCCATGTCGAAGCAACGCAATCCTCGCAATCGCGGCGATAGCAAGAGGACCGGCACACGCATGCGAGAATCCGCGCCCTCGCCGGGCCGCAGCGCCCGCGCGGCGCTCTCCGTAGTTCAATGGATAGAACGGCCGCCTCCTAAGCGGCAAATGTGGGTTCGATTCCCGCCGGAGGGACCACGGTGCATGCAGGCCCAGGCCCCGCCAGCGACGCGCGCAACACGCACCGCATAAGCATCCCCGCTTTCCTTCGTTCCGCGCAGAAGCGCCCTTCCCTATCGTGCAAGGCCTGACACCCCACAGGCCACCATGCACATCACCAGCATCTCCGGCAGCCCCAGCGAACGCTCGCGCTCGGCCTGGCTGACGCAGTTCGCGCTGACCCGCCTTGAAGGCGTGGCCACGCGCAGCGAGCACATCGCCGTGCGCGAGCTGCCCGCCGGTCCGCTGCTGTTCGCCGACATGAACGACCCCGCCATCACGCGCGCCGTCGAGGCGGTCGCCGGTGCCGGTCTGGTCATCGTCGGCACGCCCATCTACAAGGCCGCCTACTCGGGCCTGCTGAAGCTCTTCCTGGACCTGCTGCCGCCCGACGCGCTGCGCGGCAAGACTGTGCTGCCGCTGGCCACCGGCGGCAGCGCGGCCCACCTGCTGGCGCTGGACTACGCGCTCAAGCCCGTGCTGTCGGCGCTGGGCGCGCGCCATGTGCTGGACGGTGTGTTCGCCACCGACGCCCAGCTGCAGCGCCATGAGTCGGGCGGTTATGTGCCCGACCCCGACCTGCTCGCGCGGCTGGACCGGGCGCTCGAACCCATCGTGCCCGCAGCGCGAGTGCGCGGCGACACCGAGCTGAGCTGTAGGCGCTGACGCGCACCACCCCCTGTCTCCTCGCCTCCCGCCCGGGATCGGCGACTTCTTCCCGGCGCCCGGGCGCTGATCGGGTGCGACCGAGCGCCGGGACTTTTTTGCACAGGACAACACGCATGCTTCTCCGTTCCTTCTTCCGCTGGACCGCACCGCTGCTCGTCGCTGCCGTCAGCTTCCATGCCTCCGCGCAGAGCACGCTGCGCATCGGCTTCCAGAAATCCGCCAGCCTGCTCACGTTGCAGAAATCCACCGGCTCGCTCGAAAAGAAGCTCGCCCCGCTGGGCGTGGCGGTGAAGTGGGTCGAGTTCCCCGCCGGCCCGCAGTTGCTGGAAGGCTTGAACGTCGGCGCCGTCGACGTGGGCTTCGTCGGCGAGGCGCCGCCCATCTTTGCGCAGGCCGCCGGTGCCAGCTTCGTCTACATCGGCTTCGACCCGGCCGCCCCCGAGGCCGAGGCCATCGTCGTGCCCAAGGACTCGCCCATCAAGTCGGTGGCGGAGCTGAAGGGCAAGAAGGTCGCGCTGAACAAGGGCAGCAACGTCCACTACCTGATCGTCAAGGCGCTGGAGAAGCAGGGCCTGAAGTTCAGCGACATCCAGCCCGTCTACCTGCCGCCGGCCGATGCGCGCGCCGCCTTCGAGCGCGGCGCGGTGGATGCCTGGGTGATCTGGGACCCCTTCCTCAGCGCCGTCGAGAAGCAGAGCGGCGCCCGCCTGCTGCAGGACGGACGCGGCATCGTCAACAACTACGCCTACTACCTGGCCGAGCGCGGTTACGCGCAGTCGCAACCCAAGGTCATCCAGGCGCTGTTCGAGGACACGCAGGCCCAGGCTGCCTACCTCAAGGGCAACATCAAGGCCGCCGCTGCCGTCATCGCGCCGCTGCAAGGCCTGTCGACCGAGGTCGTTGAGCTGGCGCTGACGCGCTACCAGTTCGGCGTGAAGCCGCTGACGCCCGCCGTCGCCGCCGAGCAGCAGAAGATCGCCGACACCTTCCATGCGCTGGGCCTGATCCCCAAGCCCATCCGCGTGGCCGACGCGCTGCCCGGCGCGGCAAAGCTGGCCGACGCCAAGTGACACCGCCATGAAGATCTTCTGGTTCATCCCCACCCACGGCGACAGCCGCTACCTGGGCAGCTCGCGCGGCGCCCGCGTGAACGACTTTGCCTACTTCAAGCAGATCGCCATCGCGGCGGACAGCCTGGGCTACGAAGGCGTGCTGCTGCCCACGGGCCGTTCATGCGAAGACTCCTGGGTCGTCGCCGCCAGCCTCATCGACGCGACGCGCCACCTGAAGTTCCTCGTCGCGCTGCGCCCCGGCCTCGTGGCGCCGTCGCAGAGCGCCCGCATGGCCGCCACGCTGGACCGCCTGTCGGGCGGCCGCCTGCTCGTCAACCTCGTCACCGGCGGCGACCCGGAGGAGCTGGCCGGCGACGGCCAGTTCCTGGGCCATGCCGAGCGCTACGAGCAGTCCGCCGAGTTCATCCGCATCTGGCGCGACCTGCTGACCCGCTCTCACACCGGCGAGCCTCTGGACTATGAAGGCGAGCACCTGAGCGTCAAGGCGGGCAAGGTGCTCTACCCACCGATCAACACCCCCTACCCGCCGGTGTTCTTCGGTGGCTCGTCCGGCCCGGCGCACGACCTGGCGGCCGAGCAGGTCGACACCTACCTGACCTGGGGCGAGCCACCCGCCGAGGTGGAGAAGAAGCTGCTGGACGTGCGCGAGCGCGCCGCTGCCAAGGGCCGCCAGCTGAGCTACGGCATCCGCCTGCACGTCATCGTGCGCGAGACCGAGGACGCGGCCTGGCGCGCGGCCACCGAGCTGCTGTCCGAGCTGGACGAGGCCACCGTGAAGGCCGCGCAGGCGCGCTTCAAGACCATGGACTCGGTCGGCCAGCGCCGCATGGCCGAGCTGCATGGTGGCCAGTTCGACAAGAACAACGTGCGCGCCGGGCTGGAGATCTCGCCCAACCTGTGGGCCGGTGTGGGCCTGGTGCGCGGCGGTGCAGGCACGGCCCTCGTCGGCAGCCCGCAGCAGGTGGCGGACCGCATCAAGGAATATGCCGACATCGGCCTGCAGTACTTCATCCTCAGCGGCTACCCGCACCTGGACGAAGCACATCGCTTTGCCGAGCTGGTGTTCCCGCTGCTGCCGCTGGATGTGCGCGAGAAGCTCACGTCGCCGGCCTTGACCGGCCCGTTCGGCGAGGTCGTGGCGAACAGCTACGTGCCCAAGGCGGTCTCCGCAAGCTGAACGCGATGCTGCGCCGCCTGACCCCCTGGCTGCTGCCCACGGCCATCATCATTGCCTGGGAGATCGCGTCGCGCAGCGGCCTGCTGTCGGCGCGCATCCTGCCGGAGCCGGCCGCCGTGCTGGCGGCGTTCTGGAAGCTGCTGCTGTCCGGCGAGCTGGCGCACCACGTCGGCGTCAGCGCGGCGCGGGCCTTCTCGGCGCTCGCCATCGGCGGCGGCCTGGGCCTGCTGCTGGGCCTGCTGACCGGCACCTGGCGCCGTGCCGAAGCGTTGCTCGACACCACGCTGCAGATGCTGCGCAACATCCCCGCGCTGGCACTGATCCCGCTGGTCATCCTGTGGTTCGGCATCGACGAGGCGGCCAAGCTGGTGCTGGTGGCCGTCGGTGTGTTCTTCCCGGTCTACCTGAACACCTTCCACGGCATCCGCAACGTCGACCGCGACCTCATCGAGATGGCGCGCAGCTACGGCCTGTCGAGCTGGCAGCTGTACCGGCAGGTCATCCTGCCCGGTGCCCTCCCCTCCATCCTCGTGGGCCTGCGCTTCTCGCTGGGCCTGATGTGGGTGCTGCTCATCGTCGCCGAGACGCTGTCGGCCCAGGAAGGCATCGGCTACCTGACGATGAACGCCCGCGAGTTCCTGCAGACCGACATCGTGTTCGTGGGCATCCTGCTCTACGCGCTGCTCGGCAAGCTGGCCGATGTCGTCGCGCGCGGGCTTGAGAGGGCCTGGCTGCCGTGGCACCGCGGCTATGCCCTGCAAGGGACCTGACATGTGGCTCACCGAGATCGACGCCCCCGTGCTGCCACGTGAACCATCGACCGAGGCAGCCCGCGACCCGTCCAACGGCCTCGCGCTGCGGCTGCGCGGCGTCGCCAAGTCCTTCGGCGCCCGCCATGTGCTGACCAGCCTGGACCTGGACGTCGCCCCCGGCGAGTTCGTCGCGCTGGTGGGCCGCAGCGGCTGCGGCAAGAGCACGCTGCTGCGCCTCATCGCCGGGTTGGACGCCCCCAGCGCCGGCGGCGTCGAAGCCGGCACCGATCAAGAACGCCGGCTGATGTTCCAGGACGCCCGCCTGCTGCCCTGGAAGCGCGTCGTCGACAACGTGGCCCTGGGCCTCACCGGCCGCGATGCGCGCGACCGCGCGATGGAAGCGCTGGCCCAGGTCGGCCTGGCCGGCCGCGGCGACGAGTGGCCGGCGACGCTGTCCGGCGGCCAGCGCCAGCGCGTCGCCCTGGCCCGCGCGCTGGTGCACCGCCCGCGCCTGTTGCTGCTGGACGAACCCCTGGGAGCGCTGGACGCGCTCACCCGGCTGGAGATGCACCGCCTCATCGAGCAGCTCTGGCGCCGCCACGGCTTCACGGCGCTGCTCGTCACGCATGACGTGACCGAGGCCGTCGCGCTGGCCGACCGCGTGCTGCTGATCGACGGCGGCGGCATTGCGCTGGACGCCACCGTCTCGCTGCCCCGGCCGCGCGCGCGCACGGCGCCGGGGTTTGCGGAGCTGGAAGACCGGGTGCTGCGGCACATCATCGGCCAGCTGCCCCTGGCCTGATCGCCGTGACCAAAACCACGGCTTGCGCGGCTCCATCGCCGTGCCTGCGGCGCAGGCCGCAGAAACGGTGCTTTTCGCTACCGCTGCCGGGCCCGCCGTCCTATGTTGGCGGCATGACGCCCCAGCCCCCCCGCCGGCTCCCGCAGCCCAGCCTGGCCCCGCGCCGCATCACCGGCCAGCCCGGCTGCGCGCGGCTGGTCATCGACGACCGCATCCCCTTCGAGCATCAGCCCGTGCAGGCGGCGCTTCAATCGCTGGAGCGCTTCTCGGCGCTGATGGCCGCCCAGGGCTGGCCCGCCCACGTGTCGCGCCTGGCCTATGACCGCGTCTATGCCGGCGAACGCTTCGGCTTCGCCCGCCGCGTGGGCCGGGGCGAGCTGCCTGGGCTGGCGGAACAGCTCATCCAATGCTGGCGCGCCAGCCGCAGCGAGGCCGAGGAACGCTGAAGCCTCGCGCGGCATGGCACCATGCCGCCCCATGCCCGTCCACATCGCCTGCCTCTGCGCCGCCTGGTGCCGCACCTGCGAGTCCTACCAGCAAATATTCGAAGCCGCCTGCGCGGAGCTGCCACAGCAAGGCCTGCACGTGCGCTGGATCGACATCGAGGACGAGGCCGAGCTGATCGGCGATCTGGACATCGAGACCTTCCCGACGTTGCTGATCGCCGACGATGAGCATGTGCGCTTTGCAGGGCCGCTGACGCCGCAGCCGGAGACGCTCAAGCGTGTGCTGCGCGCCCATCTGGCGGATGCGACGCCGGCCAAGGTGGCGCCGGAGTACGTGGAGCTGGCGGGCAGGCTCAGGATTCAGGGCTGACCGCGAGCCGAGTGCAGCGCCACCCCTAGAACGTCAGCCAATATCGTTCCAGTTTTCGCATCGTGAGCGAGTGTGCAGCATGTCGCCCTACCCGTAGGACTGCACTGACAGCCACTCGGCACGACTGCCGCTGCCGGGCCGGCCTGCAGGCGCCGACAGTGGCGCCATGTCCGAGCTCCCCCCCGCACCGCCCGCCCCCCTGCCCCAGGACCTGACGCCCGGTGGCGCAGCCGTGGGCTTTCTGCGCGTGGCCACCGGCCCGGAGGCCGCCGCGCTGCCCGTGCGCGCCGTGCAGTTCGGCGCCGAGCGCTTTGCCGAGCATGGGCGCAGCCTGGCCGCAGCACAGCGCGTCGATGACGACCGCAGCAAGCCGCGCCCGTTCTTCCCGCGCCTGAAGAGCAACCTGCAGGTCTGGAGCGCCGCTCTGGAGGTGCTGGCCGAGCACGGCCTGCAGGCCGACACCGACCCGGCCCACGCCTGGCTGCTGGACAACGCCCGCCTCGTGCAGCAGCAGCTCGACGAGGTGCTGCATGACCTGCCGCGCAGCTACTTCCAGCGCCTGCCGCGCCTGGCCGACGAGCCGCTGCAAGGCCTGCCGCGCGTCTACGGCGTGGCCTGGGCGTGGGTGGCGCATGCCGACAGCTCGCTGGACATGGCGGTGATGTGCCACTTCCTGGCCGGCCACCACGAAGCGCAGCCGCTTACGCTGCGCGAGCTGTGGGCGCTGCCGTCGACGCTGCGCGTCGTGCTGGTGGAAAACCTGCGCCGCCTGGCCGAGCGCGCCGCCTGGCGTCATCTCGGCCGGCGCGCCGCGCAGGCGCTGTTCGAGACGCTGCCGCATGCCAGCGCCGACGCGGTGCGCCGCCAGCTCGCCGACTGGCAGGCCCGCTGGCCGGCTGACCCGGCCATCCAGGCGCTGGCGCTGCGCCTGCACGACCGCCTCGTCGACCGCACGCTCGGCCAGCCCGACGAAGAGCAAGGGCCCGATTCCGCCTGGGCCGCCGCGCGCAGTTGGGTCAACGGCCTGGTGCCCGACCCTGCCGCCGCCCAGGCCGCCGAGCAGACGGAAAGCGCGGCCGACCACCAAAGCATCCGCAACGCCATCGGCAGCCTGCGCCGGCTGGGCGCGGCCGACTGGGCGAGCTGCTTTGACGCCGTGCATCCGGCGCTGAAGGCGCTGAACCAGATCGACGTCTATCGCCAGGAGCAGGAGAGCACGCAGAACCGCGCCATGCACTGCATCGAGGCGATGTCGGCCAGGCACGGCGTACCCGAGGCCGACCTGGCCCAGGTGCTGCACCGCCTGTGCAACGACCCGGGCTGGGGGCCAGACGCCGCCGAGCGCGCGCCGCTGCACTGGCTCATCGGCCGTGGCCGCGCGCAGTTGCTCAACGAGCTGCACATCAAGGACCGCTGGCCCGAGCGCGCCTCGGCCGTGCTGCGCCGCCACCGCACCTTCATCTACCTGGCCAGCCTGTGCCTGCTCAGCATCGCCGCGATGGCGCTGCTGCTGGCCGTGGGGCTGCCGGCCGACACCGGTTGGCCGATGGCCATGGCAGCCGCGCTGCTGGCCGCGCTGCCGGCTAGCGAGGCCATCGTGGCGCTGGCCAACCGCCTCATCAGCGAAAGCTCCCGGCCGCTGCGGCTGCCGCGCCTGGCCTGGCCCGGCGGCATCCCGCCCGAGGCGCGCACCCTCGTCGTCATCCCCTGCATGCTGACGCGGCCCAAGGGCATCAGGGCGCTGCTGGCCCAGCTGGAGCGCCACCACCTCGCCAACCTGGAGGCCGAGGCGCAGTTCGCGCTGCTCAGCGACTACGCCGACGCCAAGGCCGAGCACCTGCCGCAGGACACCGCGCTGCTGGCCCAGGCGCGCGCCGGCATAGCGGCACTGAACCAGCGCTACGGCCTGAGCTGTGGTGGCCTGCCGCGCTTCCTGCTGCTGCACCGTGAACGCCGCTGGAGCGAGACCGAGCAGCACTGGATAGGCTGGGAGCGCAAGCGCGGCAAGATCGAGGCGCTGGTGGCGCTGCTGGCCGCCGACCCTGCGACCTTGGCGACAGTCGCGCTGCCGGACCGCTTTGTCGACCTGGGCGAGCTGTCCACGCCCGCGCCGGCCATCCGCCATCTCGTCTCGCTGGACAGCGACACCGCCCTGCCCCCGGGCGCCCTGCGCGAGCTGGTGGCCATCGCCGCCCACCCGCTGAACCGGCCGCGCGTCGAGACGTCTGCACGCGGCGCGGTCACCGTCGTGCACGGCCACGGAATGCTGCAGCCGCGCATCGCCACGCCGCTGGCCACGGCCGCCGGCAGCTCCACGGTGCACGGCACCTGGTTCCACAGCCTGTTCGCCGGCCAGCCGGGGTTGGACCCGTACAGCAACGCCGCGTCAGAGGTCTACCAGGACTTGTTCGAGGAAGGCAGTGCCACGGGCAAGGGCCTCATCGACGTGCAGGCCGCCGCCCAGGTGCTGGCCCACCGCCTGCCCGAGGGTCAGGTCTTGAGCCACGACCTGCTGGAGGGTTCGCTGATGCGCTGCGCCGGTGTCAGCGATGTGGTGCTGGTGGAGGCCGCGCCCATGCATGCCGACGTGGCCGCGTCGCGCATCCACCGCTGGACACGCGGCGACTGGCAGCTGCTGCCCTTCATCAACGAGCCGCGCCGCTGGGGCCTGCGCGGCATCCACGTCTGGAAGATGCTGGACAACCTGCGCCGCAGCCTCGTGGCACCGGCCGCGCTGCTGCTGCTCGTCACGTCCTGGCTGGGCCTGGGGCTGACGCCCGGCTGGGCGCTGACCGCCGTGGCGGCGGCCTTCGGCGCCGGGCCGCTGATGGGCGCGCTGGCCGCCTGCGCGCCCGCACGGGACCGCATCTCGCTGCCGCGCTTCTACCGCCAGGCCGGCATCGAGCTGGGCCGCGCCGTGGGTGGCACGGCCTGGCACCTGGCCATGCTACCGGCGGCCACCTGGCTGCAGCTGGACGCCATCACTCGTGCGCTGTGGCGCCAGCAGGTCACGCGCCGCGGCCTGCTGGAGTGGACCACCGCCGACGCCGCCGAGGCCGCCGCCCGCACCGACTGGCGCTCGCTGCTGAGCCAGCACCGCCGACTGAGCTTCGCCACCGGCGTGCTCGCCACGCTGCTGGTCAATGCCGACTTCCTGGGTGCCCCGGTGCCGTGGCATATCGCGCTGCCGCTGCTGGCCGCCTGGCTGCTGTCGCCGCTGTGGATCGCGCTGGCAAGCCGGCCGCGTGCCAAGCCGCGCCGCGAGGCGATCGACGACGACGAGCGCCACTACCTGCTGGGCGTGGCGCGCGACACCTGGCGCTGGTTCGAGCGCTGGGTCACCAAGGACGACAACGACCTGCCGCCCGACAACGTGCAGTTCGACCCCGACGTGGCCATCGCCCACCGCACCTCGCCCACCAACATCGGCCTGTACCTGCTGTCGGCCTGCTGCGCGCGCGAGTTCGGCTGGCTGCACAACGTGGGCCTGGCCGAGCGCATAGGCCGCACGCTGGACACGCTGGACAAGCTGCCGAAGCACCGCGGCCATCTCTACAACTGGATGGACACGCAGCGCCTGGCGGTGCTGGAGCCGCATTACGTGTCGGCCGTGGACAGCGGCAACCTGTGCGCCCATCTGCTGGTGGTCGCAGCCGCCTGCGAGGGCTTTGCGCGCGGCGAGGACGGCATGGCGCCGCCGCCCGACGTGGCCGAGGCGCTGAACGCCGTCGCCGCCCGCGCCCGCGCACTGGCACTGGCGCATGACTTCCGCTGGCTCTACGACCCGCAGCGCCGGCTGCTGCACATCGGCGCCATCGCGCCGCCCTATGTCGAGCACGGCGACGAAAGGCTGGACCAGAACCACTACGACCTGCTCGCCTCCGAGGCGCGGCTGACCAGCCTCGTCGCCATCGCCAAGGGCGACCTGCCGGCCGCGCACTGGGGCGCGCTCGGCCGGCCGTTCTTCTCGCGCGGCCCGGTGACGGGGCTGAAGAGCTGGTCGGGCTCGATGTTCGAGATGCTGATGCCGTCGCTGGTGCTGGACGAACCCGCCGGCAGCGCGCTGGAGGAGGCCGCCCGCGCGACGGTGGTGGAGCAGATCCGCGCCGGCAAGGCCAGGGGCCTGCCCTGGGGCGTGTCCGAGAGCGCCTACGCCAAACGCGACGCGAGCCTGGCCTACCAGTACGGCCCGCAGGGCACGGCCGCGCTGGCACTGCGCGACACGCCGCCGGAAGAGATCGTCATCGCGCCCTATGCCAGCCTGATGGCGACGATGGTGATGCCGCGCGCCGCCGTGGCCAACCTGCGCCATCTGCAGGCGCTCGGCGCACGCCACGAGCTGGGCTTCATGGAGGCGCTGGACTACACCGCCAGCCGCCAGCCCGAAGTTGCAAGCGATGCCGACGAGATGGACTCACGGGCCGGCCCGCGATTCCAGCGCATCGGCACGGCCATGAGCCATCACCAGGGCATGGCGCTGGTCGCGCTGACCGAGGTGCTGTGCGGCGGCGCGCCGCAGCGCTGGGCCGACGCCGAGCCGCGCCTGTCGGCCGTGCGCTGGCTGCTGCACGAGCGTGCGCCGCACGAGGTGCCGCCGCTGAAGGAGCCACCCGCCACGCCCACGCGCACCGCGCCGCGCCAGGCCCACATCTCGCTGGTCGTGCCCGACACGCGCGGCCGTGCACTGCCGGCGACCGCCTGGCTGGGCCAGGGCAGGCTCAGTTCCATGCTGCGCGAGCACGGCGGCGGCGCGCTGATGTTCGGCGAGCCCGGCCAGCAGGTGCTGCTCAACCGCTGGCACGACGATCTGTCGCAGGACCTGCTGGGCCACCACCTGCACCTGCGCGACCTGGACACGCCCTGGCCCGCCACGGCCGAGGGCAGCTGGCGCGGCGGGCCGGAGGTCAGCCCCTGGCGGTCGCTGACGCTGCGGCCCACGCCCGGCCCGCAGTGGCGCTACAGCGCCCGCCTGCACCCGGCCAGCGCGCAGTTCACGGCCGAGGGCGAGCAACTGCACAGCCACACCGAGGTCTGGGTGGCCGTGGAGGACGACGTAGAACTGCGCCGCATCACGCTGCGCAACCTGTCCGACCGCGAGCGCCGCGTGGCACTCGTCTCCAGCTTCGAGCCGGTGCTGGCACCCGCGCGGGCCGACCTGGCCCACCCGGCGTTCGGCAAGCTGTTCCTGCAGGCGCACTGGGCACCCGACCAGCGCGCACTGCACTGGCAGCGCCTGCCGCGCGGCCACAAGGAGGCGCCGCTGCATGCGGTGCATGCGCTGGTCGGCCTGGAGATGGAAGGCGGCGCGCGGCTGGACCGCCTGCAGGCCGGCACCGACCGCGCCCACTGGCTTGCCCGCGGCGGCCGGCCCGGGCAGCCGGGTGGCGCTATCGCCCGTGCCGACGGCAAGGCCTTGCTCGCCAGCCAGGTGCCGGGCCTGTCCAGCGAAGCCGGCGCGCTGGACACCGGCAACGACCCGATCTCGCTGCTGCACCTGGCGCTCCACATCCCGCCGGGCGCGCGCATCACACTGACGCTGGCCACCGCCGCCGCACCCGAGGCGCAGACGCTGAACCATGTGCTCGACAAGCTGGCCCAGCCCGCGCTGCGCGAGCGCACGCTGATGCTGGCACACACGATGGCCGGCGTGCGCACCCAGGGCGCCGGCCTGGCCCCGGGCGCCTGGCGCGCCGGCCTGGCGCTGCAGACGCTGCTGACCTCTCAAGGCCCGCGCGACGGCGTGCCGGCACTGGAGGGGCACTACCAGCGCGACGCCCTGTGGCGGCACGGCATCTCGGGCGACGTGCCCATCATCCTCATCCGCGTGGCCGACACGACCGGCGTGCTGATGGTGCGCGAGCTGTGCGCGCTGCTGCAGGCCCAGGGCAGCCCGCTGACGGTGGACATCGTCGCACTGGACGCCGAGCCGGCCTCCTACCTGGCGCCGGTGTCGCGCGCTTTGCGCTCACTCGCCGAGCAGCAGCAGCGCGGCCGTGCGCGGCTGCATGTGCTGGCCGACGGCGCCGTGCAGCAGGACACCCGCTTTGCGCTGAACCTGCTGGCCCGCGTGCGCTGGTTTGCCGACGGCCGGCCGCTGGCCCAGCAACTGGAGCGCATCACCCAGCCGCACGAACAGGCCGCCAAGGCCCGCCGCGCCGCGCTCGCGACCCATGTGCTGTGGAAGGCCGCCGAGCCCGGCGCCACGCAGCCAGCGCACGACTTCGACACCGCCAGCAGCGCCTGCCGCTTCGAGCTGGCGCCGCAGAGCCAGCCGCCGCGGCCCTGGGTCAACGTCATCGCCAACGAGCAGTTCGGCTGCCAGGTGTCCGAGCGCGGTGCCGGCATGGCCTGGGCCGGCAACAGCCGCCTGCACCAGATCACGCCCTGGTCCAACGACGCGCTGCTGGACTCGCCCGGTGAATGGCTGATCCTGCACTGCCTGGACAGCGGCTGCGCCTGGCTGCTGGGCCGCGCCAGCGCTCATCAACCGGTGGCCCACCTGCCCGGCGCCACGGCGATGGCCTTCACGCTGCCCGGCATGGTCGTGCGCCTGCGCTGGACGGTCGATGCCCAGGCCGCCGTGCGCCAGTGCCAGGTCGAGCTGCATGCGGCGCCCGGCACCGCGCCGCGCCGGCTGCGCCTGCTGGCCGCCGCGCAATGGCAGCTGGGCATGGACAGCAGCGCCCGCCGCAGCGTCGTGACGCGCATCGAAGCCCCGTCCACGGCCGCAGCCGATGCGCCGACGCTGGTGCTGGCCACGCAGGCCGACGGCCTCAACGGCTTTGGCGGCCACACGGCCTGGCTGGCGCTGCGCCCCACGCGCGGCGGCGACCAGACGCCCGACCAGGTCGACGCGCTGGCCGAGGACCATGCGTTGTGGCCTTGGCCTCACGAAGCGGGTTTTGCCGCCGACCTGAACCCACCCCGGCTGTGGAGCGCCGCCGTGGAAGCCAGCGGCGACCGCCGCCTGCTGTTCGACGACGAGGGCCGCCTCGTCATGCCGCATGCGCTGGACGGCCAGGCCGGCCCGGGCACCGACGCGGCCGCGCTGCTGGCCGTGCCGCTGCGGCTGGAGGCCGGCCATGCCTGGCATGCCACCGTGTTGTTGGGACACGCGCCCAGCCTGAACGAAGCGCGCGAGCTGGCCCAGGCCGCGTGGCAGGTGGACCCGCTGCAACGCCTCGCCGCACAACGCCAGGTCTGGCGCAACTTGAGCGCCCCAGTGCAGGTGGCGACGCCCGACGCCGGCTTCGACGCGCTGGTGAACCACTGGCTGCCCACGCAGGTGCTGGCCTGCCGCATCTGGGGCCGCGCCGGCTTCTTCCAGGCCGGCGGGGCGTTTGGCTTCCGCGACCAGTTGCAGGACGCGATGTCGCTGGTGCAGCACGCGCCCGAGCGCCTGGCCGAGCAGATCCGCCGCCATGCGCGACGCCAGTTTCGGGAAGGCGACGTGCAGCACTGGTGGCACGAGCCCGCCGGCGCCGGCGTGCGCACGCATTTCGCCGACGACCGGCTGTGGCTGGGGTTGGCGCTGGCGCTCTACACCGAGCGGACGGGCGACACCGCGCTGGCCGACGAGCAACTGCCGTTCATCGACGGCAAACCCGTGCCCGAGGGCGCCGAGGACATCTACGAGACGCCGGCCATCACCGAAGAGACCGCCAGCCTCTACGAACACGCGGCGCGCTCAATCGACATCAGCCTGCCTGTGGGAGCGCACGGCCTGCCGCTGTTCGGCACCGGCGACTGGAACGACGGCATGAACCGCGTCGGCGCCGAAGGACGTGGCGAGTCGGTCTGGATGGGCTTCTTCCTGTGCGCCGTCATCGACGCGCTGCGCCCCATGGCCGTTGCGCGCGGCGAGCAGGCGCGCGCCGAGACCTGGAAGCAGGCGCGCGACAAGCTCTCCGCTGCGCTGGACGCCAACGCCTGGGACGGCGAGTGGTACCGCCGCGGCTGGTTCGACGACGGCTCGGTGCTGGGCACGCACACGGCCAGCGAATGCCGCATCGACCTCATCGTGCAGGCCTGGGCCGTGCTAACCGGCGCCGGCCGGCCCGAGCGCGCCGCCCAGGCCCTGGACAGCGCCTGGCGCGAGCTGCACGACCGTGACGCGCACCTGCTGCGCCTGTTGTGGCCGCCCTTGAAGGACCACCAGCCCGAGGCCGGCTACATCCAGGCCTACCCGGGCGGGGTGCGCGAGAACGGCGGCCAGTACAACCACGCCGCCACCTGGGCGCTGATGGCCAGCGCGCAGCTGGGCCAGGCGGACCGCGCCTGGGCGGCGTTCACGGCCATCAGCCCGGCGCATCGCGGCGCGCATGGAGAGGTCTATGGGCTGGAGCCGTTCGCGGTGGCGGGCGACATCGAGACCGCACGGCCCCACGCCGGCCGTGGCGGCTGGAGCTGGTACACGGGAGCGGCCGGCTGGCTGCTGCGCGCGGCCGTCGAGTCCATCTGCGGCGTGCGCCTCAGCGGCGGCCAGCTGACCGTTCAGCCCTGCCTGCCGCCGCACTGGTCACAGGCGCGCGTGCGGCTGCAGGTGGGCGGGCGCAGCATCGACGTGCTGGTGCAGCGCGCTGCGGCCAACGCCGGCACGCCCGCCGGCTACCGCCGGCTCGCCCCGGGCACTCCGCTGGCACTGAACGAGGCCACGGGCGACCAGCGCCTGTGGGTGCCGGCGCCCGAGCGTGCGGCCACCCTGCGGGCCGAGCCGGCGCTGGTGGCGTGAAACAACAGGCACAAAAAGAAAGCGGCCCCGGAAGGGGCCGCTTTACACAATCGGTAAAACGAGCTGTCAGGCCGTCAAACCCAGGCAGACCAGCATGAAAAGTCCACCGAGCAGCACGGTCGTGAACAAGCGGTGGCCAACCATCGCATCGATGGATTCCAGCGAACACAGGGCACGCTGGCTGCGGTCGGAGATGCTGCGGCACTGGCGCAGATGTGCGCCCAGGCTGTCCAGATGCTGACGCAACAAGTGATCGGGGGCTCGGGACATGGGGGGTTCCTTCCTTGATTGGCTTTAACTCTAGAACTCGAAACGCGCGGCGTCTTTCGGCGGCGGCTGCACCTTTGCGTAGGAGGCTTCCTACCGGCTGGTTCGAGGCATCATGAAACCCATGATTGCGCTCGTCCTGCTGTTCGCCCGCGTCGCCCTCGCGGGCGGCGCATTGCTGCTGATGGGCAATCTGCATGCCCAGTCGCTTCAGGTCGGCTCCAAGCGCTTCACCGAAAGCTATCTGCTCGGTGAAATCGTCAGCCAGACGCTGACCGCACAAGGCATCGCGGCCCAGCACAGGCAGGGCCTGGGCAACACTGCCATCCTGGCGGCGGCGCTGCAGCAGGGGCAGATCGACCTGTACCCAGAGTACACCGGCACCATCGTGCGCGAGCTGCTCAAGCGCACTTCGGCCGCCGATGCCCAGGCGCCGCTGAAGCAGATCAACGTCTGGCTGAAACCGCTGGGCCTGAAGGCGGCCGTGCCGCTGGGCTTCAACAACAGCTATGCGCTGGCGATGCGCGAGGCGGACGCGGCGCGGCTGGGCATTGCGACGATCTCCGACCTGGCCGCCAAGGCGCCAGCACTCAAGCCCGGCCTGTCCCACGAGTTCATCGCCCGCGCCGACGGCTGGCCGGCGCTACAGCGCGCCTACGGCATCACGCTCAAACCCGGCAACGGGCTGGACCATGGCCTGGCCTACCAGGCGCTGGCCGGCGGCCAGGTCGACCTCATCGACGTCTACACGACCGATGCCCAGCTCGCCCGCCAGCCGGTGCGCGTGCTGCGCGACGACCGCGGCTTCTTTCCGCGCTACGACGCCGTGCTGCTGATGCGCGCCGGCGTCGACGAGCGCCCGCTGCAAGGCCTCGCCGGCCTGCTGCCGGCGGCGCGCATGATCGAGCTCAACGCCGCGGCCGAGCTGGAGGGCCGGCCTTTCGCCGTCGTGGCGCGCAGCTTCCTCGGCGCTGGCGCGGTGACAGCAAGCCCCGGCTTGATGGACCGCCTGCTGGCGCCCGACCTGCCCCGGCTGCTGGGCCAGCATCTGGCGCTGGTGCTGGTCTCGGTGGCACTGGCCGTCGCCCTGGCAGTGCCGCTGGGCATTGCGGCGCACCGGCGGCCCAGGCTCTCCGGGCCGGTCATGGCCTTCGCCGGCCTGCTGCAGACCCTGCCCTCGCTGGCGCTGCTGGCCTTCCTGATTGCGCTGCTGGGCCGCATTGGTTTCGTGCCGGCGCTGCTGGCGTTGTTCGTCTACGCGCTGCTGCCCATCGTGCGCAACACCCATGCCGGCCTGCAGGCGGTGTCACCCGGCCTCGTGCAGGCCGCCCAGGCGCTGGGCCTGACGCGCGGCCAGACGCTGCGCAGCATCGAGCTGCCGCTGGCCCTGCCCACGCTGATGGCCGGCGTGAAGACGGCGGCCGTCACCAACGTCGGCACGGCTACCGTGGCGGCCTTCGTCGGCGCCGGTGGCCTGGGCGAGCGCATCGTCGCGGGCCTGGCCGTCAACGACAGCGCGCTGCTGCTGGCCGGCGCCCTGCCCGCTGCGGCGCTGGCCATCGTGGTGCAACTCGCTTTCGACGCGCTGGAGCGCCGTGTCGGGCGGCTGCACAATCGCCCGCAGGCAAGAGGGAGCCGAGGGGCATGAACGCAACGACGCGATCGGTCTGGTGGGCATGGGGCATGCTGGCTGCAGCAACCGCGCAGGCGGCTTGCTCGCGCCCCATGGCCGTGCCGATGGCGCCCGTCGGCATGAGCGTCAGCTTCGACGGCGAACGCAGCAGCGGCCTGTACCCCACGCTGCTGCGCGAACTGGGCGCCAGCGTCGGTTGCGAGTTCCAGATGCAGCGCGTGCCCCGGGCGCGGCTGCAGAAGCTGTTCGAGACCGGCCAGGCCGACCTGCTCGTGCCGGCATCCGCCTCGCCGTCGCGTGACCCCCACGGCGAGTTCGTGCCGCTGCTGCAGGTGCGCGCCACGCTGTTGTCGCTGTCGCAGGGCAAGCCCGCGCCGAACTCGCTGGCGGAGCTGGTCGCGCAGCGCGACTACAAGATCGCCGTCGTGCGCGGTTTCTCCTTCGGCCCGGCCTATGAGCAGGCGATGACGGCGCTGCGGGCCCAGCAACGCCTCGTCGAGGAATCCGACCCGGCCGGCGTCGCCCGCGCGCTGCGCTTGGGCCTGGCCCAGGGCACGGTGATGACGGCCAACATCTTCATCGGCACGCTGGCCCTGGAGCCCGACCTCGCGCCACTGATGCCCCAGGTGCGCTCGGAGCCGCTGGAGGAACTGGGCTGGTCGGAAAGCGGCCTCTACCTGTCGCGCCACACGCTCGGCGAAGCCGACCGCCGCCTGCTACGCACCGCATTCGCACAGGCGGTGCGCTCCGGGCGGGTCTGGCGGCTGTTCGTCGACAACTACCCGGCCGGCAGCCTGAACGGCAACGTCAAGCCGCTGTGAACCGCGCAGACAACAAAAAACCCCTTACGCGTTGATTCGTAAGGGGTTTTTTGCGCTACCGGACGTTGCCGGAAGCTGATTTGGTGGGCCCTGAGTGACTCGAACACTCGACCTACGGATTAAGAGTCCGCTGCTCTACCAACTGAGCTAAGAGCCCTGATTCAACTCGGCTAACCGTGCTGAGCCAGTGATTGTAGCGTGGATTCCGTCGAATCACCGCTGAAAAACCTGGTGGGACGTGCAGGATTCGAACCTGCGACCAACGGATTAAAAGTCCGCTGCTCTACCGACTGAGCTAACGTCCCGTGTCAAGCAGAGCCCGCCATTATAGGCAGGTTTTTTGGCGCCCCGCAAGAATTTTCATTCAGCAGTCTTCAAGCCTGTGCGCGCCAGGTGTAGGCGCTGCAACTCGGCCGCCGCGCACAGGCCGAAGGTCGCAGTGACGGCGACGCTGGAACCGTAGCCGTGGCAGTTCAGGCTGCCATCCACGTCACAGGCTTCGCCTTCGCTTTGCTGCGGCAGATGCACGGGCTCGACCGAGTAGACGCAAGCGACGTCCAACTTGCCCGTTCGCGGCGCGGCGTGGTGCTTGCGCAGGCGCTGCCGCAGTGAGGCTAACAGCGGGTCGTGCGTCGTCGCACTGAGGTCGGCTATCTGCACGCGATGCGGCTCGCGCTTGCCGCCGGCAGCACCAACGGTGACGAAGGGCAGTTGCCGCTCTCGGGCCCAGGCGGCCAGCGTGGCCTTGGCGCGCACCTGGTCGCAGCAGTCGATGAGGCCGTCGAACTGGGCGTCACCGATCAGGCCAGGCCAGTTGTCCGGCTCGACGAACTCCTCGACAACGCACACGACGCAGCCAGGATGAATGTCGGCGATGCGCAGGCGCAGCGCCTCGGCCTTGGCCATGCCGACGGTGGACCCCAGCGCCTGGATCTGGCGGTTGATGTTGGATTCGGAGACCTGATCGAGGTCGATCAGCATCAGCTCGGCAGCGCCGCTGCGGGCCAGCGCCTCCACGGCCCAGGAGCCGACACCGCCCAGGCCCACGACCGCGAATCTCGCGGTACGCAGGCGCCGGTAGGCCGCGTCGCCGTGCAGGCGGCGCAGACCGCCGAAGCGACGCTCCAGATCAGCGTCGAGCTGATCCATCGCGGTCACTTCAGCGTGGCCAGACGTTCCTTGGCGGCTTGGGCGGCCTCGGTGCCGGGATAGGCCTTGATGACGTCGTCAAAGCTGCGCCGGGCGGCCTTGTTGTCCTTCAGCTCGACCTGGCAGTTGCCCAGCGCTAGCAGCGCCTCGGCGGCGCGCGGATGCTCTGGGTTGCCGGCGACGAAGGCGCGGAAGGTCGCGATGGCGTCCTTGTAGTCACGCTTGCCGTACTGGGCATTGCCGAGCCAGAAGCGCACCGAGTCGGTGTAGCCGCTGGCCGGGTAGCGCTTCAGGAAGGCGTTCAGCGCGGCCACGGCCTCGGCGAAGTCGCCTCGGCGCACGAGGCCGATGGCGGCGTCATACTGACTGCGCTCATCGGGCGCGACCTGGAACTCGCGGCCGTCGAGGCTGACCTTCTGCGGCTCCAGCGGCTTGAAGCGCGCATCGATGGACTGCGACTGGTCGGTCAGCTTGCGCTGCGTGTCGGCCAGCTCGCGGGCGAGCTGCTCGTTGGTACCGCGCAGCTTGGCGACCTCGCCGCGCAGCACGTCGATCTGGCTGTTCAGCTCCAGCATGCTGCGGCGCAGCGGCTGGAGCTGATCCTGGATCAGCGCGTTGAGCTGTTCGGCGCTCCGCTTGGCGGCGTCTTCGTTGGCCTGGACCTTGGCACGCAGCTCGATGATGGCCTTGCGGGCTTCGTCATCCTCGAACAGGCCGGCGCGAGCCGGCTGCAGAAAGGCCGCGCTCGTGGCCAGGGCCAGGAGCGTCACACGCAGAACGCGCTTCACTGTCACTTGTCCTTGAGCTCGACGCGACGGTTCTTGGCCCAGGCTTCCTCGCCGCCACCTTGGGCAGCCAGGCGTTCCTTGCCGTAGCTGACAGCTTCGACCTGCGCAGCACCGACACCCAGCAGCGTCAGCGACTTCGAGACAGCTTCGGCACGGCGCTGGCCAAGGGCCAGGTTGTACTCGCGGCCACCGCGTTCGTCGGTGTGGCCTTCGAGGGTCAGTGCGAGCTTCTTGTTGTTGTTCAGACGCTTGGCGTGCAGGTCGACCAGCGGGCGGTACTCTTCCTTGACGACGTCGCTGTCGTAATCGAAGTAGACGACGCGCTTGTCACGGACTTGTTCGGTGAACTGGGCGTTAAGGTCGATGGTCGCGACCTTGGACTCGGGCACCGCCTGGGCGGTGTTCTGCGCCGGGGCCGGCTTGGGCGCCTCGGGCTGACGGGTCTCGACCGGCGCGGGCTCGTCCAGCTTGACGGTGGAACCGCAACCGGCCAGGGCGGCTGCGGCAATCAGGGTGAGCGCAAAGCGGGTCAGTTTCATTCGAATGTCTCCACAACGGAACGGGGGGGCAGAAAAGAACTAAGCGGGTCCGACAGCGGTGCCGGGCGCGGCATTGTCCAACATGGTGCGACTTGTCAAGTTACTGACGTGTAAAAGGACCCCAGTGGGGCTCGCGCACTTCGGCCAGCGTGACCAGCAGCGGCGTCTTGATCTTGCCGTCCAGCGTCGTCGTCATCAGCACTTCCTTGCCGCCGGCGCGGCTCGCATAGACGATGAGCTTGCCGTTGGGCGCGAAGGCCGGGCTCTCGTCGTCGTTGGCTTCGCTGATGGTCTGCGACTGCCCGGTGGCGAGGTCCATGACGCTGAGGCGGAAGGCGCCGCCGCTGCGGTTGATGTAGGCCATCGTGCGGCCATCGGGGCTGATGGCCGGGCTGATGTTGTAGCCGCCGCTGAAGGTGACGCGCTCGGCCGTGCCGCCGCTGGCGGGCATGCGGTAGATCTGCGGGCCGCCGCCACGGTCACTGACGAAGTAGATCTTGCTGCCGTCCGGCGCGTAGCAGGCTTCGGTATCGATGGCGCTGCTCTGCGCAATGCGGCGCACGCCGGACCCGTCGCGGTTGATGACGAAGAGCTGGGTGCCGCCGTCGCGCGACAGGCTGAGCACGAGCTGGTTGCCATCGGGCGACCAGGCCGGCGCGCTGTTGGTGCCCTTGAAGTCGGCCAGCACCCGGCGGCCGCCGGTCTGCACGTCCTGGATACGCACGGTGGCCTTGCCGCTCTCGAACGAGACATAGGCCAGCTCGCGGCCATTGGGCGCCCAGGCAGGCGAAATGATGGGCTCGGGGCTGGCCAGCGCGACCTTGGCGCTCTCGCCGTCGGCATCAGCGATGACCAGGCTGTAGCGGCGGCCGGCCTTGGTGACATAGGCCATGCGCGTGGCAAACACGCCCTTCTCGCCGGTGAGCTTCTCGTAGACGATGTCGGCGATGCGGTGGGCAGCGAGGCGGGCGTCGTCGGGCAGCACGGCCTGGGCCTGGCCAATGATCTCCGCGCCGCGCACGACGTCCCAAAGCTTGAAGCGGATGTCCAGGCGGCCATCGGCGAGGCGGTTGACCGACCCGGCGACGAGCGCCTCGGCCTGGCGGGCGCGCCAGTCGGCGTAGACGGGGCTGCTGGTCTCGACCAGCCCGCCGGGCGCGTCGACCGTGCGGAACAGGCCGCTGCGCTCCAGGTCGGCGCGGATGATGGCGGCGATGGGCTGGGGCGACTTGGCCTGGTCACCGAAATCGACGATGGCCACCGGCACGCGGGTGCCGCCGACGCCGGAGATGTCGATGCGCACCTGGGCCAGGGCGGGAGTGGCGCCGAAGGAGGCGCCGAGGGCGGCAAGGGCCAGGAGGCCGTGGCGACGGGAGACGGATGCAGGCATGGCGCGCGATTTTGCCGCAGCTGCCGGCGCCGCTACGTCGGACGAGGCCGCGTTGCGACTGAACGCCTTCACAGCAGCACGATGTCGTAGTGCTCGGTCTGGTTGGTCGGCTCGGCCGTCAGCGAGATCGGCTTGCCGATGAAGTCGGACAGGCCAGCAAGGTGGGCGCTTTCTTCGTCGAGCATCATCTCGACGACATTGGCCGCCGCGACGACGCGGAACTCGCGTGGCGAGAACTGGCGCGCCTCGCGCAGGATCTCGCGCAGGATGTCATAGCAGACCGAGCGCGCCGTTTTCACCTGGCCGCGGCCTTCGCAGGTCGGGCAGGGCTCGCAGAGCATGCGCGACAGCGACTCGCGTGTGCGCTTGCGCGTCATCTCGACCAGGCCCAGCTGCGTGAAGCCGCCGACGGTGACCTTGGTGCGGTCCTTGCTGAGCTGCTTCTTGAACTCCGCCAGCACCGCCGTCTTGTGCTCCTCGCGAGTCATGTCGATGAAGTCCACGATGATGATGCCGCCAAGGTTGCGCAGGCGCAGCTGGCGGGCAATCGATCCCGCCGCTTCGAGATTCGTCTTGAAGATGGTGTCGTCGAAGTTCTTGGCGCCGACGAAGCCGCCGGTGTTGACGTCGACGGTGGTCATCGCCTCGGTCTGGTCGAAGACCAGCGAGCCACCGGACTTCAGCTCCACCTTGCGCATCAGCGCGCGGGCGATCTCGGCGTCGACATTGCACAGATCGAAGATCGGCCGCTCGCCACGGTAGTGTTCCAGCTTGGCCGTGGCGGCCGGCATGAAGGTCTCGCCGAACTCGCGCAGCACGTCGTACTGCATGCGCGAGTCGATGCGGATGTGCGCGGTGCGCTCGTGGGTCAGGTCGCGCAGCACGCGCTCGACGAGGCTGAGGTCCTGGTGCAGCAGGCTGGCGGGCTGCATCGTCAGTGCCTTCTCGCGGATCTGGTGCCAGGTCTTGCGCAGATAGGCGATGTCGGCGCCCAGTTCCTCGTCCGACGCGTCCTCGGCGTTCGTGCGCAGAATGAAGCCACCGCCGCCGCCCTGCTCCTTGCTGCCCACCAGCGCCTGCATGCGCGTGCGCAGCGCCTCGCGCGTCTCGGGCGAGCCGATCTTCTGGCTGATGCCGATGTGCTCGTCCTGAGGCAGGTAGACCAGCATGCGGCCGGCGATGCTGATCTGGCTGGACAGCCGCGCACCCTTGGTGCCGATCGGGTCCTTGATGACTTGCACCGTCAGCGGCTGGCCCTCGAAGACCAGGCGCTCGATGGGCGTCGGAGGCGTGTCTGCGTTCTGGTGCCGGCCATGGCCGAACTGCGAGGCGCTGTGCAGGTCGGCGACATGCAGGAAGGCGGCACGCTCCAGGCCGATGTCGATGAAGGCGGACTGCATGCCGGGCAGCACGCGCACGACCTTGCCAAGGTAGACGTTGCCGACGAGGCCCCGCTCCAGCGTGCGCTCGACGTGCAGTTCCTGCACCGCGCCGTTCTCGACCACTGCCACCCGCGTCTCCTGCGGGGACCAGTTGATCAGGATGTCTTCCATCTCTAACCTTTGAATGCTGACGGCTGCGCGCATGGTGCGCGCAGCCGTCAGAGCTCGAAGCCGAATTTGTCCAAGAGCGCCGCCGTCTCAAAGAGGGGCAACCCCATGATGCCGGTGTAGCTGCCGGCAATCTTCACGATCCAGGCGGCTGCCTGGCTCTGGATGGCGTAGGCGCCGGCCTTGCCGAAGGGCTCGCGACTGGCGATGTAGCGGTCTATCTGAGCGGCAGACAGCGGCGCGAATTCCACGTGAGACACGTTCAGGGCCGACAGGCGCCGGCCGGCATCGGCGACGGCCACCGCCGTGATGACGCGGTGGCTGCGGCCCGACAGCAGGCCGAGGATGCGGCGCGCATCGGCATCGTCCTCGGGCTTGCCGAGGATGAGGTCGTCGACCGCGACGGTGGTGTCTGCGCACAGGATGGGCGCCGGCGGCAGGCCACGCGCGGTCAGGCGAGCCAGCGCCGCGTCCAGCTTGGCGGCGGTGACGCGGGCGCAGTAGGTCTCGGGCAGCTCGCCGGCCTGCACGATCTCCAGCGCCTCGGCATCTTCATCGGTGCCGGGCAACAGCAGCTCATGCCTCACACCGATCTGCGCCAGCAGCTGGCGGCGGCGCGGGCTTTGCGAGGCGAGGTAGATGAATCTGTTCATTCGCGGTGGTACGGATGGCCGGTCGTGACAGTCCAGGCGCGATAGAGACCCTCGGCCAGCAGCACGCGGGCGAAGGCGTGCGGCAGCGTCAGGTCGGACAGGCGCAGCGTCTCGTCGGCCGTGGCCTTGAGGTCGGAATGCAGGCCATCGGGCCCGCCGATGATGAGGGCGGCGTCGCGTCCCTCACCCATCCACAGCTTCAGACGCTCGGCCAGTTGCACCGACGTGCGGCGCTCGCCGCGCTCGTCCAGGATGATGCGGCGCACGCCCTTCGGCAAGGCCGTCTCGATGCGCGCGGCTTCGGCCGCCATCAGCTGCTCGGCCGTCTTGCTGCCGCGCGTCTCGGCCTTGACAGCCTTGAGTTCGAGCTTGAGTTCGGGCGGGAAGCGCTTGGCGAAGTCCTCAAAGGCGGTGTCCGCCCAGGCCGGCTGGCGCTGGCCAACGGCGACGAGGAAGAGGCGCATCAGCGCTTCTTCGGAGCCGCCTTCTTGGCCGCTACGACCTTCTTCGCTACGGTCTTGGTGGGGGCAGCCTTCTTCACGCCAACCGTCGTCTTGACCGCGACCTTCTTGGCGGCGGGCTTCTTGGCCGCCGGCTTGGCGAGACCGACCGTCATCGTCTTGGTCGCCGGCGTCTTGGCGCTGACGACACCGCGCGGCGCCTTCTTGGCCGCCGGCTTCTTGGCAGCAGGCGCGGCCTTCTTCGCCGGTGCGGCTTGCTTCACACCCACCGGGCCGAGGGGCTTGCCGGACTTCTTGGCAGGCTTGGCGGAGGCATCCTCGGACGCCTTCACCAGCTTGACCTCGCTGGAACCGAGCTTGAGCTTGACGGGCTTGTCGCCCCAGATCTCTTCGAGGTGGTAGTAGTCGCGGATGGCCGGCTGCATGACGTGGACGACGGCGGCGCCGCAGTCGACGATGATCCATTCGCCGTTGTCCTCGCCCTCGGTGCGCATGACCTGCAGGCCACGGCCCTTGACCGTTTCACGCACGCTGGACGCGAGTGCCTTGGTCTGCCGGTTGCTGGTGCCGGAGGCGATGATGACGCGCTCGAACAGGGGCGACAAATGCTCGGTGTTGAACACGACGATGTTCTGAGCCTTGACGTCCTCGAGACCATCGACGATGGCTCGTTGCAGTTTGCGAATGTCCATTCAGGGCTTCTTCCCGTAAAGACGGTGCGAGCCAATATAGCTTGCCACGTCGGCGCCCACCATGGGGCTGATGTCGTCACCGCAGGCGAGGGCCTCGCGCACGGCAGTGGATGAGATGGGAGTGTCCGGCATGTCCAGCACCTGCAGGCGGTGCGGCGGCATGCCGGGCGGCGTGACGACGGCCTCACCGGCGCGTGGCACGACGACGAGTGTCGCCAGCTGGGTGACCGCCTCGGCGCGGTACCAGGTCGGCAGGCGGGCGTACTGGTCCTGACCGATGAGGAACAACAGTTCGGCAGCGGGGTACTCGGTCTTGAACTCGCGCAGCGTGTCGGCCGTGAAGCTGGGGCCGCGGCGGTGCAGTTCGCGGTCGTCGACAGCGAAGCGCGGCTCGCCGGCGATGAGGCGCCGCAGCATCGCGACGCGGTGCACGCCGGCCGCCATGATCTGGTCGGGCTTCTGCCATTGGCGACCGGCGGGCAGCCACAGCAGGCGCTCGGGCGAGAGCGCCTCCAGCGCGAAGCGGGCGAAGGCCAGGTGGCCAAGATGAGGCGGGTCGAAACTCCCGCCAAAGAGAGCCAACTTCATAGCCAAAGTGCAGTCGGGGTTTCGTCGGCCCAGTCACGCGGGCGCAGGAAGTCGGTGTACAGGCGCGCCTCGGGCGTGCCCGGCTCGGGGGTCCAGTCGTAGCGCCAGGTCACCTGGGGAGGCATGGACATCAGGATGGACTCGGTGCGGCCGCCGGACTGCAGGCCGAACAGCGTGCCCCGGTCCCAGACGAGGTTGAACTCGACGTAGCGGCCGCGGCGGTAGGCCTGGAAGTCGCGCTCGCGCTCGCCGTAGGCATAGCCCTGGCGGCGCTCGACGATGGGCAGGTAGGCGGCCAGGAAGGCGTCGCCCACGGAGCGGATCAGCGCGAAGCCGCCGTCGAAGCCGCCGTCCGCATAGTCGTCCAGGAAGATGCCGCCGATGCCGCGCGGCTCCTGGCGGTGCTTCAGGAAGAAGTAGTCGTCGCACCAGGCCTTGAACTTCGGGTGCAGCTCCGGCCCGTGGGGCGCAAGCGCATCGCGGCAGGTGCGGTGGAAGTGCTGGGCGTCGCGCTCGTAGCCGTAGTAGGGCGTCAAGTCCATGCCGCCGCCGAACCAGGTCACAGCCGGTGCGTCGGCCGGCAGCGCCGCGAACATGCGCACGTTCATGTGTACCGTCGGCACGAAGGGGTTGTGCGGGTGCAGTACCAGCGACACCCCCATGGCCTCGAAGGGAGCGCCCGCCAGCTCGGGGCGGTGCTGCGTGGCCGAGGGCGGCAGCACGCGGCCCTTCACATGCGAGAAGTTGACGCCGCCACGCTCGAAGACGGCGCCGCCCTCGATGAGGCGCGACAGGCCGTCGCCCTCCAGCCGGCCGCCGGGTTCGCGCGTCCAGCCGTCGCTGAGGAAGGCATTGCCATCCACGGCCTCCAGCGCGCTGACGATGCGCTGCTGCAGATCAAGCAGGTAATCACGGACGGCTTGCGTGTTCATGAGCGGGGGCCTGGGCTGGAGCAGGGCTGGATGGGGCTGGCCAGCTCGGGGCGCTTGCCCACGCGGTGGCCCAGGTAGTCGGCAAAGGCGGCGAAGTCAGCTTGCGCGTCGCCTGTCGGCTGGACGAAGCGGGTCAGCGACACGACCTGCTCGCGGAAATCGAAGTAGCACAGGCCCACCGGCACGCCGGCCTGCAACGCGACCTGGTAGGCGCCGGTGCGCCAGCCACCCTTCAGCGAGCGCGTGCCCTCGGGCGCAGCCGCGAGCCAGAAGCGCTCGCCGCGCGCGGCGGCGGCCTGCATCTGCCGCACCGTGTCGGCCACGATGCCGTGCGGGCTGCTGCGGTCCACGCCCACGCCACCGATCCAGCGCATCCAGTGGCCCAGCAGCGGCGCCTTGAACAGGCTGTCCTTGCCCCAGAAGCGCAGCTCGATGCCGATCGCCCACTTGGCCAGCAGGCCGATGACGAAGTCCCAGTTGGACGTGTGCGGATAGACCAGGATGACGCCCTGCTCCGCCGGCACGCCGGGTGCGTCGACCCTCCAGCCGAACAGGCCCAACACGCCGCGCGCCAAGCGGCTCTCGCGGCGGTGCGGGCGCAGCGGCCCGGTCAGGACGACGGGCGCTGCTGTCAACGCTTGATGGCCCGGTGGCCGATGTCGCTGCGGTACTGGCGGCCGGCGAACTGGATGCCAGCCGCCAGCTCGTAGGCGCGTTGCGCAGCGGTGCGCGCGGACTCGCCCAGCGCCGTCACGCACAGCACGCGGCCGCCGCTGGTCAGCAGTTGGCCGTCGGTCTCGGTGGTGCCGGCATGGAAGACCATGGCCTCGTCCTCGTCTGCGGGCAGGCCGGTGATGGCGTCGCCCTTGCGCGGGTTCAGCGGGTAGCCCTCGGCGGCCAGCACGACGCCCAGCGCCACGCGCCGGTCCCATTGCAACTCGACCTCGTCCAGCGTGCCGTCGGTGGCATGCAGCAGCAGCTCGAACAGGTCGCTCTTGAGCCGCATCATGATGGGCTGCGTCTCCGGGTCGCCCATGCGGGTGTTGAACTCGACAGTGCGGGGCTGGCCTTGCTCGTCGATCATCAGCCCGGCATACAGGAAGCCGGTGAACGGATGGCCGTCGCGGGCCATGCCGGCGATGGTCGGCTGGATGATCTCGTGCATGACCTTGGCATGCACGTTGGGCGTGACGACCGGCGCGGGCGAATAGGCGCCCATGCCGCCGGTGTTGGGGCCGGCATCGCCGTCCAGCAGGCGCTTGTGGTCCTGGCTGGTGGCCAGCGACACGACATTCTTGCCATCGCAGACGACGATGAAGCTGGCCTCCTCGCCGGCCAGGAAGTCCTCGATGACCACCCGCGCGCCGCCGGCGTTGTGGGTCACGCCGAGCTTGTTGTCCTCAAGAATCCACGAGATCGCCTCGTGGGCCTCGTCCAGCGTCATCGCCACGACGACGCCCTTGCCCGCCGCCAGGCCGTCGGCCTTGATGACGATGGGCGCGCCGCGACCGTCCACATAGGCGTGAGCGGCGGCCGGGTCGGTGAAGGTCTCGTAGGCCGCCGTCGGGATGCCGTGGCGCTTCATGAAGTCCTTGGCGAAGGCCTTGGAGCTTTCGAGCTGGGCCGCAGCCTTGGTCGGGCCAAAGATGCGCAGGCCGCGCGCGCGGAACTCGTCGACGACGCCGACGGCCAGCGCCGCCTCGGGGCCCACGACGGTCAGCGTGATCTTGTGTTCGACGGCGAAGTCGGCCAGCGCCTTGGGGTCGGTGGCGGAGATGGCCACGTTCTGCAGCCGCTCGTCGCGCGCGGTGCCGCCGTTGCCGGGGGCGACTAACACCTGGCTGACGCGCTCAGCCTGGGACAGCTTCCAGGCCAGCGCGTGTTCGCGGCCGCCATTGCCAATGACAAGAACTCGCATCAGCCGATTTCCGCGTTGTGATAGACGGCTTGGGTGTCGTCCAGGTCTTCGATGATGTCCAGCAGTTTCTGCATGCGCTCGGCGTCTTCGCCGCTCAGCGCAATGGTGTTCTCGGGGCGCATCGTCACTTCCGACAGCTCAGGTACCAGACCGGCGGCTTCCAGCGCGGCCTTGACGGCTTCATAGTCGGCCGGCGAGGTCAGCACCTCGATGGCGCCGTCGTCGCCGGTGACGACATCCTCGGCACCGGCCTCCAGCGCCACTTCCATGACCTTGTCTTCCGACGTGCCGGGCGCGAACAGCAGCTGGCCGCAGTGCTTGAACTGGAAGGCCACGGAGCCGTCCGTACCCATGTTGCCGCCGTACTTGCTGAAGGCGTGGCGCACCTCGGCCACGGTGCGGACGCGGTTGTCCGTCATCGTGTCGATCATGATGGCCGCACCACCGATGCCATAGCCTTCGTAGCGGATTTCTTCATAGGTCAGGCCGTCGATGTTCCCGCTGGCCTTGTCGATGTTGTACTTGATGCGGTCGGCCGGCATGTTGGCGCCCTTGGCCTTGTCGACGGCCAGACGCAGGCGCGGGTTGTCCTTGATGTCGGGGCCGCCCTGGCGCGCGGCGACCGTGATCTCACGGATGATGCGGGTCCAGATCTTGCCGCGCTTCTCGTCCTGGCGACCTTTTCGGTGCTGAATATTGGCCCATTTGGAATGACCAGCCATGTGTTCGGCTCCTGGCGGCCGCATCGAAGGCGGCCTGATTTATCGTTGGCAAGCTCGCGATTTTAGAGGACACCCCATGACCGACCCGATCCTGCTGGCCCGCCATGGCGACATCGAGTGCCTGCTGCTGCCCGCGCTGGCCAACCGCCACGGCCTCATCACCGGCGCCACCGGCACCGGCAAGACCATCAGCCTGCAGACGCTGGCCGAGAACTTCTCCCGCATCGGCGTGCCCGTTTTCATGGCCGACGTGAAGGGCGACCTGACCGGCATCAGCCAGCCAGGCAACCCCAGCGAGAAGCTGCTCGCCGTGCTGAAGGACCGGGGCATCGAGCCGCCCGCGAAGCTCGCCTGCCCCACGACGCTGTGGGACGTCTTCGGCGAGCAAGGCCACCCGGTGCGGGCGACCGTGTCGGACATGGGCCCGCTGCTGCTGGCCCGCATGCTGGCACTGAACGAGACCCAGGCCGGCGTGCTGCAGATGGTGTTCAAGATCGCCGACGACAACGGCCTCTTGCTGCTGGACCTGAAGGACTTGCGCGCGATGTTGCAGCATGTGGGCGACAACGCGAGTCAGTTCACGACGAAGTACGGCAATGTCTCGGCCGCGAGCGTCGGCGCCATCCAGCGCGGCCTGCTGCAGATCGAGGCGCAGGGCGGCGACAAGTTCTTCGGCGAGCCCATGTTGAACATCGCCGACTTCATGCAGACGGAAGGCGGGCTGGGCGTCATCAACGTGCTGGCCGCCGACAAGCTGATGAACGCGCCGCGCCTGTATGCCACCTTCCTGCTGTGGATGCTGAGCGAGCTGTTCGAGACGCTGCCCGAGGTGGGCGACCTGGACAAGCCCAAGCTGGTGTTCTTCTTCGACGAGGCCCACCTGCTGTTCAAGGACGCGCCCGACGCGCTGGTCGAGCGCATCGAGCTGGTGGTGCGCCTGGTGCGCTCCAAGGGCGTCGGTGTGTACTTCGTGACGCAGAACCCGCTGGACATCCCCGATGCCGTGCTGGGCCAGCTCGGCAACCGCGTGCAGCATGCGCTGCGCGCCTTCACGCCGCGCGACCAGAAAGCGGTCAAGAGCGCGGCCGACACGATGCGCGCGAAGCCCGGGCTGGACATTGCCACCGCCATCACCGAGCTGGCCGTGGGCGAAGCGCTCGTCAGCCTGCTCGACGAGAAGGGCCGACCCAGCGTCACCGAGCGCGTCTTCGTGCTGCCGCCGGGCAGCCAGATCGGCCCGATCACGCCGGCGCAGCGCCAGGCGCTGCTGGCCAACTCGCTGGTGGCCGGCGTCTACGAAAAGCAGCTGGACCGCGAATCGGCCTACGAGAAGCTCGCCGCCCAGCACGCCGCCCCGGCGGGCGGAGGCATGGCGGCCGAGGGCGGCGCCGTGTTCAAGGGCGGCCCGGCCGCGCCGGCGCCTGCTGACGGCGGCGGCATGATGGACAGCCTCAAGGATGTGCTGTTCGGCACCACCGGCCCGCGCGGCGGCCGCCATCCCGGGCTGGCCGAGAAGGCGGCACAGTCCGCCGTGCGCAGCATCGGCTCGGCCGTGGGCCGCGAGATCATCCGTGGCGTGCTGGGCAGCATCCTGGGTGGCGGCAGCCGTCGGCGCTGACCGGCGTGCGTCTCGCGCCCGGCGGCTGCCGCTCGTCGCAGGCCGCTGGCGCCTGCACCGGGGCGCAACGATGCTGACCCCATGACCCCCGCCCATTCCCGCCGCGACTGGCCCACCTATGTCGGTGGCACCATCGCCATCTGCCTGGTGGTCGGCCTGCTGAACTACGTCATGCGCGGCGGCAAGTTCTGGCAGGGCATGCTGTATGCGTTCACCGTCGGCGTGCAGATTTCGGCCTACATCTCGCTGCTGACCTACGGGCTGGCCGCCCTGCTGCGGCGGCGCCGAGCCGACTCGGCGGCGCTGCGCCATGGCTGGGTGGGCTGGGGCTGGCTGCTGCCCTGCATCCTGCTGGGCTCGCTCGCCGGCTACAGCGGCGGGCTCTGGCTGGGCGACCTCATCAGCGGCGGCCGCTCGCTGCAGCCCTGGCAGGCCGCCGACCGGCGCGTCGCGCTGTCGCTGAGCTTCACGCTGCTGGTCTCGGTCGTCGCCACCTGGTTCTTCTTCTCGCTGTTCAAGCTCAACTCGGCACGCATCGAGCGCGCCGAGGCCGAGCGCCAGGCGGCCGAGGCGCGGCTGGCGCTGCTGCAAAGCCAGCTGGAGCCGCACATGCTGTTCAACACGCTGGCCCACCTGCGCGTGCTGATCAAGCTGAGGCCCGACGAAGCCCAGCGCATGCTGGACCGGCTGATCGACTACCTGCGCGCCACGCTGCAGGCCAGCCGCGCGACGGAGCATGCGCTGGCCGACGAGTTTGCGCGCGTGGCGGACTACCTCGCGCTGATGCAGCTGCGCATGGGCGAACGCCTGCGCGTGCGGCTGGACCTGCCGGCCGAACTGAGCGGCGTCGCCATCCCGCCGCTGCTGCTGCAGCCGCTGGTGGAGAACGCCATCAAGCATGGGCTGGAGCCGCATGTGGCCGGCGGCGAGCTGCGCGTGTCGGCCGCGCGCGAGGGCGGGCGGCTGGTGCTGGAGGTGGCGGACAGCGGTGCCGGGCTAACCGCCACCAACGAGCTGAGCGGCGTCGGCACCGGCTTTGGCTTGAACCAGGTCCGCGAGCGCCTGGCCCATCGTTACAGCGACAGCGCGCGCTTCGACCTGACACCGCAAGCGGGTGGCGGCAGCGTCGCCCGCATCGAGATCCCGTCATGACGACAGCCTTGATTGCCGAAGACGAACCCCTGCTCGCCGACAACCTGCGCGCCGAGCTGGCCGCCGCCTGGCCGGCGCTGCAGATCGTGGCCCAGGCCGGCAGCGGCACGGCGACCGTGGCGCTGGCGCTGCAGCACCGGCCGCAGATCTGCTTCCTGGACATCCGCATGCCGGGCATGACCGGGCTGGAAGCCGCCCAGGCCATCGGCGAGGACTGGCCCGATGACGCCGGCGCCCTGCCCTTGTTCGTCTTCGTGACCGCCTACGACCAGTACGCGCTGCAGGCCTTCGACGCGGCGGCGGCCGACTACCTGCTCAAGCCCGTCACACCCGATCGCCTGGCGCAGAGCGTGGCGCGGCTGCAGGCCCGCCTGGCCCAGCCGACCACGGGCGACGCCACGCTGGCCACGCTGCGCCAGCTGCTGACACAGGCCGCCGCCGCACCCCGGCTGCGCCACCTGCAGGCCGCCGTGGGCGACGCCATCGAGCTGGTGCCGGTGGACAACCTCGTCTACCTGGAAGCCGCCGACAAATACGTGCGCGCCGTGACGGCCGAGCGCGACTACTGGGTGCGCGTGTCGCTGCGCGAGCTGGCGCCACAGCTGGACCCCGAGCGCTTCTGGCAGGTGCACCGCAGCACCATCGTCCAGATCGACGCCGTCGCCCGCGCGCAGCGGCTGGAGAACGGCAACGTGTTGCTGGAACTGCGTCAGCGGCCGGAGAAGCTGACCGTGAGCAGAGTGCACGCAAGCCGTTTCAAAGCGCTCTAGGGTCTGTTCACCCTGCGGCAGCGGGTCACTGCCGCTGGGTGAACAGACCCTCACGGTAGCAAGGAAACGATGAAAACCGTATAAACGGTTTTCATCGTTATGAACCACAAACCCAAACCCGCCCCAGAAGAACGCGCCAAGCTCGTGCGCGACGGCTTCACCATGCCCGAGGCCGACTACGCCTTGCTCAAGGAACTCAAGCTGCGCCTGCATAAGGTCAAGCGCGAGGCCAAGAAGAGCGAGCTGCTGCGCGCCGGCCTGCAGGCGCTGGCCTTGCTGGACGCCGCGGAGCTGGCCGCCGCGCTGGACCGGCTGGCGCCGGTGAAGACCGGGCGTCCGCCGAAATCCGGCCAAGGAGACTGAGATGACCGATGCAACGATCTGGTGGACGCTGCTGTGCGCCATCGCCGGCCTGAACCTGATCGCCTGGACGGCCTCCACCGCCTGGCTACACCGCAACCGGCCCGACGGCACGACCTGGCCCCACCAGCGCCTGCAACTCGTGCTGTCGGCGCTGTACGTGCTGGGCTGCGGCTACCGCTCGGTCATGCCGGTGTTCGACGTACCGCGCGTCGTCATGGTGGACTCGTTCGCGTCCAGCGTCATCGTCGGCCGCACGGTGGCCACCATCGCCGAGCTGAGCTTTGCCGCGCAATGGGCCCTGCTGCTGCGCGGCATCGCGCTGACGACGGGGCACCGATTCAGCCTCTGGGTGGCCTGCGCCATCGTGCCGATGATCGCCATCGCCGAGGTGCACTCCTGGTATGCCGTGCTGACGACGCGCAACATCGGCCACGTGGTGGAGGAAGTGCTGTGGGGCTCGGCCGCCGTGCTCAGCGTGGCGGCCATGGGGGCCATGTGGCCGCAGGCCAGTGCGCGCGGCCGGCGCTGGCTGGGCGCGGCCATCGCCGCCGGCATGCTCTACGCGGCCTACATGTTCTTCATCGACGTGCCCATGTACTGGGCTCGCTGGCTGGCCGACGAGGTGGCCGGCCGCACGTATACGACCGTGGCGGCCGGCATTGCCGACGCGGCTGGCCGCTGGCACGTCTCCCACGACTGGGCGCACTGGCGCAGCGAGGTCGTGTGGATGACGTCCTACTTCAGCGTCGCGGTCTGGATCAGCATCGGCATGGCGCATGCAAGGCTGCCGCTGCGAGTCGCGCAGCGGGCGCGTCCTTAGAATCGGCCGCATCGCGGGCCTGGAACACGGCCCGCTCCCATTTCCCGAGCCGCTGATGAGCCACCCCGCCGCCCCGACCACTCCCGCGACGAACTTCCTGCGCCAGCGCATCGAGCAAGACCTCGAAACGGGCACCTTCGCCGGCCGCCATTTCGCCGGCACGCCGGGCGACGCCGCCCACCACGCAGCCGGCCCGCTGGACGAAGCGCGCATCCGCACCCGCTTCCCGCCCGAGCCCAACGGCTATCTGCACATCGGCCACGCCAAGAGCATCTGCCTGAACTTCGGCCTGGCGCGCGACTACGGCGGCGCCTGCCACCTGCGCTTCGACGACACCAACCCCGAGAAGGAGGAGCTGGAGTACGTCAACGCCATCAAGGAGATGGTGCAGTGGCTGGGCTGGAGCTGGGGCGACAACCTCTTTGAAGCCAGCAGCTACTTCGACTTCATGTACGCCGCCGCCGAGGCGCTCATCAACGCCGGCCACGCATACGTCGATGAGCAGAGCGCCGAGGACATGCGCGCCAACCGCGGCGACTTCGGCCGCCCGGGCGTCGACAGCCCGTTCCGCAGCCGCACGCCCGCCGAGAACCTGGCTCGATTCCGCGAAATGCGTGACGGCCAGCATGCCGACGGCGCCATGGTGCTGCGGGCAAAGATAGCCATGGACTCGCCCAACATCAACCTGCGCGACCCGACGCTGTACCGCATCAAGCATGCGGAACACCACGCCACCGGCGCCAAGTGGTGCATCTACCCGATGTACACCTACGCCCACCCCATCGAGGACGCGCTGGAACGCATCACACACAGCATCTGCACGCTGGAGTTCGAAGACCAGCGCCCCTTCTACGACTGGCTGCTGAACCAGCTGGCCGACCTGGGCTTGCTGGCCCGGCCGCTGCCGCAGCAGATCGAGTTCGGCCGGCTCAACCTGAACTACGTCGTCACCAGCAAGCGCAAGCTGCGCCAGCTCGTCGAGGAGAACCACGTCAGCGGCTGGGACGACCCGCGCATGCCGACGCTGGTGGGCCTGCGCCGCCGCGGCTTCACGCCGGCCAGCGTGCGCGCGATGGTGGAAGCCACGGGTGCCAGCAAGCAGAACGCCTGGATCGACGACACCGTGCTGGACCAGGCGCTGCGCGCCGACCTGGAGCCGCAGGCGCCGCGCGCCTTTGCCGTGCTGCAGCCGCTCAAGCTCAAGCTGACGAACTACGCCGAAGTCTTTGGTTCGACCGACCACCGCGAACCCTGCGAGACGGCCGCCCATCCGCACAAGCCTGAGCTGGGCCAACGCAAGTTCTCCCTCGGCCCCGAGCTGTGGATCGAAGCCGAGGACTTTGTCGAGGTGCCGCCCAAGGGCTACTTCCGACTGTTCCCGGGCAACAAGGTGCGCCTGAAGGCCGGCTACATCGTTGAGTGCACGGGCGCCGAGAAGGACGCCGATGGCAACATCACCGCCGCGCTGGCCACGGTCATCCCCGACACCAAGAGCGGCACGCCCGGCGCGGATGCCGTCAAGGTCAAGGGCACCATCGGCTGGGTCGGCGCGCACGAGGCCGTGGCGGCCGAGGTGCGCCTGTACGAGCGCCTGTTCACCGAGCCGCAGCCCGACGCGGGCGGCCGCGACTTCCTGGAATTCGTGAACCCGAACTCGCTGCGCGTGGTGCAGGCCTTCGTCGAGCCCTCACTGGCCGGCGCCGCCGCCGACCAGCGCTGGCAGTTCGAGCGTCACGGCTACTTCGTGACCGACCGCGTGGATCACCGGGCCGACAAGCCGGTGTTCAACAAGATCACCGGCCTGAAAGACAGCTTCAGCCGCTGAGCACCGCTCAGGCGGGCATGCGATCGTCGCCGAACTCGTCCAGCGCCCGCCGGTAGAGCCGGGTGATGCTGCCGTCGCGCTGCAAGGCCTCGACGGCCTTGGCCAGCCGCTCCAGCAGTTCGGGCGTGGCGCTGCGCCGGGACAGGTGCAGCCAGAAGGCCTGGCGCTCCACGGGCAGCGGGCGGGCAAACTGCTGCATGCGCAACCCCAGGCCGCGCGCCGCGCCGAACAGCCCCAGGTTGCTGCCGTAGGCGGCGTCCACCCGCTTGCCCATCAGCATCTGGATGGCGTGCTCGTTGTTGTTCACCCATTGCAGTTGCCGGCCTTCCCAGCCCGGTGGCAGCGGAAAGCTGCGTGGCACGGCCAGCAGACCGCGAGACACATCCTCCAGCCGCTGCAACGGCGCCTCCTGGCGGCTGACCAGCACCGTCGGCAGCTCCAGCACCGGCGCGACCTGCACCGCCACGGCCTTCAGCTCATCGTTGGAGAAGCGCAGCACCATGTCGGACACGCCGTTGTGCAGGCTGCGCACGGTGCGGGCATAGGGCACGACGCGGTTCTGCGCCGTCAGGCCGGCGCGCTGGGCGATCAGCATGCCGATGTCATACATCAGGCCACCGGGGCCCTGCGGGCCGATGCGGCCGAAGGGCTCGGACTGGATGGTTTCGATGCGCAGCAGGCCGGGCTCGGCCGCCGCCAGCGGCCCGGGTGGCAAGCCGGCCAGCAGTGCCGCCGTGCACAGGCTGCGCCGGCGCACACCCGTCACCGCGGCCCGACCTCCCGATTCCTTCTGCATCCAGGCATTCAAGCATGCACGGATGCAGCCCCTTTTGATCTGGGACAAGCCATTCGCTGCGGGTGTTTAGCGGCAGCGCAGCACTATGGGCGTGGCGTAATCGCGCCCCACGACCGCGCGGGCGAACAGGTAGTTCTGCCGCGCGCGGTCGCTGAGGGCGTCCAGCGACACATCGCCCTGCGCGTCGCAGGGGAAGGCCAGCGCGCGGCCGGACTGGAACAGGGACTCGAAGCGCAATTCGAAGCCGTCGCTCAGCGGCATGGGGCGTGTGGTCATGGGGCACCTCGTCTGAATGCAGACTAGGCGCCGCACCGGCCCGCCGCGCGTGCATACGTCGCACCCGCAGGCCCGCACCCCCACACACGACCGGCCGGCCGCCAACATGTCACGGCTTGCGCAGCAGGTCGATCTGGAAAGGCTTGTCGTTCATCTCGACGACGGCGCCCGAGGGCGCCGTCAGCGCGATCAGCCGGCGCTGCGGCAGCTTCAGCTGAGGCAGCCAGGGCTGCAGATGGCGGCGCAGCAGCGCCTGCAGCGAGCCGTCGGCAAAGGCCAGGCGCAGCCCGCGGCCGACGCGCTCGATGGCCTGGTGGTTGCCCGGATGGGTGTACAGGTATTGCGGCAGGTCGTAGGCGAGCAGCAGGCTGTCGTCCAGCGCCAGGTCCTTCATGCCCCTGTGCGCCAGGAGCTCGGCGCCGACCTCCAGCACGTTGCGGCAGAACAGGTCGGCCCGGCCCACGGCCACGAGGTCGAACATGGACTCGTAGACATTCACCTCGGCCACGTTGAACCCATTGGCACGCAGCACCGCCACATCGGGCCAGTCGTGGCCCTGCACATGGCGCAGCCGGGCCACCGCCTCGCGGCTGCGGGCCGCACGCACGGCCGCCTGGCGCCCGGCGTGCACGAAGCAGACGCGGTAACGGTTGGCGCCCAGGTGGATGGGGAACAGCACGGGCGCCAGGCCGGCCGCGCGGCCGGCATCGGGCCCCGTGACGATCAGGAAGTTGGGCGCCGTGCGGGCGGCCGCTTCCACCAGCGCGCGGCGCTTGTTCATGCGTGGCGACAGCTGCAGGCGGTAGGGACCGTCGCTGGCGCCGGTCTTGTCCAGCGCCAGTTGCACCGCGTCGCGTGCATAGTGGTTGCGCAGGTCGTTGTCGCTGTCGGGCGCGCGCAGCGTGATGACCAGCTCCTGCGCCCATGCCGGCGCGGCCGCGAACAACGCAGGCAGCACAGCCATCGAACGGCGTCTGGTCAACAGGGGTGGCGCAGGCACCGGCGGAATGTAAGCCGGCCACCTGCGGCGGGGAATCGTGCAGCGCAGCAAACGGCGCGCCGCGCGAGCGCGCTAGTCGGCGAGGTCGGCCAGCCGCCTCACCTTGACCTTGCGGCCCTTGAGCTTGCCCGCCGACAGGCGCTTCACGGCCTCGATGGCAATGCTGCGCTGCACCGCGACATAACTGTGAAAGTCCGTGACATTGATCTTGCCGATCTGCGCCGCCGTGAAGCCGGCCTCGCCGGTCAGCGCGCCGAGGATGTCGCCGGGGCGGATCTTCTCCTTGCGCCCACCGAGTATCTGCAGCGTGTCCATGGCCGGCAATAGCGGGCCGCCGGGCGCATCCTGCACGCTGTCCAGCGGCTGCCACTTGAACTCTTCGCCCTGCAGCAGCTCGATGCGGCCGATGCGGCCCATCTCGTCCAGGCTCGCCAGGCTCAGCGCCAGGCCATCCGCGCCCGCGCGGCCGGTGCGGCCGATGCGGTGCACGTGCTGCTCCACGTCGGCGCTGATGTCGACGTTGATGACGCAGGCCAGGTTGGCGATATCCAGCCCGCGCGCGGCCACGTCGGTGGCCACCAGCACCGAGGCGCTGCGGTTGGCGAACTGGATCAGCACCTGGTCGCGGTCGCGCTGCTCCAGGTCGCCGTGCAGCGCCAGCGCGATGAAACCCTGCGCCGCCAGCACCGCCTCCAGGTCGCGGCATTGCTGCTTGGTGTTGCAGAAGGCAATCGTCGACTGGGGCCGGAAGGCGCGCAGCAAGCGCGGCACGGCGTCCAGGCGCTGGTCTTCCGTCACCTCGAAGGCGATCTGGCGGATGGTGGACGACGCCGCGCTGGTGGAGCCTGCCACCTTCACGGTCTGCGGCTCACGCATGAACTTGGCGGCGATCTCGGTCACACCCTCGGGGAAGGTGGCCGAGAACAGCAGCGTCTGCCGCTTGGCCGGCGCGCGCTTGGCTATTGTCTTGATGTCGTCCAGGAAGCCCATGTCCAGCATGCGGTCGGCCTCGTCCAGCACCAGGGTCGTCAGCGCGGACAGGTCCAGCGTGTCGCGCTCCAGGTGGTCGATGAGGCGGCCCGGCGTGCCGACGGCGATGTGGGCGCCGAAGGACAGGCTCTCGATCTGCGGCTTCATCGGGCTGCCGCCGCACAGGCTCAGCACCTTGATGTTGTCGGCCGCGCGGGCCAGGCGGCGGATCTCCTGCGTGACCTGGTCGGCCAGCTCGCGCGTGGGGCACAGCACGAGCGCCTGCACGCGCGTCTGCGCCGCGTCCAGCCGGTGCAGCAGCGCCAGCGCGAAGGCGGCCGTCTTGCCGGAGCCGGTCTGCGCCTCGCCGATGACGTCGCGGCCGGCAAGGGCGAGCGGCAGGCTGGCGGCCTGGATGGGGGTCATCTGCGCGTAGCCGAGCTGGTCGAGGTTGGCCAGCATGGCGGGGCTCAGCGGCAGTGTGGAAAAAGCAAGTTCGGTCATCGCAGCATTGTCGATGGCTGTGACTTCCTGCTCGATTCCCGCCGCCGAACGGCTGAGGCTTGCATTTGCTCACCGTTGCGCGCAGCCTCGCTCACTAGCATTCGCGGCGGCGCTAACGCCTCACCCACATGCCCACCGGCACCAAGTCCTTCCCCGCCACCCAGCCCATCGATCCGCCGACCTCGGCGCGCACGCGTGTGCTGCAAGGCGGCACGCCGGTCCGTGCGCCGCAGGCTGCGGCGCCGGCGCGCAAGGCCCAGCCCGCCGCCGGCCCGCGCGCCCAGGGCACCGCCGTCGCGCCGGAGCGCCTGCCGCGCTGGGCCAAGGGCTTTGTCATCGGCGGCGTGCTGGTGGCCATTGCCATGCCGGCCTCGGTGCTGCTGTCGCGCTCCATGCTCGTGCAGTCGGCGCTGGCGGAACAAAGCAGCTCCAAGGCCGCGATGATCTGCACCGGCGGCGAAGGCCGGGCGGTGGACGGCTCCAGCCTGATGGGCTGGCTGTTCGGCGGCTCCTACTTCCACTGCGGTGACTGGGAGACGCGCGAGGCCCGCCAGCAGCGCGAGCGCGACCGGGACCAGGCCAACTTCCTGGCCCGCGAGAAGGCGCGGCTGCAGCGCTAGGAGCGCAGGCTGACCGTCTTGATCAGCGCCTCGACACGCGGCTGATGACGCGGGAAGAACACGAGGCGCGGCGCGCTGTAGCTCACCAGGAAAAGCTCGCCGCCTCGCACGCGGCCGTAGGCGACGCCCTTGAGCGGCACTTCGTCGACCTTGCGCACCGTCGAGTACTCGAAGCGGAAGCCCTGGCCGTCGAGGAAGGGGGCCGGCTCCAGCTTGTCGAGCGTGAAGCTGGAGCCATCCTGCGTCTGCAGCGACTGGAACATCGCGACGATGTCGGCCGGCTGCATGCTGGCCTTGAAGATCACCGGCTGACGGCCCTTGGGCGTGTTGGACGGGCCGAAGGTCTGGCCGTCCTTGATGTCGGTGTAGAAGCTCAAGGCATCGATGGTGATGCCCTCCATCGTCCACGTCGGCACGCCGCCGGTGAGCCCGCCGCTGAACTGGTTCCAGGCGGCATCGACCTTCACGGCCAGACGCTTGCCGACCGTGGTCTCGCCCACGTCGACCCGCGTGACGGGTGCCGCGCAGGCGGCCAGCAGCAGGGCCAGGCTGACAGCGGCCAGGCGGCCGCGGATGTTGGTGTTGTTCATGGGGGTGACCCTCCTCACAGCAGACTCTTGATCATTGCCGCGTCAGGCGCGGCGGGTGCCTTGTCGATGTAGCGGACAAAGGCCTCGCGGGCGCGTTCGGCCTGGTCCCGGCTGCGATGCAGATAGCCCAGCGCACGATGGCATTCGGCCGGCTCGCTGCCCAGCGCCACCGCGCGCTCGAAGTCCGCCAGTGCCAGCTCCAGGTCGCCATCGGCCGCGCGCAGCCGGCGCGCCTCGCCGCGGCTGTACAGCAGGTCCGCACGCTCGGGCTGGCGCTCAATGAGGCGGTTCAGCAGCGCCAGCGTCTCGTTGGTCTGGCCGCGCTTGAGCTCGTCGTCCAGCATCTGCGCCTGAAAGCCGGCCAGGGCCCGGCGGTGCTCGTCCTCGCCGAGGTAGCCGCCGCTGTCACCGGCGGCCAGTTCGGCGAGCGTCGCACTGCGCTCGGCCGAGCCGGGATGGGTGGCGAACAGCGGGCTGCGCTGGCTCGGGTCGCCGCCATGCACGGCGGCCAGTTCCAGCCGCAGGTTCTCCCAGACCTTGGCGGCCTCGCGGGTGTCGTAGCCGGCCTGGCGCATCAGGGCCAGGCCGATGTGGTCGGCCTGGCGCTCCTGGTCGCGCGAGAAGCCGAAGGCGCCGGCGATGGCCGCCATCTGTCCCACCAGGCCGACGAGGCCGAACATGCTCATGAACATGCCGAAGGCCGAGCGGGACTTGACGTCGCGCAGCCTCTCCAGCGTGTGGCGCTGCAGGTAGTGGCCGATCTCGTGGCCCACCACGGCGGCCAGCTGGGCCTCGTTGTCCACGCGCAGCAGCAGGCCAGTCCACACCTGCATCATGCCGTTGGGCGCCATGCTGGCGTTGAAGAACGGCGTGCGCACCGGGTAGACGCGCACGTCGGGCGCATGAGTGCCAGCCAGCTTGCCGGCCATGTCCTGCAGGTACTTCTGCAGGCCGGCGTCGCGCAGCATGAACGGGCTGCGCCGCAGCCGGGTCTCCTCGCGGTCCATCAAGGCCCACAGGCCGCCTTCGTCGCTGGCCAGGTCGGGCCGCTCGAAGCGCGGGGGTGCGAGCCAGCTGGCTTGCGCGTGGCTGGCGGCCGGGCCGAGCAGCGTGGACAGGGCCGCGCACTGAGCACAGCCCAGCAGCGCGCGACGCCTCATGGCGTGGGCTTGGGGAAGCCGTTCAGCAGCACGTCGATGGATTCCGCCGCCTCCTTGGGCTCGCGCAGGTCGCCCGTGGCGCGCGCGAGCTGGTTGAACCACAGCACCTGGCCGCTGTTCAGGTCGACGAGCGAGGCATAGCCCACCTGCGCGCCGCCGGTGATGCCGACGCCCAGCAGGGCCAGGCCGACCATGGCCAGCTTGCGCTCGGCGCTGGCATAGCTGTCGCGGACCCAGATGAAGAGCCCGTAGTCGGCGCCGCTCTTGGCCTTGAGGTCACGCAGCGCGTCGTCGAAGCTCCAGTCCAGCCTGCCGGCCTTGGTCGGCAGCGCCCAGGCACCACCGGTGGCATGGTGCAGCGCGATGGAACGGGCCACGGCGGCGTGCAAGGCCATGGGCTCGGCAAACTCGTCAGCGGCCTGGTCGTCCATCACCTGGGTGGTCAGGCCCAGCGTCTTGGTGCGCTGCACCAGCTCGGCCTTCATGTGCTTCTGGGCATTGGCCGTCCAGTCGGCCTTGGGCTCGTTCACGCCGCCTGCGGACATCGAGAACAGCTCCACGTCCACCGGCATCAGCACGAGCTTGGCCGCCTGGGGCAGCTTGGCGAAGCCCGGGGCCAGGTGCTTGCTGTGGTCCGCCGCGCTGGCGATCGCAGCCGTGCAGACGAGCGCGCTGGCGAGCAGCGCGCGCAATGTCTTTCTCATTTGTTTTCACTCCCTCTTGACGGCCAGAAATGTACGGTGCCCGGCGTGATTTTCGGCTCCAGACTTTCACGGGGCCCGCGAACGCGGGGCGGTTCAGCCGCCGGCCCGCTTGACCGTCCAGCCCTCGGGGCGCGCCTGCAGCCAGGCCATGACCTTCTCCAGGTGGTCGCCCTGGATCTCGATGACGCCGTCCTTGGCCGTACCGCCGCTGCCGCACAGGGCCTTGAGCTGCTTGGCCAGCGCCGTCAGCGCCGCGTCGTCCAGCGGCAGGCCGTGGATGGCCGTGACGCCCTTGCCCTTGCGGCCGGCCGTCTCGCGGCGCACGCGCACGACGCCGTCGCCGGTGGGGCGCTGCTTGGCCTTGCAGGTGCACTGGGCCTGGGGTTGGCCGCAGCCGGCGCAGGCGCGGCCGAAGTCGGTGGAATAGACCAGGCGAGTTCCGTTCATCTCAGGCTCTTCATCAGTTGTTCGGGCGTCAGCCGCGGCTCGCCGGCATCGGGCCAGCCCGGCGGCGATGCGAGCCGGATGACGCGGCGCCGCGCCAGCTGCAGCACCGGCTCGTGGGGTTGCAGGCGCTGGCGCAGCAGCGCCTGCAGGCTGCCGTCCGCGTAGGCGCGCTTCAGCCCCTCGGTCATGCGCGCGATCAGCGCCGTGTTGGACGGGTGGGTATGAAAGAAGCTGGGCATGTCGTAGGCCAGCAGCAGGCTGTCGTCCAGCACCAGCCCGGACAGCCCGGCGTGGCGCTCCAGCTCCGGCCCCGCTTCGAGGATGCTGCGGCAGAACAGGTCGACGCGGCCCAGCGCCACCATCTGGAACATGGCCGGGTAGGACGTCACCTCCACCACCTTCAGGCCGTTGGCGCGCAGCACGCTGACGTCGGCCCAGTCCCTGCCCTGCACGTGCAGGAAGGGGCGCAGGTCCGCCAGGCTGCGCACCGCCCGCAACTGCTCGCGCCGCGCCGGGTTGACGAAGCAGACACGGTAGCCGTGCACGCCGAGGTGGATGGGAAAGGGCACGGCGGCCAGCCCGGCCTCGCGGCCCACATCGGGTGCCACCGGCAGCAGCAGATTGGGCGGGTCGTTCTGCGCCGCCGCCCGCAGCGCGCGCAGGTTGTTCATGGGCACCGACCGCGCGAGCGTGTAGCTGCCATGGCTGTCGCGCGTGCGCTCCAGCGCCAGCCGCGCAATGCCGCCGATGAAGTCGTTGCGCGGGTCGGCTGCACCGTCCGGCGCGCGCAGCGTGACCACCAGCGGACGCGCGGACGCATGCGCGCAGGGCAGCGCGAGTGCAGCGGCCAGCAAGTAGCGACGGCTGGGCATGCGCGTCAGCGGCCCGGCGCCAGATGACGCTCGAAGAACGCGTCCATCGAGCGGTACAGATGCAGCCGCGCCGCGCGGCCGGCGATGCCGTGGGCCTTGCCGGGGTAGATCTGCAGGTCGAAGGTCTTGCCGGCGTTCTGCAGCGCCTCCACCAGGCGCAGCGTGTGCTCGAACAGCACGTTGTCGTCCGCCGTGCCGTGCACGAGCAGCAGCGGCTTGGCTAATAGCGCAGCGCGCGAAGGCAGGTTGGCGCTGGCGTATGGCGCGGCCTTGCCCTCTTCGGGAAGGCCGAGATAACGCTCCGTGTAAGCGGTGTCGTAGAGCGTCCAGTCGGTCACCGGCGCGACCGCGACCGCCGCGGCGAACGGCGTGTCGGCGTCCAGCACCGCACGCGCGCCGAGGTAGCCGCCGTAGCTCCAGCCGAAGAAGCCGATGCGGGCCGCGTCGACGCCGGGCACGCGGGTGGGCAGCTGGCGCACGGCGGCGAACAGGTCAGCCACCTCGACCTGACCAAAGGCGCGGTGGTGGGCGCGCGTGAACGCGCGGTCGCGGTGGGCCATGCCACGCGTGTCCAGCATCAGCACCCCGTAGCCGCGCTGCTGCCAGTACGCGATCAGCGGCAGGTCACGGCCCCAGGCCCAGTTGACGGTGGCCGCACCCGGGCCGCCATAGGCCATGACGATGACGGGGTGCTTGCCCGGGCGACCGTCTCGGGTGGGGAAGAAGAAGGCGTTCAGCGGCGTGCGGCCGTCGGCGGCTGTCAGGTCCAGTGCCAAAGGCGTGTTGCTGAACTGGCGCAGCGCCGGGTCGGGCGGGTCGCCGGCCAGCGCGATGGCATGGGCGCCGTCCAGGCCGCGCAGTTCCAGCCGGGGCGGCGAGCCCCAGGCGGAGCGGGTGACCAGCAGGCGCGCGCAGCCGGCATCGGCCTTGGCGTCGCGCCACTGGCGGTTGCCTGCGCCTGCCAGCGGCTTCGCGCGGCCACCGGCCAGCGGCATGACGTACAGCTCCTGCACCTTGCCGCGGTCGCCGTAGGCGGCGAAGACGACGTTCTTCTCGTTGGCACAGATGGCGTGCGCGACCGGCTCGGCGGCCTGCGTCAGCGGCGTGCGCGTGCCGGTGGCGCGGTCGATGAGCAGCAACTGGCGCCGGCCCGAGGCCTCGCTGGACCACAGCAAGCCGCGCGGCGTCTCGATGAGGTCGTCGTGCACTTCGACCCAGGCGCTGTCGTTCTCGATGGTGATGTACCTCGGTACGCCGGCCTTGAACTCGGCGAGCGTCAGCCGCGTCTGCGCGCGGTTGAACCACTGCAGCCAGGGCGTGCCGTCACGGAACCAGCCTGCCCGACCGATGTATTCGGCGTCCGGCGGCGGCAGCACCCAGTCCTGTCGGCCGGTGGTGGCGTCTATGACGGCCGCGACGACCTCCGCATTGCGCTCGCCCGCCGCAGGGTAGCGCTGCTGCGTCATCTCCGTGCGGTCGGCAAAGATCTGCGCGCGCGTCTTGACGCCGACACCGGACTCGTCGACCCGCAGCGCCAGCAGCGACCGGCCGTCTGGCGACCACCAATAGCCGCGCTGGCGCGACAGCTCTTCGGCGGCGATGAACTCGGCCTGCCCCCAGGTGACGGTCTCGCTGCCGTCCGACGTCAGCTGGCGTGGTGTCGCGCCGGCCAACAGCGGCAGCACGAAGAGATTGCCGCCCTGCACATAGGCCAGGCGCTTGCCGTCCGGCGCGCAGCGCGGCTCCAGCTTGGGCGCGCCGGCGGCGAGCGCGAGCTTTTGCGCCTGCGGCCCCGCAGCCGTCAGGCGCACGAGGTAGAGGTCTCCCGACAGCGGGAACAGCAGCGCGCTGTCGTCACCGCCGCACCACTGGTAGCCAGTGATGCCGCGCTGGCTGATGCGCTGGCGCTCCAGCGCCATCTTCTCCGCCTCGCTGAGCTTTTGTTCGGCACCGCCGAGCAGGTCGGCTGCGGCAACGAGCTTGCGCGGCTCGCCGCCCGAACCGGGTTGAGCCCACAACTCCAGCACCTCGCTGTCGGTCTGCGAAGGCCGCAGGAAGCTGACCCATTGCCCGCCCGGCGAGATCTCCGCCTGGCGCGGCAGGCGGCCGGCCAGCGGCGGGTCGGCGGTGATGCGTTCGAGGGTGAGGGCGGGAGTCTGGGCCAACGTGGCGCTTGTGGCGCAGGCGCTGACCAGAAGGGTCATGAGGATCTTCATCACGGCATGCTATCCGCGCTGCCGCCCTGCCCTCGCCCAGCGGGCAACGGGATGGTTGCGAGTGCAAAGTCCTCGTCCACCCAGCCGGCGATGCCACCACCACGGTCGTCACCGGCCGTCTGGAGAGCGCCCAAGCCCTGTCCACGCTTCACCAAGCCAGGTTGAGCCAACAACTGCCCAGGCCGCCGTTGCTGAGGCCATGAGAACCAGATTTATCAAATGAATCCGGCAAGGCAAGTCATTCCAGCGAAGCACCGAGCGCCCCTTGCGTGACGACCAGATGCCGATTTCATCAGGCCACGGCGCGAATTCCTCCACGCCACGGTCGATTCTGTAGCGCGCCTCCGTTTGCCATTTTACTTATCAAATTTATCATTTAAAAATCAACAAAGGACGACCATGACCGCCATTTCCGTCATCGAACAACAAGCCGTGGCCGCTGCAGCTCCCTTGGAGGTCCTCACCTCCCGCCTGGGCGCCGAGGAATACGGCATCGACATCCTGGCGGTGCAGGAGATCCGCCGATTCGAGCCGGCCACGCGTATCGCCAACGCGGCCAGCTACCTGCTGGGCGTGACCAACCTGCGCGGCGTCATCGTGCCCATCATCGACCTGCGCCACCGCATGGGCCTGCCCGCAGAGGTCGGGCCGGAGACCGTCATCGTCATCGTCACCGTTGCGGGCCGCACGGTCGGGCTCGTCGTCGACTCGGTGTCCGATGTCGTGGCCTTGACGCCCGAGCAGGTGCAGCCCCGGCCCAGCCTGGGCAGCCATGTGGACGCCGACCACATCGTCGGCTTGGCCAGTATGGAGACCGCCGAGAGCCGACGCATGCTGCTCCTCATCGACCTGAATGCGCTGCTGCGCGGCCTGTGATCGTCCATGCACAGCACAAGGCTCATCGGCGCCCGGCAAAGCTGCGCAGCGGCGCCCGCTGGCCCAAGCGCCGTTCGCCCACGCTGCCGGCCCATCCCAAGACCCTGGGACGTTCACACACCAAGCCCGGAAACACCTTTGTGACCGCCTTGGCGAGTGTGGAGCCCCGGGCTTAGCCCATCCATGGCCAAGGCCGAGAAACGGCCGCGCCCCGCAGGCCGCCCACGGAGGCGTCCTTGGCCCCCCCCACGCTGACCTCCGCGAACCAGGAGACCCCATGAATGCACTGAAGAATCTTCGCATCGGCACCCGCCTCGGCGCCGCCTTTGCGCTGGTGGCCCTGTTGATGGTCGCCATGGCCGTCAACGGCTGGCTTGGCCTCAGGGCCGTGCGCGCCGACACGGACTCGGTGCTGAAGGACCGCTACGTCAAGGTGAAGCTCGCCAAGGAGATCGGTGACGACGTCAATGTGCAGGCCCGCGCCATGCGTAACCTGTTGCTGCTGGACAGCGAGGACAAGCGCAGGCCCGAGCTGCAGATCATCGCGGATGCCCGCGATCGCATCACCAAGCACTACGAGGATCTGGACAAGCGCATCAACACCGACGAGGGCCACAAGCAATTCGAGAAGCTGCAGACGGAGCGCGGCGCCTTCGTGGCCAGCCAGACCGAGTTCCTCAGCCTGGTCAAGGCGGGTGACATGGCGGCAGCCCAGACCCTGCTGCTGGACAAGCTGCGCCCGCTGCAGCTGAGCTACATGAAGGAACTCAGCGGCCTGACGCATTTCCAGGAACGGCTGATGGCCGAGGCTGGGGAATCGACCTACGCCACCATCGACCGGGTCACGATGATGTCGCTGGGTGGCACGCTGCTCGGCCTGCTCATGGCGGTCGTGGCCGGCCTGCTCGTCACGCGCTCCATCACACAGCCAATGGCCGTTGTCGTCGGTGACCTGAAGACAGTGGCGGGCGGCGACCTGACGATCAGCGTCGTCACCGACCGCCGCGATGAACTGGGCGAGCTGCAGAAGGCCCTGGCCGACACCGTGGAGGCACTGCGCCGCGTCGTCGGCGAGGTGCGCTCGGGCGTCGATTCGGTGACCACGGCCTCCAGCCAGATCGCCGCCGGCAATCAGGACCTCTCCAGCCGTACCGAACAGCAAGCCTCCAGCCTGCAGGAAACCGCAAGCTCGATGGAAGAGCTGACCGCGACAGTACGCCAGAGTGCCGACACGGCGCGCGCTGCCAGCGGCCTGGCCGCAGAAGCCAGCCAAGCCGCCGGCCGCGGCGGCGAGGTGGTGGGCCAGGTCGTCGGCACGATGGACGAGATCAGCACCAGCAGCCGCAAGATCGTCGACATCATTGGCGTCATTGACGGCATCGCCTTCCAGACCAACATCCTGGCGCTGAACGCCGCCGTCGAGGCCGCCCGCGCCGGCGAGCAGGGCCGCGGCTTCGCCGTCGTGGCCAGCGAAGTGCGCACCCTGGCACAGCGCAGCGCCGAGGCAGCCAAGGAGATCAAGGGGCTGATCAGCGCCAGCGTCGAACGGGTCGAGACGGGCAGCCGCCAGGTGGCCGATGCGGGCGAGGCCATGCAGGCCATCGTCGAGCAGGTGCGCAAGGTCAACGACCTGATCGGCGAGATCGCGAGCACCGCAAGCGAACAAAGCCGCGGCATCGAGCAGGTCAACACGGCCGTCACACAGATGGATCACGTCACCCAGCAGAACGCTGCGCTGGTGGAGGAAAGCGCCGCCGCTGCCAGCAGCCTGTCCCACCAGGCCGAAGCCTTGTCCAGCGCGGTGGCGGTCTTCCGCATCGCCCACTCGTCCAGCAGCCCCGCCAGCTTGGGCGCCACACCCGCCAGCGCACGCGCGCCGGCTCAGCACAAGCCCCGCCCTGCTGCGAAGCCGGCCCGGCCGGCAGCAGCCAGCCCTGCGCCGCAGTCCAAGCCCAAGGCTGCGGAGGCCGACATGGCCTGGGAGTCCTTCTGAACTTACCCGGCAGTCCTGCACAGCAACCCCGCCCAACCGGGCGGGGTTCTTCACGCCTGGCGCGTCAGGGTGCTGCGCCGAACAGTCGTTGCGCCAGCTCGTCCGCCGCGTTGATGGTGCGCAGCTCTACATAGGCCGTCTCCGCCTCCGGGTAGGCGCGCTTCAGGTAGTGCAGCCACTGCTTGAGCCGCCCGCCCTGGTGCTTGGCGGCGACGTGGCCGCGGACCTGGTCGAAGAAGACCTGCATCAGCGGCAGCAGTTCGGCCCACGGCAGCTGCGAGTCGCGCTGCCCGGCGATACGCAACGCCAGGCCCGGGTCGGCCACCATGCCGCGACCCAGCATCAGGTGCTCGCAGCCGCTGCGCTCGCGGGCCAGCCCGGCATGCTCCACCGTCCAGATCTCGCCGTTGGCGATGACGGTGATGGGCACCGCCTCGCGCACGGCGGCGATGCGCTCCCAATAGGCCGGCGGCTTGTAGCCATCGGCCTTGGTGCGGGCGTGGACGACGATCTCGCTGCCGCCGGCCGCGTGGATGGCGCGGGCCACATCCAGCGTGCGGCTGTCGTCCATGTAGCCCAGGCGCATCTTGGCGCTCACCATCACCTCGGCCGGCACCGCGCGGCGCACGGCGGCGACGATCTCGTGGATGAGCTCGGGCTCGTCCAGCAGCACCGCACCGCCGCGATGGCGGTTCACACATTTGGCCGGGCAGCCGAAGTTGAGGTCGATGCCCTCGGGCTTCAGCTCCGCCAGGCGAGCGGCGTTCTCGGCCAGGCAGGTCACGTCGGAGCCCAGCAGCTGCGGATGCACCGGCACGCCCGCCGCCGTGCGGCCGCCGTTCATCAGCTCCGGCACGATGCGCGTGAAGACACGGTTAGGCAGCAGCTGGTCGGTCACGCGGATGAACTCCGACACGCAGCGGTCCACGCCGCCGACGCGGGTCAGCACGTCGCGCAGGATGTGGTCGAGCAGGCCTTCCATCGGCGCCAACAGGATCATTTCAATTCCTCTTGATGCATCAGGTACAGCCTCAGATCGAACTCCAGCTGAAAGTAGTCCGGCTCCATGTGCCGGCACAGCTGGTAGAAGGCCTTGTTGTGCTCCAGCTCGCGCAGGTGGGCCAGCTCGTGCACGACGATCATGCGCAGCAGCGCGGCCGGTGCCTCCTTGAACAGCGTGGCCACACGGATCTCGCGGCGCATCTTCAGCTTGGCCCCCTGCACCTGCGTGCGGCGCGTGTGCGTGCCCAGGGCGTGCTGCAGCACGCGCAGCTTGGCGTCATAGCCGACGAAGTTCAGCGGCTCGGCATTGCGCAGGTGGCGGGTCTTCAGGTCCTGCACATAGGCAAACAGCGCCGAGTCGCTGCGCACCTCGTGGCGCTCGGGAAAGCGGCGTTGCAGGTAGTTGGCCAGACGGCCCTCGGCACGCAAACCTTCGGCCTGGGCAATCAGTTCGGGCAGATAGCCAGCGAGGTAGCGGGCGGCGGTGCTTGGGCTGGCAAGATGGGGCGATGACATCGGAGAAGTTCAGGATCAGGCTGGAGCCGCAGGGCGCCATTTTCGACTGTGCGCCGGACCAGCCCCTGCTCCTCGCCGCCTTGGCCGCCGGCATCGCCCTGCCCTGGTCCTGCCGCAACGGCACCTGCCGCACCTGCATCAGCCTTCTGGTCGACGGCCGCGTCGAGCACCGCATCCCCTGGCCCGGCCTCTCCGCCGAGGAAAAGGCCCAGGGGCTGATCCTGCCCTGCGTGGCCGAGCCGCGCAGCGACCTGATGCTGCGGCGGGCCTGAACCTCAGGTGCGGCAGGCGCCAGCCCCGGCCGTTCGGCGCGCAGTGCCGTGGCCGCCATCCACAGCGCCTGTGGACAAACCCGTGAACAGCCTGCGTGCGGATGCCTCAAGTGCTTGCTCGTTCAGGGCTTTTCTTAACCTGCCTCAGTTTCGGGCAGGGGTTCAGCCGGGACAATCCCGGCCATGCACCGCACCATCTTCACGACGCCCGTCATCAGCACCCTGCTGCGCGGGCTCTCGCTGGCGTGGCTGAAGCTGGCCGGCTGGACCGTCCAGGGCCAGTTGCCACCCGAGGCCCGCAAGAGCGTCTTCATCGCCGCGCCGCACACCAGCAACTGGGACCTGCCCTACACGCTGTTCGCGTCGTTCGCGCTGCGGCTGACGCCTTACTGGATAGGCAAGGCGGCCATCTTCAGGTTCCCATTCGGCGGCGTCATGCGCTGGCTGGGCGGCATCCCGGTGGACCGCAGCAAGTCCAACAACCTGGTGGCCGCCTCGGCCGAGGCCTTGAAGAACGCCGACGGGCCGGTGCAACTCATCGTGCCGCCCGAGGGCACGCGCAGCAAGACGATCTACTGGAAAACCGGCTTCTACTGGATCGCCGTCACGGCCGAGCTGCCCATCGTCATGGCGCACATGGACTATCCGCGCAAGCTCGTGGGCCTGGGGCCGCTGTTCCGCCCCAGCGGCGACGTGGATGTGGACATGGCAGAGATCAAGCGCTATTACGCCCAGTTCAAGGGCAAGAACTCGGACCAGTTCACACACGAATAGAAATGCAGCCCCTCGCCCAGTCTCGCGCCGCTGAACGCGTGCGAGTCCGGTCGGTCCCCCGAGGGGACGGCGATGTTCACGGCATAGAGCCGCGAACACATCGCCATAACGGGCCGGCTTGGGAGCGGCCCGGCGCTCGGCCCGAATACTGAAAACACCTACTACACACACTGCAGCCCATGCCCACCAACCTGTCCAAAGACCCGCTGCATGGCATGACGCTGGAGGCCATTGTCACGGCCCTGGTCGAGCACTTCGGTTGGCGCGAACTGGGTGAGCGCATCGCGATCAAGTGCTTCCAGGTCGACCCCAGCGTGGCGTCCAGCCTGAAGTTCCTGCGCAAGACGCCGTGGGCACGCGCCAAGGTGGAGAGCCTCTACCTGTTCATGCGGCGCGAGCAGGCCCGCGCAGTACGCTAGAGGCGTTAGCGGCCGCCGGGCTCCGGCAATTCAATCTTCACTTCCAGCACCTCCAGATCACCCTGGCGCTCCATGTGCACCTTGATGTCGTCGGGGTTGATGGCCACGTACTTGCTGATGACGGCCACCAGCTCGCGCTGCAGCTGCGGCAGGTAGTCGGGGCTGCTGCTGCGGCCGTTGCGCTCGTGCGCCAGGATGAGCTGCAGCCGCTCCTTGGCGACGCTGGCCGAGCTCTTCTTCTCGCCGAGGAAAAAGTTCAGGAATCCCATGGTGCGGCCTCCCTCACTTGCCGCCGAAGACGCGCTTGAACCAGCTCGGCTTCACAGCCTCGGTGAAGCGCATCGGCTTGTCTTCGCCCAGAAAACGCGCGACGACGTCCTTGTAGGCCTCGGCCACGTCGGTGTCGGCCAGGTGGATGGCCGGCGTGCCCTGGTTGGACGCCTGCAGCACGCTCTCGCTCTCGGGGATGACGCCGATCAGCGGCGTGCGCAGGATCTCGTGGATGTCGTCCAGGCTCAGCATCTGCCCGCCCTCGACCCGGTTCGGGTTGTAGCGCGTGATGAGCAGGTGCTCCTTGACCGGGTCGCCGCCTTCGATGGCACGCTTGGTCTTGCTGCTCAGCATGCCGAGGATGCGGTCGCTGTCGCGCACCGAGGAGACCTCGGGGTTGGTCACCACCAGCGCCTCGTCGGCGTAGTGCATGGCCATCAGCGCGCCGGTCTCGATGCCGGCCGGCGAGTCGCAGACGATGTAGTCGAACTCCATCGCCTTCAGCTCGTTCAGCACGCGCTCCACGCCTTCCTGCTTCAGCGCGTCCTTGTCGCGCGTCTGGGACGCGGCCAGGATGTAGAGCTTGTCCAGCTGCTTGTCCTTGATCAGCGCCTGGGTCAGCTTGATCTCGTCGTTGACGACGTTGATCAGGTCGTACACCACGCGGCGCTCGACACCCATGATCAGGTCGAGGTTGCGCAGGCCGACGTCGAAGTCGATGACGCAGGTCTTGAGGCCGCGCATCGCGAGCCCTGTGGCGAAGCTCGCGCTGGTGGTGGTCTTGCCGACCCCGCCCTTGCCGGAGGTGACGACGACGATCTTGGTCATCTGAGCTTTCCTGTTGTGTTCAGTTCAATCGGGTGTTCAGAAGGACAGCGGCAGCATCAGCAGCTTCTCGCCATCCAGCAAGACCTGGGCCGGCTTGCCCGCCACCTCGGCCGGCAGCGGGTTCTCGGCCGTGCGGTAGATGCCGGCAATCGACAGCAGCTCCGCCTCCAGGCTGTGGGCGTAGATGCGCGCCGCCGTGTCGCCACGCGCACCGGCAATCGCCTTGCCGCGCAGCGGCGCGTAGACATGCACGCTGCCGTCGGCAATCACCTCGGCGCCGTGGTTGACGAGCGCTAGCACGACCAGATCGCCGCCCTTGGCGTAGATGCGCTGGCCGGAGCGCAGCGGCTTGTCGACGATCATCGTCGGCACGGGCGCGGCGGGTTTCTCGACGATCTTCTCGACGGTGATCTCGCGCACGACTTCGCGCACGGTCTCTGCCGGCGCTGCCGAGACCGGCTCGTCGGCGGCGTCGGCCAGCCCCAGCGCATGGGCCACGGACAGCTCCTCGGCCGTCGCGCCGGCCACCGCCACCGGCTGCAGCTGGCTGGCGCGCAGCAGCTCGACGATGGCGCGCAGGTCGACCGGCGCCGGGCCGTCCAGCGCCAGTGGCGCCTGGCCTTCGACCGGCGCCGTCGCTGGGACGGGCGCGCGCGGCAGCTGGGACAGGTCGATGACGACCGGCTCATGCTCGAAGCCGCCCTGGCCGGCACGCGCTGCCCAATCCGCCGCGATCTCGGCCATGTCGGCGCTGTGCAGCACCAGGCCCAGCAAGCTGAGGCGGCGCGATTTCATCTCGAAAGTGCCGGCACGCGCAGCGCTCCTGCGCCCGCTGCTGTCCCTCGTCGTGTCCACCATCTGCGCCGCTGCCGCCCCGCTCAAAAGGGCGCGAGTTTAGCCGCCGCCCGGCATCAGGCCCTTGGGGCCAGCCCCCAAAAGCCCGGCCGGCCGCGCCTCAAAAACGGGCAATGCAGCCGCTGCGGTTGCCGATCAAGCACTTAGCGTCGCTGTCGTCAGCCGGCCCACAGACTTGTCCACAGTTGCCGGGGACAAGCTCATCGTTCTGTCATACGGATTCGTGACATCGGCCCGCCGCAGCTTGACTTATCCCCAAATCTGGCACCCGTCAAGCACCGCAGACCCTGGCGGCACGGATTCCAGCGGCACCCCAGCGCCTGACGCTAAGTTGTTGATTCATATAGGGCGCGCTGGCCTGCCTAAAAATGCAGCAACCTAAGCGGAGCCGCATCACACAAGGGCTTGGCGGCGCTCAGGGGGAGTTCTCCACAAAGTTTTCCACAGACTCGGTGGATAGCTCAAAGAAGTATTACAAATCAGTGACTTAACCGCGATCCTTGAGGCGCTGCGGAGCTTTCGGCGCCAACTTGGGGGCGCTGCACCCCTCGGCGCAAGCTACATTGGGCCGGCCACCTCAAGGAGAGTCCATTTTGGCCACCCCCAACTACAGCTATGAAAAACGCCAGCGCGAGCTGGCCAAGAAACGCAAGGCCGAAGAAAAGCGCCAGCGCAAGGCCAGCGGCAAGCCCGATGACGGCAGCGCGCCCGACGAGGCCCAGGCCGATGGCGACGTGGCAGCCGACCCGGCCAGCCCGACCGAGCCGCAAGCCTGAGGCCCTGGCCCCGGCCTCCTAAAATCCGCAGTTCCGTCCGCCTCCCCGACCCCGCTCCCATGTCCCGCCAGCTCTTCGTCACCACCGCCCTGCCCTATGCGAACGCCGGTTTCCACATCGGCCACATCATGGAGTACACGCAGGCCGACATCTGGGTGAGGTACCAGCGCATGGCGGGCTCGCAGGTGCACTTCGTCTGCGCGGACGACGCCCACGGCGCGCCGATCATGATCGCGGCCGAGAAGGCCGGGAAGACACCGCAAGAGTTCGTCGCGGCAATAGCTGCCGGCCGGCAGCAATACCTGGACGGCTTCCACATCAGTTTCGACAACTGGCACTCCACGGACGGGCCGGAGAACCACGAGCTGTCCAAGTCGGTCTACCTGGCGCTGCGGCACAACGAGCTGATCACGACCAAGACCATCGAGCAGTTTTTCGACCCGGCCAAGTCCATGTTCCTGCCGGACCGCTTCATCAAGGGCGAATGCCCCAAGTGCGGCGCGAAGGACCAGTACGGCGACTCCTGCGAGAGCTGCGGCGCCGTCTACGCGCCGACCGAGCTGAAGAACCCCTACTCCACGCTGTCCGGCGCCACGCCGGTGCTGAAGACCAGCGAGCACTATTTCTTCAAGTTGAGCGACCCGCGCTGCGTCGACTTCCTGACGAAGTGGACGCAGGAGCCCGGCCGTCTGCAGCCCGAGGTGCTGAACAAGATCCGCGAGTGGTTCGAGCCGGACGAGGACGGCAACAACCGCCTCAGCGACTGGGACATCAGCCGCGACGCGCCTTATTTCGGCATCGAGATCCCGGACGCGCCGGGCAAGTATTTCTACGTCTGGCTAGACGCGCCGGTCGGCTACCTGGCGTCGCTGAAGAACTACTTCGGCAAAACGGCCAAGGACTTCGATGCCTTCATGGCCGAAGACCAGGTGGAGCAGATCCACTTCATCGGCAAGGACATCACCTATTTCCACACGCTGTTCTGGCCGGCGATGCTGCACTTCAGCGGCCGCAAGACGCCCAACCACGTCTTCGTGCACGGCTTCATGACCGTCAACGGCGGCGAGAAGATGAGCAAGAGCCGCGGCACCGGCCTGGACCCGCTGAAGTACCTGAGCCTGGGCCTGAACGCCGAATGGCTGCGCTACTACATCGCGGCCAAGCTGAACGCCAAGGTCGAAGACATCGACTTCAACCCCGAGGACTTCGCCGCCCGCGTCAACAGCGATCTGGTCGGCAAGTACATCAACATCGCGTCGCGCGCGGCGGGCTTCCTGAGCAAGCGCTTCGGCGGCCACCTGAGCGGCGACCTGGGCGTGGAAGGCCGCATGCTGCTGGACGCACTGCGCGGCCATAGCAGCGCCATCGCCGAGCTGTACGAGGCCCGCGAGTTCGGCAAGGCGCTGCGCGAGATCATGGCGCTGGCCGACAAGGTCAACGAGTTCGTCGACCAGCACAAGCCCTGGGAGCTGGCCAAGCAGGAGGGCATGGACGCGGCGCTGCACGATGTCTGCAGCGTCTGCATCGAGGCCTTCCGGCTGCTGACCATCTACCTCAAGCCGGTGCTGCCGGCATTGGCCGCGCAGGTGGAAGCCTTCCTGAAGGTCGAGCCGCTGCAGTGGAAGGACAGCGCCCGCGCGCTCGGTGCCCACCAGATCGGCGCCTACCAGCACCTGATGCAGCGCGTCGACGTGGCCAAGGTGGACCAGCTCTTTGAAGCCCCGCCCGCGCCCAAGGTCGTGCCCGGCGGTGAGGACATCGCCCCCGAGATCAAGATCGACGACTTCGCAAAGGTCGACCTGCGCATCGCGCTCATCGTCAAGGCCGAGCATGTCGAAGGCAGTGACAAGCTCCTGCGCCTTACGCTGGATGCCGGCGAAGGCCGCCTGCGCAATGTGTTCAGCGGCATCAAGGCCGCCTACAAACCCGAAGACCTGGAAGGCAAGCTGACCGTGCTGGTCGCCAACCTCGCGCCGCGCAAGATGAAGTTCGGCATCAGCGAGGGCATGGTCCTTGCTGCCAGCCATGCCGATGAGAAATCCACACCCGGCATCTTCGTCCTTGAGCCCCACGCCGGTGCCCAGCCCGGCATGCGGGTGCGCTGAACCCATGCACGCGCCGCGACTGCCGCTGGGCTTGTCGCGGCGCCGGCGTTTCATCGCCCTGCGCCATCACTGCGGCCCTCCGAAGTCGACGCCCACCCGCGTCGCCTGCCCTACTTCGGAGAGCCAATGTCCCTGCCCCGCCTGCATCCCTTTCGCCCGCGTAGCCTGACGCTGCTTGAGGGCTATTCCCGTGCGCGGCTGGCCACCGACATCGGCGCCGGCCTGACCGTCGGCATCGTCGCGCTGCCACTGGCGCTGGCCTTTGCGATCGCCTCGGGCCTGCGGCCCGAGCAAGGCCTGGCCACGGCCATCGTCGCGGGGCTGCTGATCTCGCTGCTGGGCGGCTCCAGCGTGCAGATCGGCGGCCCGGCCGGCGCCTTCATCGTCGTCGTCTACGGCATCGTGCAGCGCCACGGGCTGGAGGGCCTGCTGCTGTCCACCTTCGGCGCCGGCCTGCTGCTGCTGGCCATGGGCGCGCTCAAGCTGGGCGTGCTGGTGCGCTACATCCCGGTGGCCATCGTCACCGGCTTCACCAACGGCATCGCGGTGCTGATCGCGCTGGCGCAGCTGAAGGACTTCCTGGGACTCAGCATAGAGAAGATGCCGGCCGACTTCTTCGGCCAGCTTGGCGCGCTGTCCGCGAACATCGCGTCGCTGAACCCCTGGGCGCCGGCACTGGCCCTGGCCTGCATGGCCATCGTCATGCTCTGGCCGAAGAACATCAGCCCCGACCGGCCGCTGAGCGGCGCGCGCCGCTGGCTGGCCTTGCTGCCCGGCACCGTCATCGCGCTGGTCGGCGCCACGCTGGCCATGGCCTTCTTCAGCCTGCCGCTCGAGACGATAGGCAGCCGCTTCGGCGAGATTCCGCGCAGCCTGCCGCCCCTGCGCTGGCCGACGCTGGACTGGGCCACGGCGCAGCAGCTCGTCACACCGACGATCACGCTGGCGCTGCTGGGCGCGATCGAGTCGCTGCTGTGCGCCCGCGTGGCCGACAAGCTGGCGCCCGACCTGCCCCGCCACGACCCCAACCAGGAGCTGATGGCGCAAGGTATCGCCAACCTCGCCGCGCCACTGTTCGCCGGCTTGCCGGCCACGGGCACCATCGCCCGCACCGTCACCAATATCCGCGCCGGCGCCACCAGCCCGGTGGCCGGCGTCGTGCATGCAATGACGCTGCTGCTCGTCCTGCTCGCCGCCGCGCCGCTGGCCGCGCATGTGCCGCTCGCGGCGCTGGCCGGCATCCTGCTGGTCGTCGCCTGGAACATGGGCGAATGGCATGAGTTCACGCGGCTGCAGCGCTTTCACATCACCTACCGGCTGCTGCTGCTGGGCACCTTCGTGCTGACCGTCGTGACCGACCTGACGGTGGCGGTGGAAGTCGGCCTGGTGGCGGCCTGCGTCTTCTTCGTCTGGCGCATGGGCCAGTTGTTCACGCTCAGGCCGGTGGAGCATGCGCTGCCGGCGGGTGTCGTCGGCTACGAGCTGGACGGCGCCCTCTTCTTCGGCGCTGTCGGCAAGCTGGAGCCGCTGCCCGAGCAACTGCCCGCCGGCACGCGCCTGCTGGTGCTGGGCATGCAACGCCTCGTCACGCTGGACAGCTCCGGCGTCGAGGCGCTGCGCGACCTGCACCGTGCGCTGCGCAAGCGCGGCGTGGGCCTGGTGCTGGCGCAGGCGGGCGGCCAGCCGCTGGCGCTGCTGCAAAGCACCGGCCTGGCCGACGAACTGGGCATGGGCATGCTGGCCTCGCTCGCCGAACTAAAATCACCCGCTTAGTCAGAGAGACCCACCATGCCGCTGTTCTGGAAGCCCTACAAGTCCGAAGTCACCGCCTTCATCGAGCAGCTCAAGGCCCAGCGCCCGACGCTGGAAGCCGAACAGCGCGCCGGCCGCGCGCTGCTGTGGGACAAGGAGCAGGACCGCAGCGCGCAAGCCGGCTTCAACGAAGCCAAGGTGCCTCAGCAGCCCTACGTCTACCAAACGTCTGACAAGTAAGCCGTGACGGTGGTGGCCGACGAGCCCAGCCAAGCCGCGCCGGGGCTGCCGGAGGTGGTTGACGCAGTCGCAGTGGCCCGCCTGTACGGCGAGCCGCTGTTCCAGATGCCGCTGGACCTCTACATCCCGCCGGATGCGCTGGAGGTCTTCCTGGAAGCCTTCCAGGGCCCGCTGGACCTGCTGCTCTACCTGATCCGCAAGCAGAACTTCAACATCCTCGACATCCCGCTGGCCGACGTGACGCGCCAGTACCTGAGCTATGTCGAGCAGATCCGCCGCCACAACCTGGAGCTGGCGAGCGAATACCTGTTGATGGCGGCGATGCTCATCGAGATCAAGTCGCGCATGCTGCTGCCGCCCAAGAAGAGCGAGGACGGCAAGGAAGTGGAAGACCCGCGTGCCGAACTCGTGCGGCGCCTGCTGGAGTACGAGCAGATGAAGCTCGCCGCCGCGCGGCTGGACCGCCTGCCGGTGCTGGGCCGGGACTTCCTGCGTGCCCAGGTGCACATCGAGCAGTCGCTGGCGCCCAACTTTCCGGACGTAAACACCGCCGACCTGCGCGAGGCCTGGCTGGACATCCTCAAGCGCGCCAAGCTTAACCAGCACCACAAGATCAGCCGCGAGCAGCTGTCGGTGCGCGAGCACATGAGCATCGTGCTGCGCCGGCTGCAGGGCCAGCGCTTCGTGGAGTTCGAGCAGCTGTTCGACGTGACGCGCGGTCAGGCCGTGCTGGTCGTCACCTTCATCGCCATGCTGGAGCTGGGCAAGGAAGGCCTGCTCGAGATCACGCAGGCGGAGGCGTTCGCGCCGATCTACGTCAGGCTGGCGTACCGGCCGACCTGATCCCGCCGCCTTATTTGCCGCGCAGCTTCTGGATACCCGTCCAGACGGCCAACACCAACGCACCGGCGACGATGCCGGCAACACCATTGGCCGCGTTCTCGATCAACGCCGCCACGCCCCAGGACTGGCCGGCAACCCAACCCTCGACGACATGGTGCAGCGCCGGGATGCCGTGCACCAGGATGCCGCCGCCCACCAGGAACATGGCCGCCGTGCCGACCACCGACAAGGTCTTCATCAGCCACGGTGCTGAGGCCAGCAAGCCACGGCCGATGGCGCGCGACACTGCGCTGGCACGCTGCGACAGCCACAGGCCCGCGTCGTCCAGCTTGACGATGCCGGCCACCAGGCCGTAGACGCCCACCGTCATCGCCAGCGAGATGGCCACCAGCACGGCCAGCTGCGACTGGAAGGCCACGCCGGCCACCGTGCCCAGCGAGATGACGATGATCTCGGCGGACAGGATGAAGTCAGTGCGCACGGCGCCCTTGATCTTGTCCTGCTCGAACTTGACCATGTCCACCTGCGGGTCGGCCACGGCCTGCACCAGCTCCTGGTGGTGGGCCTCCTCCTCGGCCTGGCTGTGCAGGAACTTGTGCGCCAGCTTCTCGAAACCCTCGAAGCACAGGAAGGCGCCGCCGATCATCAGCAGCGGCGTGATGGCCCAAGGCGCAAAGGTCGCGATCGCCAGCGCCGCCGGCACCAGGATGGCCTTGTTGACCATCGAGCCCTTGGCCACCGCCCAGACGACCGGCAGTTCGCGGTCGGCCTTCACGCCGGTGACCTGCTGGGCGTTCAGCGCCAGGTCGTCGCCCAACACACCGGCCGTCTTCTTGGCGGCGACCTTGGTCATGACCGCCACATCGTCGAGGATGGTGGCGATGTCGTCGAGCAGTGCGAGCAGGCTGGAGGCCATGGGGCGGTGATGCAGTCGTGGGAACGGCCGCGATGCTAGCGGTAATGTCGCGCCAGGCTCTCCGCGACGCAGACCGGCTTGGCCGCACCTTCGGCTTCCACGGCCACTTCCACCGTCAGCTGCACCGCGCCGCCAGCCACCTCATCCATGGCCAGCAGCTTGAACGCCGCGCGCAGCCGGCTGCCCACCGGCACCGGCGCCGTGAAGCGCACCTTGTTGAGGCCGTAGTTGAGGACCATGCGCGATTCGCGCACCGCAAAGCCGGTCTCGAAGAAGTAGGGGATCAGCGACAACGTCAGAAAGCCATGCGCAATCGGCCCGCCGAACGGCCCGGCCTTGGCGCGCTCGGGGTCGACGTGTATCCACTGCCGGTCCTCGGTCGCCTCGGCAAAGGCGTTGACGCGGGCCTGGTCCACGGTGATCCAGTCGCTGTGGCCCAGGGGCTGGCCGATCAGGGCTTGCAGGTCGGCGAGGGTGTCGAAGATGCGCATGACGGTCGGTGAGTGGTCGCAGCGCGAAGTTACCCTAGCGGCCTATGCCCGACAGTACCGCCCGCGACATCCTCGTGCTCGCCGCCCATCCCGACCTGGGCCGCTCCCATGCCACGCGCACGCTGATCGCCGCGCTGCGCGCCTCGCCGGTGGCCGGCCGCGTGGAGCTGCGCGACCTCTACCGCCTCTATCCCGACTTCCATATCCACGTCGACGCCGAGCAGCGCGCGCTGGAGGCCGCCAAGCTCGTCGTCATGCTGCACCCCATCTACTGGTACAGCATGCCGGCGCTGCAGAAGCTCTGGCTGGACGAAGTGCCGCGCCTGGGCTGGGCCTACGGCCCGGGCGGCACGGCCCTTCATGGCAAGGACTTCTGGCTGGTCGCGTCCACCGGCGGCGGCGCCGAGGCCTATGCGCCGGGCGGCCACAACCACCATGCCATCGAAGAGTTCCTGCTGCCCTATCTGCAGTCGGCCCGCACCTGCGGCATGAACTACCTGCCACCGCAGATCCTGCACGCCGCACACCGCGCAACGGACGCCCAGATCAACGCCCATGCCGAGCTGTTCGTGAAGCGGCTGCAGCACTACCCCGCCTGGTGCGAGCACCTGGCCGCGCCGCCTGTGGGTGACGAGGACGATGTCGAACTGGACGAGCGGCCGCCGCTGTTCTCGACGATCGGCGGTGCAGCATGAGCGCGGGCCATGGCGCGTGGCTGCAGTTGCCGCTCGTTTTCCTCGGCGCGGCCGTCGTCGCCGTGCCACTGGCACGCTGGCTGCGGCTCGGCTCCATCCTGGGCTATCTCGTCGCCGGCCTCGTCGTCGGGCCGGCCGTGCTGGGGCTGGTGCCCGAGTCCGCAGCCATCGCAGAGGTGGCCGAGCTGGGCGTCGTGCTGATGCTCTTCCTCGTCGGCCTGGAGCTGGAGCCCAAGCGGCTGTGGGCCATGCGCAGGCCCATCTTCGGCTGGGGCAGCGTACAGCTGCTGGGCTGCGCGGCGGTGCTCGCTGCGGTCGGCCTGGCGCTGGGCTACCCGTGGCGGCTGACCGTTGTCGTCAGCCTCGGCTTGGCGATGTCGTCCACGGCCGTGGCGCTGGCGGTGATGGCCGAGCGCAACCTGGGCCGCACGACGGCGGGCGAGAGCATCCTGTCCGTCGCGCTGCTGCAGGACATCGCCGCCATCCCGGTGCTGGCGCTGGTGCCCATCCTGGCGCTCAGCGGCGCGCATGACGATGGCGACGGCCAGACCTGGCTCGCGGCGGCCAAGGCCATCGCCGCCGTCGTCGTCATCATCTTCGGCGGCCGGCTGCTGCTGCGCCCGGCGCTGCGCTGGATCGCCCAGAGCAAGACGCCCGAGATCTTCACCGCCGCCGCGCTGCTGCTCGTCATGGGCACGGCCGCGCTGATGCTGGCCGTGGGCCTGTCGATGGCTCTGGGCGCCTTCCTGGCCGGCGTGCTGCTGGCCGAGAGCGAATACCGCCGTGAACTGGAGACCGACCTGGAGCCGTTCAAGGGCCTGCTGCTGGGTCTGTTCTTCATCGCCGTCGGCATGGGGCTGGACCTGAAGGCGGTTGCCGCGCAGCCGGGCCTCGTCGCCGGGCTGGTGGCCGCGCTGCTGGTCTGCAAGATCGTCGTGCTCGGCGTCATGGCCAAGGCGATGAAGATCCCGCTGGTCGAGCGCCCGGCCTTCGTCATCCTGCTGGCCCAGGGCGGTGAGTTCGGCTTTGTCGTCTTCCAGCTTGCGCAGGGCAACGGCATGATCGACGCGGCGCAGAACTCCGCGCTGGTCGCGTCCGTCGCGCTGTCGCTGGCGCTGACGCCGCTGCTGCTGACCGGCGGCGACCGACTGATGTCGCAGAAGCTCGCCCGCCGTGGCGCCCAGAAGCGCGGCGAAGCCCCACCGCCGCCGCCCGCGCCCATCATCATTGCCGGCAGCGGCCGCTACGGCCAGGTCGTCGCCCGCATGCTGCGTGCCAACGGGCTGGAAGCCACGGTGCTGGACCACGACGCCGAAGCCATCGAAACGCTGCGCCGCTTCGAGTGGACCGTGCACTACGGCGACGCCACGCGGCTGGACATGCTGAGGACCGCCGGCGCCGCGACGGCCCGCATTCTTGTCATCGCCATCGACGACATCTCCCAGAGCGTGGAGATCGCCGAACTGGCGCGCGAGCATTTCCCGCAGCTCACCGTCGTGGCCCGCGCGCGCAATGTGCAGCACTACTACCAGCTGCACGAGGCCGGCGTGCGCCACATCGAGCGCGAGACCTTCGACGCCGCGCTGATGAGCGCCCGCAGCGTGCTGGAGATCAACGGCATGGAGCCCCACGCCGCACGCCGCCAGGCCATGCGCTTTCGGCGCCACAACATCGAGGTGCTAGACCGCATGGCGCCGCTGCAGGGCGACGAGGGCGCACTGATCGCCGCCGCAAAGCTGGGCCGCCAGCAGTTCGAGCAGCTGCTGGCCGCCGAACGTGAAGGCGAAGAGGCGCAACGCCGGGCCCAGCGCGGCGGCTGGGACCCGCACGACGCCACGGACGGCAAGCCGGGATGAGCCTGCCGCTGACCGAGCTGCTGGACGCCGCCCGCCGGGGCGACGCCGCCGCCGCGCAGGCCGCCTGGCCGCTGGTCTACCCCGAGCTGCGGCGCATCGCGCGCGCCCGACTGCGCGGCCCCGGCGCACCCAGCCTGGCCACCGAGGACTTGCTGCACGAAGGCTTCCTGCGCCTGGCCCAGGCACCCGGCGCGCCGCTGGCCGACCGCCATCATTTCTACGCACTGGCGAGCAAGGCCATGCGCCACATCGTCATCGACCACCTGCGCCGCCGCCAGGCCCAGCGGCACGGCGGCGACTGGCAGGCGCTGAGCTGGGACACGGCCATGGTCGACGCCGCCGCGCCCGAAGCGGACGCCGAGCGGCTGCTGGCCCTGGACGCCGCCCTCGACGCGCTGACGGCGCTGGAGCCCGCGCTGGCCAACGTCGTCGAGCTGCGCTTCTTCGGCGGCTACACCGAGGTCGAGACGGCCGAGGCGCTGGGACTGAGCGACCGCACGGTGCGCCGGCACTGGACCAAGGCGCGCGCCTTCCTCTTGATGCACCTCGATGCCTGAACCCATCCCGGCCGCGCTGTGGCCGCGGGTGTCGGCGGCATTCGACGAGGCGCTGGCGCTGGGCGCCGCCGAGCGCGAGGCCTGGCTGGCCGCGCAACCGGACGAACTCGCAGCGCCGCTGCGCGCCTTGCTGCAAGCGCACGACAGCGAGGCCGCTCTGCCCGACCTGCCCGCGCTGGAGGCTACCGCCGCGTTGGCGTCGCCCGGCCAGCACATCGGCCCTTACCGCCTGATCGAGCGCATCGGCGAAGGTGGCATGGCCGAGGTCTGGGGCGCCGAGCAGGTGGACGGGCCCATGGCCGGCCGCCGTGTCGCGCTCAAGCTGCCGCGCCCGGGCCAGCGCCTCAGCGAGCGGCTGGGCGAGGAACGCGCGTTGCTCATCGGTCTGGAGCACCCGCACATCGCGCGGCTCTACGACGCCGGCGCCGAGGCCGCACAGCCCTGGCTGGCGCTGGAATGGGTGGCCGGCCGACCCATCACCGACGCACTGGCCGGCCAGCCGCTGCGCAGCCGCCTCATCGCCTTCCTGCAGGTGCTGGACGCCGTGCGCCACGCCCACGCCCGCCTGGTGCTGCATGCCGACCTCAAGCCCGGCAACATCCTCGTCGGCGACGACGGCCGCGTAAAGCTGCTGGACTTCGGCATCGCCCGCCTGCTGCACACGGCCGGGCCACGCGCCTTCACGCCCGGCCTGGCCGCGCCCGAGCAGCAGCGCGGCGAGACGCTGACCGTGGCCGCCGACGTCTACGGCCTGGGCGGCGTGCTGGCCGCGCTGGTGCCGCCGCCCGAGCGCAGCCGCGCGCTGGCCGCCGTCATCGCCCGCGCCCAGGCCCATGAGCCCGCCGACCGCTACGCCGATGTCGACGCGCTGGCCAGCGACATCCACCGCCTGCTCGACCACCGCCCCGTGGCCGCGCTGCCGCAGGCGCGCGGTTACCGCCTCGCCTGCGTCGTGCGCCGCCAGCGCTGGCCGCTGCTGGGCGCCACGGCGCTGCTGGTCGGCACGGCCGCCGCACTGTGGCAGGCCGACAGCGCCCGCCGCGAGGCCCGCCGCGCCGAGGCCGCCAATGCCTATCTGCTGGACCTCTTCAAGACACTGGACCGCCGCGCCCCCGACGCCGCCCAGCCCGAGGCCGCGCTGCGCCGCCTGCTGGCCCAGCGCATGGCCCGCATCGAGGCCACGCTGCCCACCGACCCCGACACCGCGGACGAGCTGCTGCGCATCACCGCGACGCTGCACGACTACCTCGGCGAGGCCAGCCGCAGCCGCACCTTGAGCGAGCGCCGCTACGCCCTTCTCAAGCAACGCCTGGGCCTGCGCCACGAACGCACGCAGTACGCCGGCATGGGCCTGGTGTGGCCGCTGCTGGCCGAGCAGGACCTGCCTGCGTCGGCGGCACTGCTGGCCGAGCTGGACAAGGCCTTGCCGGCCCGCGGCCTGCTGCGCGCCGAATGGTGGCTGGCCCGCCACGACCTGCGCATGCGCCAGGGCGCCGCCGCTGCCGAGCGCGAGGCCTTGCTGCGCCAGGCCCTGGCCCGCTACGCCGCCGACGCGCCCGACGACAGCGGCCATGCCGCGACCTGGCTGGCGCTGAGCGAGCTGCAGGCCGCCACCGGCCACCGGGCCGAGGCGCTGGCTGCGGTCAACCAGGCGCTGGCCCATGTCGCCCACGCCCGGCCCTACATCGCCAGCGACCATGCCCGCCAGCTGCTGCACCGCGCCAGCCTCGTCGACGCACCGCAGGACGAAGCGCGGGCGCTGCAGCTGCTGCGCGGCAGCACCGGCCTGCGCGCGGCCTTCCTGAAGCAGCCGCTGGCCACGCTGATCGCCCGCCGCTGCGCCAGCGATGTGGCTGCGGCGCAGGCGCTGGCCACCGAGGCCGGGCTGCCCGGCTGCCCTGCCCGCTGAGCCAGGCCCCGATCCGCAGATCAAAGGATGACGCCGGCGCTGGCCGCGCCTATCTTGCGGCGGCGAGTGCCGCAGGGAGGTCGCATGACAGCATCGAGAGCGCCAGCACCCACGCCAGTTCACGCGGCGTCGCAACCCGCCCGACCCACGCACCGTCTGCTGCGCGGCTATGCCTTCGACCCCAGCCTGGCCACGCGGCTGGAGACCGCCCTGGTCAGCGAGGTGCGCTACCGCGTGCCCTGGGAGGCGCTGCAACCCGGCCCCTGCGGCGAGTATGTGGAGGTGATCGACGTCGACCCGGCCAGCGGCTGCTTCTATGCGCCCGTCAACCTCGACCACCCGCACATCCTGGCCCAGCACGGCCTGGCGCCTTCCGAGGGCAACCCGCAGTTCCACCAGCAGATGGTCTACGCGGCGGCCATGACCACCATCCACCATTTCGAGCGCGCCCTCGGCCGCAAGGCCTTGTGGGCGGAGCGCAAGCCGGCCGAGGGCGAGGCACTCGACGAGGCGCAGCGCTTCGTGCAGCGGCTGCGCATCTACCCGCATGCCTTGCGCATGGCCAATGCCTACTACAGCCGCCACCGCGGCGCCCTGCTGTTCGGCTACTTTCCGGCCACCCAGGATCGCTCCTCGGGCCAGTTCCCCGGCGGCATGGTGTTCACCTGCCTGTCCCACGACGTGGTGGCGCACGAGACCGCGCATGCGCTGCTGGACGGCTTCCACGACGAGTTCATGGAGGCGACCAACCCGGATGTGCTGGCCTTCCACGAGGCCTTTGCCGACATCGTGGCGCTGTTCCGGCATTTCACCTTTCCGGAGGTGCTGCGCCACCAGATCGCCAAGACTCGCGGCGACCTGAGCGAGCAGAACCTGCTGGGCCAGCTGGCCACGCAGTTCGGCCAGGCCCAGGGCCTGCACGGCGCGTTGCGCGATGCCATCGGCCGCTTCAGCCCCGAGCTGAGGAAGTGGGTCAAGCACGACCCCCAACCCACGGAGCTGGACGAAGCGACCGAGGTCCATGCCCGCGGCGCCATCCTGGTGGCGGCCGTGTTCGACGCCTTCCTGTCCATCTACCGCTCGCGCACCAGCGACCTGATGCGCCTGGCCAGTGAGGGCACCGGCGTGCTGCGCCAGGGCGAGCTGCAGTCCGACCTGGTGGACCGCCTGGCGCAGGAGGCCGGCAAGGCCGCCAGCCACGTCCTCACCATGTGCATACGCGCGCTGGACTACTGCCCGCCGGTGGACCTGACGTTCGGCGAGTTCCTGCGCGCGCTGATCACCGCCGACATCGATCTGATGCCCGAGGACCGGCATGGCTACCGCATCGCCTTCATCGAGGCCTTCCGCCGCCGAGGCATCTACCCGCACGACATCCGCACGCTGTCGCAGGACAGCCTGCGCTGGGCGGCGCCCAACGAGAACCCGACGGGCGACGGCAAGGAGGCCACCATGGCCTTCGCCGACTTCATGCAAGGCATCGACCTGCTGGGCGTCGTCGACAGGCTGCGCCGCTGCCGAACCCGCTTCGATCTCTGGCAGAAAAGCCGTTGCGCCTGCCGCGACCTGCACGACATCATCCGCGACTACATGGCCAAGGCAAGGCTGCTGGAGGTGCTGACCGGCCTGGCCTTGTCGCCCGGGAGCACGCCGTCCAGCGTGCGCAAGAACCGCAAGGAAGCGCCCAAGTTCTACGTCCACTCGCTGCGCGAGGCGCGCCGCCAGACCGAGGACGGGCAGGTGCTCAACCAGGTCTTCCTGACCATCCTGCAGACCGAGCTGGCGGACGGCGAGGACGGTCGGCAGCACGCCATCCACTGCGGCAGCACGCTGGTGATCGACCTGGACGGCGCCGTCGTCAGGTATGCCATCCGCAAGGGGCTGGGCGATGAGCAGCGGATCGCGCGCATCGTCGCCTTCCGCGAAGCCCAGCTGCGCGGCCAGTCGCTGGCGGCGACCTACTTCGGCGCCGCAGACGAGCCCTTTGCCGCACTGCACCGCTGCGGCGCTTGAGATGGACTGCCCCTCGCCCAGTCCCGCGCCGCTAAACGCGGGCGTGCCTGGTCGGTCCCCCGGGGGGACGGCGATGCTTGCCGGATCGACCGGCAAGCACATCGCCCACCGGGCCGGCTTGGGGCGGCCCGGCGCTCGGCCCGAAACAAGTGCTAGCACCACCGACAACTGACAGGAGAGCTCATGCCCGCCACCAAAAAGCCCGCCGCGTCAACCTTCACCGCCCCGCGCAGCCCCAAGGCCTACCGCGCCCGCGTGCGCATGTACCGCCACGGCCTGGGCGACTGCTTCCTGCTCACGCTGCCCCGCAAGGGCGCCGCGCCCTTCAACATGCTGATCGACTGCGGCGCGCTAGCCCGCGACAAGGCCTTCATGACCCGCGTCGTCGAGCACATCCGCGGCAGCGTGCTCCATGCGGCGGGCCGGCGCCGGCCCGCCAGCGGCAAGGCCTTGCTGGACGTGGTGGTGGGCACACATGAGCACAAGGACCACATCAGCGGCTTCAACCAGGCGCGCGCGGTGTTCAACGACGGCTTCGACTTCGGGGCCGTCTGGCTGCCCTGGACCGAGAACCTGTCGGAACCCGCCATCCGCAAGATCAAGGAGACCCGCAGGAAGGCCCGTGCCACGCTGCTGCAGGTCGTTGGCGCCAACCCGGCCGCAGCCCCGGCAGCACTGGCCGGGCTCGGCGAGCTGCTGGCTTTCAGTGCCGACGACGACTCCGTCGGCGACCACACCGTGGCCCAGGCCATGGACTACCTCAAGCAACGCGGCAAGGACGCCGGCGACCTGCGCTTCCTGAAGCCCGGCGGCACGCCCTTCGAGCTGAACGGCGTCGACGGCGTGCGCGTCTACGTGCTCGGCCCACCGCTGGACCCGCTGATGCTCAAGACCAGCGCCGTCACCGAGAAGATGAAGCGCGAGCACACCATCTTCCACCTCGGCGCCACCGGCGACCTGGGCCTGGAAACGCTGGCCGCCGCCTTTGCCAACAGCGGCGACGATGCCGCCCGCAAATGCCGGCCCTTCGCCGACGAGCACTGCATCCCGCGCCGCCTGCCCGGGGGTGCCGACAACCCGTTCTTCCACACCTTCATGGGCGGCGTGGCCGCCGCCTACGACGACCCGCAGGCCGCCTGGCGCCGCGTCGACGAGGACTGGCTGGGCGCCTTCGGCCAGCTCGGCCTGGACCTGGACAACGACACCAACAACACCAGCCTCGTGCTGGCCTTCGAGTTCGTCGACACCGCCGAGGTGCTGCTCTTCGTGGCCGACGCCCAGGTGGGCAGCTGGCTGTCGTGGGCCGATCTGTCGTTCGAGCTGCCCGGCAACGGCAGCCCCGTGCCGGCGCACGACCTGCTGCGGCGCACGGTGTTCTACAAGGTCGGCCACCACTGCAGCCATAACGCCACGCTCGACACCGGCGGCCTGGCGCTGATGACCAGCGACCAGCTCACCGCCTTCATTGCGCTCGACAAGGCCACCGCCGCCAAGCAGGGCGCCAAGGGCTGGGCGATGCCGGCGCCGGCGCTCTTCAAGGCACTGGGCAGGAGCGCGCAACAGCGGGTCGTGATCTCCGATGCCGAGGAACCCCTGACCGCAGCAGCCGACGCAGCGGGCGTGCGCGCCACGAGCGTCTTTGTCGACTACTTCCTCAAGTGAGCGGGAGCAGGCGGGGCGGGCGGCCCTGCGCTCCCTAACTTGAGCTGTCCGGTTCTGCCGCCGGACTGCGTTGGTTGGGATGCGCCGCTGTTGGCGCTGACCCAGGGAGCCCCCATGCCCGCCCGCGCCTTTGCCTTGACATTGCTCCTGGCTGCCAGCCTGCCGGCCGCCGCCATCGACTCGCAGCTCAGCGTGAACATGAACGTGCACGCCACCAGTTTCCTTGCACCAGGCGCCGGCGAGCAGCGCTTCACGCCCACGCTGGACCTGCGCGACGACCCGCGGCTGTCGCAGATGCAGCGCATGCACGAGATCGCCAGCTACGCCGGCGGCCACGGCATCGGCCGCTTCGAGGGCCATGTCGGCCTGCTGCGCGCCTTTGCGTCGGGCAGCTTCCCCTACTGCTGCGACCTGGCCGGCCGGCGCGTCAACTACGGCTATGCCGGCGCCTCGGTGCAAGGCCAGTTCTACGACAGCATCGTCGTCGGCGGTGCCGGGCTGGCGGCGGGCACGCCGGTCAGCTACACGGTGAACTTCAGCATCAGCGGCCACCTGTCCCGCCCCAGCTTCGAGAGTGGCGGCTTCCTGTCGGCCTGGGGCGTGGCCGAGGTCCGGCTGCGCGACATGAGCAGCTTTGCCGAAGTCAACAAGAGCTGGGACGCCAGCCGCGACGCGGCGGCCATTTACAGCCTGACGCTGGACACCTTCGTCGGCCGCACCATCGCCCTCAGCGGCATGCTGGCCGTGGGCGCCTCGGTCAGCGACTACGCCATGCTGGCCCGCTACGTCGAGGCCGACTTCGGGCATTCGGCCGGCTACCAGCTGATCCCGTCCGTCGCCGGGCTCAACACGGTGGGCGCCAGCGGCTACGACTTCGCCACGCCGGTGCCCGAGCCGGGCGCGGGGCTGTTGATGCTCGCCGGCCTGGCCGCGCTGGTGGGCCGGCGACAATTGCGTCCATGTTTGCCCCGTCCCAGCTCGAAGTCCGGCGCTTCTTCTGCGCCACCTACCGCAAATGGCGCGACGGCGCGCCCTTGATCCCAATGGAGGCCATCGCCGCCGACTGGATCGCCGAGCATCCGGAGTACCACGCTGACCTGGCCGACGAGGCCGCCGCGCTGGAGAAGGTCTACACGGTGGAGGAAGGCCGCACCAACCCCTTCCTGCACCTTTCCATGCACCTGACGATCACCGAGCAGCACGCCATCGACCAGCCCTCGGGCATCCGCCAGGCCGTCGACCTGCTGGCCGCGAAGCGCAACTCGCGCCACGAAGCGCATCACGCGGCGATGGACGCCCTGGGCGAAATGATCTGGGCCTCGCAGCGCAGCGGCCTGCCGCCGGACGGGCATGCCTACCTGGACTCGGTCAGGAAAAAAGCGACCCGCTGAAAGCACGAAAGCCACCCGAGGGTGGCTTTCTTCATGTGGAGCGGTTCAAGCTGTGAAGCTGCCCCCACCGACGCTGCGGCGCTCGGCCTTGCCGCCGGCGCCGTAAAGGCCGGTGGGTTCACTGGGGATCAGCACGTCCAGCGCCCGGTCCAGCGAGGCGTTGCCGCGTGCCAGGCTTTCGCGCTGGGCGGCCAGCAGGCCACCGGCACGCACCAGGCGGTTGCGCAACGCCGGGGGCACGCTGCCGGTGCGGGCGGCTTCGGTGAAGCTCTGCACGGCGCGGGCCAGGTGTTGATGCAGTTCAGCCGAATGCTGCTCGATGGCGGCGGCATCGCGGCGGGCCAGCGCGTCGCCGAGCTGGTTCAGCGCCGCTTCGACGGCCAGCAAGGGCTGTTCGAGTTCGGCGCTGAGCGGGGTCGGGGCGGTGGCGGTCATGGGTTCAATGCTTGTTCGCGCGGGAGTTCAGCAATTCTTGCGCATTCGCGACCAGCTTGTCCGCGATGGCATTGGCATTGATCGTGAACTTGCCCTCGCTGATGGCCTTGGAGATGCGGTCGACCTTGGCGGCGTCGAAGCTGCCGTCGTCAGGGCCGGCACTGGCGGCCAGCTGGGCGGCGCTGGACAGAGCCACCTGGGCGCTGGCTGCCGGTGCGTTGGCCGTGGGGCGGACGATCTCGTTGGCGACCGCAGCTTCCGGCTTGCGCGCGGCGGGGCGCTGCTCGGTCTTGGCCGGGCCGGCAGGACCTTCCGGACTGGGGCTGTTACCGATCTTCATGAGCTTCTCCAGGGTGCGGGGCGAACCCCGCAGGGGGCATTGCAGGGGAGTTTCCACCTGTATCGGCGCCAGACCCAGGAACTTGAGTGGGAAATGGCGGGTTTATCCGCCCATTTCGGGGGATTCGTGGCAGTTTGCTCACACCGGGACACGCCGGGCCGCCCCAAGCACCGGTCGCCCCCATGGGGGGTCGGAGCGGCAGAGCCGCGAACTGGGGGCAGTTCATAACATCAGCTCCACGCGCCGCTCGCCAACGGCCCGGCCGCTGCTGATGCGGCCGCTCTCGAAGCGCACGCGGACCTCCTGCCCCTCCAGACCAGCAGACAGCGCCCGCGCCTCGGACACGACGGAAAAGCCCGGGCCGACGGCTTGCACCTGCACCGTCTCGCCGGCGGCGAACCACTGGCGGGACTTCAGCGTTGGCGCACGCACCGCCTCGGCCGCGCCCAGCGGCCGGGACAGCGTGCGGCCGATGAGCAGGGCGGGGTCGGTGAACACGGCGCCGGCTTCGGCCGCGATGTCGATATCGGCCAGCGCCAGATGTTCTTGAGACAAATTCACGCCGGCCGGCAGCGGGCCGCTGGCGACGACGGCACGGCCGAAGACGGCCACGCGCACCGGCAGCGTGACGTTCCAGCGTGCCACGCCGTCCGTGCAGCGCAGGCCGATGCGGCTGCGTCCCCAGGCAGACATGCCGGGCGGCAGGTAGGGCTGGACCTGCCGGCAGGGCGCCAGGCGCAGGCGGGCGTCGAGGGCGCCGATCTCGACGGCCACGCGGGTGTTCGGTGGCGCAGCGGCGCGGGCGGCGGTTTCGGCGAGCTGGCGCACGCGCTCGATGAGCGCGGGATCGAGCACGGTCTGCGCCCAGGCGCCAGGCCCGGCCAACAGCACGCACAACAGGAACGCAGTTCGACGCAGCATGGCCACAACTCTAGAGATCGGGCCGGCGCCGCCTAGGTCCGAATTGACCGGCTTTGGTCTTGCTAATCCCGCTCATGTTTTCCGGCCTGGTCCAGACAATTTGCGCAAGGAGCCTTCCCGGCTTCGCACCTCGCCACCTCCAAAAAGGGGGCCCGACATGAACCGACTCACCGACTCGCTGAACTTCCAGACCCAGGCGCTCACGCTGCGGGCGGAGCGCCAGCGCCTGCTCGCCAGCAACATCGCCAATGCCGACACGCCGGGCTACCAGGCCCGCGAGATCAACTTCGCCCGGGCGCTGCGCGAGGCCACCGGCGAGATCGGCACGCCCGGCGCCATGTTCGCACCGCAGCGCGGCCACATCGCGCCGCTGGCCGGTGCACGCGGCGAGAGCGGCAAGGACTACGCGCTGCAGTCGCAGACCAGCCTGGACAGCAACGGCGTCGACATGGACCGCGAGCGCGCCAGCTTTGCCGACAACGCGGTGAAGTACGAGGCGACTCTGCGCTTCATCAACGGCTCCGTGCGCACGGCGCTGGACGCGATGAAGTCGCACAACCAAGGTTGATCCAGGAGTAAGCGGCCATGTCCATGTTCCAGATCTTCAACGTCTCCGGCAGCGCGGTCAGCGCGCAGAGCCAGCGGCTCAACGTGGTGGCCAGCAACCTGGCCAACGCCGACACCGTGGCCGGCCCGGACGGCCAGGCCTACAAGGCGCGCCAGGTCGTCTTCCAGACGCAGCTGATGGGCGCGGGCAACGACAGCGGCAGCGCCGGCGTGCGCGTGACCACCATCAGCGAGGACCAGACCCCCGGCCGCCGCATCCACGACCCCAAGCATCCCCAGGCAGACGCAGAAGGCTACGTGACCTATTCCAACGTGAACCCGGTGGAAGAGATGGTCAACATGATCTCGGCGTCGCGTTCCTATCAAAACAATATTGAGGTCATGAGCACGGCGAAGAACCTGCTGCTCAAGACCTTGCAACTCGGCCAGTGATTGTTATGGACATCACCGCACTCAACGGCAGCTCGACGAGCTCGCCCACCACCTCGGCCAAGAACGCCCAGGACACGCAGGACCGCTTCCTAAAGCTGCTCGTCGCGCAGATGAACAACCAGGACCCGCTGAACCCGATGGACAACGCCCAGGTGACCAGCCAGATGGCGCAGATCCAGCAGGTGACCAGCCTGTCCACGCTGGACACCAGCATCAAGAGCCTGGGCGGCCAGCTCGGCCAGATGCAGGCGCTGCAGTCCATCTCGCTGGTGGGCCGCGAGGTCAGCGTACCCAGCGACAAGATCCAGGTCGTCGCCGGCGTGGCCGAGGGCAGCTACGAGCTGGACGGCGCGGCCAAGACGGTCAAGCTGGAGATCCTCGGGCCCGCCGGCAACGTCATCGACACACAGCAACTTGGGGCCGAGGGCTCGGGCCGCCACACGTTCACATGGAAGGCGGGCACGCTGGCGGCCGAGGGCGGCGAGGTGAAGTACCGCATCACCGCCATGAACGGCGCCGCCACCGTCTCCGCGACGACCTATGCCTACGACACCGTCGACGCCGTCTACAGCGAGGGCGGCAGCCTCAAGCTGAACCTGGCCCGCCTGGGCCCCGTGGACTACACGAGCGTCTCGGCCGTCAACTGACCGCCTTTTTCATCCGAACTTCCCGCACGACAGCAAGGACTCCCTCATGAGCTTCCAGCAAGGCCTTTCCGGGCTCAACGCCTCCTCCAAGAACCTGGATGTCATCGGCAACAACATCGCCAACTCCGGCACCTACGGCGCCAAGAGTTCGCGGGCCGAGTTCGCCGACGTCTACGCCGCCGCATTGAACGGCGCGGGCCAGAACCAGATCGGCATCGGCACCAGCCTGCAGTCCGTCGCCCAGCAGTTCACGCAGGGCAACATCTCGACCACCGAGAACCCGATGGACCTGGCCATCAACGGCGGCGGTTTCTTCCAGGTCAGCGACGGCCTGAACCCGACGCGCTACAGCCGCAACGGCCAGTTCAAGGTCAGCAAGGACGGCTTCGTCATCAACAACGACGGCCTGAAGCTGATGGGCTACCCGGCCAACGGCGCTGGCGTCATCCAGCCCGGCACGGCGCAGCCGCTGCAACTGCCCACGGGTGGCATCCCCCCGGCCGTCACGACCGAGATCGAGATGGAGTTCAACCTCGACTCGCGCCTGGCCACCACCGCCCCAGGCGGCGGCACCGGCGTCGGCATGGACCTGGCCGACAGCGCCACCTACAACAACGCCACGTCGTTGACCGTCTACGACGCCAAGGGCCAGGACGTGGCCGTGACCTTCTACTTCCAGAAGGCCGCGACGGCCGCCGACGGCAGCGACTCCTGGAACGTCTATGCCACCGCCAACGGCTCGGCCTTCGACACCGACGCCACCGGTGCGGCCATCCCGCTGGACGCCTTCGGCAACCCGACGGCGCCCTACACCACCCTCACCTTCCCGCCCACCGGCGGCTCGCCGACCTTCCCGACCACGCCCATCTCGATGAACGTGCCGGCCGGCACCAGCGCCCGCGGCAACGCGACGCTGGCCATTCCGAACATCCAGCTCGACCTGACCGGCGCGACCGAGAACGGCAGCAGCTTCGCCGTGACCAACCTGACGCAGGATGGCTACGCACCGGGTCAGCTGACCGGCATCCAGGTCGCCAGCAACGGCATCGTGCAGGCCCGCTACTCCAACGGCCAGAGCAAGCCGGCCGGCCAGGTCGAGCTGGCCTCTTTCCGCAACCCGCAAGGCCTGCAGACCATGGGCGGCAACGTCTGGATTCGCACGGTGAACTCCGGCGACGCGGTCGTCGGCGTGCCGGGCGACGGCAACATGGGCGCGCTGCAGTCCGGCGCACTGGAGGAGAGCAACGTCGACCTGACCGCCGAGCTGGTGAACATGGTCACCGCGCAGCGCGCCTACCAGGCCAATGCGCAGACGATCAAGACGCAGGACCAGGTTCTGCAGACGATCGTGAATCTGCGCTGATCAACGCAACGGCTGAGGAGGTGTAATGGACCGCATGATCTACCTGTCAATGGCCGGCGCGAAAGCGGCCATGCAGCGGCAGGACGTGCTGTCGCACAACCTCGCGAACGTCACGACCAATGGCTTTCGGGCCGAGTTGCAGGCCTTCCGCGCGGTGCCGGTGCGCGGCGACGGCGCCTCCACGCGTGCCTTCGCGCTGGAAACCACCATCGGCTACAACGACGCCCCCGGCCCGCTGACGCCCACCGGCCGCAACCTCGACGTGGCCATGCAGGGCAACGCCTGGCTGGCCGTGCAGAGCAATGACGGCACCGAGGCCTACACCCGCGCCGGCTCGCTGGACGTGAACGCCGAGGGCCTGCTCGTCATGCGTAACGGCATGCCGGTGCTGGGCGACGGCGGCCCCATCAACGTGCCGCCCAACAGCGCGGTGGAGATCGGCAGCGATGGCACCGTCAGCGCCAAGTCGCCCAACCAGCTGCCCACCACCATCGGCCGCCTCAAGCTCGTGACGCCCGAAGTGCCGATGACGCGCGGCGATGACGGCCTGTTCCGCGCTGGTGAAGGCGACCTGCCCGCCAACCCGGCCGCCCGCGTGCAGGACGGCGCGCTGGAGGGCAGCAACGTCAGCCCGGTCGAGACCATGGTCGCCATGATCGCCGCCGGCCGCCAGTTCGAGCAGCAGATGAAGCTGATGCAGATCGCCCAGACCCAAGGTCAGCAGTCCGCCAAACTTTTAGGGAGTACCTGACCATGATGCGTTCTTTGTGGATCGCCAAGACCGGCATGGAAGCCCAGCAACACCAGCTGGACAACATCTCGCACAACCTCGCCAACGTGGCCACCAATGGCTACAAGCGCTCGCACGCCGTCTTCGAGGACCTGATCTACCAGAACATGCGCCAGGTCGGCGCCAACAGCACCGAGCAAACGACGCTGCCCACCGGCCTGCAGGTCGGCCTGGGCGTGCGCCCGGTGGCCACGGCGCGCATCTACACGCAGGGCAACCTGCAGCAGACCAGCAACAACCTGGACCTGGCGATCAAGGGCGACGGCTTCTTCCAGATCCAGCTGCCCGACGGCACCAACGCCTACACGCGCGACGGCAGCTTCCAGCTCAGCGCCAACGGTCAGATGGTGACCAGCAACGGCTACACGCTGCTGCCCGGCATCACCATCCCCGCCAATGCGCAGAGCCTGACCATCGGCAACGACGGCACCGTCAGCGTCACGCTGCCCGGCCAGGCCGCGGCGCAGACGGTGGGCCAACTGCAGCTCGCCAACTTCGTGAACCCGGCCGGCCTGGACCCCAAAGGCCAGAACCTGTTCGCCGAGACCGCCTCCAGCGGCACGCCCAACACCGGCGCGCCCAACAACAACGGCATGGGCGCCGTGCAGCAGGGCTTCGTCGAGACATCCAACGTCAACGTCGTCGAGGAGCTGGTGCAGATGATCCAGACGCAGCGCGCCTACGAGCTGAACTCCAAGGCCGTGCAGACCTCCGACCAGATGCTGCAGAAGCTGGCCCAGATCTAAGGCATTCGCCATGAAGACCCTCGCCCTCCTCGCCGTCACCGCCCTGCTCGCCGGCTGCGCCGCGCCCTACCCGCAGCCGCAGGTGGAGCTGGCCCACACGCCCGTCGTCAACCTGCCGCACGTGCAGCCGGTGGCCGCCAGCAACGGCGCCATCTACCAGGCCGCCAGCTACCGCCCGCTGTTCGAGGACCACCGCGCCCGCCTCGTCGGCGACACGCTGACCATCAACATCACCGAGCGCGTATCGGCCTCGCAGACCAGCACCAGCGAGCTGAGCAAGACCGGCTCGCTGGCGGTGGGCGTCACCGCGCTGCCCGGCATTGCCGGCAACTCCTTCAACCGCGCCAGCGCGGCCGCCACGTCGGCCAACGACAACCAGGGCAAGGGCAGCAACCAGAACACCAACGAGTTCACCGGCGCCATCACGGCCGTCGTCACCGGCGTGCTGCCCAACGGCCACCTGATGATCAGCGGCGAGAAGCAGATCGGCGTGAACCGCAATGTCGACGTGCTGCGCTTCTCCGGCCAGGTGGACCCGCGTTCCATCGGCCAGGGCAATGCCGTGCAGTCAACGGCGGTGGCCAATGTGCGCATCGAGCAACGCGGCCGCGGCGCAACCGCCGATGCCCACTCGGTGGGCTGGCTGTCGCGATTTTTCCTGAACATCGCGCCGAGCTAGCGGGTTGCCCCGGCCCCCGCGCCGGCCGCGGCGGCCTACCATCACCTGAGGGGAGCCATCAGAGCGACGCAGAGGGTTGGCAGCCATGACGGGTTGGCAACGCAGGAGGGCCGGTGCGGCGTTTTTCACGCTGCTGATGCCCGGGCTCGCGCAGGCCACGCCGCTGCGCCTGGCCACCGACGCCAACGACCAGACCGGCCTGGCCCCCATCGGCCGCGCCATCCTGCGCCGCGCCTTCGAGCGGCTGGGGCTGGCGCTGCAGTTCGAGCCCCTGCCGCTGCGCCGCTCGCTGCCGATGACGCAGCAAGGCCTGCTGGACGGCGAGGCGCTGCGTATCCGCCAGCTGGCGCTCAGCCACCCCGAACTGCTGCTGGTGCCGGTGCCCATCGCCATCGTCCAGGTGCTGGGCTATGTGCGCCAGGCCGGCCCGAGACCCGGCGACGAGGCGGGGCTGAAGGCGCTGCGCCTAGGCTACCCGCGCGGCGTCCTGCTGCTGGAGAACTGGCTGGCCGACGCGCCGCGCAAGGCCGAGGCCAGCACGCGCACCGACCTGCTGCGGCTGCTGCGCGCGGAGGTCATCGACGTGGCCCTGCTGACCTCTCCCGCCGGCCTGCCCGAGCTGGAGCCCGACGACATGAGCGGCCTGGCGCGGCTGGCCACGCCCTTCCAGGTGACACCGCTGTACACGCTGCTGCACCAGCGCCACCGCGAGCTGCTGCCGCGCCTGGCGGCGGTGCTGCGGGAGATGGAGCACAGCGGCGAGTCATCTCGGCTGCGCAACGCGGCCTGGAACACGCTGCTGATGCCTTGACGGCGGCGGCCATCCGCTGCGAGGAGCAGAGCGGCCTGACTACACTGCCGCGCAAAGGAGCATGCACGGGCGCCACGCCCGGTCCAGCAAGCGCAGCGATGGCGACGCGTCCACCGGCAGGCCCGAACACCGCCCCCAACCCCCGCCTGTCGCTGCTGCACGCGCCGGCGCTGACGCTGCCCGACGGCACCCGTCATCCGCTGGCGGCCAAGGATGCGGCCCTGCTGGCCCTGCTGGCCCTGGACGGCCCCACGCCGCGCGCCCAGCTCGCGGCGCTGCTGTGGCCCGAGGCCGGCGTGCCCCAAGCGCGCAACAACCTCCGTCAGCGCCTGTTCCGCCTGCACCGGCTGGCGGGGCGTGACCTGGTGCTGCAAGGCGAGCCGCTGACGCTGGCGGCCGATCTGGCGCACGACCTGGCACCACCCGCCGAGGCCTTGCAAGACGATGCCGGCGCTGCGGCCGGCAGCTTGCTCGGCAGCCTGAACTTTGAACAAGAGCCTGCGCTGGCGCGCTGGGTCGAGCACGCCCGCGAGCGCTGGCGCAGCCAGTTGCGCGACCTGCTGGCCGGGGTGGCGTCAAAGCACGAGGACGAGCACCGCATTGCCGAGGCCCTGCCCTACGCCGAACGCCTGGCGCGTGACGAGCCCTTGCTTGAACACGCGCAGCGCCAGCTGATGCGCCTGCACTACCGGCGCGGCGACCGCGGCGCCGCACTGGCCGTGTATGAGCGCCTGCGCGACACGCTGGACCGTGAGCTGGGCGAGACACCGTCTCCCGAGAGTCGGCAGCTCGCCGCCTTGATCGAGGCCAGCCAGCAGCTGCCCAGCGTGCTGCCGCAACCCGCGCCGGTGGCCGTGCTGTGCCCGCCCCGCCTGGTGGGCCGCGAGGCCGAATGGCAGGCCATGTCGGCTGCCTGGGCGCGCGGCGCGCCGCTGCTGCTGCTGGGCGAGCCGGGCATCGGCAAGAGCCGCCTGCTGGCCGACTTCGCGCAGGCGCAGGGCCTGCGCTGCCGCGTGCAGGCGCGGCCCGGCGACCTGGGTGTGCCGTATGCGCTGCTGGCGCGGCTGCTGCGCGCGTGGTTCACCGCCCATGCCGACGCGCCACCGCCCGAGCCCTGGGTGCGCGCCGAGCTGGCGCGTTGCGTGCCCGAGCTGGGCACGCCGGCCGTCGGTGTGGCCAACGCCCTGCGGCTGCGCGCGGCAGTGGCGCAGGCGCTCCAACACACGGGCGGCGCCGGCATCGCCATCGACGACCTGCAGTTCGCCGACGAAGCCACGCTGGAGCTGCTGACCGGCGGCCTACTCGGCGACGAGGGCGGCGTGCGCTGGCTGCTCGCCGCACGCCGCGCCGAAGTGCCCGCCGCCGTGCGGGCCTGGGTGGCCAGCGCCATGCCTGCGGTGGTGGCGCTCGGGCCCCTGGACGCGGCCGGCGTGCAGGCGCTGCTGGCCTCGGTGGCCGAAGCCGACACCGAGATGCACCAGCTGGCCGCCAGCCTGCACCGCCACACCGGCGGCAGCCCGCTGTTCCTGTTGCAGACGCTGCTCGAATGGCTGCGCCACGGGCGCCGGCCGCTGGGCGAGGGTCAGGCCTTGCCCTTTCCGGCCGACGTGCTGCGGCTGATTCAACACCGCCTGGACGCGCTGTCGCCCGACGCGGTGAAGCTGGCGCGCATCGCCGCGCTGGCCGGCATGGATTTCGAGGTCGCCCTCGGCGCCGCCGTGCTGGAGCGCCACCCGCTCGACCTGCTGGCGCCGTGGCGAGAGCTGGAGCAGGCGCTGGTGATCAACGAGCAGGCCTTTGTGCACGACCTGGTGCGCGAGGCCTGCGTGGCGGCCATTCCCAAACCCATCCGCGCCTGGCTGCACCGGCGCGTGGCGCAGTGGCTGGCGGCCGAACGCCCGGCCACGCCGCCCGCGCGCCTGGCCGCGCACTGGGCGGCGGCGGGCGATGCCGGCGCCGCAGCGCGCGCGTGGCTGCAGGCGGCGCAATACAGCCGCGACGCCGGGCGCATCGGCGAGCAGGCGCGGGCGCTGCGCAGCGCGGCCCAGGGCTTTGCCAGCGCCGGCCTGGCGCCAGAACGCTTCCACGCGCTGACGCAGCTGGTGATCGCCACGCGCGAATCGCAGTCGCCCGCCGAGGCCTTGCCGGTGGCCGACGAACTGCTGGCCGCCGCCGATGGCCCGGCCCAGCACGGCGTGGCGCTGAAGGAGCAGGCGGTGTGCCACATGAATGCGATGCGCCACGACATCGCCGCGCCCTTGCTGCAGCAGGCGGTGGCGCTGCTGCAGACCAGCGGCAACGCCCAGGCGCTGGGCCACGCGCAGTACATGCACGCGCTGTGCACCGCGCGCAGCATCGGCCCCGCGCACGCGACCACGGCCATGCTGGCACTGCTGCCCTGGGCCAAGCAGCAGGTGGACGAGTCGCAGCGCCAGTGCTTCAACGTCGACCTGGGCATCGTGCTCGACCAGTCGGACCAGCGCACGCGGGCGCGGCCGCACTTCGAGGCCGCCATCGCCTTCTTCGAGCGCCACGGCGAGCTGGCCAACCTGGCCTCCACCCACCTGACGCTCGGGCGCAGCCTGGTGCAGCTGGGTGCGCTGCCCGCCGCCACCCGGCACCTGGAACGCGCGGTGGCCTTGCGCAACGAGCTGTCCGGCGGCGTCGCCGGCCAGGGCATCGATGCGCTGAGCCTGGGCCGCGCGTGGGTGGAAGGCGGGCGCTATGCGGATGCCATCGCCCTGCTGGAGCCCTTGATCGAGCGCCTGGACGGCCAGGGCATGGCCGTCGTGAGCGCCGCCGCCCGCCACGCGCTGGCGCGCGCCTTCGCCATGCTGGGCCAGCCGGCGCGGGTGCGCCAGGTGCTGGGCGCGCAGCCCGACAGCGCGCCGCCGTTCCAGCAGGCGCAGGCCCTGTGGACCGAGGCGCTGGCCGTGCAGGCACAGCCGGCCGAACGGCGCGCACTGCTGGAGCGCGCGCTGGCCTGCTTCACGCGCGGCGACATGCCTTATGTGCGGCTGCCCATCGCGTTCGATCTGCTGGCGCTGCAGGGCGATGCCGACGCGCTGGCGCGCTTCGATGAGCGGCTGGCCGAATGCGAGGCCCGGGAACTGCCGGCGGCGCGCCTGCTCGGCTTGGCGCGCCGCGTCCCGCTGCTGCCTGCGCACGAGACGGCGCCCGCGATCACCACGCTGCTGGCCGAGATGGACGAGCGGCACTCGGTGGGCGCCTACCTGCCCGAGCTGCTGGCCGGCTGCGCGAACGCCGCGTTGCAGGCCGGCGAGGCCAAGCTGGCCACGCGCTGCCGCGAGCGTGCGCGCCGCTGGATCTACACGGTGGCACTGCCCCAGGTGCCGGCGGCGTTTCGCGACAGTTTTTTGCAGCGCAACCCGTTCAACCGCGGGCTGGCTTAGAGCCTGGGCGCCTCGCGCTGGCGCACCGTCTCGTCGTCCTTCTTGCCGGCCTTCTGCTGCTCGCTCAACAGCAGCGCGTGCGCGGCCAGGCCGGCCTTGGCAAAACTGCGGTGGTCCATCAACACGCTCTTGAAACTGCTCACCGGGGCGCCGGGCTGCCCGAGGATGTTGAGCGTCAGCACGGTGCCACAGCCGGGGTGCAGCGGCTCGGAACTGCCGGTCTTGCGCAGCGTGTCGGCATCGCCGACCACCTGACGCAGCAGGCTGCTGCGTTCCTCCGGGTCGACGGAGCACAGCTGGGTGCCTTGGCCCGACGGGTACTTCACCACGCGCGGCACGCTGCTGATGCGGCGTTCATCGAGGTACCACACACGCTGACCCGGCGTGACCAGCCCCGGCTTGCCATGGCGTTCGATCAGCTGGTCGACCAGCGACTCCTGCGACACCGGCTGCTTCAGCGTCAGCGTGCGCACCACCGACACCACACCCCCGCCTGCCGACGGCGGCGCCAGCGTGACGAAGATCAGCTCCATCGCCACCTGGCCGGCCGCGCGGTTGGCCACGCCCATGCGCGCCTCGATCTTGAAGTCGTAGCCTTTGCAGCCGGCGCAGTTGGCCTTGTAGACGTAGCGGTTCACTTCCATGATGCGGCCGCCGTAGCCCGCAGCGTGCTTGCGCAGGAGGGCCTCGGCCTCGTCGGCCGGCATGTCCAGGCGAATGCCGAGCACGCTGGCGACGCGCTCATCGGCAGGCGCGGCGGGCGCAGCCGGCGTGGGCTGCGCCGCCGCCGTCGCGCCACCGGCCACCACCGGATACACCATCGGCTTGCCATGCAGCGGCGTGCCGGGCTTGTTGGCAATCTCGATGCTGCCGTTCTCGGTGGCCGCCGCCAGCGCGCGGTAGCCGCCGGGCTTCTCGGCGGTCAGCATCAGCAAGGTGGGCAGGGTCTGCGAGAACAGCGGCACCAGCAGCCTGCCCTTGACCTCCAGCACCACCACCGCGCAGCCGCCCGAGCCGCAGAAGCCGCTGGAGTCGGAGCGCACGATGACCTCCTTGCTGCCGTCGTCGTTGAGGTCGACCACGGCGATGGAGAAGCGGTCCTCGACGATCTCACGCACCGCCTCCAGGCGCTTGAGCCCGTCGCGCTGCTTGGCCGTGCCGGGCTGGAAGTCCAGCGCAGGCCCGGGGCTGTAGGGCTGCGCCAACACCGCCCCCGCCCCCACACACAGCCACCCCGCCAGCGCCAGCTGGCGCGCGGCCTGCGCCATTGCCGAACCGTTCCTGTCCATCGTTGCTCCTTGTCCTCGGAGCAAAGGCTAGCCAGGAGTGCGTTACTGAGGCGTTACCCGCCACCGCCAGCGAAGGCTCGGCCGTGGCGCCAGCCCGCTCAACCCTTGATCGAACCCAGGTAGTCCACTGCCAGGTGGGCCAGTGCCCGCACGCCCACCTCCAGCCCGCGCTCGTCGACGACGAAGCGCGGCGAGTGGTTGGAGTAGGCCTTGCTCGGCTCGATGTCCGGCGGCGTCACGCCGACGAAGAAGAACAGGCCCGGGATCAGGCGCTGGAAGAACGAGAAGTCCTCCGCGCCGGTCGCCTTGGGCACCACCTCGATGCCCATGGGCCGCGGGCCGGTGCTGGCCACGCGGGTCAGCGTGGGCACCATCTGCTCCGTCAGCACCGGGTCGTTGCGCGTGACGGGATAGTTCTTCGTGATGCAGACCTTGCAGGTCGCGCGCGACGCGGCGGAGATGCCCTCGGCCAGTATCGTGATGCGCTCGTGGATCGCATCGCGCATGCCCTCGTCGAAGCTCCGGATGGTGCCGCGCATCTCGACCGAGTCCGGGATGATGTTCTCGCGCACGCCGCCCTTGATGGCGCCGATGGTGACGACGGCAGGCTCGCGGTTCAGGTCCAGCGTGCGGCTGACGATGGTCTGCAGGCCCAGCACGATCTGCGCCGACGTGACGATGGGGTCGATGCCCAGCCAGGGCGCCGCTCCATGCGTCTGCTTGCCCAGCACGGTGATCTTGAGCTTGTCGGAGCTGGCCATCGTCGGCCCCGGCCGGTAGCCGATGACACCGGCCGGCTGGCGTGACGTGACATGCAGGCCGAAGATGGCCTGCGGCGTCGGATGCTCCAGCACGCCCTCCTTGATCATCAGCGCCGCGCCGCCCTCCTCGCCCTCGGGCGGCATCTCCTCGGCAGGCTGGAAGATGAACTTCACGGTGCCGGGGATGTCGGCGCGCAGGCCGGCCAGGATGCTGGCCACGCCCATCAGAATGGCGACATGGCAGTCATGCCCGCAGGCGTGCATGACGCCCACCTCCTCGCCGTTCCAGACCGCGCGGGCCTTGGAGGCGAAGGGCAGTTCCACCTCCTCGGTGACGGGCAGGCCGTCCATGTCGGCGCGCAGCGCCACGACCCCGCCGGGCTTGCCGCCCTTGAGCACGCCGACGACACCGGTGTGGGCCACGCCGGTCTTGACCTCGTCGAAACCCAGCGCGTGCAGATGCTCGGCGACGATGGACGCGGTGCGGAACTCGCGGTTGCCCAGCTCCGGGTGCTGGTGCAGGTCGCGGCGCCAGGCGATGACCTGGGCTTCCAGCGCGGCACTTGCCGCATCGATGTCCTGCTGCAACGACATGGGCGAACCTGAGGTGGGATGCCCCAGTATGAAACAGCTCAGCTCAATTGGTTCAGATCACGCGGGCTCCATGCATGCATGGCCGCCCGAGTCAGCCGTAGGACAAGGGCCCGTTCTCAAACCTGGGGACTCAAGCCGTGGAACTGCCAGGCCATTGCCTCAGGCAGCAGGGCGTTGGCGCTGACTAGGCCGGGCTGAAGGCGGGTCGGCAGCGGCAGCCCGAAGGCCTGGGGCTCGCCATCGGGCGTGGTGGTGGCCAAGGTCATCATGGGTTCATAGCCTCTGCATCAAGCCATCGTGTTCAGGTCACGCCGCGCCCACGCGCGGATCGCGGCGCGGGCGAACAGCGCCGTCAGCGCCAGTTGCAGCAGCAGCCAGACGGGGCCGCGCTGCGGCGTCAAGCCCGTCCAGATCAGCAACGACAGCAGCGTCGGCGCTGCCAGCACCAGTGCGACTCCGATGAGCACGCGCTGCTTCGTCGTGCCACGCCGGCCACGCAACCAGGCCGCAGCGCTGGTGGCGAGCAGCAAGTCGCCGATCCCGGACAGCAAAACCGCCGCCTGGACCGGCCAGAAGGCCCACCCATTGCGGAGCAGGCCCAAACCCACCCCGACACTGAAGAAGCCGACGTAGAACAACATCGATCCCAGCACCAGGCGCTGCGCCCAGCGCTGCACGGAGAAGCCTCCGGGTGCGATCCGGTGGCGCCAGTGCACCGGCGGCGCGATCAGGCGCGAACCCGCGATGGCGCCGAACAACAGCAGCCCCACGCCATAGCCGAGCGCGGCGTAGGGGTGGCTGTAGTCGCGCCCCCAACTCAGCCAATCCAGATCATCCGCGTGCGACACCGGCTGGTACAGCCAGAACAACAGCGGCCAAAAGGACATGCCCTTCCTGCCTTCGCTGCGTTCGGCCACGAAGCTCCACATCCGGTGCGCCCAGCGCCGCCGCCACCACGCCAGTGGCCGCAGCCGTGGCAAGGGGCGCGCTCGGGCGGCCAGCGACCTGGGCGACATCAACGCCGCCCACAGCAGGCCGGCACAGGCCAACAGTGCGAGCGACTGCAACACGTCACCCTCGCTGAGCGCGCGAATGACACCGGGCTGCGCAAGCGACGCCAGCACCAACAGCCCCGGCACGATCAGTACGCGCTGGGCGCGGCCCCAGCGGCTCAGGCCCAGCACCACCCCGCCGCAGAGCCCGGCCGACAGCACCGCCGCCACGCCGGGCAGCAGGCGCAGTTCGCCCTTCTGCCAATCCAGCACCGCCGCCAGCACCCACGGCCCGGCCAGCGCAAGGGCGCCCATCCAGCCCAGGTCGAGCAGCAGTTGCCGGCGCACGCGGTCCCGCGCGGCAGCCGGCGCCACACGGGCTTCCCAGGGGCGCAGGCGCTCGTGCGCTGTCGTCACCAGCGACAACGCGCCCAGGGCCAACAGCAGGACCTGAACCCACAGCAGCGACACCAGCATCTGGGCTGCCGGGCCGCGCATCTCCCAGGCCATCGTGGCGGCCGCCAGCGCGGACGCGCTGACGACGCCCGGCAGCATGCGGGTGAACACGGGCAGCAAGGCGAGTGGTATCTCGCGGCGGGCCTCGGCGCTCACGGCGTTCATGTGTTCAACACCTCCAGCAGGTCCTCCATGCTCAGGCCCGGCTCGCCGGCCGCTTCGGGCCATTGGCGAACGTCCACCAGCGCGCGCCCACCCTGCGCTGCGCTCCAGTGCAGGGCCATCGCATCGCGCTCCCGCGCCGGCACGCAGCGCAGGTTCTCCACGGCCTCGTCCCATTCGATGAAGAGCTGCACCTCGCCGTCGCGCATGAAGAGCACGTGGCTCACCACCCGCTCCAGGTCGCTGAGCAGATGGCTGGACACGAGCACCGTGCGCGGCGCGGGCTTGCGGCGCATGGCGAACAGCGCGCGCATGAAGTCGCGGCGGGAGATGGGGTCCAGGCTGGCGACGGGTTCGTCCAGCAGCAGCAGGTCGGGGTCATGGGCCAGCGCCAGCACGACGGCGAGCTTCTGCTGGTCGCCCAGCGACAGCGCCGACGCCCGCATGCCCAGCGACAGGTCCAGCCGCGCGGCCAGGGCGGCGGCGCCGCGCAGGTCGACGTTGGGATAGATGGCTGCCATCTCGTCCAGGTGCTCCAGGCCGGTCAAGCGGGCGAAGAGGTCGGGCGTCTGCGCCGCGTAGCCCAGGCGCTCGCGCACGCTGTCGGGCAGGGCCAGGCTGGGCTCGCCCAGCAGCCAGGCGTTGCCCTCGTCCGGCGTCTGCAAGCCCAGCAGGCAGCGCATCAGCGTGCTCTTGCCGGCGCCGTTGCGGCCCACCAGGCCGACGACGGCGCCTTCGGGGATGGCCAGGTCGATGCGGTCGAGCACGCGGGTGCGCGCCGAACTCCACTGCTGGGAAGGAACCTGGAGGCCGAGTTGGCGGGCCTCGATGGCGGGGGTCATGGGCTGTCCTGTTCAGTGGAATGAAGGGCTCGTTCCAGCGCCTTGAGCGCCTGGGCGGGTGTGATGCCGAGCTGGTGGGCCTGCCGGGCGACGGCCAGCAGGGCCGGCTCCAGCAGGGCGATGCGGTCATGACCGGCCCGGGCCGGCTGGGCATGGGCGGCCACCACCATGCCCACGCCCCGGCGGCGCTCCAGCAGCCCTTCAGCCTCCAGCAGGCTGTAGGCCTTGCTGACGGTCATCGGGTTGATGGCATGGCGCTCGGCCACCGCGCGCACGCTGGGCAGCTCCCCCCCCGGCCCCAGCTGGCCGCCCGCGACGAGGCGCTGCACCTGCTCCACCACCTGGCGGTAGATGGGTGTGGCCAGTTGCGGCTGGATGTCGAAGTTGAGCTGGGGTGGGCTCGCCATGTGTATTAGTGTATTACTCACACAATACACAAGACAAGCGCTTTCTCGTCGGCCGGCGGCGGAAGGGATCTGAATTGCAGGGCAGTCCACGCCCTTTTCTGCGGCTTCGGGGGCTCAAGCTTGCGCAGAATCGGTCGAGTGAAGTCCCTGCACGCCCTCCTCCTCGCCCTCGCCGTCCTCCTGGCGCCGATGGCCCACGCTGCCCGCATCAAGGAAGTCGCGTCCGTGGCCGGCGTGCGCTCCAACCCGTTGACGGGCTATGGCCTCGTCGTGGGCCTGGACGGCACGGGCGACCAGACCACGCAGGCGCCCTTCACCGGCCAGAGCCTGACGGCCATGCTGCAGCAGTTCGGCGTCATCCTGCCGCCGGGCGTGACCATGCAGCCGCGCAACATCGCCGCCGTCATGGTGACCACCTCGCTGCCGGCCTTTGCCCAGCCCGGCCAGCAACTGGACATCAATGTCTCGTCCATCGGCAATGCCAAGAGCCTGCGCGGCGGCACGCTGATCGCGACACCGCTGCGCGGCGCCGACGGCCAGGTCTATGCCATCGCCCAGGGCAACATGGTCGTCGCCGGCGCCGGTGCGTCGGCCGGCGGCTCCAAGGTGCAGATCAACCACCTCAGCGCCGGCCGCATTCCGGCGGGCGCCCTCGTCGAGCGCTCCGTGCCCACGCCCATCAACCAGGGCGACATGCTGCAGTTCGACCTCAACAGCAGCGACTACGCCACTGCCCGCGCCGTGGCCCAGGCCATCAACAAGGCCAAGGGCGCCGGCATCGCCCAGGCGCTGGACGGCCGCGTCGTGCGCGTGAAGGCGCCTGCCACGCCGGACGAGCGGGTCGCCTTCCTGGCCGATGTCGAGAACCTCGTCATCGACGCCGGCATACCGGCCGCGCGCATCGTCATCAACGCGCGCACCGGCTCCATCGTCATGAACCAGGCGGTCACGCTGTCGTCCTGCGCGGTGGCCCACGGCAGCCTGTCGGTGACCATCAGCTCCACGCCCATCATCAGCCAGCCCAATGCCTTGTCCGGCGGGCAGACGACGGTGACCGAGAAGTCCGACATCTCCATCCGCCAGGAGCCCGGCAGCCTCATCCAACTGCCGGCCGGCGCGCGGCTGTCGGACGTCGTCAAGGCGCTGAACTCGCTGGGCGCCACCCCTCAGGACTTGCTCGCCATCCTGCAGGCCATGAAGAGCGCGGGCGCACTCAACGCCGAGCTTGAGGTGATCTGATGTCGAACAGCTTCCAGTCCATCTCCGGCCAGAGCCTCGGCAGCCTCGACGCGCTCAAGGCACAGGCCTCGCGCGACCCCAAGGCCAGCATCCGCGAGACGGCCAAGCAGTTCGAATCGCTCTTCATGCAGGAAGTCATGAAGAGCATGCGCGCTTCCACGCTGGCCAGCGGCATGCTGGACAACAGCGCCACGCAGCTCGGCACCGAAATGCTGGACACGCAGTTCGCCGGCAAGATGAGCGGGCTGCCGGGTGGGCTGTCAGAGGCCATCCAGCGGCAGCTGCAGCGCCAGATGGGCATCCAGGACCTGTCGCCCGAGAAGGTCAGACAAGCCAGCCAGACGACGCTGGCCCAGGCGCTGCCGGCGCTGGCCACCAAGGGCATTCCCAACCACGTGCAGGGCTTTATCCAGAAGCACGACGCCTCCGCACGCGCCGCCTCGGCGGCCACCGGCATCCCGGCGAGCTTCATGGTCGCGCAGGCGGCCCACGAGAGCGGCTGGGGCAAGCGCGAGATCACCGGCGCCGACGGCACCAAGAGCCACAACATCTTCGGCATCAAGGCCACACCGGGCTGGACGGGCAAGACAGTCGACGTGCGCACCACCGAGGTCATCAACGGCCAGGCGGTCAAGGTGACGGCCAAGTTCCGCGCCTACGGCAGCTACGACGAGGCCTTCAAGGACTACGCCCGCCTGCTGGGCAACAACGACCGCTATGCCAAGGTCGTCGAGCAGGCCAAGAGCGGCAACGCCGCCGGCTTCGCGCGCGGCCTGCAGCAGGCCGGCTACGCGACCGACCCGGCCTATGCCGACAAGATCGCCCGCACCATTCAAACGACCCAGCGCGTGCAAAGCACGTTGGCATAACGCCATGAGACTCAAAAGCGCGCAAGGCTTCCGAATGGAACCAAAAGGCAACCACAGAGGCACAGAGCCACAGAGAACCGCTTTCTCTGGCCTGCCTCTGTGCCTCTGTGCCTCTGTGGTTGCATTGCTGCATTCGCAACATCTGGCACGGGTCACGCGAGACCCCGTGGAGATCTGACATGGCAGGCCTGCTCTCCGTCGGCGCCCGCGCGATGTTCGCCAACCAGGCGGCATTGCAGACCATCGGCCAGAACATCGCCAACGCGAACACGCCCGGCTACTCGCGCCAGTCCGTCGTGCTGACGACCTCGCCGGGCCAGTACACCGGCGCCGGCTTCTTCGGCCGCGGCGTCGATGTGAAGACCGTCGAGCGCTCGCACAACGCCTTCCTGACCAAGGAGGCCTCCACCTCCAAGTCCACCGCCTCGGCCGACACGACGCGCGCCGAGCAGCTGTCGCGCATGGAGAAGGTCTTCCAGCCCGGCACCGAGGGCCTGGGCTATGCAGCCAGCCAGTTCCTGAACGCGCTGGTCGACGTGACCAGCCGCCCCAGCGACCCCTCGGCCCGCCAGGTGGCGCTGGGCCGCGCCAGCGAACTGGCGACGCGCTTCTCCAACGCCGGTGCGCAGCTGACCGACCTGCAATCCGGCGTCGTCAGCGACCTGCGCGCCTCGGTGCAGGTCGTCAACCAGCTCGCCCAGCAGATCGCCGCCGTCAACAACGAGGTCGCCAAGACACAGGGCGCCGGCCACACGCCCAACGACTTGATGGACCAGCGCGAACGCCTGATCTCCCAGCTCGGCGAATACGTGGCCGTGTCGACGCTGCCGGCCGACGACGGCACCGTGGGCGTGTTCATCGGCGGCGGCCAGCGGCTGGTGCTGGGCAACCAGGCCTCGCAGCTGCAGGTGGCCAGCGACCCCTACGACACGCAGCGCGCGGTGCTCGCGCTCAACGAGGGCGGCGTCAACCGCGCCCTCGACGAGAGCGTGCTGACCGGCGGTTCCATGAGCGCACTGCTGGCCTTCCAGAACAGCGACCTGCAGGACGCGAAGAACCTGCTGGGCCAGCTCGCTGCCGCCATCGGCACGCGCGTCAACGACCAGAACGCGCTGGGCCTGGACCTGTCCAACCCGCCCGGCGCGGGCGCACCGATCTTCAACGTCGAGCGCCCGCGCGTGATGCCCGCGGCCACCAATGCCCGCGACCCCGGCGGCAGCTTCACCAGCGGCGCGCAGGCCACCATCGTCGATGCCGGGCGCCTGCTGGCCAGCAGCTACAAGCTGACATCCAGCGCCCCGGGCGTCTACGAGCTGACGCGGCTGTCCGACGGCGTCACGCGCGCCGTGGCCGACGGCGACACGCTGGACGGCTTCCGCCTCGACTTCACGCCGTCGGCGCCCGTGCCCGGCGAGAGCTTCCTCATCGAGCCCGTAGGCGCCGCCGCCGTCGGCATGCGCCGCGTGCTGGACAGCCCCAACGGCATCGCTGCCGCCGCGCCGCTGACGGCCGCCGCCGCCACGGCCAACACCGGCACGTTGACGATCGACAGCATCTACGCCGTCGACCCCAGCATCGACACCAACCTGGCGCCGATGACCATCACCTTCGGCGACACCGACCCGGCCGGCGACCCGACGGCCACGCGCCGGCAGTACACGCTGACGCTGGCGGATGGCTCGGTGCTCAACGGCATCTGGAGTGCCGGCCAGCCCATCGGCAACGAGCCCGCCGCCGGCATCGCCCTCGGCTTCGAGCTGCGCACCAACGGCGTGCCGCGCCAGGGCGACACCATCAACCTGGCCAAGACCGTCTACACGACCACCAACAACGGCAACGCCAAGGCCTTCCTGAACCTGCAGGCCGACGCCTTCATCGGCCGCCAGTTGCTGGCCGACGGCAGCCTCACGGTGGGCTCGACCATCAACGACACCTATGCCGCTGCCATCAGCGACGTGGGCGCCCGCGTGCAAAGCGCGGCCTACCTGTCGGAGGTGTCGACCGGCGTCGCCGCCGACGCCGAGACGCTGCGCGCCGGCCAGGCCGGCGTCAACCTCGACGAGGAGGCCTCGCGGCTGATGCAGTTCCAGCAGAGCTACCAGGCCGCGGCCAAGGTGCTGCAGACGGCGCAGACCCTCTTCGACGAACTGATGCGGCTGTCACAGAGGTAAGCCATGAGACTCTCCACCGCCAACCTCTTCGATTCGTCGATCGCCAACCTGCAGCGCCGCCAGATCGCGATGCAGGACCAGCAGCAGCAGCTCACGTCCGGCAAGCGCGTGGCGCTGGCCAGCGACGACCCGACCGGCGCCGCGCGTGCCGAGCGGGCGCTGGCGTCCATCGGCCGCGTCGACGCCAACCAGCGCGCGCTGGAGGCCAGCCGCAACAGCATGACGCTGGCCGAGTCCGCGCTGGGCGACGCCAACGAGCTGCTGCAGCAGGCCCGCGAGACCCTGGTGGCGGCCGGCAACGCCAGCTACTCCGACGCCGAGCGCAAGAGCCTGGCCACCAAGCTGCAAGGCATCCGCGACGAGCTGCTGGCCATCTCCAACCGCTCCGACGGCGCCGGCGGCTACGTCTTCTCCGGCCAGGGCTCGTCCAGCCCGCCCTTCCTGGACCAGGCCAATGGTGTGGCCTACGTCGGCGTGCCCGGCACCATCGATACGGGCAACCTCGACAGCTTCCAGCTGACCGTCGACGGCCGCGCCGCGTGGGAGCAGGCGGTCGGCGGCAACGGCAGCTTCGAGACCGCGCCGCGCGCCATCGTCATCGACCCCGTCAGCGGCAGGCCCACGGTTCAGCTGATCGACCCGGTCGCCACGGCCGGCAACGGCGGCGTGCCGGTGCCCATCGTCAACGCCCTCACCGGCCTGCCCGCAGCCGGCTGGATAGACAGCGGCCGCGTCACCGAGCCCACCTTGCTGACCGGCCATGACTACCGCGTCGACATCGCCGGCACGGCGCCCGCCCAGACCTACACGCTGACCGACCAGACGCTGGGCAGCGTCGTCGCCAGCGGCGCCTTCAAGCCGGGCCAGGCCATCGGCGGCGATGGCATGGCCTTCGCGATCAGCGGCGTGCCCGTCGATGGCGACGCCTTCGCCATCACCGGCGCGCGCCCCGACACCAAGCTGTTCAGCGTCATCGACAAGGCCATCGTCGACCTCAACACGACGCTGCGCACGCCGGTGCAGGTGACCCAGGGCAACACGCTGGCGATCCGCGACGTCGATGCCGTCATGGGCAACCTGCAGAGCATGCGCAGCCAGGTTGGCGAGCGGCTGAACAACCTGGACGGCACCGAAGGCCGCCTGGCCGCGCTGAAGCAGTACAGCGAGCAGGAACGCAGCGCCGCCGAGGACCTGGACATGGTGCAGGGCATCTCCGACTTCCAGAGCCAGCAGTCCGGCTACGACACCGCACTGCGCACTTACGCGATGGTGCAGCGCATGTCGCTGTTCGAATACCTGCGCTAGCGCGCGCCCCGCCAGCTTCGCTGCCGCGTGAAGCTGTCACGATTTGCCGGCATGGGCAGCGGGTGGGCGTGGCAGACTGCCGTATTCACTCGCCCTCACCCGCATCCCAGCGCCGCGCCATGTCAGACAACATCCCCGCCGCCCTCGACCACGCCATCCTGCCCGGCGTCGCCCTCGGCTATGCGCCGGTCATCGACCGCCAGCGCGCCGTCATCGGCACCCGGCTGACGCTGGTGCCGCTGCGCGCCGACGCCCGCACCGACCACGCCGAGCTGCTGGCCGCGTTGAGCGCCACCTTTCCCAACGGCGGCGCCGTCCTCAGCGCCCAGGGCGAGGCCCTGCTGGTCGCGCTGCTGGCCCAGCCACCGGCCGAGGCCGCGCAGATCGAGGTGCCCGCCTTCATCGCCGCCGACCCCACCCACGCCGGCGCGATCGCCGCGCTCAAGGGCGCCGGCCACCGCGGCCTGCTCAAGGGCCTGCCCAATGCGCCGCTGCCGGCCGCCGTCGCCGCCGCCTTCAAGCAGGTCGTGCTGGACCCGGGCCAGGCCGCGCCGGCCGGCACCGAGCTGGTCTGCGCCGGCATGCGCGGCGCTGAAAGCGTCGACGCGGCCTTCAAGGCCGGCGCGCATGCCGTCATCGGCTGGCCGATGGAAGGCGCCTACGAGCCCACCGGCGGCGCCAAGACCGAGATCGCGGTCGACCTGCAGGTCATCATGGAGCTGATGTCGCGCGTCGACGAGGGCGACGACGTCGAGCGCCTGGAACAGACGCTCAAGCGCGACCCCAGCCTGGCCTTCAAGCTGCTGCGCTACATGAACTCCGCCGCCTTCGGCCTGCCGGTCGAGGTGTCGAGCTTTCGCCACGCCATCATGCTGCTGGGCTACGCCCGCCTGAAGCGCTGGCTGGCCCTGCTGCTGACGACGGCCAGCAAGGACCACAGCATGCGCCCCATCATGTACGGCGCGCTGCGCCGCGGCGTGCTGATGGAGGAGCTGGCCCAGGGCATGAGCGAGCGCGAGCAGCGCGACGAGATGTTCATCTGCGGCCTGTTCTCGCTGCTGGACCACATGCTCAAGTCGCCCTTTGACAAGCTGCTGACAAGCATCCCCGTGCCCGAGCGCGTGCGCCAGGCGCTGGTGGACGGCAGCGGCCCGTTCCATCCCTACCTGGAGCTGGTGCGGGCCATCGAGGCCGAGAGCGTGTTCGACTACCGCGAACGCGCCGACGCGCTGATGCTCAGCGCCGGCGAAGTCAACGCCTGCGTGCTGCGGGCCTTGTCAAAGGCGGCTCAGCTCGAATGAGCTGGAGCCCCTCGCCCAATCTCGCACCGCTGAACGCGGGCGAGCCTGGTCGGTCCCCCGAGGGGACGAGGCTGCCCGCGGCATCGAGCCGCGTGCAGCCTCGGGCGGGCCGGCTTGGGGCGGCCCGGCGCTCGGCCCGAAATCCCGCACAACCTGGGTTGACTGACGTGCTCGACGCCACCGGCTGAAAGATGTTCGGCCCGCCCGCCTCCGCCGCGCTGCTGGACCTCATCGCCGACCCCGTGCTGACGCTGCGGGGCGACCTGTCCGCGCTGCGCGCCAACCCGGCCGCGCGCGACTGGCTGGGCGCCGACGCCGCCGAGGGCTGGCGCCTGCTGCGCCACGCGGCCGGCATGCGGCTGGAGACCTGGCTGCGCGAAGCCACCCTGGCCATCGACGCCGGCCGCATGCCGCCGCCGGCGCCGCCGCTCAAGCTCGCCGACGGCCAGCGCGCCACGCTGCGCCTGCTGCGCGAGCGCCCCAACTGGCTGCTGCACGCCCGCCTGAGCGCCGCCGACCCCGGCGAGCCGCCGCTGGTGGAATGGCTGGCGCTGTCGCCGCTGCCGATGCTGCTGGCCGATGCCACCGGCGGCGCCGTGCTGCGCCGCAATGCCGCCTTCGACGCGCTGAGCCCCGGCGCGCCGCGCCATCTGAACGACCTGCCCGACCTGCTGCAGGCCTTGCTGGGCTGGCAGCGCGGCGCGCCGCTGCCGGCGCTGGCGGCCCAGCGGCTGCAGGACCCACCGCTGGTCACCGAGGCCGAGTTCGTCGACCCGCAGGGCCGCCAGCGCTGGCTGCAGGCAAGGCTGCGGCTGTGGCGTCACGACGGCCGCGCGCTGTTGCTGGTCATGCTGGAGGACCAGAGCACGCTGCATGAGCGCGACCTCGCCCACCAGCAGCTGGACGCGCTGATGGACACCGCCGCCGTCGGCCTGGCCACCTTCCAGCCCGAGGCCGGCTGGCTGAAGGCGCACCGCAAGGGCTCGCCGTTCAAGTCCGGGGCCGGCAAGCAGCCGATCGGGTCGCTGCAAGGCATCAGCCGCGACATCGTCGAGCCGGCGTCGCTGGCCGAATTCGAACGCCTGCAACGCGCGCTCAAGAAGGGCGACGCGGTCGAGGTGCGCTACGCCGTGCGTCACCCCGAGCTGGGCCGGCGCTGGCTGCTGACGCGCGTGGCGCCGGCGCTGCTGGCGGGCGGGCGGCGCTCCACGTCGGTCGTCACGCTGGACGTGACCGCCCAGGCCCAGGCCGAGAACGCGCTGCTGCTGCGCGCCGAGAGCGAACGCACGGTGCTGGACTCGGTGCTGGTGGGCATCGTCACCGTCGGGCCGGACGGCATCGAATGGATGAACCGCTCGGCCCGCCGCATGTTCGGCTGCGAGCTGCAGGACGTGCTCGGCCAGCCCATGGGCGTGCTGGCGCCGGACGACGACCATGCCTTCCACGCCGAGCCGGGCAGCGACGTGTTCGAGTGCCGGCTGCGCGGCCGCGACGGGCGCGAGTTCTGGGTCATCGGCAACGCGGTGCAGACGCAGCGCGAGAACGGCCCGGGCGAAGTGACCCAGCAGACGACCTACGCGCTGCTCGACATCGACCGCCGCCGCCAGGCCGAAGCGCAGAGCCGCCAGGCGCAGGCGTCGCTGGCGCGCATCATCGAGGCCGCGCCGCTGGCCATCAGCCTGCATGAGGCGCACAGCCTGCGCATCGTCAAGCTCAACCAGGCCGCTGCAGCGATGGCCGGCCGCACCGAGGCGCAGCTGCTCGGCGGGGGCCCAAGCGTGCTGTTCGGCGCCGAGCAGGGCGAGCAGGTGGCCGCCGACATGCGCGAGGCGCTGGAGACGCTGGCCGTCGTGCAGCGCGAGTACCGCGTGTCGTCCGGCGCGGCGGAGCGGGTCTGGCACACGCGGCTGCTGCACCTGGCCGGCGTCGGCGGCGACGATGCGCCCGAGTTGCTGCTGCTGGTCGCCAGCGACGTGACCGAGCACCGCGCCGCCGAAGCCGCCCGCCTGCAGGCCGCCATCTCGCAGCGCGAGCTGCTGGTGCGCGAGGTGCACCACCGCATCAAGAACAACCTGCAGGGCGTGGCCGGCCTGCTGCAGCAGATCGCCGTGCGCCGGCCCGAGGTGGCCGGCGTGCTGAAGGAAGCCGTGGGCCAGGTGCAGGCCATCGCCCAGGTCTATGGCCTGCAGGTGGGCGCAACCGGGCCGCTGCTGCTCAAGCGCGTGTTCGACGCCATCGTCGGCTCGGTGCAGCGCCAGCAGGGCCGCGTCATCACGACGCCCGCCGAAGCCGGCGCGCTGCTGGACGACTGGTGCCTGCCCGAGGCCGAGGCCATCCCCATCGCGCTGAGCCTCAACGAACTGCTGGGCAATGCCCTGAAACACAGCGACGGCGCCCAGGTGCGCTGCCAGCTCATCTGCGACACGCTGGGCGTCACCGTGGAGATCGCCAACCCCGGCCGCCTGCCCGAGGGCTTCCTGCTGCAGAACGTCAAGAGCGGCGTCTCGGGACTGGGCCTGGTGCGCGCGCTGCTGCCCCGGCGCAGCGCCATCCTCAGTCTGGAACAGCAGGGTGGCGACGTGGTTTGCCGGTTGGAACTGATTCCACCGAGTGTGGTTCACAATCCGGCCACAAGACCAAGTTCTGGATAGAGGGGCACGGTGAGCAAGGGCAAGATCCTGGTCGTCGATGACGACAGACTGGTACTGGCGACGCTGAGCTACGGGCTCACGCAGGCCGGCTTCGAGGTCATCGACGCCGACAACGGCGACGACGCCATCCTGCTCGCCCGCGAACACCGGCCCGAGCTGGCCCTGCTGGACATCCGCATGGAAGGCCTGACGGGCTTCGACGTGGCCGCCTATTTGCGCGAGTTCCTGCAGACACCGTTCATGTTTTTGTCCGCCTTCGCCGACGAGGCGACGGTCGCCAAGGTCAAGGAGCTGGGCGCCGTCGCCTACCTCGTCAAGCCGCTGGACATCTCGCAGATCGTTCCCGCCGTGGAGGCTGCCTTTGCGCGCTCGGCGCCCGCGCCAGCGCCTGCTGCAGCCGCCGCCGCTTCACCCTCGGAACTGCCCACGCTGCTGGACCCGACGGCCATGGCTGTCGGCGTGCTGATGCACCGCTACTCGCTGCCGCGCGACGAGGCCTTGTCCCGGCTGATGAGCCTCGCCGCCGCCGACGGCCACAGCCTGCCGGAGCAGGCCCGGCGCATCGTTGATGCGGTGGAGCTGCTGGCGAGGCCAGGCCAGCGTTGATCGGCGATTCGCGGCCGTAGTGCCTGCGCGGGCCGAGCGCCGGGCCGCTCCCAAGCCGGCCCGTCTGGCGATGTGCGAGCGGGGCACGCCCCGCGAGCATCGCCGTCCCCTTGGGGGACCGACCAGACCGCCTGCGTTCAGCATGGCGGGCTGGGCGAGGGGCTTCAATTCAACGTGAAGTAAAAGCGCGAGCCCTCGCCCACCGCCGACTCCGCCCAGACATCCCCACCATGCCGGCGCACGATGCGCCGCACCAGCGCCAGGCCCACGCCCGTGCCCTGGAAATCGCTGGCGCTGTGCAGGCGCTGGAAGACGCCGAACAGCCGCTCAGCGAAGCGCATGTCGAAGCCAGCGCCGTTGTCCGAGACCACGAACACCCGGCGCCCGCCCTGCTCCACGCTGGCAAAGCGGATCTCGGTGCAGGGCACCTTGGCGCTGTACTTCCAGGCATTACCCAGCAGGTTCTCCAGCACCATGCGCAACAGCGTCGGATCGCCCTGCACGGTCAGGTCAGGCTCGATGTCCAGCACCAGCTCGCGCTGCGGCGAGGCGCGCTTCAGTTCTTCCATGACGTAGCCGGCCTGCTGCGACAGGTTGACTGGCTGGCGGGCCAGCGGCCGTGTGGACAGCTGGCTCAGCGACAACAGCGCGTCGATCATGCTGTTCATGCGCGCGCTGGCACTCATGACGCGGTCGAGATGGTCGTTGCCGACGCGGTCCAGCCGGCCGCCGTAGTCTTCCTTCAGGATGCGCGCAAAGCCCTCGACGACACGCAACGGCGCGCGCAGGTCGTGCGACACCGTGTAGCTGAACGATTCATGCTCGGCGGCCAGGTCCGTCTGAATTGCTGCCGGTGCCGCCAGCGCGGCCACCTCGGGCGGCCGAGCCGTGCCGACATAGCCGGCGAAATGACCCTGCGAGTCGATGCACGGCAGGCCGCTCAGGCACCACTGCGCATCGCCCTCGGCAGCAGCCAACTGCAGCTCGGCAAAGGGCTGGTGGGCATGCAGGCGCTCGCGCAGCTCGACTGCCGGGCCGGCCGCTGCGAAGCGCTCCCACAGCAGCTGCGTGCTGCCCCCCGCACCCACCCAGCTCGATGCCGGCACACCCTGCGGCGCCTGCCAGCGCACGAGTCGGTGGGTGGCATCGGTAGCCCACTGCCAGTCGCGTTGCAACTGGGCCTGCATCAGCAACTGCTGACGCGCATCGCGCAGCGGCTCGGCCAGGCGCTGGCGGGTCAGCCGCACGCCCACATGCCAGCCCAGGGCCGCAGCGACGAGCAACAGCAGTCCGGTGAAGAAAGCCGTCAGCACCAGGGCTGCGTGGACGAGGCCGACCTCGCCGCCCCAGACCCGCATGAGGGCCAGCACGACCCCGGTGCCGAGCATCAGCATCAGCACCGAAGCCCCGGCCAGACACAGCACCACGAGCCTCATCGACGGTCGCCGCTCAAGCCGGCGCGCGAGCACGCTGTCGTCGCTGAAGCTGTTCATGGCGGGCATTGTAGGCAGCGGTTCTGAGCGTTCTGGTGCATATGCACCAACGCTCGGATAGCGCTGAATGTGTGCATTCCTTCGCGTCAAGCCCCCAGGCCAGCCAAGCTACATTTGCAGCATCCCTGTGCCCGCCGCCCATGACTGCCCCATTTCCTGCAGCCCAGCTCGATTCCGAGGCGATCCGTCGCTTGCGCGAGCTTGACCCCAGCGGCGGCAACAAGCTGCTCGAACGCGTGGTGGCCGCCTTCTCCAGCTCGGTGGATCGCCTGCTGGCTGACCTGGCCCGCGCCCGCGCAGCACCGACACTGGATCTCACCGTCATCCGCCACGTGAGCCACACACTGAAGTCCTCCTCCGCCAGCCTGGGCGCGACCGCGCTGTCGGCGCGTTGCGCAGACATCGAAGTCCTCGCCCGCGAGGGCCGCACCGAAGGCCTGGCCGAGCAGTTGGACGCTATGCTCGAAGAGATTCAACAGGTACGCACGGCGCTCGCCGCGCTGCTCTGAGCCCAGCATGCTGCCCACCGGTCAAGACCTCGACGATCTGCCCCCGCAGCCGCGCGTGTTGCTGGTCGATGACGACGAGGTCAACCTGCTGCTGACGGCCGCCGCGCTGCGCGAGCGCGGCTTCGAAGTCACCGAGGCGCCCAGCGGCAGCGACGCGCTGGCCCAGCTCTCGCTGCGCGCGCCGGACGTCGTCGTGCTCGACGCGCTGATGCCCGAGCTGGACGGCTTCGAGACCTGCGCGCTGCTGCGCGCGACGCCGGGCTTCGAGTCCCTGCCCGTGCTGATGCTGACCGGCCTGGACGACGAGGCCTCCATCAACCGCGCCTACCAGGCCGGCGCGACCGATTTCTTCGTCAAGTCGCCGCAGTGGAGCTTGCTGGACGGGCGGTTGCGCTACCTGCTCCGCAGCTCACGCACGCGCAACGAACTGGAACGCAGCAAGGCCAAGCTGGCGCGCGCCCAGGACCTGGCGCGCATGGGCAGTTTCGAGTGGTGGCGCGGCGTGCCCGGCAGCTTCCTGATCTCGGCGGAAGGCCTGCGCGTCTTCGGCCGCGGCCCGCAGGACCGGCTGGACTTCCTCAGCGTCATGCGCATGGTGCCGGGCGATGACCGCCACGTCTTCCTGCGCCTGCTGCGCGATGTCATCGCGCACACGTCGGTGCTGATCACCGACCTGCCGCTGACGCTGCCCGACGGCCGCCAGCGCGTCGTCCACATCGAGGCCGAGCCCGAGTTCAACGAGCAGGGCGGCGTCAACGGCTACACCGGCATCCTGCAGGACGTGACCGACCGCCGCCAGGCGGAGGACCGCATCCGCCAGTTGGCGCACTTCGACGCGCTGACCGGCCTGCCCAACCGACGGCAACTGATCTGGCGCGTCGAGCGCGCCATCGAGAGCGCCCGCCGCGGTGGCCATGAGGTCGGCCTGCTGCTGATCGACCTGGACCGCTTCAAGGTCATCAACGACACGCTGGGCCATGCGGCCGGCGACGAACTGCTCATCGAGGTCGGCCGGCGTCTGCGCGGCTGCGTGCGCCATTCCGACCAGATCATGGAAGGCGTGCTCGAAGGCCTGGGCAACCGCAGCCACCGAGGCCTGGAGGCCGTGGGCCGCCTGGGCGGTGACGAGTTCGTGGCGTTGCTGCCCGAGGTGGCCGACGAGCGCGACGCCGAACGCGTCGCCCAGCGCGTGCTGGAGGCGCTCCGCGAACCCATCTTCGTGGGCGGCCAGGAATGCTTCGTCACGGCCAGCGTCGGCATCGCCATCTACCCGCGCGACGGCCAGAGCATGGCCGACCTGCTGCGCAATTCCGACGTGGCGATGTACGCCGTCAAGAGCCAGGGCCGCAACGCCTCGGCCATCTACTCGCCGCAACTGGCCGGCCACGGCAAGCAGAAGCTGGAGCTGGAAAGTGCGCTGCACAAGGCGCTGGAGCGCAACGAGATCGTGCTGCACTACCAGCCCAAGATCGACGTGCGCGCCGCCCGCATGGTGGGCGCCGAGGCGCTGATGCGCTGGCAGCGCGGCAACGTGCTGGTGCCACCGGCCGACTTCATCCCGCTGGCCGAGGAAACCGGCCTCATCGTGCCGCTGTCCGAGTGGGCGCTGAAGGAAGCCGCCCGCCAGGCCAAGCTGTGGTCGCTGCAATTCGGCTTCGCCGACTCCATCGCCGTCAACCTCCCTAGCAGGCTGTTCGAGCGGACCGATCTCGTCGAGCACATCCACCAGTGCGTCAGCGCCTATGGCGTGCCGCATCGGTCCATCCAGCTTGAGATCACCGAGAACAACCTGATGAAGGACTTGCAGAACGTCATCCCGTCTCTGCACCGCCTGAACGAAGTGGGCGTGGAAATCTCCATCGACGACTTCGGCACGGGTTATTCATCGCTGGCCTACCTGACCACGCTGCCGATCTCGGAAGTGAAGATTGACCGCACCTTCGTGCGCGATCTCGGCATCACGCCGCAAAGCTCGGCCGTCGTCACGGCCATCATTGCACTGGCCCGTGCGCTCGGTCTGCGCGTTATCGCGGAAGGCGTGGAGACGCTGCGGCAGATGGAGGTGTTGCACCGCCTGGGCTGCTCGCTGATGCAGGGCTTTTTGTTCAGCAAGGCACTGCCGCCCGACGAGCTGGAGCGCTGGATCGCGCTGACCGTGTTGCCGCGCAAGGCGCCATGGATCACGCAGGCGGACGGCAGCGTTGACGTGACCCGCGGGCAACGCTGATGCGCTCGCAACTGCCTCCGGCCCAACTGGCCAAGGCCGCGCTGCAACGCCTGGCCCAGGCGCGGCTGGAGCCCACCCCCGAGAACTACGCACGCGCCTACGCCATCGAGGCCGGCGGCGAGCCTGCGCCCGCCACGAGCAGCGTCGTGCCGGAGCGCGCGCAGCAGCTGATGTCCAAGCTCATCAGCCTGGCCCTGCCCTCGGGCACCCAGCGGCAGGATCTGCAGGCGACATTGCGCGAGCAGCGCTACGACGAGCTGCAACGCCAGGTCGACAAGCTGCTGGAGGTGGCCGGCCCGGGCGCCCAGGCCGAGGCGCTGGTGCAGGCCATCGAGCGGCTGGTGCGCGGCCTGGAGCGCGGCGGCAAGCACTGGACGCTGGCGCGCAAGAAGGACGGCATCAACCGCGTGCTGGAGCTGGGCCGCAGCGACAGCAGCAAGCTCGTCAAGCGCCTGTCGCAGCTGATCGCCAGCTGGGACAAGGACGGGGACGGCAGCGAGGTCGAGACTGATGACGACGGTGGCACGCCCAGCCAGTTCTTCGTCGACAGCGCCTTTGCCGAGAGCGGCTTCCGTGAGAGTAGCGGCTTTGGCGACAACCTGGGCCGAGCCACCGACAACGGCACGCCGCCGGTAGACCTGGCGCCCTGGCAGGACATCGGCGACGAACTCAATGCCACCGTGCGCCACGCGCTGCGCTCGCCGCAGACCGACGCGGCACCGGCCGACGCGCTGATGCGCGAGCTGGACGCAGCTCAGGCCGAGCTGAAGGCCAGCGGCGCCAGCCCCGAGCGCGCCACGCAGATGGCCGCGCTGTGCCTGCGCGCCCGCCACCTGCTGGACCACCGCCGCCATCTGTTCGACGAACTCGGCGGCCTGTGCCGCGAGCTGAGCGGCAGCCTGGTGGACCTGGCCGAGGACGACTCCTGGGCACGTGGCCAGGCCGAGGCGATGAACCAGACGCTGGCGCAAGGCCTGTCAGGTCGCGGTGTGCGCACCGTGTCCGAGCTGCTGAGCGGCACGCGCGAGCGCCAGCGCGCGCTGCGCGACGAGCGCTCCAAGGCGCGCGATTCCCTCAAGGGACTGATCCAGCGCATGCTGACCGAGCTGGGCGAGCTAGGCCAGCACACTGACCGCTTCCAGAACAACGTGGGCCGCTATGCCAACGCCATCGAGCAGGCCGACTCCCTGGAGAGCCTGGCCGGTACCGTGCGCGAGATGGTGGAGGAAAGCCGCAGCGTGCAAGGCCTGGTTTCGCAGACGCAGCAGCGGCTGACGCTGGAGCACGACCGCGCTGCCGCGCTGACGCAGCGCGTCGACGAACTGGAGGGCGAACTACGCCGGCTGTCCAGCGAGGTCCACACCGACCAGCTCACCCAGGTCGCCAACCGCCGCGGCCTCATCCAGGCGTTCGGCATCGAGCAGGCCAAGTCGGAGCGCGAGTCAACTCGCGTGGCACTGGCGCTGCTGGACATCGACAACTTCAAGAAGCTCAACGACAGCCTGGGCCACCACGCCGGCGACATCGCGCTGAAGTCGCTGGCCGAGCGCACGCAGGCCTCGCTGCGCCCGGGCGACATGGTGGCGCGCTACGGTGGCGAGGAGTTCGTGCTGATGCTGCCCAATACGCCGCTGGATGAGGCGCAGGCGGTGCTGGTGCGCCTGCAACGCTCGCTGTCATCGGCGCTGTTCAACCACGAGGGCAAGGATGTCTTCGTGACCTTCTCGGCCGGTGTCACGCTGTACCGCGCCGGCGAGACGCTGGAAGCCGCACTGGACCGCGCGGATGTGGCTCTCTACGAGGCCAAGCACACGGGCAAGAACCGCGCGTGCATCGCGGAGTAGATCGCTCTTCGGCGGTTGCCGCCTAAAAGCTAAATGCGAGGCGCAGGCCGCCCCAATGGCGGCCGTTGACGATGATCGGCGCCGCCGCCTCCTTCAGCAGCACGAAGCGGCCGCCACCCATGTCGCGCCGGTAGGTCTGCAGCAGGAAGGACTTGGTATTGCGCGCCGACGCCAGGCCGGTGCGGTCATTGAAGATGCGGCGGTAGCGGCTGTTGGCCGTGTTCCAGACCGTATCGCCCGGGCGCTGCGGCTGGCAGTATTTGCGGTTGTGCGTCGCGATGTAGCCGTTGCGGTCGGCCGAGATGCAGAAGACGATCTTGTCGCTGAAGCCCAGCGCCTTCTCCTGCACGGCCGGGAAGAGCCGGTCGGTCAGCTGGCAGAAGCGCGTGGTGTGCTGCTGCGGGTTGGTGCCGTCGACGGCGCGGTAGCCCTCGTCGAAGAGGTCGGCCTCGCTGATCTGGCCGTCGCGCAGCGCGCCTTCCAGCAGTTCGGCAATCTCGGCGGCTGCCTGCTGCGCCGTGCGGATGAAGGGCATGTCGTCGACCTCGACGCCGCTGGACGCGATCTGCTCGACCAGGTCCTCCGACATGCGCAGGAAGCGGTCGCTGCCGTCGAAGGCGACCTTCAGGCCGTGCGTGGCCTCCAGCACCTCGCGCTCCAGTTCGTGGGCGCGCTCATTGAGCAGGCCCATCTGGCGGCCGCTCTCTGCAGCGGATGTGGAGATGCGCTGCACGTCCTCCTCGACCTCGTGGAAGGCGGCATGGATCTGGCTGGGCTTGTTCGGGTTCTCGGTCAGCTCGTCGCTGAAGCGGTCGATGCGCTCCTGCAGGCTGGTCACCGCCTTGACGATGGCCTTGGACGAGGCCTCGACCTGGCCGGCCAGCGCCTTGACCGCCTCGGCGACGACGGCAAAGCCGCGGCCGGCGTCACCGGCATGCTTGGCCTCGACGGCCGCGTTGAAGGCGACGAGCCGGGTCTGCAGCGAGATCTTGGTGATTTCGGCGGCGGCGTCGGACACCTGGGCCAGCGTGGACGCGATGCCCGTGACTTCGCCACCGACGACACCCAAGGCGCCGCGCGCGCGCTGCACGGCGGCCGCGCTCTGGGCGGTGGCGTTCGCGATGGCCGCTTGCGCCTGGCCGATCTCGTTGAGCTGCTGGGCCAGCGCCTTCATCGCCTGACCCTGCATCTGCACGACGCGCTGCGTGTCTTCCAGTGCACCGCGAACCTCGGCGGCATCCTTGCCGACGGTTGAAATGGAACGCGCAAGGCCCTTGACGACGTTCAGCGCCGCGCTGTCGTCGCGTCGCACCGGCTCTTCATGCGGAACCACGGCGGACGTGCTACCGGCCTTGAACCATTTCAGCATTGCGCTTGTCCCTCGTTCTTGTGCGATGGGAGCGCGACCGACGGCGTTCCCTACCAATCACGCAGCTTAACGCGCAACCTTGCAATCGACTGACTGTGCAACTGGCAGACGCGGGACTCCGTGACCTTGAGCACGGCCGCGATCTCCTTGAGGTTCATGTCCTGCTCGTAGTACATGCTCATCACGAACTGCTCGCGCTCGGGCAGGTTCTTGATGGCCGCCACCAGCGCCTCGCGCATGCGGTGGTCCTGCAGCTGGGCCACGGGGTCGCTGTTCTCGTCGGCGACATGGCGGTCGAGGTAGTCGTTGTCGCCGTCATCGCCGGACATGTCTTCCAGGTAGACCAGCTGGGTGCCGCGCACCTTGGAGAGCAAGTCCTGGTACTCGGCCAGCGGCAAGCCCATCTCGGCGGCGATCTCGGCCTCGTGCGGTGCACGGCCCAGGCGCTGCTCGACCTTGTGCACGGCCACCTCGATCTCGCGCTGCTGGCGGCGCGTGCCGCGGCTCATCCAGTCGCCGCCGCGCAGCTCGTCGAGCATGGCGCCGCGGATGCGCTGGGTGGCAAAGGTCTCGAACTGCACGCCCTGCTCGGCGTCGAAGCGCGACAGCGCGTCGGTCAGCCCGATCAGGCCCACCTGGATGAGGTCGTTCACCTCCACGTTGGCCGGCAGCTTGGCGATCATCTGGTGCGCCAGGCGTCGGACCAGCGGGCTGTACTGCTTGATCAGCGTGCTGTTGTCGAGGCGGCCTTTGGGCGTGTACATGACGGACTCCGGCGAGGTCAATGCGCAGCGATGAAGGGATTGGACGCCTTGCGCGCCGGGCGCAGCGGGGTCGCGTCGGAGGAGGCGTCAAGCGCCGCGCCCGGAGGTGCAGCAAGCAGCAGCTCGCGGGCCAGATGACGCAGCTCGGGTGTCAGCGACGCCTGTTGGGAGGCACGGGGGTCGAGGCAGGCCCAGTCGCGCAGCACCGCGCCGAGGAAGCCGTCGGCGCAGGAGTGGAGCTGTTGCGCGATGCGGGTGGCCACGCGCAGCTGGGGGTGGCAGGCCATCAACAGACTGTAGACCATCAACCCGGCGCGCTGCGTGAGCCATTTCATGCCTGCGTAGGCTTCAGTCACGCTCGCCGGGTCGGTGTCGGCCAGCAGCAGCGGGCGCACCTCGCGCAGCGCGACGACGCGGGCCAGCTCGGCCGCCGGCGCGTGCAGCAGGATGACGTCGGCGTCAGGCGCGGCGGCGGCCACGGCCTCCAGGAAGGCGGCCGCCGAACCGTTGGCGTTGATGTAGCGCAGCGGCAGGCCGCGAGCAGCGAGGTAGGACACCCTGGGCGACAGCCGCTCGATGCAGTTGGACAAGTCCACCTGCGCCAGCTCGGACGGCCGCGGCGACTGCTCGCCGGCGTCGACCACCAGCGTCTGCAGGTTCAGCTCGGCAAAGGCGGCGCACAGGCCTTCGAGCAGCACGCCGGAGCCCATGACGCGCGGGTTGCTGACGACGGGCACGAAGCGCGTCTTGGACGCCGCGAACAGGCGGCGCAGACCGTGGGCTTGGTCTTGAAGCATCAGTGGATGGCCCTCGACAGGCCTTCAGCCAGCGGTGCGCCGGCGAAGATCAGGTTCACATCGGTGTTGTCCATGCGCCAGGCGCCCGAGGCGGCGCCCTTGAGCGCGCGCTGCACGAGGGCGGGGCTGGGCAGGCGGTGCCAGTCTTCCGGCACGCGCTGGCCGTTGGCGGTGCCCAGCACCTTGAGCTTGTGGCGGATCAGCGTGTCCAGCGCCGGGGCCAGCTTGACGGCTTCGTCGAGCTTGCTGAGCACGACGCCCTCGCAGGCCGCGCCCTTCCAGGCGTTGACGACGTCCTCGATGGTCTCGCCCTGCTGGGCGGCGTTGATGACGAGCAGCTTCTTGATGCTGGGGTGGGCCAGCATCTCCAGCAGCTCCTGCGTGCGGCTGTCGCGCTGGGCCATGCCGGCGGTGTCGATGAGGATGAGCTTCTTGTTGGCGAGCAGGTCCAGCAGGTCGTCCAGCGAGGCGCGGTCATGCGCGGTGTGCACGGGCACGCCGAGGATGCGGCCGTAGGCGCGCAGCTGCTCGTGGGCGCCGATGCGGTAGGCGTCCAGCGTGATCAAGCCCAGCTGGCCGGCGCCGTACTTGGTGGCGAAGTGGGCGGCCAGCTTGGCGGTGGTCGTCGTCTTGCCGACGCCGGTGGAGCCGATCAGCGCGAACACGCCACCGCGGTCCTCGATGGCCGGGGCGGCCTCGTCGGTCTGCAGGTTGCGCGACAGCACGTGGGCGGCCCAGACGGTCTCGTCGGCCACTTCCCCTGGCTTGAACTCGGACGGGCAGCTCTCGGCCAGCTTGCGCACCAGCGCCGGGCTGAAGCCGAGTTCGAGCAGGTGCTGCGTCAGGCGGGCCTGCACAGGCTGGCGCTGCAGCTTCTCCATGAAGGCCAGCGACGAGAAGCGCTCCTCGATGAGGCCACGCATCTGGCGCAGCTCGGAGGCCATGTCCATCTGGTTGCGCTGGGTGGCGGTCGGCTGGCCGGGCAGCGGCATGGGTTCGGCACTGGCGAGGTCGCTGAGCTGGGGCACGGCGCGCTGTTGCGGTACCTGGGCGGTGGGGATGCGGATCTCGTCGCGCAGCACCGGGGGCATGGGGCGGGCCGGCGGCTTGCCGTGCGGCTGGGCCGGACTCGCGCGCCGGGGCGCCAAGGCGGCCAGCGCTTCGGCGGCGCGGCGTTCGCGCTGGGCGCGGGCGGCGTCCAGCGATACGGCGGGTGGCTGCTGCGGCGCGGGCGTCGGCTGGGCGGCGGCCAGCGGGTCGGGCTGGCCGGCCATCTCGGCCTGGCGGCGGCGCAGCACGCGCTCGCGCACGTAGTCCTGGAAGCTCAGCGTGCTCATGGCCAGTTGCTCGGCGTCGTTGCCCACCTCGGGTGTGCCGAAGCTGGGCTCCTGGCGGGCGCGCTCGGCAAACGGGGGGCGCTGAGACTGCAGTTGCGGCTGCGGCTGCGCCTGCTGGACGGGCGCACGGGCCACGGTGCGCGGTGCGGTCTGGGCGATCTGCTCGATCTGGCCCATGCCTTCCGGGGCCATCGCCAGCACTTCCACGCCTTCGGGCACGTTCTTGTTGGAGAGCACGACCGCGTCGGCGCCGAAAGCCTGCTTGACGAGCGCCAGGGCCTCGCGCGATGTGCGGGCGGTGAATTTGCGAACGTTCATGCTGTACCTCCAATGATGGAGCCGATGCGGATGGTGTGGGTCTCAGGAATCTCGCTGTGGCCGAGCACCTTGAGCCGCGGAGCTGCCCGTTTCAACAGGCGGGCCATGGGCGCGCGGATCAGGTCGGGCACCAGCAGCGCGGCGGGCACGCCGCGGTCTTCCTGCTTCTGCGCGTTCTCGGCGGCGCTGCGGGCCAGCGTGTCGGCCACGCCGGGGTCCAGCGCCGCGCCGTGCGGGGAGTTCAGGGCCTGGGTGACGAGGCGCTCCAGCTCGGGCTCCAGCGCAATGACGTCCAGCTCCTTGGTGGAGCCGTAGATCTGCTGCACGATGGCCGGCGCAATGTGGGTGCGGATGCGGCGGGCCAGCTCGGCCGGGTCGGTCACGGCAGCGGCGTTCTCGGCCAGGCATTCGACGATGGAGCGCATGTCGCGCACGTGCACGCCCTCTTCCAGCAGCAGCTGGAGCACGCGTTGCAGGGAGGCGATGCTGACCATCTTGGGAATCACGTCTTCGATGAGTTGTGGCGCCTGCTTGGTGAGGTGTTCCACCAGCGACTGCGTCTCCACCCGGCCCAGCAAACGGGCCGCGTAGACTTGCATCAAGTGTGAAAGGTGGGTGGCCACGACGGTCGAGCAATCAACGACCGTAAACCCGCTCATTTGCGCCATCTCGCGCTGGCGTTCCTCGATCCACACCGCCGGCAGGCCGAAGGCGGGGTCGGTGGTCTGCGTGCCGATGAGCTTGTGCGTCGCCTGGCCGGGGTTGATGGCCAGGAACATCCCGGGGTAGGCCTCGGCCTCGCCGACGACGGCGCCACGCAGCGAGATGCGGTACTGGCTGGGGCGCAGCTCCAGGTTGTCACGGATGTGCACCGGCGGCGGCAGGAAGCCGACCTCCTGCGCAAACTTGCGGCGCACGCCCTTGATGCGGCTCAGCAGGTCGCCCTCGCGGCTCTTGTCGACCAGCGTGATCAGGCGGTAGCCGACCTCCAGGCCCAGCGTGTCCACGGGCACCAGGTCGTCCCAGCTCGCCTCGCCGGCCCCTTCGCTGGGCGGCATGATGGGCTTGACGGCCTTGGCGGCCTCCATCGCCTGCTCCTTGGTGCGCAGCCACCAGGCCAGGTAGCCCATGCCTGCGGCGATCAGCAGAAAGACGACGTGCGGCATGCCCGGGATCAGGCCCAGCGCGCCGATGACGCCGGCCGTGATGGCCAGCGACTTGGCCGAGCCGAAGACCTGCTTGCCGATCTGGCTGCCGATGTCCTTGTCGGTGCCGACACGGGACACCACCATCGCCGCCGCCACCGAGATCAGCAGCGCCGGCACCTGGGCCACCAGCGCGTCGCCAACGGCCAGCAGGATGTAGCTGTCGGCGGACTGGCTGGCCGTGAGGTTGTGCTGGACCATGCCGATGATGAAGCCGCCAACGATGTTGATGATCAGGATCAACATGCCGGCGATGGCGTCGCCGCGCACGAACTTGCTGGCACCGTCCATGGAGCCGAAGAAGTCGGCCTCGTCGCCCAGCTCGGCGCGGCGGCGCTTGGCCTCGGCCTCGTTGATGAGGCCGGCGTTCAGGTCGGCGTCCACCGCCATCTGCTTGCCGGGCATCGCATCCAGCGTGAAGCGCGCGCCGACCTCGGCGATGCGCTCCGCGCCCTTGGTGACGACGATGAAGTTGATGACCACCAGGATCGCGAACACGATCAAGCCGACCGCGAAGTTGCCGCCGATCAGGAAGTGGCCGAAGGCCTCGATGACCTTGCCGGCCGCGCCCGTGCCGGTGTGGCCTTCCAGCAGCACGACGCGTGTGGAGGCGACGTTCAGCGACAGGCGCATCAGCGTGGTCAGCAGCAGCACGGTCGGGAAGGCCGCGAAGTCCAGCGGCCGCACCATGTGGGCCGCCACCATCATCACCATCACGGCCATGGCGATGTTGAAGGTGAACAGCAGGTCCAGCACGAAGGGCGGCAGCGGCAGCACCATCATGGACAGGATCAGCAGCACCGCCACGGGTGCGCCCAGCGCCGCGATGACGCCCGCACGCGGGCCGAGCATGCCTTGCAGTTTCTGGATCAACGGGTTCATTCGGCAAAGTCCTCGTCGGGATCAGGCTGCCAGCCAGGCTTGTTGTGCGGGTCCAGCTCGGGCGGCACATGCGGATGCGGCACGTCCGGGCGGGGCGCATTGCGCGAGGCCATGGCGGCGCGCAGCTGGTAGACGTAGGCCAGCACCTGGGCCACGGCGCCGAACAGCGCGGCCGGGATCTCGTGATCGACCTTGGCGTGGGCATAGAGCGCGCGGGCCAGCACGGGCTGCTGCAGCACCGGCACCTTGTTCTCCTTGGCCAGGTCGCGGATCTTCATCGCCAGCAGGTCGGCGCCCTTGGCGATGACCTTGGGCGCGGCCATGCGGCCTTCCTCGTACTTCAGCGCGACGGCGTAGTGGGTCGGGTTCATGACCACCAGGTCGGCCTGCGGCACGGCGGCCAGCATGCGGCGCCGGGACATCTCGCGCATGCGGGCCCGTACCTTGGCCTTGACCTCGGCGTTGCCCTCGACCTCCTTCATCTCCTGCTTGGCCTCTTCGCGCGTCATGCGCATGCGGCGCAGCCAGAGCTGCCGCTGCAGCGGCACGTCGATGGCGGCGAACAGCGCCAGCGCGATGGCCAGCAGGCCCAGGGCTCCCATCAGCTGCTGGCCGGCATAGGCCAGGGCCGACGGCAGCGGCACGGACATGATGCTGACGTAGGCGGCCAGCCGGTTCTTCAGCACCAGCGCGCCGACGACGCCCAGCACCAGCGCCAGCAACACGGCCTTCAGTGCCGTGCCCAGGCCCTGACCGCTGAACAGGCGGCCGAGGCCGGCGATCGGGTTCAGGTGCGAGAACTTGGGCGCCAGCGGCTTCATCGTCCAGTTCCAGCCGCCGCTGGCGAGGTTGGCGGCGATGGCGGCGATGAGCATGACCAGGGCAATGGGGCCCATGACGACGGCGAAAGCCAGCGTCATCTCCACGAGTCGCTCGCCCATGAAGCCCGGCCTGGCCAGCAGGGCCGCGTCGAAACGCAGGCCCGAGACCAGCGTCTGGCGCAGCTTCTCGATGATCTGCGGCCCGCCCGCGGCCAGCGCGGCACCGCCCGCGACCATCATCATGAAATGCGGCAGGTCGCGCGAACGCGGCACCTGGCCCTCGGCCCGCGATCTTTCGATCTTCTTGGGCGAGGCGGGTAGGTTGCGGTCCTGTGCGTCGTTTTCGGCCATGGCGTGGTTCGCCCCATTCGAGGCGCTGGACCGAATTGTTCGAGGTGGGCCCCGAAACTTGAGCGAGAAAAGCGGGGTACTTGGCCCGCTGTTCCTGACCGCCGCACAACCGAGCGCAGAAATGCAAAAGGCCGGCAGATGCCGGCCTCTTCAGGAGCAGGAATGGATCAGAACCCGAGACTCGCCAGCAGGTCGTCGACCTCGCCCTGGTTCGTGACCACGTCGGTGCGGCCCTCGGCGTTGACGACCGGGCCTTGCAGGATGGTCGGGTCGACCTTCTCGCGCTGCTCGGGCGGCACGACCTGCACCAGCAGCTTGACAAGGCTGTCTTCAAGGTCATTGGCGAGCTTGACGACCTTGGCCACGACCTGGCCGGTCAGGTCATGGAAGTCCTGCGCCAGCATGATGTCGGTCAGGTGGTTGTCGATGCTCTGCGTGCGGCCTTCGACATCGTTGACGAAGTTCATCACCGCGCCGCTGGCCACGGCCCGCACCGGGTCGGCCACGATGAGGGCGGCCAGTTCCTTGGTGGCCTTGCTGATGCCGACGTGTTCGGCCTTGGCCTGGTCAACCGAATTCAGCACCTTCTCGGCGGCGGCGGCCGTCTTCTCGGCGATGTAGCTCAGGCGGCTGCGCGCGTCGGGCAGCCCGTCGGTGGCCACCTGCAGCTTGGGCATGACGCCCAGGCGCTGCATGGTGTCGTGCAGCGTGCGCGTGATCGTCCCGAGCTGTTGAAAGACCTCGGGCGAGACAAGCAGGGGTTCCTGCGCCTTGGCCAACTCGTCCAACTGATCCATCGACATGGCAGTCCCCTGTTTATTGGTTGTTGTCAGGCCGCAGCGGCCAGCTTCTGCATGATCTTCAGAACCTTCTCCTCCAGCGTCGCCTTGGTGAAAGGCTTGACGATGTAGCCGGCGGCGCCCGACTGGGCAGCCAGCACGATGTCTTCCTTGCGGGCTTCGGCGGTGACCATCAGCACCGGCAGGTGCTTGAGGTTGGGGTCTTCCTTGATGGCCTTCAGCAACTCGAAGCCCGTCATGTTGGGCATGTTGATGTCGCTGACGACGAAGTCGAACTTGGCGCCCTTGAGCATGCTCAGCGCTTCGACGCCGTCTTCGGCCTCTTCGCAGTTGTTGTAGCCGATTTCCTTGAGCAAACCGCGAACGATGCGGCGCATGGTGGAGAAGTCGTCGACGACCAGGAATTTCATGTCAGCGCTCATGGCGATCCTCTCTCTTGGGCAGGCGGGATTTCAGGTCAGGACGCAGTCTAGGTTCTAGCGGCTCGCGGGCGACGACTCAGTTTGCGGCATTTTTCCGGTCCCGGGCACTTGCGTGAGCCCCGGCTCGGCGGGAGCCACCTCGGCCTCGGGCTCGTCGGGGGTGTTCTTCAACACCGCATCCTCCGCATCGCGGTTCATGACGATGATGCTGATGCGCCGGTTCAGCGCGCCGTTGGGGTCCTTGGCATCGAGCAGCTTGCTCGCCGCCAGGCCTTGCACGCGCAGCATGCGGGCCTCGGACAGGCCGCCCGCCACCAGCTCGCGGCGCGACGCGTTCGCGCGGTCGGCCGACAACTCCCAGTTGCTGTAGCCCTTGTCGCCGGCCGAGAACGGCTGGGCATCGGTGTGGCCCTCCACGGTCAGGCGGTTGGGCACCTCGGTCAGCACACTGCCCAGCTCCTGCAGCAGCTCGCGCATGTAGGGCTTCACGATGGCGCTGCCGCTGTCGAACATCGGCCGGTTGCCCTCGTCGACGATCTGGATGCGCAGGCCTTCCTTGGTCATGTCCAGGCGGATCTGCCCGCCGAGCGCCGCGAGCTTGGGGTTCTCGGCCAGCACTTCTTCGACCTTGGTCTTGAGCTGCTCCAGCCGCGACTTCTCGGCCTTGCGCTGTTCCTCCTTCAAGGCGCGCAGCGTGTAGCTGGCGCGTCTGGCGGCACTTTCGCCTTCCTTGACCTGGCCGGTCTCGCGCGTGAGGTCCTTGCCGCCGCCGCGCACGACGCTGGACGAGTCCCCCGAGCCCGAGCCGCCCAGCATGGACACGCGCAGCGGCGACTGGAAGAACTCGGCGATGCCCTTCTTGTCGCCCTCGGTCGTGGAGCCGAGCAGCCACATCAACAGGAAGAAGGCCATCATGGCCGTGACGAAGTCCGCGTAGGCGATCTTCCACGCACCGCCATGCGCCGCATGGCCGCCCTTCTTCACCTTCTTGATGATGATGGGCTGGAGCTTTTTTGCGTCACCGGCCACGATGGGCTCCTGCCAAGGCTGAAGAAAGAAGGATGGCGTGCATCACTTTTTCTTCACGTGACTCTCAAGCTCGGTAAACGACGGCCGGTCACCCGAGAACAGCACCTTGCGGCCGAACTCGATGGCCACCTGGGGCGCATAGCCCTGCATGCTGGCCAACAGCGTCGTCTTGATGCACTGGAATTCCTTGCCGGCGTCCTCCACCTTCTGCTCCAGCAGGCCGGCCAGCGGCTCGGCGAAGCCGTAGGCCAGCAGGATGCCCAGGAAGGTGCCGACCAGCGCCGAGCCGATCATGCCGCCCAGCACCGCCGGCGGCTGGCCAACGGAGCCCATGGTGTTCACGACGCCCAGCACGGCGGCGACGATGCCGAAGGCCGGCAGGCCGCCCGCCAGGCGCTGCAGCGCGGCCACCGCCGCATGCTCTTCCTGGTGGTGGGTCTCGATCTCGCTGTCCATCAGCGATTCGATCTCGTGTGCGTTCAGGTTGCCCGACACCATCATGCGCAGGTAGTCGGTGATGAATTCGGTGACGTGGTGGTCGTTGCCCACCACCGGGTACTTCTGGAACAGCGGCGAGCTGTGCGGGTCCTCGACGTCCTTCTCGATGGACATCAGGCCTTCCTTGCGCGCCTTCTGCAGGATGTCGTACATCAGCGCCAGCAGCTCCATGTAGCGCGCCTTGCTGTACTTGCTGCCCTTGAAGCACAGGCCCAGGCCCTTGGCCGTCGCCTTGACGACCTTCATCTGGTTGTTGGCCAGGAAGGCGCCGATGGCCGCGCCGAAGATGGTGATCATCTCGAAGGGCAAGGCCGTCAGGATGACGCCGATGTTCCCACCGTGGGCGATGAACACGCCGAAGATGCAGACCATCGAGATGGCAAAGCCGATGATGACGAACATGCGCTTTGGGGTAGAGAGTATTCAGGCCGTCGGGGCCCGATGCCGGGGGGCTTGAGAAAGTATGCCGCGCCCGCCCCCGGCGTGAACGGGTCATTTGAGCGGCTTTGACATCGCTTTAAGCGCGGGGCGGTAAAGCCACACGAACTGGCCACTGTCCAGCTGCCAGCTGGTTGCGGGCGCTACGCCCGGGACGGCGAAGTCCAGGCTGACGAGCCAGGCATCGGGCGCCATCTCAGCACAGGCCTTGGCCCAGACGCGGGGCATGGACTCGGGTCGCTGGAAGACATAGACCAGCGCGAACGGCGCCCAGTCGTCGGCCCACAGGTCGCCCTGGCGCACGGCCGCACCGCGCGCCCGCCAGCGCGCCAGCAGCGCCAACGGACGGCTCCATTCCACACCTTCGACGCTGGCGCCCGGGTAGACATGGACCAGTTCACGAAGGCCATCACCGACGCCGCAGCCGGCGTCCAGCACGCGGGCGCCGGGCGGCAGCGGCGCCACGGCGGGGAGCCGGCCGAGGGCGCCGCGGGGCGTGGGGAACAGCGGCGCCTCGCTCCAGGCCCGGCGCGGGTAGAGCCACCACAGGATCAGCAGCGGCGCCAGCCACAGCAAGCCCGACGCCCCGCCCTGCCAGCCCAGCGCCAGCACGGAGACCGGAAAGCCCAAGGCGACGATGAGCCGCCGCCAGCGCTGGCCATGCAACCAGCCCAGCGCGGCGCCCACGGCGGCGCCGGCGGCCAGGGCCGGGCCGGGCGCCAGCCCTGCGGCCGATGCGGCTGAATAAATGAACCAGGCCGCCAACCAGCTCCACAGAGCCGGCAGCGGCCAACGGGTGATCCACATGCCCGCGAGCGTAGCGGGGTTGATCAGTGCATCTGGATGGAGCCTTGTGCACGGCCCTTGCCGGCGCGTGCCGGCGGGTTGCACAGGCCGCAGACGAAGTGGCGGGCCATCTCGTGCGGGTGGGTCACGAACTGGCCGTTGCACTTGGCGCACTTGGTCAGCGTCAGCATGCCGTTGTCGACGAACTTCACCAGGCGCCAGGCGCGGGTGACGGAGAGCATGGCCTCCAGGCCCTGGGCCGTGGTCTGCTCCTGGTAGAGCTGGTAGGCCTTGATGACGGTGTCGATCTCGTCCATTTCCGCAGCCTTGTTCAGGTACTCGTGGATGTTCAGGAACAGGCTGGCGTGGATGTTGGGCTGCCAGGTCATGAACCAGTCCGTCGAAAAAGGCAGCTGGCCCTTGGACGGCGACTTGCCGCTCACTTCTTTATAGAGACGCAGCAGGCGCTCGTAGGACAGGTCGGTTTCCGATTCCAGCACCTGCAGGCGGGCACCCAGATGGATCAGCTGAACGGCACGTTCGATCTGCCGGGCTTCGGTGAGGATGCTCTTGACGCGCATGGTGGGCTCCTGGAATCAGATGAATATTGCGAGATCAGGCGTGCTCGTGGCGGCCGGCCATGAGGATCGAAGCGTGGAGGCGGGACACGCTCTCGTTCGCACCCGGCTTGCTGTGGTTGGTCAGCAGGCCCCACACCAGGTCGTCGTTCATGCGGAAGGCGCACAGCAGCGTGTTGCCGGAAGCGATCTTCATGATCTGCGCCGGGCTCAGCGTGCCGATCAGCGTGGCCGTGTCTTCACTGATGCCCAGGCGATACAGCGCCTGGTCGCGGTCGGCGCGGATCAGGCTCTGGGCCAGCATCAGGTAGGACAGGTTGGCTTCACGGATCTCGGCGAGCATTTGGTCGGTGTTCATGGCAGCTTCCGTTCAGAGGTGAGGGGGTGTTGCGGATCAGTGAAACGGATTGTGTTGACCGCCCTTCTCCGGCGATATCAGGCTGGCTCCGTGCGCAGCGTCCCGTTTTTGGGAAGGCCGTGTCAGTGAAATTCCTACAGCTGCGTCGGGTTGGCGGCCGCCAAAAGCACCGAAGCCCCGGCAGCTTGCGCTGGCGGGGCTTCGTCGAGGGAAGTTGGCAGGCGGGTCAGGTGCGCAGCAGCCGCTCCAGCTCCTGCATGGCCACCGGCAGCAGGTCAGGCGCGCCATCCAGCAGGTTATCGCGGCCGGGGCCGGCTTTCAGCGCGGTCAGCACCTCGATGGCACGCTGGCTCCGGCCGAGGCCGGACAGCGCGAAGCCCAGCGTGTAGAGGCTGGGGCCGTGGTGGGGCTGGATCTGCAGCGCGCGCTCGGCGCACTGGGCGGCCTGGTCCAGGCGACCGGCGACGAGCAGCAGGGCCGCCATGTCGGCCTGCAGTTCATGGCTGACCGGCTCGTCTTCCATGGCGCTCTGCAGGATGCCCAGGCCTTGGCCCAGGTTGCCGCGCGCCGCCTCGGCAAACGCGGCGTTGCGGGCGCGGGCCAGCAGCATCAGGGCGCTCTCCGGCTCCGCAGCGGCGGGATGGCGGATGACGTTGTTGCGAACGGATGTGGACAGGGCGGGCATCGCTGAACTCCAGACCGGCACGCCTATCGGCCGGGATGGGTTGGACTGTAGGCAGGGGCCCTGGCCCCGATCTGCCGAAAAGCCGGCGCCTGACGGGCCATTTTCCTGGGCGCCGCCCGATCCAGCGAACAAGGCGTTGCAACTGCCTCTGTTCAAAAGATCACACCCCTTGACAAAACGACTCAAGAAACATGGGCGGCTGTCCGATAGCCATTGCAACGGCGCCGGCAACGGTTCCGTGGTCCGGCTGGAAAGCCGAGGTGGTGTCAGGCGCTGCGGCGCAGGACGAGCTTCAACGGTTGACTGGCGTCGGGCGTAGCCACAAGGGCTCGTCTACCAAGGCGTGCCTGCGTGGGCAGCACGGGTGCCTCACCCGGGCACCCGGGTCTTCGCCGGCGCCTTTGCCGGGTTCTCTCTAGCTAACAGGAAGCAAATCATGGCTGCAACCATCAATACCAACCTGCTGTCGCTCAACGCGCAGCGAAACGCCAGCACGGCGCAGAGTGCGCTGGCTGTCTCCATGCAGCGCCTCTCGTCCGGCCTGCGTGTCAACTCCGCCCGCGACGACGCGGCCGGCCTGGCGATCGCCGAACGCATGAACTCCCAGGTCAAGGGGATGAATGTGGCGATCCGCAACGCCAACGACGGCATCTCGCTGGCCCAGACGGCAGAAGGCGCCCTTGGCAAGGTCAACGACATGCTGCAGCGCATGCGCGAACTGGCCGTGCAGTCCGCCAACGGCACCAACAACAGCGACGACCGCACCGCGCTGAACAACGAGTTCACGCAGTTGCAGGAAGAAATCACCCGCCTGACGAACAACACCACGTTCAACGGCCAGTCCGTGCTGACCAACACGACGGCCTTCGCCTTCCAGGTGGGCGCCAACGCGACCAGCAACGACACCATCTCCATCAGCGGCCAAAACATGCTGGGCACGGCCACGGCGGCGGCCACGAACGACGGCGCGCTGGCAGAAGTGGCCAACACCACGAATACCGACATCCTGGCCGTCGGCGCTGCCGGCACCGGTACCGATTTCGCGACCTACACCGGTAGCGGCACGATCGGCGCGCTGGACTCCGTCGCCAAGATCGACCTGGCGATCGCCCAGGTCAACGTGGCACGCTCCACCTTCGGCGCGGCGCAGAACCGCTTCGACGCCGTCATCGGCAGCCTGGGTACTGCCGTCGAGAACCAGTCCGCCGCCCGCAGCCGCATCGTCGATGCCGACTACGCGATGGAAACCGCCAACCTCAGCCGCGCACAGATCCTGCAGCAAGCCGGTACGGCCATGATCGCCCAGGCCAACCAGCAACCGCAGCAAGTGCTGCAGTTGCTTCGATGAGGCTGGGCCAGCCTCGACGCTGGTCCTGAGCTCTCCATCATCAGCGGCAGTCGTCGTTGAGCCCAAAGGGCAAAGCCCGCCAGCTCAAGCACCCTAAAAGGCCGCCAATTGCCTCCCAATTCAGGCGATTGCGCGGCCCATTAATTGGAGACTCGCTCTCAAGCGTTCCACCGACAGCACCGATAACGGTCTCAACGGGTCCCAACTCGTCAGCGCACCGCAACAGGCCATCCCGGCCATTGCACCCGCTGCATGGGCTCGGATTCCAACCATCGGCACTGAAAGGAACGCGTCATGCCCCAAATCATCAACACCAACCTCGCCTCGCTGAACGCCCAGCGCAACATGTCGGCCTCGCAAGGCTCGCTGATGGTGAGCATGCAGCGCCTGTCTTCGGGCATGCGGGTCAACTCGGCCAAGGACGACGCCGCCGGGCTGGCGATCGCCGAACGCATGAACACCCAGGTGCGCGGCATGGCCGTGGCCATCCGCAATGCCAACGACGGCATCTCCTTCGCCCAAACGGCGGAAGGTGCGCTCGGCAAGATCGGCGACATGCTGCAGCGCATGCGTGAACTCGCCGTGCAGTCCGCCAACGGCACCAACAACACCGACGACCGCAATGCGCTGAACAACGAGTTCGCACTGCTGCAGCAGGAAATCACGCGGCTGTCCAGCAACACCAACTTCAACGGCAACCCGGTCCTGACCGGCTCCACCGCGACCACCTTCCAGGTCGGCGCGAACGCGACGGCCAACGACGTCATCACGATGACGGGTGCCGACATCCTGACCACCACCGTCGTTGCCGACACCAACCAAGGCGCGCTGGCCGACGTCGCCAACGCGCTCACGACGGACATCCTGAACGTCGGTGCGGCGGGCACCGGCGCGACCTTCGACGTCTACGCCCCCGGCACGCAGGGCGCGCTCGACTCGGTGGCCAAGATCGACCTGGCCCTGGCGCAGGTCAACACCGCCCGCTCCACCTTCGGTGCCGCGCAGAACCGCTTCGACGCCGTCATCTCCAGCCTGCAGGTGTCGGTGGAAAGCCAGGCCTCGGCGCGCAGCCGCATCATGGACGCCGACTACGCCAGCGAGACGGCCAACCTGAGCCGCGCGCAGATCCTGCAGCAGGCCGGCAACGCGATGGTCTCGCAGGCCAACCAGCTGCCGCAGCAGGTGCTGGCACTGCTGCGCAGCTGAGCGCGGCGCTGCCGACGGCCGGGAGGTCGTCGGCAGGGGGCTTTATTGACCGTGTTTATCGGCGTTGTTCGCGGTTTCGGGCCGCAAACAGCGCCAACACAATGCACTCCAACGCGTCGCTGAATCGGTGGCGCCGACACCGGAATTCACCGGGCCGTTTGCAGGAGTGCTCAGATGCCCCAGACCATCAATACGAACATCGCGTCGATGAACGCACAGCGGAACTTGAACAGTTCCCAGGGCCTGCTGTCGGTCTCGATGCAGCGCCTGTCCTCCGGCTTGCGGGTCAACTCCGCCAAGGACGACGCAGCCGGACTGGCGATTGCCGAACGCATGAACACGCAAGTGCGTGGCATGTCGGTGGCGATGCGCAATGCCAACGACGGCATCTCGCTGACGCAGACGGCGGAAGGCTCGCTCGGCAAGGTCGGCGACATGCTGCAGCGCATGCGGGAGCTGGCGGTGCAGGCGGCCAACGGCACCAACAACACGCAGGACCGGGCGGCGCTGAACAACGAGTTCACGCAGCTGCAGACCGAAGTCGGCCGGCTGGTGCGCAACACCAACTTCAACGGCTCGCCCATCCTGACGGGCTTTCCGGGCGGCGCGAACTCCTCGTTCACCTTCCAGGTGGGCGCCAACGCCACGGTGGATGACCAGATCGTCATCACGCAGAGCGACATCCTCGGCACCACCCCCGGCACCAGCGGCACGCCCAACGGCAACGACGGCGCGCTGGAAGCCGCCGTCAACAGCACCAAGATCAACATCCTGGGCGCGGCCGGCAGCGGCACGGGCGGCCCGCCGCCAACCGCCGCGGTGGACTTCGCCGCCGCCGTCGCCCCAGCGCTGACGGGTGCCAACGGCGATGAAGGTGACCCGCTGGTGGCCGTGCAGTTCCTGGACTTCGCGCTGGCCCAGGTCAACCTGGCCCGCTCAACCTTCGGCGCGACGCAGAACCGCTTCGACTCGGTGATCGCCAACCTGCAAGTCGCCGTCGAGAACCAGACCTCGGCCCGCTCGCGCATCATGGATGCCGACTACGCCCAGGAAACGTCCAACATGTCGCGGGCCCAGATCCTGCAGCAGGCCGGCAACGCGATGGTCGCCCAGGCCAACCAGTTGCCGCAACAAGTCCTGCAGCTGCTGCAGCGCTGAGGCGCCCGGCGCCAGCGCCACCCAGCAACGCCGGGGTCCGCAGGTCGGATTTCCCGGCGTTTTTCATGGCGCCGCTGAAAAAACGCAAATTTCTCTCAAGTTCTCCGCCGGGGCGCCGAAGACCCTCCGGTAACAGTCAGATTGGAAAGGGTCATGGCCACCATTTCATCGCTCGGTATCGGCAGTGGTCTCGATGTCGAAAGCCTCGTCAGCAAGCTGATCTCGATCGAGCAGAAGCCGATCAACGACATCAAGCAGGCCTCGGCGAAGCTGCAGACCAAGATCTCCGCCTACGGGCAGTTGCAGTCGGCCGTGTCCAACATGCAGACGGCGGCGCAGAAGCTTTCTGACGCCAGCCTGTGGAACGCCTCCACGGTCAGCGTTTCCGACGCCACCGTCGCCAGCGTCAGCGCCACCAGCGCCGGCAACCAGAACCACCTGCTCAAGGTCACCCAGCTGGCCTCCGCGCAGTCGGTCGCCAGCCGCATCTTCGCCGGCGGCAGCAGCACCATCGGTGACGGCACGCTGACCATCGCGCTGGGCCGCTGGAGTGGCGACCCGCCGGTCTTCACCGGCCGCGACGGCAGCACGCCGGTCAACGTCGCCATCACCGGCACCGACTCGCTGACCAGCATCCGCGACAAGATCAACGCCGCCAACGCCGGCGTCAGCGCCAGCCTCGTCAACGACGCGGCCGGCACGCGCCTGGTCATCCGCTCGCTGAGCACCGGCGAGAACCAGGCTTTCCAGATCACGGCCGACACGCCCGCCCTGGCCGATCTGGCCTACGACCCGGCCAGCGGCTCCGGCATGACCCGGGCCCAGGCCGCCAGCAATGCCCAGTTCAACTGGAACGGGCTGGACCTGACCTCCGAGAGCAACACGCTGACCGGCCTGTCCGACGGCATGAGCGTGACGCTGCTCAAGCCGTCGGCCAACGCCATCAACGTCAGCACCGTCAACGACACGGCCAGCGTGAAGAAGGCGATCACCGACTTCGTCACTGCCTACAACGGCCTGCTCAACCTGATGCGCGAGCAGACCAAGTACGACGCCGGCAGCAAGGCCGCCGGCGTGCTGCAGGGCGACACCAAGGCCGTGTCCGTGCAGCAGATGCTGCGCGGCATCACCGGCGGCGGCACGTCACTCGCCGGCGCCTTCAGCCGGCTGGCCGACATCGGCCTGGAACCCGGCCAGAACGGCACGCTGACGGTCAACGCGACCAAGCTCGACAAGGCACTCACCAACCTCACCGACCTGAAGAAGCTGTTCGCCGCGCCCGACACGGTCACGCCCAGCAACCAGGGTTTTGCGCTGCGATGGAACCGGTTCGCCACCCAGATCCTGGGCACGGACGGCGCCATCACGGCCGGCCAGAGCAGCCTGCAAAAACGCGTCAGCAGCAACGAAGACACGATCAGCCGCTTGCAGGACTCGCTGTCGCTGACCGAACAGCGCCTGCGCGCCCAGTACGGCGCACTGGACCTGAAGATGAGCCAGCTCAGCGGGCTGTCCGCCTACGTGAACCAGCAGTTCGGCAACAAATCGTCCAGCTGAGGGGGGGTCCGCAGAGAGACGACGAACAAGGCGCCTGCGGGCGCCTTTTTTAACGCCGCGATGCGGGCTGGCCGCCTCAAGTTCACCGGCCAGAGGCCGAAATTTCAGGTATCCAGCCCAGAGAAGCCTCATGTACGGAAACCCCTCCCCCTTCTCCCCCCGCGTGCAGCGCCCCGGTTCCGCCTACGGCCGGGTCGGCGTCGAGACCGATGTGCTCAGCGCCAGCCCGCACCGGCTCGTGGCCCTGCTGTTCGACGGCGTCATGGAGAGCATGAACCTGGCCATCGCCGCCATCCAGGCGGACAACACCGCCGTCAAGAACAACGCCCTGTGCCGCAGCGTGCGCATCCTGGACGAGGGCCTCAAGGCCGCCCTCAACCTCGACTCCAGCCAGCTTGCCCGCGACCTGCGCGACCTCTATGCCTATGTGTGCATGCGGCTGACCCATGCCAACCTGCACAGCGACGTTGCCGCCATCGAGGAATGCAAGCGCCTGCTCGCCCCGGTGCGCGACGCCTGGGCCACCATCGGCCAGACACCGTCCGCTGCCGACGCCGCCCCGGCCCGCGCCGCCTGAGCCCCCGTCCACGAATCATCCGGGTACCCGCAATGAACTCCGAACTGCTGAACTACTACGAAGCCATCGAGCAGGCCAGCGCCGACATGCTTTCGGCGGCCCGCACCGGCAACTGGGACGAGGTCGTCAAGCTGGAAGGCGCCTGCGTGCTGCTGATCTCGCAGCTCAAGTCCGCCGCCCATCAAAGCCAGCTGGCCGCTGGCGAGTCGCAGCTGAAGACGCGCATCATGCAGCGCATCCTGCTCAATGACGCCGAGATCCGCCACCTCGCCGAGCCGTGGCTGGAGGACTTGGATCACGTTCTGAAGGGTAAAAGCAGACTCGTTCACTGACCGCGAGGCATAACATTCCCGGCATGCCCGCCCCTGAAGTCGCCCCCGAGGAGTTCCGCGTCACCGCGCCTGCCGAAGTCGCCGCCTACCTGCAGCAACTGCAGCGTGGCAACGCCGCCGTGCTGCTGAGCGGCCCGCCGGGTCAGAGCCTGCCCAGCCGCATCTGTGCCTTCGACACCGAAGCCGGCGTGCTGGGCCTGGAGATCGGCGCCGACCCCGAAGGCATCAGCCAGGCGCTGGTGGCCGGCGGCGAGATCACCGCCGTGGCCTACCTGGGCACCATCAAGCTGCAGTTCGAGCTGGACGACACCGTCCTCGTCAGTGGCGAACAGGGCGCCGTGCTGCGCAGCAGCCTGCCCGAGCGGCTGTACCGCTTCCAGCGCCGCCAGTCCTTCCGCGTGCAGCCGGCCGGCAGCGTCTACCCGCGCGTCGTGCTGCCCGGCGCCGTCGAGCCCGGCCGCGCGCTGCGTGTGCTGGACATCAGCATCGGCGGCCTGGCCCTGGCGCTGCCGGCCGACTTCTCTCCCCTGCCCCCAGGCCAGGTCGCCGCCGGCCTCGTGCTGGAGCTGGACCGCATCACCGCGCTGCGCGTCGCGCTGCTGCCCCACCATGCCAGCCCCATCGCCGGCGATGCGCAGGGCATGCTGCAGCTGGGCTGCTCCTTCGTCGACCTCGACCCCGCCGCCAGCCGCTCGCTGCAGGTCTATGTCGACCAGACGCAAAAGCGCCGCCGCCTTCTCAAGCTGGACACATGAGGGCACAACGCGGAGGGGGCAGAGGCTTCACGTTGATCGAGGTGGCCTTCGTGATGGCCATCGTGGCCATCGTCCTCACGGCGGCCGTGCCGAGCTACTCAAACTACCTGGCCAAGCAGCGCCTGCGCCATGTCGCCGAACTGCTGGAGCTGGACCTGCGCCGGGCACGCGCCACCAGCGTGGAGGAAGCGCGCAGCGTGCATGTCAGCTTCCAGAGCGGCCCGCAGTGGTGCTGGGGCGCCAGCCGCCAGGCGCCCTGCAACTGCGCCACCGCCCAGCCGCGCTGCGAGATGGGCGGCATCTCTTATCGGGACCACAAGGGCACGCTGCTGCAGGCCGGCCAGGGCATCCACTTCGAGGCCGGCAAGGGCCGGGCGATGGGCTGGACGCGCATCGGCCTGTCCAACGACCGCAACCAGCAGCTGTTCATCGACCTGAACCCGCTGGGGCGCCCGGCCATCTGCGGGACGGACGCGCGCAAGGGCAGTTGCTGATGCGGTCAGCCAGGGGCTGAGAACAGCGGCAAGGCCAGCGCGGCCGCAGGCGACAGGATGTGCACGCCCCGGGCCTGCAGCGGCGTGGCCAGCACCAGCAAATCCTGATCGCCCGTCACCAGGCAGATCGCCTCGGCCGCCAGCACCGCGTGGATGAACTTGTCGTCCGTGGCGTCGCGGCTGAACTGCAGCGCCGCGATCTGCGCCGGCACCACCACCGGCTCGCTCACCGCGTGCAAGTCGCTCAGCCACTGCCGGCGCCGCTCCATCGACACATAGCGATCAAACTTGGGCCGCCACAGCCGCTGCGACAGCTCGGCGAACGTCGCCTCCGTGAACGCCGGCCGCGCCCGCCTCAACACCTGCCGGGTCAGCAGCGCTGGCGCCCCGAGGGGGCTGAGCAGGCCGCTGATCCAGACATTCGTGTCCACCACCACCGTCGGCCAGGACGGCTGCGCCATCAGCTCTCGTCTGCCAGCAACTGAGCCAGCAGGTCGGGCGACAGCCCGGCGCGCTGGGCTTCAGCCCCGGCCTCGTCCATGGTGCGCAGCAGCCGGTCGGCGTAGAAGGCCCGCATCGCCTCGTAGTCCTCGGCGCTCACCATCACGCCCACCACACGGTCATGGCGCATCACACGCACCGGCTCACGCTGCACCCGGTCCAGGAATTCCCCGAAACGGGTCTTGGCTTCATTGGCGGTATAGGTCTGCATGGCGGCTCCCGGCAAGCTGCCGGCAGTTTACCCGATTCGCCCGAATCGAACGAAACGCGCGATGTCGCTGCAGCCACCGACAGCAGCCGGCCCGCTCAGACCTGCATGTTCATGATCTCGGAGTAGGCCGAGACCAGCCGGTTTCTCACCTGCAGCGTCGCCTGGAAGCCGATCTGCGCCTTCTGCATGGCGACCATGGTCTCCTCCAGGCTAACGGTCGGGTTGTCCAGCTGCACTTCGCGCTGCAGGCGGGACGCCTCGTTCTGCTGCGCGCTGACGTTCTTCAGCGCCTGCGTCATCGCATCGCCGAAGCTGGCGCCCGACGTCGCTGCCGGCTTGGTGGACAGCGGCGTGCCGTTCACCGCCAGCCCCGCCCGGGCGGCGGCCTGAGCGAAGTCGAAGGGGCGCAGCTTCATGTCCATGGGAGCGGACTTTGGCAGCAAGCCCCGCGCACGAAGCACGGAGATGCAGGGCTCGCGTCGGCCACTTCGGCGCTTTCTTGAGGGGGTCGGGCCCGAATAATTTGCGCCATCGGTCGATCCCCGACCTCCCCTGCTGTCTCGCCCTCGATGGACAACGCCCTGAGCGCCCCTGCCGCTGCTGCCCCCGTGATGCTGACGCCGGCCGACGCTGCGCCGAACTTCGTGCAGCGCCTCAACGGCCTGCCGCTGCGCAGCAAGCTGACCATGGGTGCCGGCCTGCTGGCGCTGGCCGGCGCGATGCTGGCCATCACGCTGTGGTCCACCCAGGGCGACTACCGCCCGCTGTACAGCGGCCTGGCCGACAAGGACGGCGGCGAGATCATCAGCCAGCTGTCGGCCCTGAACGTGCCCTACAAGCACCAGGCCGGCGGCACCATCCTCGTGCCGGCCGGTCAGGTGTACGAGGTGCGCATGAAGCTCGCCGCGCAGGGCCTGCCCAAAGGTGGCGGCACGGGTGCTGCCGCCGGCTTCGAGCTGATGGACAAGTCCTCCATCGGCCAGACGCAGTTCGCCGAACGCCTGAACTTCCAGCGCGGCCTGCAGGGCGAGCTGGCGCGCACCATCACCGGCATGGCCGACGTGGCCGACGCGCGCGTGCACCTGGCCATCCCGCAGCAGAACGGCTTCTTCCGCGAGCAGCAAAAGCCCAGCGCCAGCGTGCTGGTGACGCTGCGCGGCGGCCGCACGCTGGACCGCAGCCAGATCGCCAGCATCGTCCACCTGGTCTCCAACGCGGTGCCGGAGCTGCACCCCAAGGCCGTCAGCGTGCACGACCAGACGGGCGCGCTGCTGTCGCAGACCCACGACGCCGCCGCCAGCGGTCTGGACGGCCAGCAACTGCACTACAAGCAGCAGGTCGAGGCAGGCTACAACCGGCGCATCCTGGAACTGCTGGAGCCGGTGGTCGGCCGCGACAACCTGCGCGCCACCGTCACCGCCGACGTGGACTTCTCGCAGACCGAGGCCACCGCCGAGGAGTACCGGCCCAACCAGGGCCCGAACGCCCAGGCCGCCGTGCGCTCCAGCCAGAGCAACGAGTCCAACAACACCAATGCCGGCCTGCCCACGGGCGTGCCGGGTGCGGCCACCAACCAGCCACCCGTGCCGGCCGTGGCACCTGTGAACGGCGCCAGCGCGCCGCTGCAGGCCGCTCAAGGCGGCGCCGGCAACGGCAACAGCCGCCGCGAGCAGGTCACCAACTACGAGCTGGACAAGACCGTGCGCGTGACGCGCGGCGCGGTCGGCAACGTCAAGCGGCTGAACGCGGCCATCGTCGTCAACCACCGCACCACCACCGACGCCAAGGGCAAGACCACCACGCAGCCGGTGTCCGAAGCGGAGACCGCCCGCCTGACCGACCTCGTCAAGGAGGCCATGGGCTTCAGCGCCGAGCGCGGCGACTCGGTCAAGGTCGTCAGCGCGCCCTTCGTCGTCGACAAGACCGAGCCGGTCGACATGCCGCTGTGGAAGCAGCCGTGGCTGCTGGACATCGCCCGCAGCGCCATCGTGCCGCTGGCCTTCGTGGCCATCGCGCTGATCGCCGTGTTCGGCATGATCCGCCCCGCCATCAAGGCCGCCGCACCGCTGCCGCCGCCAGAGAAGCCCGACGCCGTGGACGAACTCGTCGACGATGCGGAACTGCTGCCCGGCGCCGAGGGCCTGCCCAGGCTGGAAGCGCCGCTGCACAACGAAAAGCTTGAGCGCGCCCGCCAATTGGCACGCGACAATCCGGTGGCTGTCGCCAACATCATGCGCGACTGGATTGCGGGAGAGGCCGCCTGAACATGGCCATGGACGACAAAGGCATCGAGAACGCTGCCATCTTGCTGATGTCGCTGGGCGAGGAAGAAGCCAGCGAGGTCTTCAAGCATCTGTCGCCCAAGGAGGTGCAGGCGCTGGGCGAGACCATCGCCAAGCTCAAGGTCATCAAGCGCGCCCAGGTGGAGACCGTGCTCGACAAGTTCGACGCCGTCGCCGAGACGCAGAGCACGCTGGTCACCGACACCGACGAGTACGTGCGCGCCGTGCTGCGCAAGGCCCTGGGCGAGGACAAGGCCAACCTGCTGCTGGACCGCATCCTGCAAGGCAGCGACGTGTCCAGCATCGAGAGCCTGAAGTGGATGGACGCCGCCAGCGTGGCCGAGCTGCTGCGCAACGAACACCCGCAGATCATCGCGGCCATCCTCGCCCACCTGGACTTCGATCAGACCAGCCAGGTGCTGCGCAACTTCACCGAGCGCGGACGCAACGAGGTGCTGATCCGCATCGCCACGCTGGACGGCATCCAGCCGACGGCGCTGAAGGACCTCAACGAGGTCATGAGCCAGATCCTGGCCGGCGGCGAGCGCATGAAGAAGAGTTCGCTGGGCGGCGCCAAGACGGCGGCCGAGATCATCAACATGATGGGCTCCAGCGTCGAGGCCTCGGTGTTGGACTACATCCGCGAGGCCGATGCCGACCTGGCCCAGAAGATCATGGACAACATGTTCACGTTCGACGACGTGAGCAAGATCGACGACAAGGGCATCCAGTCCATGCTCAAGGAAGTGCAGAGCGAGAGCCTGGTCGTGGCACTCAAGGGCGCCAGCGCCGACCTGCGCGAGAAGATCTTCCGCAACATGTCCACCCGCGCCGCCGAGACGCTGCGCGAGGACCTCGACTCGCGCGGCCCGGTGCGGCTGTCGGAGGTGGAGGCCGAGCAGAAGGAAATGCTCAAGATCGTGCGCCGCCTCGTCGACGAAGGACAGATCGTGTTGGCGGGAGGCGGCGACGACCAGTTCGTCTAACCTCCAACGATCATGGCCACCCGCCCCCCACCCCGACAAGTCCCGCCCCCCGACCGCCGCGAGAACGAGCGCCGCAACAGCTACGCCCGCTTCATCCCCGGCGAGGAGTTGCACGGCGCCAAGGCCTGGAGCATGGACAACCTGGGCGGCGCCGCGCCCGCGCCGTTCAGCCCAGCCAAGCCCGCCGCCCCGGCGCCGGCCGCCGCGCCGGTCCAGCCACCGCCGCCGCCCGAGCCCAGCGTGCAGGAGCTGCTGCACGCCGCTCGGCAAGGCGGCTACCAGGACGGTTACCGCGACGGCATGGCCGCACTGGATGCGTTCAAGCACAGCTTTGCGCAGCAGATCAGCGCCCAGGTCGGCCAGGTGGTGAAGAACTTCGATGCCGAGATGCAGGCACTGGAGGGCGACATGGCCCAGGCCATCGCCCGCATCGCCGTCGAGCTGGCCCGCCAGGTGGTGCGCAGCGAGTTGCAGCAGCGCCCCGAGCTGATCGCGCGCGTGGCGCACGACGCCGTCGAGGCGCTGCAGCTGTCGGCCCGCCATGTGCGCGTGCGCGTCCACCCCGACGACTTCCCGCTCGTGCAGGAAGGCGCCGGGGCCGAACTGGAGGCCCGCGAGGCCCAGCTCATCCCCGACGCCGAGGTGGCGCGCGGCGGCGTCAAGATCGACGCCGATGTCGCCAGCGTCGACGCAACCATCGCCACGCGCTGGCAGCAGACGGTCTCGGCCATCGGCCAGACCTCGATCTGGGAAGACCGTCGCGGCAGCGAGGACGAATGACCTCCGAACGCACCGCCCGCTGGCAGCAATACCTCGCCGACCTGGAGACGCTGGCCAGCAACGCCGCGCCGCTGGAGTGCCAGGGCAAGCTGGTGCGCGTGGCCGGCCTGGTGCTGGAAGCCACTGGTATCAAGGTGCCGCTGGGCTCGGTCTGCCGCATCCAGATGCCCAGCAGCGGCAACAACCCGCGGCGGGGCTCGCCGCCGGTCAATGCCGAAGTCGTCGGCTTCTCGGGCGACCGCGCCTACCTGATGCCCACCGACGAGGTGCAAGGCCTGTCCAGCGGTGCCACGGTCGTGCCGCGCCACCTGCCGCCGCTGGCGCCCAGACTGGGTCAGCCGCTGCACCCCTGGCGCCGGGGCGAGGACCGCGGCCTGCACCTGCCCATGGGCGACGGCCTGCTGGGCCGCGTCGTCGACCCGCACGGCCACCCGCTGGACCGGGGCGGCGAGCTGACCGACATCCACAACGAACCGATGGTGCGGCGCCCGATCAACGCGATGGACCGCGACCCGGTGCGCACACCGCTGGACACCGGCGTGCGCGCCATCAACGCGATGCTGACCGTCGGCCGCGGCCAGCGCCTGGGCCTGTTCGCCGGCACCGGCGTCGGCAAGTCGGTGCTGCTGGGCATGATGGCGCGCTACACGCAGGCCGACGTCATCGTCGTCGGCCTGATCGGCGAGCGCGGCCGCGAGGTGAAGGAGTTCATCGAGGACATCCTCGGCGACGAGGGCCGCCAGCGCAGCGTCGTCGTCGCCGCGCCCGCCGACGCGCCGCCGCTGATGCGCATGCAGGGCGCGCACTACGCGACGGCCATCGCCGAGCACTTCCGCGACCAGGGCCGCCATGTGCTGCTGCTGATGGACAGCCTGACCCGCTACGCGATGGCGCAGCGCGAGATCGCGCTGGCCATCGGCGAGCCGCCGGCCACCAAGGGCTATCCGCCCAGCTGCTTCGCCAAGCTGCCGCAACTCGTCGAGCGTAGCGGCAACGGCCTGCCCGGAGAAGGCTCCATCACCGCCTTCTACACGGTGCTGACCGAGGGCGACGACCCGCAGGACCCGATCGCCGACGCGGCGCGCGGCATCCTGGACGGCCACATCGTGCTGAGCCGCGACCTCGCCGAGGCCGGCCACTACCCGGCCATCGACATCGAGCGCTCCGTGTCGCGGGTGATGACCAGTGTTGCACCCCAAAACCAGGTCGATTCCGCGCGTCGCTTTCGCCAGCTTCTGGCGAAATACAACAAGGCCCGCGACCTGATCCAGCTTGGCGCCTACGCCCCCGGGGCGGACCCCGAGCTGGACACGGCCGTGCGCCTGCATGCCGACATGACGCGGCTGCTGCAGCAGGACATGCACAGCCCGGCACTTCTTCACGCCAGCGTCAGCCAATTGCAGGCCGTGGTCCAGGGCGCCTAACCTTTCCGGTCGGGCCGCCGATATCGACTTGAGCGCCTGACCGCCGTGCCAGGCGCTGCGCCGGAGTAGTTCATGAGTGAAGCCGCGACCGATACCCTGAGCCTGCTGCTCGAACGCGCCGAACGCGAGCGCGACGCCGCCGCGCGCGTACTGCACACCGCCGGCCAGCAGGCCGAGGCTGCCCACGCCCAACACGGTGAGCTGTCGGGCTACCGCCAGGACTACCAGCAGCGCTGGACGCAGAGCTTCGCGCGGGGCACGACGATGAGCATCGTCGGCTGCTACCAGAGCTTCGGCCAGCGGCTGGACCAGGCCGTCACCACGCAAGGCCACGTCGCCAGCCACGCCGAGCAGCGCCAGGTGCGCGCCCGCGAGGCGCTGCAGCAGGCCGAGCTGCGCGTGGCCGCGCTGCGCCAGCTGATCGCCCGCCGCCAGGCCGACGCCGCCAAGGCCGCCCAGCGCCGCGAGCAGCGCGCCACCGACGAGTTCGCCGCCCGCGCCCATCTGCGTCGCACCGCCCACGCCTGAGACCGGACGCCGCCATGCTTGCCCAGAACATCGCCCCCAAGCCGACCGCCCTGCCGCCTGCCGTCCAGCCTTCGCTGCCCGCCAACAGCGCCGGCGGCCCCAGCTTTGCCCAGTTCCTGACCGAGCAAGCCCCGCCGCCCGCACAGCCTGATGCCGAGGCGCCGGAGCCGGAAGCGGCGGCCGACGCCGCAGCGCCCCAGGCCGCGCCGGTGCGCCGTGCACCCGTTCCCGCCAAGCCGTCCGGCCAGGCCCGCACGCCGGACGCTGCGGCCAAGGTCGAGCCCAAGGCCGACGCGAAGACCGAGGCGGCCGCCACGAGCGAAGCCATCGCGTCCCCGGACGAGGACTCGCCCGACACGCCGGAGCTGAAGGAGTTCACGCAGCTCATCGGCATGAGCGCGCCCACGGCCATCCCGCCCGACGCGGCGGCTGCCGCAGCAGACGGCCAGCGCGCCGCGCGGCGCGGCCGGCTCGACGCGTCCGCCGACGATGCCGCAGCGGGCCGCAGCGCTGCCCGCGGCCCGGTGGATGCCGCCGCCGATGCGGGCCAGACACCGCATCCCAAGGGCGCCGACCGTCTGGCCGCTCAGGCCGCCCAGGCCGACGAGCGATCCGCCCGCAGCGACGCGCTGCAGGCCGCGTCGTCCTCCCGCGAAGCCACGCAGGACGCCCTGCCCGCCGCCGCGCAGTCCCAGCCCGGCGCGCCCAGCTTTGCCGCCGTGCTGAGCCAGGCACTGCCCACCCTGCCCGGCCAGGCCGACGCCGCTGCCACGGCCACCACCCGCGCCGCGTTGCACGAACCGCTGCACAGCGCCGCCTTCGCGCCGGAGCTGGGCACGCGCGTCAGCCTGCTGGCGGTGGACGGCGTGCAACATGCCGAGCTGCAGCTCAACCCGGCCGACATGGGCCCGGTGTCGGTGCAGATCGTCGTGGACGGCAACCAGGCCCAGGTGTCCTTCCACGCCCTTCAGGCCGAGACCCGCCAGGCGCTGGAGCAGAGCCTGCCTGACCTGGCCGCCGCGCTGCAGGGCCAGGGGCTGACGCTGTCGGGCGGCGGCGTCTTCCAGCAGGCTTCGCGTGATGCGGATCAAAGCCGCGACGGGACGAATGCAGGCGGCGGAACACGCACCACAGGCAGCAGCAACGAGCCCGACGGCGCCACCGCCGCACCCGCTCGCCGCACGATCGGCCTGCTCGACACATTTGCCTGAACCGGAAATAGCAACGCTGCGGACCAGCTAATCCCCGCTTGCCCGGCAGGCCCGGGGTCAATAATCGGCCGCAATGCCGCCCATCCGTGGGGCAAGACGTTCAAGGAGTTCTCATGGCGACTGCGCCGGCTGCCGAAGCTGTCGCCCCCACCAAAGGCGGGGGCAAGAAGAAGCTGTTCATCATCATCGGCGCCGTGCTGGCGCTGGTGCTGGTGGGCGGTGGCGCGGCCGTCATGCTGCTGAAGAAGAAAGCGCCGGCCGAGGGCGAGGAGGAAAGCGCCGAGACCGAAGAGGTGGCGCCCAAGGCGAAGGCCAAGCCCAAGAGCGACCAGCCACCCACCTTCGTGCCGCTGGACCCGTTCACCGTGAACCTGGCGGACAAGGACGTGGACCGCTTCGCGCAGATCGGCGTCACGCTGCAGGTCGACGACCCCAAGTTCGCCGACCAGCTCAAGGCCTACATGCCCGCCATCCGCAGCAACATCCTGATGGTGCTGTCGCACAAGACCGCCATCGAACTGCTGACCCGCGAAGGCAAGGAAAAGCTCGCCAAGGACATCATGCGTGAAGCGGTGCGCCCCATGGGCATCGAGCTGGAGGACGAGGAGGAGGAGCCGCCCGCCGACGCCCCGAAGAAGAAAAAGAAGAAGAAGGTCGCGGTCGAAAGCCCGATCAGCGAAGTCCTGTTCTCCAACTTCATCGTGCAGTGACGGATCGGCCATGAATCAGCAGATCCTTTCGCAAGACGAAGTCGATGCCCTGCTGCAAGGCATCACCGGCGAGAGCCAGAAGCTCGAACAGGAAGAGGAGCAGGTCGGCGGCATACGCGAGTACAACCTCGCCAGCCAGGAACGCATCGTCCGTGGGCGCATGCCCACAATGGAGATCATCAACGAGCGGTTCGCGCGCAACATCCGCGTGGGCTTGTTCAACTTCATCCGCAAGAGCCCCGAAGTCGCCATCGGCGGCATCAAGGTGCAGAAGTACAGCGCCTTCCTGCGCGAGATCGTCGTCCCGACCAACTTCAACATCGTCTCGGTGAAGCCGCTGCGCGGTTCGGGCCTGATCGTCTGCGACCCGACGCTGGTGTTCGCCGTCATCGACAGCCTGTTCGGCGGCATCGGCAAGTTCCACGCCCGCATCGAGGGCCGCGACTTTTCGCCCACCGAGCAGCGCGTCATCACGCGCATCGTCGAGGTCATCCTGGCCGAATACCACAAGGCCTGGAAGGGCATCTATCCGCTGGAGCTGGAGTACCAGCGCTCGGAGATGCAGCCCCAGTTCGCCAACATCGCCACGCCCAGCGAGATCGTCGTGTCGACGTCGTTCACGCTGGAGATCGGCGAGACCAGCGGCACCATCTACTTCTGCATCCCGTACTCGACGCTGGAGCCCATCCGCGACGTGCTGTACTCCACGACGGTGGGCGACTCGTCCGAGCCCGACCGGCGCTGGATCAACCTGCTGAAGACGCAGATCCAGGCGGCCGAGGTCGAGCTGGTCGCCGAACTGGGCACAGCGCCGGCCACGGTCGAACAGTTGCTGGCCTTCAAGCCGGGCGACTTCATCGAACTGGATCTCGAGCCCATGATCCAGACCAAGGTGGACGGCGTGCCGGTCTTCCAGTGCAACTACGGCACGTCCAACGGCAAGTACGCCCTCAAGATCGACAAGATGCTGACCGGCTCCCAGGAGAGCTGGTTGGGAGCCAAACATGAGTCCTGATTCACCCAGCCAAGAAGAACAGGACGCGATGGCGGCCGAGTGGGCCGCTGCGCTGGCCGAGGCCGCGCCCGCGCCGTCCACATCGACCGAAGTCGCCACCGAGGTGCCGGAGCAGGTCTCCACGCCCAACTTCGCGAACTTCTCACCCACCATGTCGGGCGGTCCGGCCGGCGACATCAACATGATCCTGGACATCCCCGTCCAGTTGACCGTTGAGCTAGGCCGCACGCGCATCCCGATCAAGAACATCCTGCAACTCGCCCAGGGCTCGGTCGTGGAGCTGGACGCGCTGGCCGGCGAGCCGATGGACGTGCTCGTCAACGGCTACCTGATCGCCCAGGGCGAGGTGGTGGTGGTCAACGACAAGTTCGGCATCCGGCTGACGGACATCGTCACGCCGTCGGAGCGGATGCGCCGCCTTTCCAAGGCCGCATAACGACGGGTTAAACGGGGCTGTTGAGGGGATTGCCGCCTCAAGTCGCTCCGCAAAATGCCGAGGCATGAATGCTTCCGGCCTGCTCCCCTTCCTCTGGTTTCTCGGCATCGTCGCGCTGATCCCGGTCGCGCTGTGGCTGCTCAAGCGCACGCCGATCGGCGGCTCGGCGGCGGCTGGCGTGCTGCGCATGGTGGCGCAACTGCCCACCGCGCCCAACCAGCGCCTGCTCGTCGTCGAGGTGGGCCAGGGCGATGACCGCCGCTGGCTGGTGCTGGGCGCCACGGCGCAGAGCATCACGACGCTGCATGTCCTGCCGCCGCAGGCCGAGCCGGTGGCGCCGGCTTCGTTCGCCAAGCTCCTGAGCAAGGAGCGCGGCAATGCAGCGTAAGTTCCTGCTGGGTCTCGGCCTACTGGCAGCGGGCAGCGCCTTCGCGCAAGGCCAGACACCGCCGGCCACGCTGCCGCTGCTGGTGGGCCAGGGCGCGGGCGCCAGCTACTCGGTGCCCATCCAGACGCTGCTGTTCTTCACGGCCCTGGGCTTCCTGCCGGCGGTCATCCTGATGATGACGGCCTTCACGCGCATCGCCATCGTGCTGAGCCTGATGCGCCAGGCGCTGGGCACGCAGGCCGCGCCGCCCAACCAGGTCATCATCGGCTTGAGCCTGTTCCTGACCTTCTTCGTCATGAGCCCGACGCTGGACAAGGTCTATGCCGACGCCTGGCAGCCCTACACCACCGGCGCCATCCCCTTCGACGAGGCCTTGAAGCGCGCCGAGGTGCCGATGCGCGGCTTCATGCTCAAGCAGACGCGCCAGGCCGACGTGGCGCTGTTCTCGCGCCTGGCCAAGCTGGACGCCAGCATCAAGCCGGAGGACGTGCCCTTCAAGGTGCTGGTGCCGGCCTTCGTCACCAGCGAGCTGAAGAGCGCCTTCCAGATCGCCTTCCTTATCTTCATCCCCTTCCTCGTCATCGACATGATCGTGGCGAGCGTGCTGATGAGCCTGGGGATGATGATGCTGTCGCCGGTGCTTGTCGCCCTGCCCTTCAAGCTGATGCTGTTTGTGTTGGCGGATGGGTGGAACCTGCTGCTCGGCTCGCTGGCTGCTTCTTTCGTCACCTGAATCCGCTGACTTGCGGGACAGACCGCCCGAGCGAAGCGAGTAGCTCTGTCCCCAACTGACTAAGACCATGGATGCACAACAAGTCTTCACCTTCGGCCAGCAAGGCCTCTACATGCTGATGCTGGTGGCCGCGCCCATCCTGATCGTCGTGCTGCTCGTAGGCACGGTCATCAGCGTGATCCAGGCGGCCACGCAGATCAACGAGGCGACGCTGTCCTTCGTGCCCAAGGTCATCGCAGCGGTGCTGACGCTGATGGTGGCAGGGCCGTGGATGTTGACGACGCTGGTGGAGTACATCCAGCGGACGTTGATGACGATTCCGTCCGTCGTGGGCTGAGGGCCGACCCGCGGATGTTCAGCGTCACAGAGGCCCAGCTGCTGGAGTGGCTCAACCCCCTCCTCTGGCCCTTCATCCGCACACTGGCCCTGTTCGCCGGCATGCCCACCTTCAGCCAGCGGGCCGTGCCGCTGCGTGTGCGCATCGGCCTGGCGTTCTTCGTCGCCGTCGCCGCCCAGCCGTCGCTGCCGGCCATCCCGCCCACCCCGCTGGACTCGTTGCCCGCCCTCACGCTGCTCGTCGCGCAGCAACTGCTGATCGGCCTGGCCATGGGGTTTGCCGTGCGCATCGTCTTCGCGGCGCTGGAGTTCGCGGGAGAGCTGATCGGCCTGCAGATGGGCCTGAACTTCGCCGGCTTTTTTGACCCCAGCACCGGCGCCCAGGGCACGGCCAGCGCGCGCTTCTTCGGCACGATGGTGGCGTTCCTGTTCATCGCCATCAACGGCCACCTGCTGCTCATCAACGCGCTGGTGCAGAGCTTCCACGCCTTCCCGGTCGGCGCTGAGCCGTTCGCCTTCCTGCGCGCGACACAACCGCAGAAATGGGGCGCCGAGATCTTCAGCATCGGCCTTTGGATCGCGCTGCCGCTGATCACGATGCTGTTGTTCGTCAACCTCGTGCTGGGCGTGATCTCGCGTGTCGCGCCGCAGATCGGCGTCTTCTCGGTCGGCTTCCCGCTGACCATCAGCGTCGGCCTGATCGGCATGGTCGCCACGCTGCCGCTGATGCAGACGCCCTTCACCGTGGCGTTGGAGCGTCTGCTTTCCGCTTTCAATTAGGCCGTATTCGGGCCGAGCGCCGGGCCTGCCATTGGCCAGAGGCCAATGGCCTTCCGTAGGCACAAGCAGTCCGCAGGGACTGCTTGTGTCCGACTCCAGTTCACCAAGCCGGCCCGCTTGGCGATGTGCGAGCGGGGCGTTCCCCGCGAGCGTCGCCGTCCCCTTGGGGGACCGGCCAGCCTTGCCGGCGTGCAGCCGCGCAAGACTGGACGAGGGGCTCACCGAGCCTTGCGGCGGAGTGCGGCCAAGCCCAGCAGGCCCAGGCCCATCATGGCGTAGGTGCCCGGCTCCGGCACGGCGCTGACGGTCAGGCCCGACAGCGTGCCGTTGTAGGTGCCGATCAGCGTGGCGCTGCCCGTGCCCAGGTCGATACCGTAGATGCCGGTCGCCAGCGAGGTACCAGCGTCGACGTTCAGCGCCGCATAGGCCATGCCGTTGCCCAGCACCTCAAAGCCGTTGGCCTTGAGCACGTCCACGCCCAGCGCGCCCACCGTCGTGATGGTGGGCGTGTTGAAGGCCGTGGGCGCCATGGCCAGCGTGTCGGTGGTGGAGTCGATGTAGTACAGCGCGGTGCTGGCCGGCGCGGCGGCAGGCATCAGCATCGTGTTGCTGTAGCCAACAGCGGTGTAGCCGGCAGCGATCTTGTTGGCGGCGTTGCCGACAGCGCCGGTGGCGGCGTTGATGGCGTAGTTGTCGCCGGCCGAGCTGACCAGGCGCAGGGACGCCGCCGTGCCGAAGTCGGCCACCGGGTTGAAGTCGATGCCGTAGCCGAGGTTGGCCTGGATGACGGGGCTGGACAGCGCCGTGACCCAGGTGGCCGCGCCGGTCATTTCATCGACGGTGTAGAGCTGATTGGCCAGACTGACCCCGTAGATCTTGCCGTCCTTGGGGCGGGCGTCGATGCCGACGAGGCGGTCGCCGGTCATAAGGCCCGTGATGTCCATGTTCATCGCGCCAGCGATGTTGGCGGTGTCAATGCGGCTGAGCTGGTTCTGGCTGTTCAGGCCGATCAGCGTGACGGCCTGGGACGAGGCGCAGGCCAGCAGCGCGGCGGCACCGAGGGCGGAACGGAGGGAGAAGGTCATCGCGAAACTCCTGGTTGGGAAGGTGGGAGAGGGAGACACCCCAGCTACGACCAGGAACGGCGTGACGGATGCACGTTCTTTCAATAACCCCCTAACTTGTCTGCATCCAGATCCGATCGGCTCATGCCTCGCGCAACGCCGTCGTCACGGGCAGGCTGGCCGCCCGCACCGCCGGGAACAGCCCGCCGATGAAGCCGATGGCCAGCGCCCACTTGATGCCCTCCCACAGCAGCCCCGGCGACACGGCCAGGTTGAAGCTGAGCTTGCCGACCGCGCCGGCCGACATCGTCGAGGCCTCGTAGCCATTGAACAGCAGCCAGGCCACGAAACCGCCGACCAGGCCGCCAATCAGCGCCAGCAGCGTCGTCTCCAGCATCACCGCCACGACCACCGGCAGGCCACGAAAGCCGATGGCACGCAAGGTGGCGATCTCGCGCGCCCGGGTCGCGACGGCGGCGAACATCGTGTTCAACGCGCCGAACACCGCGCCCACGGCCATGATGCCGCCGACCGTGAGGCCGATGATGCGCAGCATCTTGGTCATGCCCTCGGACTGCTTGGCAAAGAACGCCAGCGTCGTCGTCGCCTTGACCTTGAGCTGCGGGTTGCCTTCCAGCGCCGCACTGAAAGCCTTGACGGCTGCCGCGTTCTCCAGCTTGACCGTGGCCGAGTTGCGCGCCGCGCCGCGCTTGTAGGCGTCGTTGACGACATTCGCATCGGCCCACAGCTCGGACTCCATCGCGTCGCCCGAGGCGAAGACGCCGACGATGGTCCACGGCTGGTTGCCCAGCTTCAGGCTGGCGCCGACCTTCAGCCCCTCGAACTGCCGCACCGCGCCCTTGCCGACGATGATCTCGCGCAGGCCCGGCTGGAAGGACTTGCCTTCGACGATCTTGACATTGGGGCGCACGGCAAAAGCAGCCTCGCCGATGCCGCGCACCTGCGCACTGCCGGTGTCGGCGGTCTCGCTGCCCCGCACCGGCAGGTTGGCCGCCACCACGGTCTCGGCCGAAAGGATGGGCTCACCCTTGGCATTGCGCGCCACGCCGGGCGCCTGCTCGATCTGCACGATGTCCTCGCGGCTCAGCGAGGACGAGACCTCGTTAGCCGACGCGCCGCGCATGACGATGGCCGTGTCCTCGCTGCCCGAGTTGCGCAGCGTCTGTGCATAGCCCTCGGCCATGGCCAGCAGCGCCACCAGCACGCCCACCACGCCGGCGATGCCGACGACGATGACGGCCGACGAACCGATGCGCTGCGTCAGCGTGCTGATGCCCACCGCCGTGACCGAGCGTGCCTGCGCGCCGCTGCGGAACAGCAGCATCCAGAGCGCCAGCAGCACGGCCAGCGCCAGGGCGCCGTACCAGGGCACGAGCACCCAGCCCGCGAGCAGCACAACCATCAACAGCACAAGTCCGAAGTTCTTCAGGAATTTCATGGTCATGCCCTCCCCGCGAGTGCATCGGTGATGTTGATGCGCATGGCGCGCAAAGCCGGCAGCGCACCAACAGCCAAGCCAAACACCAGGGCCAGCCCCACGCCGGCCGCCCAGCTGCTGAGGCCTGCCGCCGGCAGGTTCAGCGCCCCGCCACTGCCCGCGCTGGCGGCGGGCCCGATGACGCTGGCCAGCCCCAGGCCGATGACGCCGCCGATCAGCAGCAGCAGCACCGACTCGGCCAGCACCATGGCCAGCACGCTCTGGCCCGAAAAGCCCAGCGTCTTCAGCACCGCGATCTCGCCGGTGCGCTCACGCACTGCCTGCATCATGGTGTTGCCGGCCAGCAGCAGCAGCGTGAAGAACACCGCGCCCATGATGGAGGTGACGATGAGGTTGATGTCGGCCAACTGCCGCATCCAGGCGGACATGGCCGCAGCTTCCGTCTGCGTGCGCGTCTCGTGGTCGGAGTTGGCCGAGATCTCGTCGATGGCCTTGAGCACGCGGTCGGCCTGGTTCACGTCCTTCACGCGCGTGACGTACCAGCCCACCTGGCCCTGGTTCCACGGCGTGGTGTCATCGAAGTACTTCCAGTTCAGCAGGAACATCTGGTCGTACCAGGCGCCGGTCTTCTTGTCGGCCACATGGATGATGCCGACGATCTTGAAGGGCCAGTTCTGGCTGCCGCTGCGGTCCGGGAAGATGGTGGACTGCATGGGGATCTGGTCGCCCACCTTCCAGCCGAACTTCTTGGCCAGCCCCTCGCCGACAAGGGCGCCATCCTTGGTCTCGGCAAAGGCCTTGCGGTGCTCGGCCGACACTTCCATCTCGGGATAGACGTCCAGATAGTTGGGCGAGACGGCAAAGCTGAAGACCTGGTTCTCGGGCTTTTGATAGGCGCCGCCGAACCAGTTGGCAAAGGCCACGTCCTTGACGCCATCGATCTGCGTCATGCGCGGGCCCAGTGACATCGGCAGCAGCTGGATGAAGCTGATCTTGGCGCCGGTCTGCAGTCGTTGCGCGCCGTTGGCGCTCTTGCCGGCCTGGTCGAAGCCGACGCGCACTGCGTCCAGCAGGCCGAACAGCAGGAAGGCCGTGATGATGGACACCAGGGTCAGGAAGGTCCGCAGCTTGCGCCGGAACAGCGCCGCCCAGATGAGGTGGAGGTACTTCATGATCAGGCCAGCGCTTCAGCGGCGGTGACGAGGGTGCCCTTGTCGAGGTGCAGCGTGTGGCTCGCACGAGCCGCGGCGCGCGGGTCGTGGGTGACCATGACGATGGTCTTGCCATGCTCGCGGTTGAGCGCCTGCAGCAGCGTCAGCACGTCCTCGGCGGACTGGCGATCCAGGTCGCCGGTGGGCTCGTCGCAGACCAGGAGCGTCGGGTCCGACACGATGGCCCGCGCAATGGACACGCGCTGCTGCTGGCCGCCCGACAGCTCGGTGGGCTTGTGCGAGGCGCGGTCGGCCAGGCCCACCAACTGCAGCGCGATGGCCGCGCGCTTCTTGCGCTCGGCCGCCGACAGCTTGGTCAGCAGCAGTGGCAGCTCGACGTTCTTCTGCGCCGACAGCGTGGGCATCAGGTTGTAGAACTGGAAGACGAAGCCAACGCGCGACGCACGCCACTTGGCCAGCGCCGCGCTGCCGAGCTGGTCGATGCGCTCGCCGCCCACGCTGATGGAACCGCCGCTGGGCGCGTCCAGGCCGCCCATCAGGTTCAGCAGCGTCGTCTTGCCCGAGCCCGACGGGCCCATCAGCGCCAGGAAATCGCCTTGACTGACGTCCAGGTCGATGTGGTGCAGCACTTCCAGCTGCTGCTTGCCACGCGTATAGACCTTGGACAGGCCGCGGACTTCGATCAAAGCGCTCATGCTCATTCCTTGTTCACGATGTTGGAACCGTCCTTCAGCTCGGCGGGTGGTGAGACGACGACCGTCTCGCCCGACTTCACCCCCTCGATGACCAAGCGGAACTTGCCGATCTCATCACCCAGCTTGACCAGCCGTCGCTGGGCCTTGCCGTCTGCCGCCACATAGACGACCGCATTGCCCTTGGCCGGTTCGAGCCCGTCCTCCATCCGGATGGCATCCGGCGGCACCAGCACGCCGGGCACCGGCTTGGCTTCGGCCTGGGGCTTGGCCGCCAGGAAGCTCACGCGCACGCCCATGTCCGGCACGACCCGCTCGTCCTTCTGCTCCAGCGCCACGCGCACCTTGACGGTCGCCTTGCCGCGATCGGCGCTGGGGATGACGGCCACGACGTGAGCGGGGATCTTCCAGTCCGGATACGCGTCCAGCACGGCCTCGCAAGGCATGTCGGCCTTGACCTGGGCGATGTAGGCCTCGTTGACGTCGACGCTCACTTCCAGCGAGTCCATGTCGACGATGGTGCCCACGCCGGTCCGCGTGAAGCCGCCGCCGGCCGACAGCGGCGAGATGATCTCGCCGACCTGGGCCGCACGCGCGGTGACGACGCCGTCGAACGGCGCGCGCACGGTGGCGTAGTCGAAGTTGACCTGGGTCTGACGCGCCTGGGCCTGGGCAGCCTCGATCTGGCGCCGGGCGGCTTCCAGTTGTGCGGCGTAGGACTTGACGGCCGTGGCCGCCTGTTCGCGAGACTGGTGCGTCGTCATGCCGCTGGCGGCCAGCTCGATCTGGCGGCGCTCATTGGCCTGGGCCTGTTCCAGCTGCGCCTGCAACTGCCCCAGGTTGGCCTCGGCCGTGCGCACCTGGGCCTGCGCAGCCGCCATGCTCGCCCTCAGCCCGGTGTCATCCAGCCGGGCCAGCACCTGGCCCTTCTTGACCTTGAAGCCCTCGTCGATCAGCACCTCGGTCAGCGTGCCGGTCATCTGCGCCGACACGGTGGCCATGCGGCGCGCCGTCACATAGCCGGTGGCCTGCAGCACCGCATCGCTGCGGGCGCCCTGGCCGTTGGCGCGGGCGGTGGCGGTCTGCACGGCGACGGGCTTGTTGCCGGCGACGAACCACCACGCCGCGCTGCCCGCCAAAGCCACGACGACGAGGCCGGCAGCCACGCCCCAGAGCCACTTGGGCGGCCCGCCGCCGTGCTCGTCACGCTGCGCACCGTCGATGCGCAATTCCTTCAGCAGTCCGGTGTCGATGACGCGCTCCCCTGTATTTGTCCGCCAAGTTTGGGACGAGGCGGATTTTGCACAGACAAGGTTGTCAGGCGATCAGGGCTTTCGACGAACGGCGACCAGCGGCCGTGAACCGACGCCGGCGCGGATGAGCGGCAGGCCTAGCTCGCGACCAGCCCGTTGCGAATGGCGTAGACGGTCAACTCGGAGTTGTTCGCCAGGCCCAGCTTCTCCAGCATGCGGGCACGGTAGACGCTGACGGTCTTGGGGCTGAGCATCAGCTCCTCGGCGATGTCCGACAGGCGCTTGCCCGACGCGATCATCACCAGCGTCTGCAGTTCGCGGTCCGACAGCTTGTGGTGGGCTTGCTCGGTGACGGGCGCGGTCAGGCTCTCGACCAGCATCTGCGCGATCTCGGGCGTCACGTACTTGCGGCCCTGGGCCACGGTGCGCACGGCCTGCACCAGCGTCGCCGGGTCGCCGCCCTTGTTGACATAGCCATAGGCGCCGGCCTTCAGCGCGCGGATGGCGTACTGGTCTTCCGGGTACATCGACACGATCAGCGTGCGCACGGCCGCGCCTTCGTCCTTCAGCACATGCAGCACGTCCAGGCCCGAGCGGCCGGGCATGTTGATGTCCAGCACCAGCACGTCGCAGGGGTTGTCCTTGCCGAGCTTGTGAAGCAGCCCGCGCAGCTCGGTGTAGTCGCCGGCCTCGCCGATGACCTCGATGTCGTCAGCGTCCGCCAGCGTGTCGCGGATGCCGCGGCGGATCAGGCCGTGGTCGTCGCAGAGGATGACCTTGATCACACGCGGCCCCAGATGGAGTTGCCGAGGTCCTTGCCGAAGTCGGTGGCGTCGTCCAGCGCGTCGATGGCGTCCTGGGCCAGCGGCACGGTCAGGATGAGGCTGGCGCCCTGGCCCGGCGTGCTGGACAAGTCCACCCAGCCGCCCACCGTGGCCGCGCGCTCGTGCAGGCCGCGGATGCCGAAGGAGCGCTCCTTGGCCAGGTCCTCCGGCGCGATGCCCTTGCCGTTGTCCTGGATCTCCAGCGTCAGCACGCCGGAATCCAGGCTGAGTTCGATGTCGACGCGCGTGGCGCCGGAATGCTTGGACACATTGGTCAGCGCTTCCTGGGCCGTGCGATAGGCCACCAGCGGCACGCCCGGCGGCAGGGCCAGGCGCTCCTCGCCGATGCGCAGGCCGGCCTCGATGCCGGTGCGGCGCTCGAAGCGGGCCGTCATCCACTGCAGCGCGGCGACCAGCCCCTGCTCCAGGATGGCGGGGCGCAGGTTGTGCATGATGCGCTGGCTGGCGTCGATGGCCGAGCTGACCGTCTCCAGCGCTGCGGCCACGCGCTGGCGCACCGCCGGGTCCTGGGCGTGGCGGTCTATCCAGGCGAGGTCGAACTTCAGCGCCGTCAGCGACCCGCCGACGTCGTCGTGGATCTCGCGCGCGATGGCTGCCCGCTCCAGCTCGACGCTGGTCTGCAGATGGCCGGCCAGCTGATGCAGGCGCAGCTTGGACTTGACCAGCTCCTCGTCGGCATTGCGCCGGGCGCGTTCGTTCTCCGCCGCGTCGATGGCGTGCAGCAGCGCCGGCGCGAGGCGCGCCAGGTTGTTCTTCAGCAGGTAGTCCGACGCGCCGTTGCGCATCGCGGACACGGCCGCATCCTCGCCGATCTCACCGGAGACGAGCAGGAAGGGCGTCGCCAGCTGGCGCTCCTTGACGGCCTCCAACACATCCAGGCCCGAGTAGCCCGGCAGGTTGTAGTCCGAGATGATGGCGTCCCACGGCTGCGGCAGCGCCGCCTCCACGGCCTGCCAGGCGTCCAGCCGCTGCATCTCGACCTTGAGCCCCGCACGAGAGAGCTGGGCAAGGATGAGATGGTGGTCGAGGTCGGAGTCCTCGACATGCAGCACACGCAGGACCCGGCCGGCCCGCTCCACACCAGAAGTCGTCATGGGGCCGCAGTATGCCGCGCCGACGCCGCCTCGCCAGGCGGCACACTCAACGCGCTGCAGACCGGTAATTCCGCGCGTTCTCAGTCCATCTCCAGGTCGACAGCGCTCGAAATTCAGGTGAACATGCCACCGATGCATTCGCCCTGAACGAATACACAGGGTCATCGGACAAGAAGCAGCATCCCCTCGCGGAGACACGATGCAGATAGAAACTTCCACAGGAGCGGAACTCGACGGTGCCATGGGCGCCATGCCACTGCTGGCGGCCGCTGAGCTGCAGGACCACCTGATGACGGTGACCAACGACCTCGAGCGCCTGCAGCGCCTGCTCGACGACGCGGGCGAGGCCTTGTCCACACACTTCTACAGCGCCTCCAACGAGGCCATGTCGCTGCTCGGCAGCAGCGACGGCACGCCCGCCGCCGCCGGGCTGAAGCAGATCATGCAAGACATTGCCGGCGCCATCACCGCGCTGCAGTTCCAGGACATGGCGACGCAGTTGATCGCCCACACCAGCCAGCGCCTGCGCAACTGCGCCGACCAACTGGCCCGCGACACCTTCGGCATGGATGACGAGGACGGCGCGGCCGTCGTCGAGATCGCGCCGCTGCGGCCCAACCCGGTCACGCAGGACGAGATGGACGCCGGCTCCATCGAACTTTTCTGAACCCCCCGGTCAATAAAGCCCCCCAGGCAACACGTTCCCTCGGAGAAAACTCAAATGCACTCAATCCTTGCTGTCGACGACTCGGCCTCGATGCGCCAGATGGTGGCCTTCACGCTCAAGAACGCCGGCTTCAACGTGGTGGAAGCAGTCGACGGGCAGGACGCCTGGGAGAAATCCGGCACGCGGGACTTCGACCTGGTGCTGACCGACCAGAACATGCCGCGCATGGACGGCATCAGCCTGACCAAGAAGCTGCGCGAGAACCCCAAGTTCAAGACCACGCCCATCCTCATCCTGACCACCGAATCCAGCGATACCATGAAGCAGGCTGGCCGCGCGGCAGGCGCCACGGGCTGGCTGGTCAAGCCCTTCGACCCCGCCAAGCTGATCGAAGTGATCGGCAAGGTCATCCGCTGAAGTCCGTTGCAAAGGGAGTACAGCCATGGGTGACATGACCACCGAAGGCGCCAGCATCAGTGCTGGCATCGATCTCAGCCAGTTCTATCAGGTCTTCTTTGAAGAAGCCGGCGAGAACCTCGACAACATGGAGCGGCTGCTGCTCAATGTCAACGTCGAAGCCGCCGACGACGAAGAGCTGAACGCCATCTTCCGCTGCGCCCACTCCATCAAGGGTGGTGCAGCGACCTTCGGCTTCAGCGACGTTGCCGAACTGACCCACCAGATGGAGACGCTGCTGGACAAGCTGCGCCGCCATGAGCTGCAGCCCAACTCGGCCATGGTCGACGTGCTGCTGCAGTCCGGCGACGCGCTGCGCACCCAGTTGGCCCGCCACCAGGGTTCGGGCGGCGACGTGTTCGACACGACCGACCTGCTGGTCAGCATCAAGAGCTTCGTCGAAGGCGGCGGCGCCGCCGCACCGGCGCCCGCGCCCGCGCCCAAGACTGCTGCAGCGCCCTCACCTGCCCCCGCACCCGTCACGCCCGCCACGGACGCCAAGCCCGGCACGCGCCTGCTGGAGCTGCAGGTCGGCCCGCTGACCGACCTGAGCCTGGCCGACAACCTCGTCGAGCTGTTCAAGGAAATCACCGACCTCGGCAACATCGAGCCGCTGGACGCTGGCCAGAGTTCAGACGGCATGCGCCGCTTCAAGGTGCTGACCAGCTCGACAGACAACGACCTGCTGGACCTCTTCACCTTCCACGTCGCCCGCGAGCAGGTCAAGCTGATCCCGCTCGGCCCGGGCTTCGGGTTCTACGAGGGCTCCCCCGGCGCACCGCCGGCCGAGGCGCCGTCCGCCGACCCCGGCTACGGCTTCTTCGATGATGCACCGGGCGTGCCCGCCGGTGGCGCCGCTGCGGCGGCCGCACCGGCGGCAGAGGCTGCGCCCTCGGCCGCCATCGTCCCGACCCGCACCGCCGCGCCGGTCGCCAAGGCCGAGGCCAAGCCGGCGGCCATGGACCAGACCACGCTGCGCGTCTCCATCGAGAAGGTTGACCAGCTCATCAACCTGGTCGGCGAGCTCGTCATCACCCAGGCCATGCTGGCCCAGAACAGTCGCGAGCTCGACCCGGCGCTCTATCAGCAACTGACATCGGGCCTGGCCGACCTGGAGCGCAACACGCGCGACTTGCAGGAGTCGGTCATGTCGATCCGGATGATTCCGATGTCGACTGTCTTCAACCGCTTCCCGCGCATGCTGCGCGACCTGGCCGCCAAGCTGGGCAAGAAGGTCGAGCTGGTCACGCAGGGCGAAGCGACCGAGCTCGACAAGAGCCTGGTCGAGAAGATCACCGACCCGCTGACCCACCTGGTGCGCAACAGCTGCGACCACGGCATTGAAATGCCCGCCGACCGCGAGGCGCGTGGCAAGCCCGAGCAGGGCACGATCACGCTAGTCGCGTCCCACCAGGGCGGCAGCATCGTCATCGAGGTGCGCGACGACGGCCGCGGCCTGAACCGCGACAAGCTGATCAAGAAGGCCCGCGAGAAGGGCATCGACGCGCCGGACACGATGACCGACGCCGAATGCTGGAGCCTGATCTTCGCGCCCGGCTTTTCCACAGCCGATGTGGTCACCGACGTGTCGGGCCGCGGTGTCGGCATGGACGTGGTCAAGAAGAACATCACGTCGCTCGGCGGCACGGTGGAGATCGACTCGGCCGAAGGCTACGGCATGAAGGTGTCCGTGCGCCTGCCGCTGACGCTGGCCATCATGGACGGCATGAGCGTGGGCGTCGGCGACGAGTGCTACATCCTGCCGCTGTCCTCCGTCGTCGAGTCCTTCCAGGTGCAGTCCGACACCATCAAGACCGTCGCCGGTTCCGGCCGCGTCGTCGAGGTGCGCGACGAGTACATGCCCGTCATCGAGCTTGAGAAGGTCTTCGACGTGCCGCGCTTCGACTTCGAGCACGTCAGCTCCATCATGGTCGTCGTCGAGGCCGAAGGCGGCCGCGTCGCGCTGCTGGTGGATGAACTGCTCGGCCAGCAGCAGGTCGTCGTCAAGAACCTCGAAGCCAACTACCGCAAGGTCAACGACGTGTCCGGCGCCACCATCATGGGCGATGGCCGCGTGGCGCTGATCCTGGACGTCGGCAGCCTGGTGCGCCGCTCGCGCCATTAACAACCAACCAAGATCGACAGAGAGGTTCGCATGGAAGCCAGCAACGTCCCCGCCCTGCGCCAAGCCGGCGCCGTCACTACCAAGGCCCACGGCCCCAAGAGCGGCGAATACCTGACCTTCCGACTGGGCTCGGAGGAGTACGGCATCGACATCCTGAAGGTGCAGGAGATCCGCTCCTACGAGCAGCCCACGCGCATCGCCAATGCGCCGGACTTCATCAAGGGCGTGGTCAACCTGCGCGGCGTCATCGTGCCCATCGTCGACCTGCGCCTGAAGCTCAACTGCGCAACCGCCGAGTACAACAGCTTCACGGTCGTCATCGTGCTGAACGTGAAGAACCGCGTCGTCGGCGCGGTGGTGGACTCGGTCTCCGACGTGCTGGAGCTGAGCCGCGACGCGATCAAGCCGGCACCGGAACTCAGCTCGGCCTCGGTGGACACCAGCTTCATCACCGGCATCGGCTCGGTGGCCGACCGCATGCTGATCCTGATGGACATCGAAGGCCTGATGAGCAGCGCCGAGATGGGCTTGATGGAAGCGGCCATCGCCGCCTGATATCGACCTCACAAGACAGAACGGGCGGCCTGCGGGTCGCCCGTTTTCATTGGTCGTCCGGCTGTCCTCCCCATAATCGGCGCATGCCCGACGCCATTCGCCCTGCCCTCGCCGAAGCCGGCTCCGTGCCGCTGGACGACCAGCTCTGGCGCGAGACCTTCGACGAGCTGAAGAAGGTGGCGCATGCCCGCCTGCGCTCGGCGGGCGACCCGACGGGCTGCAACACCACCATGCTGGTCAACGAAAGCTGGCTCAAGCTGTCGGCGCGCGCATCGCAGCAGGCGGGTGGCGAGGGGCTGAGCTTTCCGACGCGATCCCACTTCTTCGCCTACGCCTCGCGCGCCATGCGCTCCATCGTCGTGGACCTGCTGCGCGAACGCGCGGCCCAGCGGCGCGGCGGCGACGCCGTCCAGTGGGTGACGCTGGACACCGCGCTCGGCGAGCGCCTGCCCGCACCCGAGGACGAACCGCTGCAGGTGGACGCCGCGCTGCGCACGCTGGAGGCGCGCGAGCCGCGTCTGGCGCGCGTGGTCGAGCTGCGCTACTTCGCCGGCATGACCGAGGCGGAAGTGGCCGACGTGCTCGGCGTGACCGACCGCACCGTGCGCCGCGACTGGGACAAGGCGCGGGCCTTGCTGCGCACGCTGCTCAGCGCCTGAGTTGTCCGGTTTGCATTGCGGAATCCGTTGGTCCCGCTGATGCAACCTGATCCATCGCCCACCTCGCCCGCGCTGGCCTTCAGCGATGAATGGTGGGGCGAATACTCGCGCCTCACCGAAGAGGCCATGGCCCTGGACCCAGCCGATCGCCCGGCCTGGCTGGCATGCCTGGCGCCCCACCTAGCGCCGCTGCGTGACGCCTTGGTCACCTTCCTGCGTGAGCTAGATGCAGTGCAGACTGGCGGCTATCTGGAGACCCCCGCCGCCCTGTCGACCGGCGCCGCGCCGCGCCACAGCGAGCGCGTGGCCGGCCAGCGTATCGGCCCCTACACGCTGCTGCGCGCCCTGGGTGCCGGCGGCATGGGCGAGGTATGGCTCGCGCAGCGGGCCGACGGCGCCTACCAGCGCGAGGTGGCGCTGAAACTGCCGCATGCCCACCTGCTGGCCGGCAGCGTGCGCGAGCGCTTCCTGCGCGAGCGCGACATCCTGGCCCGCCTCGCCCACCCGCACATCGCGCGCTTCTACGACGCCGGGCTGGACGACAGCGGCCAGCCCTACATCGCGCTGGAGGCCGTGCACGGCCAGCCCATCACGCATTGGGCCCGCGAGCACACGCTGGGACTGGCCGAACGGCTGGACCTGTTCGCGCAGGTGACCGACGCCGTCGCGCACGCGCACGGCCGGCTGGTGGCCCATCGCGACCTGAAACCCGCCAACGTGCTGGTCAGTGCCCAAGGCGTGCGGCTGCTGGACTTCGGCATCGCCAAGCTGCTGGCCGACGGCACGGCGGGCGACACCGCGCTGACCCGCGCCGACGCGCTGCTGGCCACCCCTGCCTACGCCGCCCCGGAGCAAACGGCCGGCGGCACGGTGACGGTGGCCACCGATGTCTATGCGCTCGGCGTGCTGCTGTTCGAGCTGCTGACCGGCACCACGCCGCATGCGGTGCTGAAGTCGTCCGGCCTTGCGGCTGGCGACCTGCTGGCGTCCAACTGCGCCACGCCCGCGCTCGCCACCGAGGCCGGCAGCACGCCCAAGGCTTGGCGCCAGCGCCTGCGCGGCGACCTGGACGCCATCCTCGCCAAGGCACTGGCCACGGCGCCGGACGCGCGCTATGCCTCGGTGGCTGACCTAGCCGCCGACCTGCGCCGCCACCGTGCCGACAAGCCCATCCAGGCGCGCCGCATCACCGCCTGGACGCGACTGGCGAAGGTGGTGCGCCGCCGCCGCACTGCCGTCGTCATGGCCGCGCTGCTGTGCGCAAGCCTGGTGGCTGGCCTGGCCGGCGTGCTATGGCAGGCCCGCGAGGCGCAGGCGCAGGCGCGCCGCGCCGAGGCGGTGAAGGCCTTCCTGCTGTCGGTCTACCGCGCCAACGACCCGCGCATCGCATCGGACACGCCGCGCGGGCAGATCAGCGCCAAGGCGCTGCTGGACGCGAGCGTCGGCCGCATCGACAGTGCCTTCGCGGCGGATGTGAAGCTGCGCATCGAGCTGCTGCGCACCGCCGCCGACATCTACCGCGAGCTGGGCGACGAGGCCTCGTTCGAGACGCTGCAGGCGCGCCAGCTCGCCCTCGTGCGCGAGCACTTCGGGCCGCTGCACGACAACATCCTGGACGACGCCGTCGAGCGTGCCGCCCGCGCGGCGGCCCGGGCCGACACGCGCTGCGGCGCGCTGCTGCAACAGGCCGACGACCTGCTGCGTGTCGCGCGACGTGACAGCGGCCCGCTGCGCGGCCACTGGTGGATGGCGCGCTCCATCTGCCTGCGCCAGCAAGCCGGTACCGAGGCCGAACGCCACACCGCGCTGAAAGCCGCCCGTCAGGCCTTCGCCGACGCGCCCGCCACAGAGCGCGGCCGCGTCACCGTGCTGATGGAGCTGGCCACCGAAGCCTCCCACGCCGGCCGCCACGCCGACGCCGTGGCGCTGAACCGCCAGGCCTTGCAGCAGGCCGAGGCCAACCCCGAGCGGGACGACGCCGAGGTGCAGACCATCCACGGCAACATCGCGCTGACGCTGCAGCAAAGCGGCGACCTGGCCGGCGCCGAGGCGGCCTTCGCCATCTCGGCCGCCATCGCCGAGCGCACCACGGGCGCCGACGCCCGCCAGGCCTGGGTGCCTGCAGCCAAGCGCGCCCGCACGGCGCATCTGGCCGGCGGCCGGGAGCGCGCCCTCACCGCGTTCGACGCCGTGCTGGCACGGCTGCCACCCGAGGCCGCCAACGACTCGGACGCACAGCAGGTGCGCGAGGACTGGGCGGAGCGGCTCTCGGCCGAGGGCCGGCCGCTGCTGGCCATTCCCGTGCTCGAGTCGGTGGAGCGCGCCTACCTGCGTGCGCCGCCCAACGACTTCGCGCTGCGCCGCCTGCGCCGCCACCTGGGCGATGCCTATGCACGCGCCGGCCAGGCCAGTGACGCCCGGCGTGTCTTCACGGCGGCGCTAGCCGAGTTCGAGGCGCGCGATGTTCCCGGCAGCCAGGCCACCGCCGCCGCCCGTGAGCGCTGGGGGCGCTTCCTGCTCGCGCAAGGGGACGTGGTGGGTGCGCAGGCGCAGTTCACCACCGTGGTCGAGCGGGCCGGCGAGCGGCGTTGGTCACATGCAGCGCTGGCCCACGCCGGCCTGGCCCGCGTGGCGCTTGCCGCCGGCCGCACGGACGACGCCGCGAAGCATGCCGACACGGCCTGGACGACCTGGGGCCAAAAGCAGGGCTTCTTCGACATCCGCATGGAGCCTTATCTGCAGCGCGTGCGGGCGGCGGTGCTGGCCGCCCAAGGCCAGGCTGCGGCCGCACAGGCACTGCGCGACGAGGCGCTGGCGGCCAGCCGCCGCTACGACGCGCCCGAAGCGCCGTCGGCGCAGCGGCTGCTGCATCTCGACCTCTGAACCTAGACCCGCTCGCCCACCCAGCCAGCCACCGATGCCAGCGCCGCCGCCACGCCGGCCGGCTGCGTGCCGCCCGCCATCGCCATGTCGGGCTTGCCGCCGCCCTTGCCACCGACCTGCTGGGCGACAAAGTTGACCAGCTCACCGGCCTTGACCTTGCCCACGCTGTCGGCCGTCACACCGGCCGCGATCTGCACCTTGTCGCCGTCGACCGCCGCCAGCACGATGGCCGCCGTCTTCAGCTTGTCCTTGAGCTTGTCCATGGTCTCCCGCAGCGTCTTGGCGTCGGCGCCTTCCAGACGGGCGGCCAGCACCTTGATGCCTTTGACGTCCACGGCCTGGGCCATCAGTTCATCGCCCTGGGCGGACGCGAGCTTGCTCTTGGCGGCGGTGAGTTCCTTCTCCAGCGACTTGATCTGGTCCAGCACCGCATGCAGGCGGCCTTCCAGGTCGGCAGGTGAGGTCTTCAGCGTCTGCGCGGCAGCCTGCACGGTGGCTTCCAGCGACTGCAGATAGGCCAGCGCGTTCTCGCCCGTCACCGCCTCGACGCGGCGGATGCCAGCGGCCACGCCGCCTTCGGCCACGATCTTGAACAGGCCGATGTCGCCGGTCGCCTTCACATGGGTGCCGCCGCAGAGTTCCTTCGATGAACCGATGGACAGCACGCGCACGTTGTCGCCGTACTTCTCGCCGAACAGCATCATGGCGCCGGTCTTCTGCGCGTCGTCCAGCGCCATGACCTTGGCGGTGGCGGCGGCGTTGGCCAGGATCTCGGCATTGACGATGGCCTCGATCTCCTTGATCTGCTCCGCCGTCATGGGTGCGTTGTGGGCGAAGTCGAAGCGCGTGCGCTCGGCATTCACCAGCGAGCCCTTCTGCTGCACGTGCGCGCCCAGCACCTCGCGCAGGGCCTTGTGCATCAGGTGGGTGGCGCTGTGGTTGCGCACGGTCTTGGCACGCCGTTCCGCATCGACACGGGCGGTGAAGATGTCGCCGACCTTGACCGAACCTTCCACGACCTGGCCGTGGTGGCCGAACACATCGGCCTGGATCTTCAAGGTGTCCGCGACGACGACGCGCGTGGTGCCGTTGCGCAGTTCGCCGGAGTCACCCGCCTGGCCGCCGCTCTCGGCGTAGAAGGGGGTGTGGTCCAGCACGATGACGGCGTCGTCGCCGGCCTGGGCGGCGTCGACCTGGGCGCCGTCGACGTAGATCGCGGTGACCTTGCTCGTCTCGCAGACCAGGTGCTCGTAGCCGTGGAACTCGGTGGCCACGCCGCTGTACGCCAGGCCCTGCGCCATCTTGAACTTGCCGGCGGCGCGGGCGCGGTTCTTCTGCTCTTCCAGCAGCTCGTTGAAGCGCGCCTCGTCCACCGTCACGCCGCGCTCGCGGCAGACGTCGGCGGTCAGGTCGACCGGGAAGCCGTAGGTGTCGTGCAGCTTGAAGGCCGTGTCGCCGTCGACGTTGCCACCCTTGGCGAGTGCCGCTTCGAGGATTTCCATGCCGGTGGCGATGGTCTGGAAGAAGCGCTCTTCCTCAACCCTCAGCACCTCGGTCACGCGGGCTTGCGCCTGGCGCAGCTCGGGATACGCCTCGCCCATCTCGGCGCTCAGCGCGGCCACCAGCTTGTGGAAGAACGGCGTGCGCGCGCCCAGTTTGTAGCCGTGGCGGATGGCGCGGCGGGCGATGCGGCGCAGCACATAGCCGCGACCGGCGTTGCCGGGGATGACGCCGTCGACGACGGTGAACGAGCAGGCGCGGATGTGGTCGGCGATGACCTTCAGCGACGGGCTGTCCTTGTCGCAGTCGCCACCGCCGGCCGCGTCCACGGCCGACTTGGCAGCCGCGAGCAGGTTCACGAAGGTGTCGATCTCGTAGTTGCTGTGCACATGCTGCAGCACGGCCGCCAGGCGCTCCAGGCCCATGCCGGTGTCCACCGACGGCTTGGGCAGCGGGTGCATGACGCCGTCTTCAGTCCGGTTGAACTGCATGAAGACGTTGTTCCAGATCTCGATGTAGCGGTCGCCGTCCTGCTCGGCCGAGCCCGGGGGGCCGCCGGCCACGTCGGGGCCGTGGTCGTAGAAGATCTCGGTGCAGGGGCCGCAGGGGCCCGTGTCGCCCATCATCCAGAAGTTGTCGGACATGTAGCGCGCGCCCTTGTTGTCGCCGATGCGCACGATGCGCTCGGCGGGCACGCCCACGGTCTTGTTCCAGATCTCGTAGGCCTCGTCGTCCTCGCTGTAGACGGTGACCCAGAGCTTGTCGGCCGGCAACCCGAAGTTGACCGTCAGCAACTCCCAGGCGTAGGCAATTGCATCCTTCTTGAAGTAGTCGCCGAAGCTGAAGTTGCCCAGCATCTCGAAGAAGGTGTGGTGGCGCGCGGTGTAGCCGACGTTGTCCAGGTCGTTGTGCTTGCCGCCGGCGCGGATGCACTTCTGGCTGGTGGTGGCGCGCGAGTAGCTGCGCTTGTCGAAGCCGAGGAACACGTCCTTGAACTGGTTCATGCCCGCGTTGGTGAACAGCAGCGTCGGGTCGTCACCCGGCACGACGGGGCTGGACGCGACGATCTGGTGGCCTTTCGACTCGAAGAACTTCAGAAAGGTCTGGCGGATCTCGGCGGCTTTCATGCAGCGGCTTCCCTGGAAAAGGTCAGTGACAAAGAAGCGGGATTGTAGGGAGGGGGCTTTACGTCGCCCGGGTAGAGTGACTCTCAATACGACAGGAGAGACCCCCGATGGACGCGAATTCCCCGCTGGACATGCTCGACGACCCCAGCCTGCTGCGAACCCAGGCGCTGATCAACGGCGAATGGGTCGCCGGCGCCAACACCTTCCCTGTCACCGACCCCGCCACCGGCCGCGAGCTGGCCCAGGTGCCCAACCTGGGCCGCGCCGAAACCGAGTCGGCCATCGCCGCCGCCGCCAATGCACTGAACGCCTGGAAAGCCAAGCCGGCCAAGGAGCGCGCCGCCGTGCTGGTGCGCTGGCAGCAACTGCTGGTCAAGCACGCCGACGACCTGGCCCGGCTGATGACCGCCGAGCAGGGCAAGCCGCTGGCCGAGGCGCGCGGCGAGGTGATCTACGGCGCCAGCTTCCTCGACTGGTTCGCCGAAGAGGCCAAGCGCGTCTATGGCGAGACCATCCCGACCACCGACCCGACCAAGCGCTACCTCGTCATCAAGCAGGCCGTGGGCGTCTGCGCGGCGATCACGCCGTGGAACTTCCCGCTGGCGATGATCACGCGCAAGGTGGCGCCGGCGCTGGCCGCCGGCTGCACGGTCATCATCAAGCCTGCCGAGGCGACGCCGCTGACCGCCCTGGCCGCCGCAGAACTGGCGCAGCGCGCCGGCATGCCGGCCGGTGTGCTGAACGTGCTGACGGCCGACTCGGCGCAGTCCATCGAAGTGGGCAAGCTGCTGTGCGAGAGCGACGTCGTGCGCCACCTGTCCTTCACCGGCTCCACCGAGGTGGGCCGCATCCTGATGCGGCAGTGCGCGCAGACGGTCAAGAAGCTCAGCCTGGAACTGGGCGGCAACGCGCCCTTCCTCGTCTTCGACGACGCCGACCTGGACTCCGCCGTCGACGGCGCAATGGCCAGCAAGTACCGCAACGCCGGCCAGACCTGCGTCAGCGCCAACCGCATCTATGTTCAGGCCGGCGTCTACGACGCCTTCCTGGAGAAGTTCGCGGCCAGGCTGGGCCAGTTGAAGACGGGCAACGGCTTCGAGGCCGGCATCAACGTCGGCCCGCTGATCGACGAGCAGGCACTGCAGAAGGTCGAGACCCACGTGGCCGACGCGATCGCGCTGGGCGCCAAGGTGCTGGCCGGCGGCAAGCGGGTCGAGACGACGACCGGCAACTTCTTCGAGCCCACCCTGCTGGCCGACGCGACCCCGCAGATGCTGTGCTCACGCGAGGAAACCTTCGGCCCGGTGGCGCCGGTGTTCAAGTTCCAGACCGAGGCCGAGGCCATTGCGCTGGCCAACGCCACGGAGTTCGGCCTGGCCAGCTACTTCTACAGCCGCGACATCGGCCGCATCTTCCGCGTCGGCGAGGCGCTTGAGTACGGCATGGTGGGCGTCAACACGGGGCTGATCTCGACGGCGGAGGTGCCGTTTGGCGGGGTCAAGCAGTCGGGCCTGGGCCGTGAGGGCGCGCGGCAAGGCATCGAGGACTATGTCGAGGTGAAGTACCTCTGTCTCGGCGACATTCAGAAGTAAGTCGGTCCCAGAAACGAAAAAACCGCGAGGCAGCTTTTGGCTGCACTCGCGGTCGCCGGGATGGCTGACCGGGCTTGATCGGCCCGGCAGCCAAGCTTTTCGGCTTACTCGAAGTCGGCGCTGAAGGTCAGCGTGCTGAGGCGGGGAGCGCCGAGGTAATAGAACACGCGCTGGGCGGCCTGGCTCTGGTAGGCCACGGCATTGGTCACCGTGCCCGAGGACGGGTTGCGGTACTTGGCATTGCCGATGTTGCTGATGTTGAAGCGAATCAGCGCGTTCTTGGCAAAGCCCAGATTGCCCAGCTTGTAGCCGGCGTCCACGTCACCCGTGGTGTAGGCCGGGGCGATCTCGTCGTTCATCAGCGTCGCGTACTGCGAGCCGGAGTACTTGCCCTTCACGCGCACGTAGAACGGGCCTTGCTCGTACTGCAGCGACAGACCGGCCATGAACTCGGGCGTCAGCGTGAACTTCTTGCCGGCCGTCGGCAGCGTCACCGCCGTCGACACGCGCAGGTTGTCCTTCATCATGCTTTCCTGGATGGTCACGGAGCCATAGGCCGAGAAGCCACGGACCACGCCGGAGCCGGCTTCCAGTTCCAGGCCGCGGGTGTTGACGCGGCCGGCGTTCGTGTACACGTTGGTCAGCGTGTTGGGATCGACGGCGTTGGCCTGACGGTCCTTGAAGTTGGAGTTGAACAAGGTCGCGGTGACGGACAGCATCGGCGACTGATAGCGGAAGCCGACGTCCGACATGATGGACGTTTCGGCCTTCACCTCGGTGAACGGCTGGATGGCGCCGGCCACGAAGCGCACGTTGCTGCCCGTGTAGGCGAAGTTGGACGGCGCGCGGAAGTTCTTCGCGACGTTGGCGAACACCTGCACGCGGGGAGCTGCGTTGAAACGAACGCCCATCTGCGGCAGCACCTCCGTGAACGAGCGGCGGATGCGGTATTCCTGCTGCACGTTCGTGAACGTCGTGGCCGTGGCCGTGGCGTAGGAGCGCGTCGTCGTTTCGTTGGCGAAGCTGGTCACGTCGCGCTGCACGGTGGGCACGCGCACGCCCAGGGACAGCAGGCCGCGGTCGCTGGCGAAGCTGATCTGGTCGTTGAAGTAAACCTGGTGGGCCGTGCTGACGGTGGCCCAGTCGCGGCCCTGGTAGCAGCTACCGTCCGCGCGCTGCACGCAACCCTCGCGCAGCCACATGTCGGCCGGCTCGCCATCGGCCTTCAGCTGAACGGCGGGCTGGGTCTGGCGGTGCTTGGAACGCTCGAACCAGACGCCGAACTTCAGGTAGTGGTTCTCGACCGTGGTGCTCAGCTCGGCCGTGACGCCGGGGCGCTGCGTCTTGGTGACGCTGGCGCGACCCACGCGAACCACATCCAGCGTGTCGCCGTCGCCATTGATGTCCTTGGCGCCACCGCGCAGGCTGGTGGTTTCGTTCAGGGCTTGTTCACCCCAGCCGCCGTTGCCGAAGCCGTACCACATGTAGGGCTGGACCTTGAGGTAGGTGTCCTGGGCCAGCTTGAAGGAGCCCGACACCGAGGCGATCACGTTCTCGAAGGGGTTCAGCGACGTGCCCCAGTAGATCGGGTTCATGACCGTCTCTGTCTGCGCCGTGTCCTTGACCGGCGCCAGCTTCGGCTTGAACGTCGTCGGGAAGTCGTAGTAGTAGCCGTTGGTGTTCAGCTCCGCCAGGCTCATCGAGTAGATGTTGTTGTTGACGGCGCGGTTGTAGAGCACCGAGCCGAGGATCTTGTTGTCCTCGTTCAGGTCCAGCGAGAAGCCAAAGTCGATGTGATCGCGCTTGGCCTTGCCCTCACCCTTCCACTTGTCAGCCTCGGTGTGCGAGTAGCTGAGGAAGGCCTTGGCCTTGTTGTTCATGAAGCGGCCAGAGTCCAGGCGCACATAGGTGCGCGACATGCTGAGGCCGCCCAGCGTCTGCGCCACGCGCGCGCGGCGCTTGTCGGTCGGGTCGCAGGTGATTACGCCGACGCTGCCGCCGGAAGCGCCGCCGCTGGGCGTTTCCAGTTCGGTGGAGCCCTGGGCCACCGAGGTGGTGCAGACGTTCTCGTTGTCGATGAACTCCTGCGGGTACACCGCGAAGTTGCCCGAATCGTTGACCGGCACGCCGTTCACGGTGAAGCCGAGCTGGTCCGAACCGAAGCCGCGGATCGACAGACCGCCGCCGAACAGGCCGGTGGCGTCGTAGTTGAAGGTGTTGACACCGGGCAGCAGTGCGATCGACTGGTAGGAATTGCCCGTGGCCCGCTCCATCTCCAGCGATGCCTTGGTGACCGTGCTGCGGCCCTTGACGGAGTCGTCGTTGATCATCATGCCGGAGCCCAGCTTGGCGCCGGAACCCACCACCGTGATCGTGCCCAGACGAACGGTGTCGTCCTTGGCGCGCGGTGCGGCTTCTTCCTTCGCCGCTTCCTGCGCGTAGACGACGCCGGTGGCCAGCACGGTGACAGCCAGGGCGGTGGCCGTCTTGCAGAACAGTCTGCTCTTCATTCCTAGACTCCTATTGGGCGCGGCAAGGCGCGCGTGGCGTTGACAACAAATTCGGTGAGGCGCCGCCTGCCTGATGACCAGCGACCGATGGCCGACTTCCGACCGTCCCGGAATTGTCATGACTTTCCGTGACAGAACTTTACGGGTAAGTCAGAAGTGGAGATTTTTAGAGCACCGACCCTTTCCTTGCACCAAAGACGTGCGAAAAACGAGCCGCAGTGCCGAATGATCGGGGGGCGTTCGGTTGTGAATTTTTCCCAGGGCAACCGGCCTCGCCACCCGGCCTCACGCGCACCAACTTGGGTCTCGCCGGCACTTCAACGCGGCACGCCAGGGCTGTCGTAACTGTCGCGAAACCGCGACAAACGGGTGCAACACAGCCCCTCCTAAGATGGCTGATTGCCCCGAATCCCCTCCCAACCATGCACTTTCGCCTCCTCGCCGCAGCACTTGCCAGCGCCCTGCTCGGTGGCTGCGCCACCCGGCCGCCCGCCACGACCGAGCTGACGCTGCTGTCCATCAACGACTTCCACGGCAACATCCAGCCGGCCCGGCCGACGCCGCTGAGCCCGCGTCTGCCCGACCCCGCCACCGGCGAGGTCAAGCCGCAGCCGGCCGGCGGCGTCGCCCACCTGGCCACGGCGCTGGCGCAGTTGAAGGCGCGCGACCCGGACGCGCTCGTCGTCGCCGGCGGCGACCTCATCGGCGCCTCGCCGCTGATCTCCAGCCTGCTGCGCGACGAGCCGACGCTGGCGGCCTTGTCCCAGTTGGGCATTGCCGCGAGCGCCCTGGGCAACCACGAGCTGGACGCCGGCCTGCCCGAGCTGCTGCGCAAGGCGCGCGGCGAATGCGGGCCGAGCGAATGTCTGTGGCCCGGTTTCAAGGGGCCCGGTTTCCCCTACCTGGGCGCCAACGTGCTCGACGCCAGGACCGGCCAGCCGCTGCTGCCGACCCACGTGATCCGGCAGGCCGGCAGCCTGAAGATCGCCATCGCCGGCGTGGCAACGAAGGAGACGCCCAAGGTCATCGTCGCCCGGGCCATCGAGGGCATCCGCTTCGCAGACGAGGCCGACACGCTGAACGCCCTCGTGCCCCAGCTGAAGGCCGAGGGCGCCCAGGTGCTGGTGGCCGTCATGCACGAAGGCGGTGTGCAGGGGCGGGACTCCAGCGCCAACGACCCCAGCTATGCCTGCCCGACGCTGACCGGCCGCGTGCACGACATTGCCAAGCGGCTGGACCCCGCCTACGCCGTCATCATCGGCGGCCACACCCACCAGGCCTACACCTGCAAGATAGCCGGGCGCCTCGTCGTGCAGGCCGGCAGCTACGGCGGCTGGGTCACCGAAACCCGCCTCAAGCTCGACGCCAATGGCCGCGTCACCGATGCCCAGGCCACCAACCACCCGGTGCTTCAGTCGGCCTATGCGCCCAACCCGGCGCTGGCCGCCCTGGTCGCCCAGGCTGCGGCGCTGACCGAAGCCGCGCGCATGAAGCCGGTGACCACACTGCCGCGCGGTGCAGTGCGCAACGCCAAGGAGCCCCATGGCGACTCCGCGCTCGGCAACCTGATCGCCGACAGCCAGCTGGCTTTTGCGCGCAAGCAAGGCCCCGCCGACATCGCCTTCATGAACCCAGGCGGCATCCGCGCCGACCTCGTCGTCGAGCCCGGCAGGCCGACGACGATGGGCGATCTGCTCGCCATCCAGCCCTTCGGCAACGAGCTGACGGCGCTGACGCTGACCGGCCAGCAGCTCTGGGACATCCTGCAGCGCCAGTTGCCCAAGGCCGGCGCCGCGCCGCGCCTGCTGCAGCCGTCGTCGACGCTGCGCTACCGCTGGCGCACCGGCGCCGACGGCACGGCCCAGCTCGGCGAGATCCTCATCGACGGCCAGCCGCTGAACCGCACGCGAGACTACCGCATCGTCGTCAGCAGCTTCCTGGCCGAGGGCGGCGATGACCAGGTCGGCTTCAAGCACGGCCGCAACAAGGCGGTGCTGGGCGCCGACATCGACGCCCTCGTCGACACGCTGCGCAGCGACCCGCAGGCGCTGGACAAAGCGGCGCCCGGGCGCATCGTCAGGGAATAGCTGCCCGGCAGCCGCCCGCGAAACTGTCGCTGGTTGCGGCGACCCCACACCGGCGTTCAGGCCGCTCGCCCTAGACTCCGGGTGCCCGGCAACCGGCGCCGGGCATAGCAGGCCGGGGGGTCGATGTCGACAGCGGACATGCAACATGGCGTGAGCGCCGAAGGCCCGCGCGAGCCGCACGCTGCGGCCAGCCCGCTGACCCTCGCGGTCCTGGCCCACCTGCCCTGCGGCCTGGCCGTCTTCGACGCCGAGCGCCGGCTGCTGGTGCACAACGCCGAGTTCGAGCGGCTGCTCGACATCCCGGCCTCGCTGTTCGAAGAGCCGTCCCTGCGCTTCGACGACCTCATCAGCTTCTTCGCTGCCAGAGGCGACTACGGCCAGGGCGACAAGGCCCGCGCCGCCGTGGAGGCTGCCCTGGCCCTGGGCCGCGACACCCAGCCGCGCCGGCTGGAGACCTACCGCGTCGGCGACCGCGTCATCGAGGCCCGCACCGCGCCGCTGCCGGACGGCGGGCTGGTTGTCACCTGCCTGGACCAGACCCCGCAGGCCCAGGCTCGCCTGGCCGCCGAGCGCGCTTCGCAGGCCAAGACGCGCTTCCTGGCCAACATGAGCCACGAGATCCGCACGCCGATGAACGCCGTGCTGGGCATGCTGCGCCTGCTGCAGAAGACGCCACTGGACGCCCGCCAGCGCGACTACGCCGTCAAGAGCGAGGGCGCCGCGCGCGGCCTGCTGGGCCTGCTCAACGACGTCCTCGACTTCTCCAAGATCGAGGCCGGCCACTTCGGCCTGGACCCACACCCCACCCGCTTCGACGAACTGCTGCGCGACCTGTCCGTCATCCTGGCGGCCCACGGCGACAAGCGCGACATCGAGGTCCTCTTCGACCTCGACCCCGCCCTGCCGCCCATCGTCATCGCCGATGCGCTGCGGCTGCAGCAAGTGCTGATCAACCTGTGCGGCAATGCCATCAAGTTCACCGCCACCGGCGAGGTCGTGCTGCACATCCAGCGCATGGCACAGAGCGACGGTGCCGTGGCGCTGGCCTTCTCGGTGCGCGACACCGGCATCGGCATCGCGCCCGAGCAGCAACAGCGCATCTTCAACGGCTTCACGCAGGCCGAGGCGTCGACGGCCAGGCGCTTCGGCGGCACCGGCCTGGGTCTAGCCATCAGCCGGCGTCTGGTGCAGCTGATGGGCGGCGACATCCACGTCGACAGCACACCCGGCCAGGGCAGCCGATTCGGCTTCACGCTGAGCTTCCCGCTGCCGGCCGAGCTGCCCGCGCCCGTACCGCGCCAGACGCTGCAGGCCCTGGTCGTCGACGACCACGGCGAAGCCCGCCGCGTGCTCGGCGCGCTGGCCGAGTCGCTGGGCTGGCAGGTGCGGTTGGCGGGCAGCGGCGCCGACGCGCTGGCGCTGGCCGAGCAGACGGCGCCGGAGGTCGTGCTGCTGGACTGGGTCATGCCCGGCATGGACGGCTGGCAGACCGCCGTCGGCCTGCGTCGCCGGCTCGGGCCAGGCCCGCTGATCCTCATGGTGACCAGCCACGACCGCGACCACCTCGCCCAGCGCAGCGCCTCGGAGCAGGCCTTGCTCGACGGCTTCCTCGTCAAGCCCGTCACCGCCGCCATGCTCAGCCAGGCCGTCACCGCCGCCATCCAGGCGCGTTCGAGCGAGGCGGCTACGCCGCAGCCCGATGCCGCGCCGCAGCGCCTGGCCGGGCTGCAGTTGCTGGTCGTCGAGGACAACCCCGGCAACCAGCAGGTCACGCGTGAACTGCTGGAGCACGAGGGCGCGATCGTCACGGTGGCCGGCGACGGCCAGCAGGCGCTCACGCTGCTGGCCCAGACGCGCGGCCGGCCCGGCTTCGACGCCGTGCTGATGGACGTGCAGATGCCGGTGATGGACGGCACGACGGCGACGCGGCTGATCCGCCGCCAGCTCGGCCTGACGCTGCCGGTCATCGCCATGACCGCCGGCGCGCTGGAGAGCGAACGCCAGGCCTGCCTGGACGCCGGCATGGACGAGCACATCGGCAAGCCCGTCGACCCCGACATCATGGTGGCGGTGCTGAGGCGCCGCTGCGGCGCGGCACCCGTGCCCGACCAGCGCACGCCCGCCGCCCACCTGCCGCCCGCCGTGCAAGACGCGGCGGGCCGTGCCGGGATCGCGCTGGCCGAGTCGCTGGCGCGCATGTCGGGCCGCGTGGAACTCTTCGAGCGCACGCTGGCCGCGCTGCATGAGCAGGACCGCAAGCTCGCCCACGCGCTCACCGAAGGCGGCTCCACCGCCGCCCGCAGCCTGCATGGCTACCGCGGCCTGGCCGCCATGCTGGGCGCTGAAGGGCTGGCCGCGCTGGCCGCCGAAGGCGAGCATGCCGATGCGCCCGATGCCGACTGGCAACGCCGTTTCGACGCCCGCCGCCGGGCCGACCTGGCCACGCTGGACCGCCTCGCGGCCGAGCTGCAGGCGCAGGAGCCCGCCGCGCCGGATGCGCAGGCCGCGCCGCAGCAAGACCTGACCCAAAGCCTGGACCGCCTGGCCCAGCTGCTGGCCGGCTCCGACCTCGACGCCATCGACCTGCACCAGGCGCTGCGTGCGCAACTGCCACCGCCCGCCCGCGCCGCGCTGGACGCCGCGATGGCGGCCCTCGATTTCGATGCCGCGCTGGCGCTGTCCCGCGACCTGCGAGCCACCCTGGAGCTGCACCCATGATGCACATCGCCCTGCCTGGCCACGCCCCCGCCGGCCGCCGGCCGCGCCTGCTCCTCGTCGACGACCAGCCCGTCAACATCCAGGCCCTGCACCGCGTCTTCGCAACCGACTGTCAGGTACTGATGGCGACCGACGGCCAACGTGCGCTGCAGCTCTGCCGGGACCGCCAGCCCGACGTTGTCTTGCTGGACGTGCAGATGCCCGGCATGGATGGCCACGAACTCTGCGCCGAGCTGAAGGCCGACCCGCTGCTGCGCGGCATCGCCGTCATCTTCGTCACGGCCCAGGACCACCCCGACGACGAGACCCGCGGCCTGGACGCCGGTGCCGCCGACTTCATCACCAAGCCCTTCAACCCCACCGTCGTGCGCGCCCGCGTGCGCACCCAGCTCACGTTGAAGGCGCAGTCCGACCTGCTGCGCGAGCTGGCCTTCGTCGACGGCCTGACCGGCGTGCACAACCGGCGCCATTTCGACGAGCGCCTGCTGGCCGAATCACGCCGGGCGCAGCGCACGCGCGCACCACTGGCCGTGGTGCTGGCCGACGTGGACCACTTCAAGCGCTACAACGACGCGCTGGGCCACCTGGCCGGCGACGACTGCCTGCGCCGCGTGGCGGCGGCGTTGCGCAGCTGCCTGCGCCGGCCGACCGACCTGCTGGCGCGCTACGGCGGCGAGGAGTTCGTCTGCCTGCTGCCCGACACCGACCTGGCCGGCGCCATCGGCGTGGCGCAGTTGATGGAAGACACGGTGCGGGCGCTGGCGCTGCCGCATCCGGGTGTTGAGGGGTGCGTGACGATCAGCCTGGGGGTTAGCGCCGGGAACCAGGGGACGGGCCTGGTCGAAGCGGCAGATCGGGCGATGTACCTGGCGAAGGCGGCGGGACGGGGGCGGGTGAGCTGGGTGGAGAGCTGACAATTCGCGCATGACTCAAGCCATGCTGCGCGACACGCTCGCCCCGTTCCACTGGTCCAACGAGCCTGCCGACTGGCATCTGTCCGATGCACTGGCGCTCACCACCCGCCCCGATACGGACTACTGGCAACGCACCCATTACGGCTTCAGGCGCGACAACGGGCACTTCTTCTTCGTGCCGGTGAACGGCGACTTCAGCCTGACCACCCACGTGAAGTTCGCGCCGAATGCGCAATACGACCAGTGCGGCGTCATGTGCCGGGCGAGTGCCGATTCGTGGATCAAGGCGTCGGTGGAGTACGAGCCCGACGGGCACAGCCGGCTGGGGTCGGTCGTGACCAACCTGGGTTACTCGGATTGGGCGACGCAGGATGTCGAGTCGACGCTGGATCGCCTCTGGTATCGCCTGAGTCGACGGGGTGCCGACTTCTGCGTGGAATCGTCGGCGGACGGGGTGGCATGGCAGCAGATGCGCATCACGCATCTGCATGGCTGCCCGGAGCAGATTGAGGTGGGGGTGTACGCGTGCAGCCCGGTGGGAGCGGGGTTTAGGTGCAGGGTGCTCTCGCTGACGTTGGGGGCGAATGTGTGGGGGGCTGCGGGGGAGTGATGGGAATGCTCGGAATCGGCTGAGGCCGATCCCTCGGCCTCGCTCCCGCTCGGCCCGTGCCTGCGGCACGTCCAAGGACAGCCACTGGCTGTCCTTGAGCGAACCCGGGTGGGTTCTCATCCCAAGACCCTTTCCAAATGCAGACGGCCCCTTCGAGGGGCCGTCTGCATTTGGAGCGGGTGATGGGAATCGAACCCACGTAGTCAGCTTGGGAAGCTGGAGTTCTACCATTGAACTACACCCGCATTGGGGCGCGAGTTTACAGGCTCGACGCGGGGCCGCGCGGCTACAGTCGTGCGCATGACGTCCCCTGCTGCAGTTGCCCCACGTCCTCCCGCCACTTTGACCGTCGCCTGGCGACAACTGCTGCGGGATTGGCGGGCCGGTGAATTGCGCCTGCTGATGCTGGCCGTGGCGCTGGCCGTCGCCGCTCTTTGCGCGGTGGCCTTCCTGTCCGACCGGCTCGACCAGGGCCTGCGCCGCGACGCCGCGCAACTGCTCGGCGGCGACGCCATCGTCGCCAGCGACCAGCCCACGCCGCCGGCCATCCTCGACCTGGCCGCCTCACTGAAGCTCGCCACCGTGACCAGCGCCAGCTTCCCCAGCATGGCGCGGGCCGACGAGGCGCATGGCGGCGAGAGCCGGCTGGTGGCCGTGAAGGCGGTCAGCGGCGGCTATCCGCTGCGCGGCCGCATCAAGCTGCGCGAGGCCTTGCCCGGCCGCAGCGGCGCGCCGGCGCCCGGCGAGGTCTGGGCCGACCCGGCCGTGGCCGACGGCCTCGGGCTCAAGCTCGGCGACAAGCTGCTGCTGGGCGACAGCCAACTGCTGCTGGCCGCCCTCATCGAGACCGAACCCGACCGCGGCGGCGGCTTCATCAACTTCGCGCCGCGCGTGCTGCTGACCGAGGCCGACCTCGCCGCCACGAAGCTCGTGCAGCCGGCCAGCCGCCTGACCTACCGGCTGGCTGTCGTGCCCGGCCCCGGCGCTGCCGCCGACGCGGTGAAGCGCTTCGTCACCGGCTCCGAAAAAGTCATCGCAGATCAGAAGCTGCGCGGCCTGCGCCTGGAGTCGCTGGAATCGGGCCGCCCGGAAATGCGCCAGACGCTGGACCGCGCGGCGCGCTTCCTGCGCCTCGTGGCCATGCTGTCCGCGCTGCTGGCCGCCGTCGCCGTGGCGCTGGCGGCGCGCGACTTCGCGGCCCGCCACCTGGACGCCTGCGCGATGCTGCGCGTGCTGGGCCAGCCGCAGCGGCGCATCGCCTGGGCCTACGGGCTGGAGTTCCTGCTCGCCGGCCTGGCCGCCAGCCTCGCCGGCGTGCTGCTGGGCCTGGCGCTGCACCAGGTGTTCGTGTCGCTGCTGGCCGGCCTCATCAACGTGGAGTTGCCAGCACCCAGCATCTGGCCGGCGCTGCTGGGGCTGGGGCTGGGGCTGTCGCTGCTGATGGGCTTCGGCCTGCCGCCGGTGCTGCAGCTGTCGGCCGTGCCGCCGCTGCGCGTGATCCGCCGTGACCTGGGCGCGCCCAAGGCCGGCTCGCTGCTGGTGCTGGGCGCGGGCGTGGCCGGCCTGGGCGCCATCCTGATGGTGCTGGCGGGCGACATCAAGCTCGGCGGCATCGCCGCAGCCGGGTTCGCCGGCGCGGTGCTGGTGTTCGCGGGGCTGGCCTGGGGCGCGGTGAAACTGCTGCGCCGCATCGTGCCGGTCAACGTGAGCGGCGCGCGCGTGCCGCGCTGGCTGCTGCTGGCCACGCGCCAGGTGGCGGCGCGGCCGGGGTTTGCAGTCATGCAGGTGTCGTCGCTGGCCGTGGGCCTGCTGGCACTGGCGCTGCTGGTGCTGCTGCGCACCGACCTGATCGACAGCTGGCGCGCGGCGACGCCGGCGGCGGCGCCGGACCGCTTCGTCATCAACATCCAGCCCGACCAGGCCGAGGCCTTCCGCAAGACGCTGGACGACGCCGGCGTGAAGGACTACGACTGGTACCCGATGATCCGCGGCCGCCTGACGACGATCAACGGCGAGGCCGTGCAGGCCAAGCGCTTCACCGAAGACCGCGCCCAGCGCCTGGCCGAGCGCGAGTTCAACCTCAGCCACACGGGCGAGCTGCCCGCACACAACCAGCTGGTCGGTGGCGGCTGGGGCGCCGCACCGGCGGGCGAGATAGGCTTGAGCGTGGAGGACGGCCTGGCCAAGACGCTGGGCGTCAAGCTCGGCGACCAGCTGGGCTTCGACATCGCCGGCCAGCCGGTGCAGGGCCGCATCACCAGCCTGCGCAAGGTGGACTGGTCGTCGATGCGGGTCAACTTCTTCGTGCTGTTCGAGAAGGCGGAGCTGCCCGACCTGCCGGCCACGCAGATCGCCGCCTACCGCATGCCGGCGGGCATCAAGCTCGACCGCGAGCTGGCCAGGCAGTTTCCCAATCTGACGGTCATCGACGTCTCGGCCCAGCTCAACCAGGTGCAGGGCGTGCTGGACCAGGTCATCCAGGCGGTGCAGTTCCTGTTCGGCTTCACGCTGGCGACCGGCCTGGTCGTGCTGCTGGCCGCCGTGGGCAGCACGCGCGAGGCGCGGGCGCGCGAGTTCGGGCTGATGCGGGCGCTGGGCGCACCGTCGTCGCTGCTGGCCCAGGTGCAGCGCGCCGAGCTGCTGGGTGTCGGCGCGCTGGCCGGCTTCCTGGCCGGCGCGGTGGCCATCGTGCTGGCCGGGCTGCTGGCGCGCTTCGTGTTCGAGTTCGACTGGCAGATGAAGCCTTGGGTGCCGCTGATCAGTGCCGCCTGCGGCGCGCTGCTGGCCTGGAGCGCCGGCTGGTGGAGCCTGCGCGGCGTGCTGCAGCGGCCGGTCATGCAGACGCTGCGCGAGGCCCAGGCGGAATGAGCGCGGCGCCGGGCCGCCCCAAGCGAGCTCGCTCCCGCTTGGCGGGACAGCGCGTAGCGCGAAGGGTGCACCAGTGAGGTTTACCGCCCGCGACATCCGCCGCTACCTGGCGCTGTCGGCAGGTGTCACGCTCGTCTACTACCTGCTCGGCCGGCTCGGCCTGCTGATGGTGTTGCCGCCCTATGAGGTGTCGCCCATCTACCCGGCGGCGGGCTGGGGGCTGGCGGTGCTGCTGGTCTGGGGCCTGCGCTACCTGCCGGCCGTGGCGCTGGGCTCGTTCGTCATCCAGGCGACGATGCTGGGTGACCTCACCGCCCAGCCGCTGTGGACGGCGCTGGGCATCGCCTGCGGCGCGGCGGCGCAGGCGGCGGCCGGCACGCTGCTGATGCGGCGCTGCTGCGGTCGGCCCCTGGTGCTGGCGGCGCCGCGCGAGGTTGGCGGCTACCTGGTGGCGGCCACGCTCGCCTCCGTCGTCAGCCCGAGCTGCGCAACACTGGTGCTGCGCGCCAGCGACGCCATCGCTGCGGCGCAGATGGGCCAGGTGTGGATGGTCTGGTGGACGGGCGACCTGATGGGCGTGCTCATCGCCACACCGATCACGCTGGCCCTCATCGGCCAGCCGCGCTCGGCCTGGGCAACGCGCCGCTTCAGCGTCGGTCTGCCGATGCTGCTGACAACGCTGCTGGTGGGCCTGGGCGTGGCCGCGACGATGGAATGGGACCGCCAGCGCAACCGAGCCGACTTCACGCGCGAGGCCACCGGTGCCGGCCAGTCCCTGGCCGGGCGGCTGCGTGAGCCGTTGTTGATCCTGGAAGGCGTGCACAGCCTGGCCAAGGTCAAGCCGCACCCGACGCGCGAGGAGTTCGCGCTCGCGACGCGCGGCTTCCTGGGCGAGGACAGCCCGTTGCTGGCCCTGGGGCTGATACAGCGCACGGCGCGTGCCGACATTGAGCGCTTGAACGCGCAGGCCGCTGCCGACGACTTGCCCGGCGGCTTCCGCGCCCGCGACCGCAGCCGCGCGGGCGACATCACCACGCCGCCCGACGAGGACATGATGGTCATCCGCTTCGTCGAGCCGCTGTCGCGCAATGCTGCGGCGCTGGGCGTCAACGTGCGCAGCATCCCGGGCGCGCGGGCGGCGCTGGAGAAGGCCACTTCGCTGCGCCGGGCGGCGGCGTCGGCGGGCATCCAGCTGTCTCAGGACAAGGAAGGCGCCGTCGGCGTCGTCGTCTACCAGCCGCTGTACCGCAGCCAGGGCGGCGCGGCCGATGGCGGGCCGGACGGCGCCGTCTTCGCGACGCTGCGCCCCGACCTGCTGCTATCGCGCCTGGCCGCGCAATGGCCCGAGCACCTGGGTGCCTGCCTGGTGGATCTGGAGCCGGGCGCGGCCTTCGTGCGCCTGGCCGGGCGGGTCGGCTGCGAGGCCGTGCAACGCGGCGAAGACGCCACCCTGCCGCTGGTGAAAATGCCGCTGACCTTCGGCGGCCGGCAGTGGGAGGTGCGTATGTACGACCTGCCGGGCATGGCGCAGGCGCCGGGCCGCAGCTGGGCCTTCGCCCTCGTGGGCCTGCTGGCCACGGCGATGGTGGGCGCGCTGCTGCTGCTGATGTCGGGCCGCACCCAGCATGTCGAGGCCCTCGTCGGCGAACGCACCCGGGCGCTGGAGCGCGAGATCGCCAGCCGTGCCGAGGGCGAACAGGCCTTGCGCCAGACCGAGCAGCGCTTTCGCAGCATCTTCGAGACGGCACCGATCGGCATTGCCTTCACCGACCTGAACGGCAGCTTCCAGGAGGTCAATGCGCGTTTCTGCAGCCTGGTGGGCTACACCGCCGACGCGCTGCTCGGGCTGCGCTCCATCGACATCACCCACATGGAGGACCGCAGCGAGGACATCCACCAGGGCCGCCGGCTGATGCGCGGCGAGATCCCGTTCTACCGGCGCCTGAAGCGCTATGTGCGACCGGACGGCGTCGTCGTGCATGCGCGCGTGCTCGTCAGCCTGCTGCGCGGCAGCGACGGCCGGCCGCACCGCTTCGTCGGCGTCGTCGAGGACATCACGGACCAGTTGCGCATGGAGGAACTGGACCGCGCCCGCGAGGCCGCCGAGGGCGCCAACCAGGCCAAGAACGAGTTCCTGTCGCGCATGAGCCATGAGCTGCGCACGCCGATGAACGCCATCCTCGGCTTCACCCAGCTCATGCAGATGGACGCCAGCGAGCCGCTCGCCCCCGGCCAGCGTGCCCGCGCCGAGCAGATCGCGCAGGCCGGCTGGCATCTGCTGGAGATGATCAACGACACGCTGGACCTGTCGCGCATCGAGGCCGGCTCGCTGCGCCTTGACCTCGCCGCGCTGGACCTGCCGCCGCTGCTGGCCCGAGCGCTGGCGCTGGTGCAGCACAACGCGGCCGAGCGCGGCCTGGCCATCAGCCAGCGCCTGGACCCGACCGCACTGCGCCTGACCGGCGACCCGACGCGCGTCACGCAGATCCTCACCAACCTGCTCAGCAACGCCGTCAAGTACAACCGCGCCGGCGGCCGCATCGCCATCGAGGCCGGCGCACCCGCGCCCGGCTGGATCGAGGTCACCGTGCGCGACACCGGCCTGGGGCTGACCGACGAGCAGCGCGCCGCGCTCTTCCAGCCGTTCAACCGCCTCGGCCGCGAGCGCAGCGGCCTGCCGGGGACCGGCATCGGCCTCGTCATCAGCCAGCGCCTGGCCGAGATGATGGGCGGCAGCCTGCGTGCCGAAGGCGTGCAGGGCCCCGGCGCCTGCTTCGTGCTGCGCCTGCCAGCGGCGCGCACCACCCCTGCGGTGGCCGTCACGGACGGCGGCGGCGAACCGGCCGCCGCCCAGCCAGGCCCGCATCACCGCCTGCTCTACGTCGAAGACAACCCGCTGAATGCCGAGGTCATGCGCGGCATCCTGGAGCAGCGGCCGGGGCTGGAGCTGGAGGTGGCGACGACGGTGGCGGAAGGCCTCAAGGCCTTGCAAGAGCGGCCACCGGCGCTGGTACTGCTGGACTGGCAACTGCCCGACGGCGACGGCCTGGGCGTGCTGACCGGCCTGCGCGCGATGGGCGGCCAGCCGCCGCCGGTCATCGTCGTGTCGGCCAACGCCCAGCCCGAGCAGATCGCGCTGGCCCAGGCCGCCGGCGCCAACCACTACCTGACCAAGCCGCTGGACGTGCGCGAGCTGCTGGCGCTGGTCGACGAATTGTTGGCACTGACGCCCGCTCCCGACGGGGCAAAATGAGCGCTTGAGCACCACCCACCCCTCTGCGCAGCACCGATGAGCACCGACCTCGTTCCCACCACCGGCGCCCAGGCAGCCCAATCAACGGCCCGCGCCGCCGGCAAACAGTTCCTGACCTTCCGCATCGCCGAGGAGGAATACGGCCTGGACATCCTGCGCGTGCAGGAAATCCGCTCCTATGAGGCGCCCACCCGCGTCGCCAACGCACCGACCTTCGTCAAGGGTGTTGTCAACCTGCGCGGCGTCATCGTCCCCATCCTGGACCTGCGCCTGCGCCTGGGTCAGGCCGGCGAGTACAACGCCTTCACCGTCGTCATCGTGCTGAACGTGGCCGGGCGCATCGTCGGCATCGTCGTCGACTCGGTGTCCGACGTGCTGGAACTCAGCGCCGACGAGATCAAGCCGCCCCCCGAAGTGGCTGCGGCGCTGGATGCCCGCTTCATCACCGGCCTGGGCAAGCTGGGCGAGCGCATGCTGATCCTGCTGGACATCGAGGCCATGATCCAGAGCCCCGACCTCGGCCTGGTGGACTGATTCAAGTTAGTGGATGCCCACTGTTCCACGCAGGTGAATACTGCGTTCCAGACTGAGCCTCGCCATCCTTAGCACTCCTCCAGCCGGAGTGCTAATATTGCTTCAACGCTGCATTCAAGCAGCAGTTCAGCAAGGATCAAGACGATGTCCGCTTCAGCCGCCATTGCCGTTCGCAGCCCCTGGGCCCTGGTGCCCTCGCTGGGCAACCTGGACGCCTACATCTCCGCCGTCAACCGTCTGCCGCTGCTGACGGCCGAGGAAGAAATCTCCGCCGCGCGCAGCCTGCGTGACAAGGGCGACGTGGAGGCCGCCGGCCGCATGGTGTTGTCGCACCTGCGCCTGGTGGTGTCCATCTCGCGCCAGTACGTGGGCTACGGTCTGCCGCAGGGCGACCTGATCCAGGAAGGCAACGTCGGCCTGATGAAGGCCGTCAAGCGCTTCGACCCGGACCAGGGCGTGCGCCTGGTCAGCTACGCCATGCACTGGATCAAAGCCGAGATCCACGAGTACATCCTGAAGAACTGGCGCATGGTCAAGGTCGCGACGACCAAGGCCCAGCGCAAGCTGTTCTTCAACCTGCGCTCGATGAAGCACCAGTTGAAGGCCGGCAATCCCGATGCGGCCACGCACCGCAACACGCTGACCGATGCCGAGGTGGCCCACGTGGCCAGCACGCTGAACGTCAAGCGCGAGGAAGTGCTGGAGATGGAGACGCGCATGTCCGGCGGCGACGTGGCGCTGGAGCCGCTCACCGACGACGAGGGCGAGAGCTTTGCGCCCATCGCCTACCTGGCCGACGACAGCCAGGAGCCCACCCGCGTCATCGAGGCCCGCTCGCGCGACGACTTGGCCGGCGACGGCATCCAGCGTGCGCTGGACGTGCTGGACGCCCGCAGCCGGCGCATCGTCGAAGAGCGCTGGCTGAAGGTGAACGACGACGCGTCCGGCGGCATGACGCTGCACGAGCTGGCGGCCGAGTACGGCGTGTCGGCCGAGCGCATCCGCCAGATCGAGGTGGCGGCGATGAAGAAGATGAAGAAGGCGCTGACGGAAACCGCCTGAGCGCTCCTCCGGCAGCCAGAGCAAAGGCCCTTCGGGGCCTTTGTCGTTTCAGGACGTGGTGGGAGGAAGCCCGCCCAGATCCAGCTCGACGCCAAACCCGACGGGCGCCGGCAGCAGGCGGACGCCGCCGCCATGAGCCCGCGCGACGATGTCGGCCAGCATCAGGCCCAAGCCCAGGCCGGCCGGCCCTTCGTACTGCTGGCTGCCAAGTGCCTGCTGAAGTTCCGCAATGCGCTGCGGCGGCGCGCCGCTGCCGTCGTCCAGCAGACGGACGACATTTCCGACGACTTCCACCCTCAGCGTCCGGGCGCCATGGCGCAGCGCGTTGTCGACCAGGTTGATGAGCGCTGCCGCCAGCAGGTCGGCGTCAGCGGCCACCGCCGTGCCGGCCGGTGCCTCGATGACCAGCCCCTCCATCGGCAACCGCGCCAGCATGGCGCCGACGTCTACCGGCTCGCGCTGCAGGTCGACGCCACTGCGGAAGAGCGTCAGTAGCGCCGTGACGACGCGCGCCAGCCGGCCTGCAGCCTGTCGAGTGCGCAGCAGGCGCGGCTGCAGGGCCGGGGGTGCTTCGCGCAACGCGACGGCGAGCTGCGCATCCATGCCGGCCAGCGGCGTGCGCAGTGCGTGCGCCGCGTGAGCCGTGAAGGCGCGCTCATTGGCCAGGCGGCGCGACAGCCGTCGGCCCAGGTCGCTGATCGCGTCGTGCATGGGCGCCAGTTCGGCGCGCGTGACCGGAGGCAGCTCGCTGCCGGGCTGCATCGGGTCGTGCTGGCGCACGGCGGACGAGAACGCCTGCAGCGGCAGCAGCTCCCGGCCCAGCCGCGCGCGCAGCACCCACAGGCACAGCAGCCCGACGAACAGGGCGGCGCCGGCGCTGGCCATGCCCACCGCCGCCATGGTTTCGCGGCGCTCGGCCATCGTCTGGGCGACGTAGAGCGTGGCCTCGCCCAGAGGGCGGCCGTAGCTGTGCCAGCCTTCCCCGGTCGATGCGATGCCGTGTCGCACCTGGCCATGAAACGCCTGCTCGGGTGCGAGCTTCGAACGGGCGAGCACATGGCCCCGGCTGTCGACGAGCTGCCAGGCGAAGTGGCTCGTCGACCCGGACGCCGCGACGACGCGCGTGGCGCCGCTGGCGGGCAAGGGCCCGGCGGCCAGCACCTCCGCCAGCACGTCGGCCGAGTCCTGCAGGGTTTCGTCCAGCAGTTCGAGCACCTCGCTGCGCACGGCCCACCAGACCAGGGCCGTGGCCAGCACCGCCCACAGCAAGGCCAGCACGGCCACCAGCCGCGACAGACGGCCGCGGATGGAGGGCAGGCTGCCTGTCATCGCCGTCACGGCTCGTCCCCCAGTCGATAGCCCAGACCGCGCTGGGTCTCGATGAGGCCTCGGCCCAGCTTGCGCCGCAGGCTGGAGACGTGCACTTCCAGCGCATTGCTGGACACCTCTGCGTCATTGCCGAGCACGATGAGTTCCAGCGCCCGCTTGTCGACAACGCGGCCCCGGCGCTGGACCAGCGCCTCCAGCAGCGCCCACTCGCGCGCCGTCAGGTCCACCCGGCGCGCGTCGACGCTGGCGCTCCTGGCCGCCAGGTCGATCTGCACGGCACCCAGGGCCAGCATCGAGCCGCTCGCCCCGGCACGGCGGCGCGAGATCGCGCGCAGCCGCGCCGCAAGCTCCTCGGGCTCGAAGGGCTTGACCAGGTAGTCGTCCGCGCCGCTGTCCAGCCCCTCGATGCGGTCACTGAGCAGGTCGCGCGCAGTCAGCACCACCACGGGGGTCGCATTGCCACGGCGCCGCAACGCGCGCACCCAGTCGAGGCCCGAGCCGTCGGGCAGCTGCCAGTCCACCAGCAGCACGTCGTAGGGGTCGTTCTCCAGCGCCCTGGCCTCGGACAGGCGGCGCAACCAGTCCACGACATGCCCGTCGGACACGAGGAAGTCGCGCAGGCCTTCTCCCAGCACGTCGTCGTCTTCAAGCAGCAGCAGGCGCATCCGGGGTCCGCAGTTTTTGTCTGCAAGGACGCTAGCACGCGCGGACGGGGCTTCAGCCTGTCTTCAGGTCACCCCGGCTCAATGCCCGCCATGCAAGCTTATTCACGGCCCATGCCGGGCGCCGTCGGCCTAGCGCCAGCGCGGCAGCGGGACAACGCCCTCTGGTCCACCGCCATTGCCTTCGCCCTGCTGCTGTTGTGGGACGCAACGACGCTTGATCTGCGCCTTGCACGGCTCTTCGGAGACACAGGGGGCTTTGGATGGCGCGAGCATTGGCTGACCAGCGGCGCCCTGCACCAGGGCGGCAGAGCCCTGGCGTGGATGGTCGCTGCGCTGCTGCTGGTCAACGTGTTCAAACCGCTGTTCACGTCGCAGTCACGTCGCGAGCGCATCTGGTGGCTGGCCGTGACGCTGGCCTGCGTTGCGCTGATCTCCACGCTCAAGCGCGCCAGCGCGACCAGCTGCCCCTGGGACCTGGCCGAGTTCGGCGGCGCGGCGCACTACGTGTCCCACTGGCGCTTGGGCGTCGCCGATGGCGGGGGTGGCCACTGCTTCCCGTCCGGGCACGCAGGCGCCGCATTCGCCTTCGTCAGCGGCTTCTTCGCGCTCAGGCGCGCCTACCCACGCGCAGCGCGGGCATGGCTGGCCGGCGTCGTCATCGTCGGCACGCTGTTCGGCCTGGGCCAACTGGCGCGCGGCGCGCACTACGCCAGCCACACCCTCTGGGCGGCATGGGTCTGCTGGGCCCTGTGCACCGGCAGCGCGCGGTGGCTGCAGCGATGAAGTCGCGACTCACCGCATCACATCCCCTGGCCCAGGTCTGGCTCGCCGCGCTGTGGATGGCGCTGCTGGCCAACTGGCCGCTGTGGACACGGCTGCAGTCCGTACCCGAGATCCACGGCGTTCGCGGCCTCGTGTTCACGGCGGCATTCGCCGGCATGGTGACGGTAGCGACTGCCGCGCTGCTGAGCCTGCTCGCCTGGCCGCGCGTCATCCGGCCGCTGCTCGTGGTGCTGCTGCTGAGCGCAGGCGCGCTGGCGCACTTCATCGGCAGCTACGGCATCGTCTTCGACCCGACCATGGTCGTGAACCTCGTGCAGACCGACGTGCACGAGAGCCGCGACCTGCTGAGCTGGCGGCTGCTCGCCAGCATTGCGCTGCTGGGCGCCCTGCCCGCCTGGTGGCTGCTGCGCCAGCCCGCCGCACCCGCGCAGCGCCCGGCCAGGCGCGCAGGCTTCAATGTGCTGTCCTTCGTGCTGGCGATCGCCGCGATGCTGCTGCTGGCGCTGAGCATGTTTGCCGACCTGTCCTCGACCATGCGCAACCACAAGACGCTGCGCTACATGATCACGCCACTGAACGGCGTCTACGCCCTCAGCGCCGCCGCCCTGCGCGGCCAGGCAGCACCGAGTGGCCCGCCGGCCGTCGTGGGGGCAGACGCCCATCTGCTGCCGCGTGCCCAGGGTGCGAAGCCACCACTGCTGCTGCTGGTGGTGGGCGAGACGGCGCGCGCGATGAACTTCAGCCTGAACGGCTATGCACAGCCGACCAACCCAGAGCTGGCGGCTTTGCCCGTGGTCAGTTTTCGCCAGGTCGCGTCATGCGGCACCAGCACCGCCGCCTCGCTGCCCTGCATGTTCTCGCCGCTGGGCCGCGACGCCTTTGCGGACGCGAAGGGCCCGCAGGAGAACCTGCTCGACGTGCTGCAACGCGCCGGCCTGGCCGTGCTGTGGCTGGACAACCAGAGCGGCTGCAAGGGCCTGTGCGACCGCGTTCCCAACGCCCACGCGAGCCGGCCGCCCGAAGGCGCGCCGCCGCTGCCGGACCGCCTGTGCGACGGCGACGAGTGTCTGGACGAGGCGCTGCTGCACGGCCTGGACCGTCGCATCGCCGCGCTGGACGCGCAGCAGCTGGCGCGCGGCCTGGTGCTCGTCATGCACCAGATGGGCAGCCACGGGCCGGCCTACTTCAAGCGTTCGCCGCCCGAGCTGAAGCGCTTCCAGCCCGAGTGCCGCAGCAATGCGCTGCAGCAGTGCCCGCCCGAGCAGGTCGTCAACGCCTACGACAACAGCATCGTGGCCACGGACAGGCTGCTGGCGCGCAGCATCGCCTGGCTGCAGACACAGGCCGGCCGTTTCGACCCCGGCCTGCTCTATGTCTCCGACCACGGCGAGTCGCTGGGCGAGAACGGCCTGTTCCTGCACGGCATGCCCTACGCGATGGCGCCACGCGAGCAGACGCAGGTGCCGCTGATCATGTGGTTGCCTGAAGGTGGTGGCCTGGCTGCGTCGCTGGAGCCGGGATGCCTGACCCGGCTCAGCAAGGCGGCCGCCTCACACGACAACCTCTTCCACACGGCGATGGGCTGGGTCGGCGCGCGGGCCGATGCCTACAAGGCGGAGTGGGACTTGCTGGCGGGCTGTCGCCGCCGGCCGGCCTCAGGATGACTTGCGGCTTTCGGCCAGCAGCAGCTTGATGTCGTCCACCAGCGGCTGGGCGCCCGAGCCGTAGCGGGCATACACGCGCACCCGGCCTTCGGTATCGAAGATGAAGCTGGCGGCCGTGTGGTCGACCATGTAGGTCTCGGGCGTCTTGCCCGGCACCTTGGCGTAGAAGACCTTGAACTCCTTGGCCACGGCCTTGGTCTGCTCCTCGCTGCCACGCAGGCCGATGAAGGTCGGGTCGAAGCTGGCGAGGTAGGGCTTGAGCAGCGCTGCGGTGTCGCGCTCGGGGTCGACGGTGACGAAGATGCCCTGCACCTTGTCGCCGTCCGCGCCCAAGGAGCGCTTGACCTCGGCGACCTCGGCCATCGTCGTCGGGCAGACGTCGGGGCACTGCGTGTAGCCGAAGAAGATCACCAGCACCTTGCCCTTGAAATCGGCCAGCGAGCGGGCGCGGCCGTCCTGGTCGGTCAGGTTGAGCTGCCTGGCGTACTCGGCGCCGGTCAGGTCGATGCCCTTGAAGGCCAGTTTGTCGGGCCCGGCCTTCTGGCAGGCAGACAACGCGAGTGTGGCCAGTGCGGCCAGGGCAAAGCGACGTGTGCTCATGCGATGTAGTGGTCGATCAACAAGGCCGCGAACAGCAGCGACAGGTGCCAGATGGAGAACCAGAAGGTCCGCCGCGCCAGCGCCTCCGAATACGAGCGCCACAGCCGGAAGGCATAGCCGCAGAAACCCAGGCCCAGCGCGATGGCGCTGACCAGGTAGAACCAGCCGCTCATGCCGGTCAGGAAGGGCAGCAGCGTGGCAGCGAACAGCACCCAGGTGTAGAGCAGGATCTGCAGCCGCGTGTAGTCGTTGCCGTGGGTCACCGGCAGCATGGGCAGGCCGGCGCGGGCGTAGTCCTCGGCGCGGTACAGCGCCAGCGCCCAGAAGTGCGGCGGTGTCCACAGGAAGATGATCAGGCACAGCAGCCAGGGCTCGGGGCCCAGGTCGCCGCGCAGCGCGGCCCAGCCAAGCACCGGCGGCATGGCGCCCGAGGCGCCGCCGATGACGATGTTCTGCGGCGTCATGGGCTTGAGGATGACGGTGTAGATGACCGCATAGCCGACGAAGGTGGCGAAGGTCAGCCACATGGTCAGCACATTGACGTAGACGCCCAGCAGCGCCATGCCGGCGGCGCACAGCAGGCCGGAGAACGCCAGCGTCTGCGTGCGGCTCAACTCGCCCTTGGCGGTGGCGCGCCAGGCGGTGCGCTTCATGCGCGCGTCGATGCCGTCTTCGATGAGGCAGTTGAAGGCCGCCGCCGCGCCGGCCACCAGCCAGATGCCGGCAATGGCCGCCAGCATGGTCAGCGCCTGCTGCAGGTCCGGCAGGCCGGGCACGGCAAGGGCCATGCCGATGGCGGCGCAGAAGACGATGAGCTGGACGACACGCGGCTTGGTCAGCTGGTAGAACTGCTGCCAGCGCGGGCTGTGCATCAGGGCACTGGCGGTGGAGGTCGACATGGTCAGGGCGACGTCTTCTGCAGACGTGCGAACAAGGTGGTGAGCAGGGCCAGCAGCACGGCAGCGCCGGCAGTGTGGGCCAGGGCGGCAACGATAGGCCAGTCGAGCACGACGTTCGACAGGCCGGAGGCAAGCTGCCAGCCGGCCGCAGCCAGCAGCAGCTTGGCCCAACCCGGCGCCCGCCGACGCAGCGCCCAGGCAAGTGCGAGGATGGCCGCGAAGACGACCGCCGCACCGAGACGGTGGGCCATGTGGATGGCGGCCAGCGCCTCGAAACCCAGCCAGCTGCCGTCGGCGCGCTGACCCAGCTCGCGCCAGAGCTGGAAGCCCTGGCCAAAGTCCATCTGTGGCCACCACTGGCCGCCGTGGCAGGTGGGGAATTCGTCGCAAGCCAGCACCGCGTAATTCGTGCTGACCCAGCCGCCCAGGCCGACCTGGACAAGCGTCAGCACGAGCACCGCCAGCACCGCGCGGCGCAGCGCCGGCGGCACGGCCAGCGGGCGGGGCTCGTAGGCCTCGTGCTGCCAGGCCAGCAGCATCAGCAGGCCCATGCCGAACAGCAGATGCAACGTGACGATGGCGGGGAACAGCTTCATCGTCACCGTCAGCGCGCCGAACGCGCCTTGCACGCAGACCCAGACGAAGGTCAGCGTCGGCAACCAGGCCGAGGGCGCGCGCTCGCCGCCGTGGCGCTTCAGCCGCCAGCTCAGCACGGTCATGACGAGGATGAGCAGGCCCACGCCGCTGGCGAGGTAGCGATGGATCATCTCGATCCAGGCCTTGCCATGCGTGACCGGGCCGGTGGGCATGGCGGTCTGCGCAGCCTCGATGTGCTTGCGTGCGCCGACCGGGCTGGCCGAGCTGTAGCAGCCGGGCCAGTCCGGGCAGCCCAGGCCGGAATCGCTCAGCCGCGTGAAGGCGCCGAAGACGATGAGGTCGAAGGTCAGGAACAGCGTCAGCGCCGTCAGCGCGCGCAGGCGGCCGGCCGGCGTCGCGCTGCGCGAGCGCTGGCGCCACCAGATCAGCGGGCCAAGGGCGACCGCGCCGCCGATGGCAGCGACCTGGCCCAAGGGCAGGAGCACGTCGTTCATCGGCCTGCGGTGTCCCAGCTGGCGCTGGCTTTCAATAGCTTGCTGAGATCGCCCTGCAGCTTCTTGGGCTCGGGCTCGGCCGGGGCGCGCTCCATCCAGCGGTTCATCGGGTCGATGATGAAGAAATGGTCGGCCAGCTTGCGGCCGTCGGCGGGCTTCAGCCAGGCGGCGAGACGGTCGGCCGGCACGCGCAATACGGTAACCTCGGCGCCCTTCTGCCCCACGGCGGCCAGCACCTCGGCGCGCGGCGTGCCGGCGTCGGGGATCAGCCAGAGCTTGTCGACGCGAGGCCGCTCCTTGCCGAGCATCTCGCGCAGCTGACGCTGCACGAACAGCTGGCGCTCGCAGGCGGCCGGGCAGTCCGAGCCCTGCACAACGGTCAACAGCCACTGGCCGCGCAGCGAGGCCGGCGTGACCGGGCGGCCCTGCAGGTCGGTGAGTGGCAGGTCGGCCGGCATGTCGACGTGCGGCGAGATCAGCTCGCCATAGGCCGAGCCACTGGGCTTGACGACGTAGAAGGTGAAGTAGGACGCGACGACCGGCGCCGCGCACATGGCCAGCACCAGCAGCATCTTCCAGCGGCCGGCGCGCTGCTGCGGCACTGCGCGCGGGTCGGGCAGGCTGTGCACCGCAAAGCTCAGCGGTTCAGGGCTGCTGCTTGCGGAGCCGGGGGCGGACGAGTTGGAACCAGACATAGAGGACGAGGATCAGCGCGCAGAGCGCAAACCATTGAAAGGCGTAGCCATAGTGTTTGTGAAGGCCCAGCTCCGGCGCCGGCCAGTGGCGCAGCAGGCCATCGTCGGCGCTGGCGTCGGTCTGCACGACGGTCAGCGGCAGCAGCTTGAGGCCCGCTTCGGCGCCAAAGGCCGCAGGGTCGAGATTCTGCCGGATCGCCCCGGTCGAGCCTTCGCCCAGCTCATAAAGCCGGGATGGCGAAGCGGCGAGGCGCCCGATGACTTCGACCTCGCCGGCCGGCGTGGCCAGCGGTGGCAGTCGGTTTCGCTCGGCCACATGGCGCGGCGCCCAGCCCCGTTGCACGAGGACGGTGTCGTCACGGCCGGAGAGAAGCAGCGGCGTCACGACGAAGAAGCCGACGCGGCCGTCCATCGGCCGGTTGTCCAGCCAGACGGTGCGATCGGCGACCCAGGTGCCGCGCAGCGCGACACGGCGGTGCACCTGGTCGGCGCCGGCCAGTTCGGCATTGCTCAGGGCGGGCTGCTGCGACTGGGCGTCCAGCGCGGCCTGCAGGCTGACCTTCTGCGCTGCGCGGTCGAGCTGCCACAAGCCCAGGCGGCCCGTCAGCGATGCGCTCAGCAGCGCCGCGATCAGCACGACCCAGCCGCGCCGGCTCAGCATGACCGGAACCCGCGCGGATAATCCGCCGCCATGAACTTCGTGATCCTGATCGCCTTCATCGGCATCCTCGGCGCGCTGGCAGCGGCTGGCTTCTTCATGCTGCGCAAGGGCAGCGGCGACAAGCGCAGCCCGAACATGGCACGGGCGCTGGCGGTTCGCGTCGGCGTGTCGGTGGCGCTGTTTCTCATCATCCTGTTTTGCTGGTGGATGGGCTGGATACAGCCGACCGGCGTGCCCATGAGTCGATAGGAACTGACCGGGCCGGAATCAAAAAAAGCGCCGCTTCCGCGGCGCTTTGTCGTTGGCGGCGCCGCAGCGCCTTACATCCAGTAGACGACGACGTACAGGCCCAGCCAGACCACGTCGACGAAGTGCCAGTACCAGGCCGCGCCTTCGAAGCCGAAGTGGCGGTCGGCCGTGAAGTGGCCCTTGTGCAGGCGGATGGTGATGAACAGCAGCATCAGCATGCCCACGAAGACGTGGAAGCCATGGAAGCCGGTCAGCATGAAGAAGGTCGAGCCGAACACGCCGGAGCTGAGCTTGAGGTTCAGGTCCCGGTAGGCGTGGGCGTACTCGTAGCCCTGCACGACCAGGAAGATCACGCCCAGCAGCACCGTCATCCACATGAAGGCGATGGTCTTGGCACGGTTGCCAGCGATCAGCGCATGGTGGGCGATGGTCAGCGTGACGCCCGAGGTCAGCAGCAGCGCCGTGTTGATGGTCGGCAGCGGCCAGGGACCGATGGTCGAGAAGGGCTCGACGGTGCCGGCCGGCGCGGCGGTGAAGCCGGCCGCGCTGCTCGGCCAGATGGCCTTGAAGTCGGGCCACAGGATGGAGTTCTCGAGGTTGCCAAGCTCCGGCACCGAGTGGACGCGCGCCCAGTACAAAGCACCAAAGAAGGCAGCGAAGAACATCACCTCCGAGAAGATGAACCAGCCCATGCTCCAGCGGAAGGACACGTCGATGCGGTCGCTGTAGAGGCCGCTCTCGCTCTCATGGATGGCTGCGCTGAACCACTGCTGCAGCACAAAGCCCCAGGCCGCCAGACCGCCGATCAGCGAGTACATGCCCCAGCCGTGGCCGTTGATCCACTGGCCGGCGCCGAGGATGACGAAGAACAGGCCGATGGCGGCCCCGACCGGGTACCACGAGGGCCCCGGGACGAAGTAGTACGGGGCCTTGCCCGAGGTAGTCGCTGCCGACATGTTGTTCTCCTAGTACTCGCTCGTTCTGAACTCTGTTGCGACCGGGCCGTCAGGCCGCAGCCACGCCACTGCTGATGACCCAGCGGACCACCAGCACCAGCACCAATACAAACAGGGCGGCGCCCAGCACGCCCGCAATGATCACGTGCACCGGGTTGAGCTTGGCCATGTCTTGCTCATGGTCCCGGCCCCGGCGCACGCCAAAAAAACTCCAGGCCACCGCTGAGATCGTCTGGCGCAGCGAGGCCTTGCGGCCGACGGCGTCCTTGAAATCCTGGCCCGGCTTGGTCACAGCGCGGCTCCCGCACCCTTGGGTGCCTCGCCGACCTTGAACCCACCCTTGCCCGCCACCTCGAAGAAGGTGTAGGACAGGGTGATGGTCTTCACATCCTTGGACAGCTTGGGGTCGATGACGAACACGACCGGCCACTGCTTGGTCTCGCCCGGCTGCAACGTGTACTCGTTGAAGCAGAAGCATTCCAACTTGTTGAAATGCGCGCTGGCCTGCATGGGCGCATAGCTCGGGATGGCCTGGGCGGCCATGACGCGATCCTGCTTGTTGCGGAACTCGTACATGACCTGGCTCAGCTGGCCCGGATGCACCGTCATGTGCCGCACCGCCGGCTTGAAGTCCCAGGGACCACGCGCGTTGGTGTCGAACTCGACGGTGATCGTGCGGCTGTAGTCGATCTGGCCATTGCCGTTGGCATCGCTCTTCCCGGCTGCGACCTGGCGCTCGGACAGCGACAGCACGTTGATGCCCAGTGCCTCGCAGATGTGCTTGTACAGCGGCACCAGCGCATAGCCGAAGCCAAGCATGAACACCACGATCACCACCAGCTTCAAGAGAAGCTGTCGGTTGTCGCGGCTCAGGGCGTCGAGCAGGCGCATGTCAGCTGGCCAGCAGCATGATCTTGGCAACGAAGCCGACACCAAAGGTCAGCGCGACCGTCAGCAGGATCAGCCCCAGCCGGCGGTTGCTCTTGCGCTGTTCGGGTGTCATGGCGTTCAGTGGCCGTGGACGATCTTGGTGGCCGAAGCGTTCAGCTTGGGCGGCTCTTCGAAGGTGTGGAAGGGGGCCGGCGACGGCACTTCCCACTCCAGGCCTTCCGCCGCTTCCCACGGCTTCTGTGCAGCCTTCTCACCCTTGCCGCGCATCATCGGGACGACGACGAACAGGAAGAAGTAGACCTGCATCAGCCCGAAGCCGAAGGCGCCGACCGACGCGATGGCGTTGAAGTCGGTGAACTGCATCGGGTAGTCGGCATAGCGACGCGGCATGCCGGCCAGACCCAGGAAGTGCATCGGGAAGAAGGTGATGTTGAAGAAGATCAACGAGCCCCAGAAGTGGACCTTGCCGCGGAACTCCGAATACATCACGCCGGTCCACTTCGGGCCCCAGTAGTAGACGCCCGCGAACAACGCATACAGCGAGCCGGCCACCAGCACGTAGTGGAAGTGGGCCACGACGTAGTAGGTGTCCTGCAGCTGGATGTCGACCGGCGCCATGGCCAGGATGAGGCCGGTGAAGCCGCCCATCGTGAACACGAAGATGAAGCCGACGGCGAACAGCATCGGCGTCTCGAAGGTCATCGAGCCGCGCCACATCGTCGCCAGCCAGTTGAAGATCTTCACGCCCGTGGGCACGGCGATCAGCATGGTCGCGTACATGAAGAACAGCTGTCCCGTTACCGGCATGCCGGTGGCGAACATGTGGTGGGCCCAGACGATGAAGGACAGGATGGCGATGGACGCCGTGGCGTACACCATGGACGCGTAGCCGAACAGGCGCTTGCGGGCGAACGCCGGCACGATCTGGCTGACGATGCCGAAGGCCGGCAAGATCATGATGTAGACCTCGGGGTGGCCGAAGAACCAGAAGATGTGCTGGTACATGACCGGGTCACCGCCGCCAGCGGGGTTGAAGAAGGCGGTGCCGAAATGGCGATCGGTCAGCGTCATCGTGATGGCACCGGCCAGCACGGGCATGACGGCGATCAGCAGGTAGGCGGTGATCAGCCAGGTCCACGCGAACATCGGCATCTTCATCAGCGTCATGCCAGGGGCGCGCATGTTGAGGATGGTGACGATGATGTTGATGGAGCCCATGATGGACGAGGCGCCCATGATGTGCATCGCGAAGATGCCGGCGTCCATCGACGGGCCCATCTGCAGCGTCAGCGGCGCATACAGCGTCCAGCCGGCAGCGGGCGCGCCGCCGGGCATGAAGAAGCTGCCCACCAGCATGATGGCGGCGGGGATCAGCAGCCAGAAGCTGAAGTTGTTCATCCGCGCGAAGGCCATGTCGCTGGCGCCGATCTGCAGCGGAATCATCCAGTTCGCAAAGCCGACGAAGGCCGGCATGATGGCGCCGAACACCATGATCAGACCGTGCATGGTCGTGAACTGGTTGAACAGCTCGGGGTTGAAGAACTGCAGGCCCGGCTGGAACAGTTCAGCGCGGATGCACAGCGCCAGGATGCCGCCGACCATCAGCATCGCGAACGAGAACAGCAGGTACAGCGTACCGATGTCCTTGTGGTTGGTGGCGAAGACCCAGCGGCGCCAGCCGGTGGGAGCGTGGTGGTCGTCGTGGTGATCGTGGGCGTGGCCGTCATGGCCACCGTGAACACCGTGGGGGGGAAGCACTGCACTCATTTGGATTCCTCTGATTCGGTGTTCAGAATTACTTGCGGGCGGCGACGATTTCGGACGGCTGCACGGTCTGGCCCGTTTTGTTGGACCAGCTGTTCTTCGTGTACGTGATCACGGCGGCGATGTCCGTGTCGCTCAGCTGCTTCCAGGCTGGCATGCCCTTGTCGAGCACGCCATTGAGCAGGATGGCGATCTGCTTGGACTTGTCTTCGTCCAGCACGACCGGCGCCTTGTCCAGCGCCTTGATCGGGCCGGCGCCGGTGCCATCGGCCTTGTGGCAGGCCGCGCAGTTGGCGGCGTAGACCTTCTCGCCGCGGGCGATCAGCGCCGCCTGCTCCCAGACCTTGTTCGGGTCGTCGGCCTTGGCGGCGGCTTCCTTTTGCTTGACCGCAACCCAGGCGCTGTAGTCCTCGGCGGACACCACCTTCACGTGGATGGGCATGTAGGCGTGTTCCTTGCCGCACAGCTCGGCGCACTGGCCGTAGAAGTCACCGATCTTCTCGGCCTTGAACCAGGTGTCGCGCACGAAGCCGGGGATGGCATCCTGCTTGACGCCGAAGGCCGGCACCATCCAGGCGTGGATGACGTCGTTGGCGGTCGTGATGATGCGGATCTTCTTGTCCACCGGCACGACCAGCGGGTTGTCGACCTTCAGCAGGTAGTCGTCGACCGGCGCGGGGTTGCCCGAATTGGAGGCCTCACGCTGGGCGGTGTCCAGCGTGGCCAGGAAGCCGATGCCCTCGCCCTCGCCCTTCAGGTAGTCGTAGCCCCACTTCCACTGGTAGCCGGTGGCCTTGATGGTGACGTCGGCGTTGGTGGTGTCCTTCATCGCAACGACCACCTTGGTCGCCGGCAGGGCCATGGCGATGACGATCAGCAGCGGGACAACGGTCCAGGCGATCTCGACGGCCACGCTCTCGTGGAAGTTGGCCGACACCGCGCCCTTGGATTTGCGGTGCTTGAAGATCGAATAGAACATGACGCCGAACACCGCCACGAAGATGGCGAGGCAGACGATCATGACGAAGTTGTGCAGCCACATCTGGTCGGCAGCAATGCGCGTGACCGGCTCGTGCAGATCGAGCTGATTAACGCCCGGGCCGCCTTTGAGGTCGTTCACCGCGAGGGCCGAACCCGTCGCCAGGGCCATCGTCGCCGCCACGGCAGCCCGCTGGGCCCAGCCGCGTGAAGCGCTATGCACTCGTGCGTTCATCATCGTCATGGTTGTCACTTGGTTCTTTGAAGAGCAGGACTTGCTGTTCCGCCCTACGCGAAGGAAAGGGCCGGATTTGCTGCCGCAAGATCCGGATCGGGTCGGGTTTTGCCCTTGACCCTCTTAGCGGCCCGGGATTTTAGCCCGAGGTCCTCGGGTGCCCGCCGCAGGGCAGCCCCTGGGAATCACCTAGCCATCAGCTCTCGGCGCGGCCCTTGCGCAACGTGGCCCGCATGGCGTCGACCGACACATGGGTTTCGGCGGCCATCGTCAGCCTGGGCGCGGCCTTGAACGCATGGCCGAAGACCAGTTCCAGCGTCAACGCCAGCCGCCCGTCGGTGCCGCGCAGGCTTTCCAGTTGCGCGGCCAGTGCCGCCCGCCAGCGCCGGCCACGCAGGCCCTGGAAACGCGCGGGCGCCAGGTTGCCGCCCAGCGCGCGCAGGTCGGCCAGCAGGCTGTCAGGGCCCGCCCACGTGAGTCGCAGCCGTTCCTGGTCCATCACCGGGTCGGCGAAGCCGGCCTTCAGCACCAGGTCGCCGATGTCGTGCATGTCCCACCAGTCCGGCGCCGGCCGGCCCCAGCCGGCGCGGGCGTAAAGCGGGCGCAGTTCGACAAAGCTGTCCGGCCCCAGGCACGAGAACATCACGAAGCCGCCGACGGCCAGGCTGGCCTGCCATGCGCTCAACAAACCGGGTAGGTCGGCATTGGCATGCAAGGCCATGTTGGACCACAGCAGTTCGACCTCGGGCTTCACAGGCAGCGTGTCGGTCTGGCCGGAACCAGCGCCGCGCAGCTTCTGCCACCAGCCCACGGAACGTGCAGCAGCTGCACGCCCGGCCAACGCCGGGTCGGCCTCGTGCCACAGCACCTCGGCCTTGGGGTAGGTCAGCCGCAGCAACTCGGCGCTGGCGCCCAGCGCAGGCGATGCATCCAGCACGCGCGCCGGCTGCAGCTTGATGTAGGGCAGCCGCTCGGCCATGCGGCGCGCCACCTCGGCATGCAGCCAGGGAGACTGTTCGGCGCGGGCCAGGCGCCGGGCCTGATGGCGCAGCGCCGCCGCGTCGACGTCCTGGGGGCGCGGCCCCTTGTTTGAAGTAGGGGTCGATGCCGGTTCACTCATGGAGCGGTCAGTATATTGAGCCGATGCCCGAGCGCTCCCCAGCACCCACGAAGCCCGCCCTGGTCGAGAAGGTGCTCATGCGATGCGCCGGCCAGTGCGCCGTCTGCCGCGCCTGGAGCCACCAGACCATCTGCGACGACTGCCTGCAACGCTACGCCGCGCCGGTGCCGCGCTGCTGGACCTGCGCGGCCAGGCTGCCGCTCGAACTGATCGGCAGGCCCCGGCCGCAATGCGGGCGCTGCCTCGTCGAACCACCGCCGCTGGACCGCGCGGTCGCCGCGCTCGACTACCGATTTCCCTGGGACGGCCTGCTGCAGCACTTCAAGTACCACCAGGCACTGGAGTTGCGCGAGACGCTGCTGCAGCGGCTGAACTCGGCGCTGACCGCCGCCGAGGTCGACGAGCCGGACTGGCTGCTGCCCGTGCCGCTGTCGGCCAAGCGGCTGCGAGAGCGCGGCTACAACCAGTCGCACGAACTGGCCAAGGCGCTGGCGCGGCGGCGCGTGCTGCGCTGCGAACCCGACCTGCTGCTGCGCGTGCGCGACAACGAACGCCAGGCCGGCCTGAAGCTGGACGCACGCATGGCCAATGTGCGCGGCGTCTTCGCCATCGATCCCTTGCGCGCATCCAGGCTGCGTGGCACGCGCGTGGCCGTGCTGGACGATGTGATGACCAGCGGCGCAACGCTGTTCGAGCTGGCGCGCGTGCTGCTGCAGGCCGGCGTCATGAGCGTGCAGGCCTGGGTCGTGGCGCGCACGCCGGAACCGGGCGCGGAATAGACACAAGCCAACGGCACCTCGCCAAGGAGCGTTCATCGCTCACAGAATCTTGTACTACCAAATTCAATAAGGTAGTATAACTTCATGTTTACCGACTACAGCACTGCCGCTCAAGCCAGCTACTCCTCCGTGATGGCAGCTGCCCGAGTTGCGGCATTGAACCGCTCGCCCGCAGATCTGCCTGGCGGCTTCACGACCAAGACCATCAACAAGCGGCGCTACTGGTACTACCAGCGCAAGGGGCCCGCCGGGCTGGAACAGTTGTACGTCGGACCGGACGATGAGGCAACGCGGTCTCTGATAGACGCAGCACGCAACGACCGCGCCGCAGCCACTCACGAACATCTGCGCAGGTTGGCGAATGCGGCCGCAGCGCATGGTTGCTACACCGTCGTCCCCAAACACTTTCGGGTTCTTAAGCGGCTCGCCGATCACGGCATCTTCTCGGCGGGCGCCATCCTGGTTGGGACTCACGCGTTCTTGGCCTACCAGAACGTGTTGGGGGTCACCTGGGGTGAAGCAGGCCAGACCGTCGATCTCGATTTCGCGCATGCGGGTCGGAACGTATCACTGGCGCTGGCTCCAGATACGAAGGTAGACGCGCATTCAGCCATTGACTCGCTCCGGATGGGCTTTGTTCCCGTCAATGAGGGAACAAGATATGTCAAGCCGGATGAACCGGACTTCGATCTTGACTGGCTGACTTCCAGAACCCAACCCGGGGACGAGCCGGTGGAATGCCCCGCACTGAATGTCAACCTGCAGCCATTGAGATTCATGGAGCTGGCGTTGGAGGCACCCATACCCGCCACTTTGCTTGGCGCTCAGGATGCAATCGTCGTTCACTTGCCTGATCCAGCCGCTTACGCCATGGGGAAGCTGCTGGTCGCTGCCGAGCGCTCAGGTGATGCCAGATCGAAGGCGAAGAAGGACATTGCCCAGGCAGCGGCATTGATCGACTATTTCGTCCAGCGAGATCCGCAGGCAATCAAAGAAATGGCGCGGAACACACGCGAGCGCGGTCCGGCCTGGCGCAAGGCACTCGACGCTGGTCTTTCATCGCTCTCAAGAGGATGGCCGCAGGTCCACGAATCGTTCTTGCAACTCGCCTAGGAACGCGCGCGAGCGCTTCTGACGCGGGCACCGTGCCAATCTTCTCGGGATACTCCCGCCCCATGTTCCGCATCGTCCTCGTCCACCCGGAAATCCCGCCCAACACCGGCAATGTGATCCGGCTCGCAGCCAACACCGGCTGCACGCTGCACCTCATCGAGCCGCTGGGCTTCTCGATGGAAGACCGGCTGCTGCAGCGCGCGGGGCTGGACTATCACGAGTACGCCCGTGTGCAGCGCCATGCCGACTGGGCCGCCTTCCTCGCTGCCGAGTCGCCGGACCCGACGCGCATGTTCGCCTTCACGACGCGCGGCAGCCGGCCGTTTGGCGAGGTCGCCTGGCAGCCGGGCGACTGGTTCGTCTTCGGCAGCGAGACGGCCGGCCTGCCGCCCGCGCTGCGCGACGGCTTTGCGCTCGAACAGCGCGTCCGGCTGCCCATGCGCGAAGGTCAGCGCAGCCTGAACCTGAGCAACAGCGTGGCCGTCGCTGTGTTCGAGGCGTGGCGGCAGAACGGCTACGCAGGCGGTAGCTGACTACTCGGGCCGTGCTTCGCGGCCCATCAGCCGCTCGACCGCTTCGCCCACGCGCAGCCGGCCTTCCAGCAGCGCCACCATGCCTTCCGTGATCGGCATCTCGACGCCCGCCTCGCGGGCCCGCGCCAGCACGGTCGGCGCGCTGTAGACGCCCTCGGCAACATGGCCCAGCCGGGCCAGGATGTCGGGCAGCGTCAGGCCCTCGGCCAGCATCAGGCCGACCCGCCGGTTGCGCGACAGATCACCGGTCGCCGTCAGGACCAGGTCGCCCAGGCCGGACAAACCCATGAAGGTCTCGGCCTTGGCACCTAACGCCAGGCCCAGGCGCAGCATCTCGGCCAGGCCACGCGTGATCAACGCCGCGCGGGCGTTCAAGCCCGGGCCATCAGGCGTTGCAGCGGACAAACCGTCGCAGATGCCGACCGCGATGGCCATGACGTTCTTGACGGCGCCGCCCACCTCCACGCCAACTGGATCGCTGGACGTGTAGACGCGCAGCCGATCACCGTGGAAGGCCTCGACGGCGGCCTGCGCCAGCTCGGCGTTCTCGCTGGCCGCCACCAGCGCCGTCGGCCGGCCGGCGGCCACCTCCTGCGCGAAGCTGGGGCCGGACAGCACGCCCACACGCATGACGGGCTGCAGCTCGCGGGCGATCTCGTGGCCCAGCCGGCCCGTGCCGGCCTCGAAGCCCTTGCACAGCCACAGCACGCGCTGCGTCGAGGGCAGCGCCGCCAGCGTCTCGCGCAGACCGGACATGGGTGTCGCGACGATGGTGAGGCCCTCGGCCGCGTGGGCGATTGCCCCGCTGCGGTCGGCCGTCAGCCCGAGCCTAGCGGGCAGTTCGCTGTCGGGCAGGTAGGCGGCGTTGCGCCGGCTGGCGCGCATCTGCTCGATGGCGGCTGCATCACGCGCCCACAGGCGCACATCATGGCCAGCCCGCGCGGCCTGGATGGCCAGGGCCGTGCCCCAGGCACCGGCACCGAGAACGCTGATCTTCATCGTCGTCATGCGCGGGAGTGTCACCCAAGTAAAACGCCCCGCACTCGGCGGGGCGTCGTCAGCGAAGTGGGCTGATCAGTTGACCGCTTGGCCGCCTTGGGCGGCGCGCTGCGCCTGCTGGGCTTCGAACATGGCCTGGAAGTTCACTTCCGTCAGCAGCACGGGCGGGAAGCCGGCGCGGGTGCAGACATCCGACACGATGGCGCGCAGGTAGGGGTAGACCATCTGCGGGCAGACGATGCCCAGGATGCCTTCGACCTGGTCCTGCGGCACGTTGCGGATCTCGAAGATGCCGGCCTGCTTGGCTTCCACCAGGAACAGCGTCTTGTCGCCGACCTTGGTGTTGACGGTGGCCGTGACGGCCACTTCGAAGATGCCGTCGGTGACGTTCTCGGCGGACAGCGTCAGGTTGATGTCGACCTGGGGCTGCTGCTGCTCCAGCAGGATGTGCGGTGCGTTGGGCTGCTCCAGCGACAGATCCTTCAGGTACATGCGCTGGATCTGGAACACGGGGGTGCCTTCGGCGGCAGCTTGGATCTCGTCGGCCATGGAACTCTTCTTTCGAACGAAGCGTCAAACAAAAGCCCGCAGGCGGCGCGCTGCGGGCGGTGGCGGATTATGGGCGAGGGCCCGTGACAGCCTGCCCGGGGCTTGCCCGGGCTTGAAATCAGGCGGCCTGCAACAAGGGCGCGAGCCCGCCGCGCTGGTCCAGCGCGATCAGATCGTCGCAGCCGCCCACATGCGTGTCGCCGATGAAGATCTGCGGCACGGTGCGCCGGCCGGTGCGGTCCATCATGGCCTGGCGCTCGGCGGGGTCGAGGTCGATGCGAACCTCCTCGATCTGCTGCACGCCCCGCTGCTTGAGCAGCATCTTGGCGCGGATGCAGAACGGGCAGACCTGGGTCGTGTACATCTTCACTTGGGCCATCGTCGATCTCCTCGGCGGCAAAGGCTTACGCCGTCTTCTCGACCGGCAGGTTGGCTTCCCGCCAGGCCCTCAAGCCGCCGGCGAGTACCTGGGCCTTTTCATAGCCCAGCTTGCGCAGCATGGCAGCGGCACGGCCGGCGCGTGCGCCGGTCGGGCACACCAACACCAGCGGCAGGGCCTTGTTGGACGGCAGCGACTTGTGGCCTTCCAGTTGGCCGAAGGGCACGTTGCGCGCGCCGACGGCATGGCCCTTGGCGAATTCCTCGGGCTCGCTGACGTCGATCAGCACGCCCTTGGCGCGGTTGATCAGCTGCACGGCCTCGGCTGTCGTGACGGCAGCGCCCTGAGAGCCCTTCACCACCATGGGCCAGATCAGCATGCCGCCGGAGACCAGCGCGGCGACGATCAAAAACCAGTTCTCGATCAGGAAGTTCAAGCAAGCATCCCGTGTAATTCAACGAAGCCGGCGATTATCGCTGCGTCCGATAATCCGCCGCTTCCACCACCCCTGTGCGTCTTCTGCCCATGTACAAGCTCGTTCTCATCCGCCACGGCGAATCGACCTGGAACCTGGAAAACCGCTTCACCGGCTGGACCGACGTGGACCTGACGCCCACCGGCGTCGAACAGGCCAAGAGCGCGGGCCGCCTGCTGAAGGAGGCCGGTTACGACTTCGACATCGCCTACACCTCCGTGCTCAAGCGCGCCGTGTGGACGCTGTGGCATGCGCTGGACCAGATGGACCGCACCTGGCTACCCGTGCGCCACGCCTGGCGCCTGAACGAGCGCCACTACGGCGCGCTGCAAGGCCTGAACAAGGCCGAGACGGCCAAGCAGTACGGCGACGAGCAGGTGCTGGTCTGGCGCCGCAGCTACGACACGCCGCCGCCCGCGCTGGAAGCGACCGACGCCCGCAGCGAACGCGGCGACCGCCGCTACCGCGGCCTGGACGCCGAGGACATTCCGCTGACCGAATGCCTGAAGGACACGGTCGCCCGCGTGCTGCCGTTCTGGAACGAGACCATCGCGCCGGCCATCAAGGGCGGTGAACGCATCCTGATCGCCGCGCACGGCAACAGCATCCGCGCGCTGGTGAAGTACCTGGACAACATCGCCGACGACGCCATCGTCGGCGTCAACATCCCCAACGGCATCCCGCTGGTCTACGAGCTGGACGAGAACCTGAAGCCGATCAAGAGCTACTACCTCGGCGACGCGGAAGCGGCGGCCAAGGCGGCCGCAGCGGTCGCCAATCAGGGCAAGGCTTGATCCACGGCTGAGATGACCTCATCGACGCTGGACCACTCAGCCGGTCCACGTCGCATCAAGGTCACCGTCGAGCCCCAGGGCGCCCAGCGCGCGGCGTCCACGGGGCCCCAGATGCTCAGCAGCTTCGCGCCTACGCCAGCGGCCATGTGGGCGGGGCCGGTGTCGTTGGCCACCACCACGCCGGCCAGTTGCAGCAGCGCGTTGTAGACGCCCAGCGCGACGCCATCCAGACGGGTTGCGTCCGGGTACAGCACCTTCGCGCCCTCCACCTCCGCCGGCCCCGGCACGATGACGACCTGCCTGCCCGCTGCGTGCAGGCGGCGCACGAAGTCCGGGAAGGCCGGCCAGCTGCGGTCCAGGAACTCCACGCGACCGTTGGCAAACGGGCAGATCAGCACGAAGCGGCCTGACTCGATACCGTGTGACGCCAGCAGCGCCAGTGCCTGCTCGCGCTGCGCGGCGCTGACCTTCATGTGGATGTCGGCCGGCGGCTCGGCCTGGATGCCGAGGAAGTCGCAGGCCAGCTCCCAGTACTCCACCAGCGTGTGCCGCCCCTCGCGCCTGGGGTGGCCGCGCCGCATCAGCCAGGTGCGGCCGTCGCCCGCATGGCCCTCGGCCTTCAGCCCGGCCAGGCGCGCATCCAGCGCGGCAGAGAAGGCATAGGGGAAGAGCAGCGCGTTGGCGCGTTTGTCAAAGCCCGGGTCTTCGGCCCTGAAGCGCCGCCGCAGTTCACGCAGCTGGCCGATCCGGTCGCCCAGCTTGGCCGGCCGCACATGCACCGTCCAGCCCTCGGCTTCCAGCAGCCCGCGCGCCCAGCCCTTGCCCACCAGCTCCAGCCGGTAGCCGTGCTGCTCCAGCAAGCGCAGCGCCGGCAGGCTCAGCACCGTGTCGCCGACGAAATTGCGCAGGCGCACGATCAGCGGCTTGGGTGCGGGGCGGGCTTCTATCATTTGCGGCTCAATCACAGTGGCGCGGAATTCTGACAGCGCCCCAGCCCGCCTATGACCGCCGCCCTGCCCTCCTCGACCGAAGTGATCGCCGCGCACGATGCGGCCCTGGCTGTGGCGCCGGCACCTGTCGATGCCGATGACGTGCGTGGCTGGATCTCCGTCAACCACTTCCACAACCGCAGCCTGTGGGCGCAGGAAGACCTGGCCCGCCGAACCCAGGCGCCCGACGCGGAGATCGTCGCCAACAAGCGCGCCATCGACCGCCACAACCAGGCCCGTAACGACGCCATCGAGCGCATTGACGAGTTCCTGCTTGCAGCGCTGGGCCTCGTCGACCCGGCCACGCTGGCGAGCGCCCTGCCCCGCTCGACGGTGGCGCCCGGCGCGCGACTGAACAGCGAGACGGCCGGCTCCATGCTGGACCGCATCTCCATCCTGGGCCTGAAGATCGCCGCGATGCGCGAGCAGACGCTGCGCGCCGACGTGGACGACGCGCACCGCCAGGCTTGCGGCGAGCGGCTGCAACGGCTCGTGCAGCAACGCGCCGACCTCGGCCAGTGCTTTGACGAACTGCTGGCCGACTCGCGAGCTGGCCGGGCCTACTTCAAGGTCTACCGCCAGTTCAAGATGTACAACGACCCGCGGCTGAACCCGGCCCTCATCGCGGAGTCGAAGTGATCCCACCGCGCTTCGCGGCCAATCTTGATTGGCTCTACACGGAGCACGCCTATCTGGACCGGCCCGACGTCGCGCGTGCCGATGGCTTTGCCGCCGTCGAACTGCAGCAGCCCCACCTGCACGACGCCGACGCCCTCGCCGCCCGCCTGGCCGGCCTGCGCGTCGTGCTGATCAATGCCCCGGCCGGCGACTGGGCGGCCGGCGAGCGGGGCTTCGCAGCATTGCCCGGCTCCGAGTTCCGCGACGCGACCTTGCGCGGCTTGGCGCTGGCAACACGGCTGGGTGCCGAGCGCGTGCACCTGCTGTCCGGCCTGGCAGAAGACACACCTCAGACGCGCGCAATCTGGCTGGCCAACCTTGCCTGGGCCGCCGAGCAGTCGACGCTGCCCCTGGTCGTCGAGCCCATCAACCGGCGCGATATGCCGGGCTATTTCCTGCACCGGCAAGCCCAGGCGCTGGAGCTGCTGGCCGTGCTGAACTCGCCGCGTGTGCAACTGCAGCTGGACCTCTACCACTGCCGCGTCGCCGAGGGCGAATCGCTGAGCCACCTGACCCGCGCGCTCGACAGGGGCCTGCTCGGCCACGTGCAAGTGGCCGGTGTGGCGGGCCGCCACGAGCCCGAGGCCAACGAGTACGCGACCGAACTCACACTGCTGCGCGAACGCGGCTGGCCCGGCGCCGTGGGCCTCGAATACCGGCCGCGTGCCGGCACGTCGGCGGGCCTGGCCTGGCTGGGTTAGGACTGCTGCAGCTGGCGCCACAGCCAGTACGACTTGAACACCGACGCCAACGCCACGCACACGCTGACGGCCACGATGGCCGGCGCCACCCAGCCGCTGGCCAGCGGCGTCGCCGCCAGCGCCAGCAGCAGCACACCGGCCAACACGAAGGCCTTGCCGCCGAAGCGGTGCGTCTGGTCCCAGACGCGCTCGTTGTCCAGCGTCCAGCGGGTGCGGATGCCGACCGAGTGGTTCGGCCGCAGTTTGCCCAGCACGTTGCCCATGACGATGAACATGCCGCCCGTCAGCAGCAGAGGCAACTGCGGCGCCGGCTGACCGAACCCGAGGGCCAGCATCGCGATGCGCAGCTGCAGCACCGTCAGCATCAGCGCAACCACGACCCAGATCGTATCGACCGCTGCCCCCGAGCGCTCGATGTTCTGGCCGCGCGGGTCGATGCGCGGCAGCAGCCAGCGCAAGCCCAGCAACGCCAGCGCAATGAGCGGCATCAGCGACAGCCCGATCCCGGCGGACATCCAGCCATCGGCCTCGCCCGCTGCGTTGAAGTGGACGGGCACGGTCGCGCCGGCCGGTAGCTGATTCCAGGCCCACAGGCCGGCCGCCACCATGACGGCGATCAGAGCGAGCTGGATGCGTGTGCCATTGCGTTCAAGCATGGGAACCGCCTTTCTTCGTGGTTCGGGTTGCCTTCGCCGGCTGGCCAAAGGCGAACAGGTCGGCAAAGCCCAGCAGCGCTTCCTCCAGCGTGGAGACGTTGAGGCGGTAGGTGATGGTCGTGCCGCTGCGGTCCGACGTGACGAGGTCCGCCTCACGCAGCACGCTGAAGTGGCCCGACAGCGTCGGCTTGGCCAGGTCGAAGCAGTCGGCCAGCTCGCCCGCCGTCATCTCCCGCTCGCGCAGCAGTTGCAGGATGCGGCGCCGTGTCGGGTCGCTGAGTGCCTTGAAGACTTTGTCCATGGTTCGTTATTTTGCCAAATAACAAAATAAATGCAAGGTCGCGGCGAAGTCGTAGGCGGCCGCGGCGCCGCCCTGTCACCGCAGCCCCCATCAACATGCCGGCGAGCGGATCAGACCCGCTGCCTGCCTTTGCAAGCCATCCAGGCAGCTAGCGCCAGGCCCATCAGCATCAGTGAGGCCGTGGTGGGTTCAGGAACCGGGCTCGCGGCAAACGCGATGTTGCGCGGCGCCTCGCCAAGCACCAGCCCTTCCTCGAAGTAGCTCGCCCGGATCGTCTGGCCGTTCAACAGCGTGCCGGTCAACACATAGGACACGCCGGGTCCCGAGATCCAGTAGGTCGGGTCGAAATACGAGTCGGCGCGTGCGTTGCTGAGTGCGAAGTTGGACCCGTACAGCACGAACTGTCCCAGGCCGCCCTTGCTGCTGCCCAGACGACCGTTGGTGGCGCCCAGGCCGCCCGACACCTCGATCAAGCCGTTGTACGAAAACAGCGTCGAGAAGTTGCCGCCGCTCACATCGACCGACCCACCCTGGGTCGCGCGCACGATGCCGTTGGTGCGACCGCCCGTCAGCTCGAGATGCGCTCCGATGCCAGCGGCCTCGGCAATGGTGAACGAACTCAGGGACTGGATGACGCCCCCGGACACCCGCGCCGTGCCCGAATCGTGCACCTGGATGCCGTCGACCCGACCGTTCTCCAGCGTCAGGCTCGAGTGGTCGTCCACGTTGGCAATGCCAAGGCTGGCTTTGTCGTAGGCGACTTTCACGTGCGCGCTGTCGTACAGACGCAAGCTCGTGCGGTAACCGTTGGCGTAGTGCGTGAAGCTGCCACCGTAGATGGCGGTGCGGCTGTCGCTGCGGGCATACAGGTCACCATTCAGTGCCGCGCCGGCGACGATGTCCAGGTCGACGCCGCTGACAAGGCCGCCACCGCTGGCTTGGCCCACATGCACGTTCTGCTGGCTGCCGAAGGCAGAGTTCCAGGCATTGCCGCCAGGAACGGTGTGATCAGAGCTGACGTAGACCGCCGCTTGAGCAGCAGACCCGGCCAAGGTGCAGGCAAGGAGAACAGAGGATGAGAGGTGGCGCATGAGCTTTCCGACGAGTCGAGGGCTGAGAGGAGGTGCTTGCGAAAGCACCGGCTGACCCTTTGAAAACGCAGATTCCTCAGCCGATAAGGGCCATCACGCGTGGCCTACCCCCTTGAACAGGTGGCCGCTGCCTGAAGAGCTCTGCCTCTGCGGGCCGGCACCAGGTTGCCAACTCACGCATCGGCGCGCCGATACCGGGCGTCAAGTCTTCAGTTGAGCTTGTCCGCGATCAACCCGCGCAGCGCCTCGCCGAGCGCGCGCCGGTCCTGTCCGGCGGTCTGCACGGCCGGCAGGATCTGCACATCAATGCCCAGCCCGCGCGCCGACGCGATGGCCCACAGGCTCTGCGTCAGCGTCATGTCGCCAATGAAGCGCGCCGAGGTGCTGAAGCGCTCGCCGGGCTCATACCAGCGCAGCACGACTGGCAACACGGGGGACTCCGTAGCGACGGCAGCCTGCAGCAGGTTGGCGTGAAAGGGCAGCAGCTCCGGCCCGGCACCCGTCGTGCCTTCGGGAAAGACCGCCACGCAGTCGCCCGCCTGCAGCGCCTCGGCCGTCTGGTGCACGACGCGCAACGCGTCGCGCTTGCTGGTGCGTTCGATGTAGAGCGTGCCGGCGCCCGTGACCAGTGCGCCGACGACCGGCCAGTGCTTCACGTCGGCCTTGGACACGAAGCGCGCCTGCGGCAGCACCGCGTGCACGGCGGCGATGTCCAGCCAGGAGACGTGGTTGGCCACCACGAGATGACCCGCCGGCTGGGCCGTGCCCGTCACCGTCAACTCGATGCCCAGGATGCTCAGCGTCTTCTTCGACCACCACTGGATGCGCTCGTGGCGCTGCGCGGGCGTCATGCCGTCGAAGGCGGTGCGCACGATCCACAGGCCGTGCAGCACATGGGGTGTCAGGCGCGCCAGGCGCCAGACCGCATTCATTCGGCGGTGTAGGCGATGTGCCCCGCCACCAGCGTGGTGCGCACCCGCGCCGGCAGCTCGAAGCCGCTGGACGCAAACGCGAACGGCGTGTGCTTGCCCTGGCTGGCCAGCAGCTCGGGCGTGACGGCCCAGCTGGCGCCGGCGTCGAACACGCAGACATCGGCCACGCCGCCTTCCACCAGGCGACCGGCGCTGTCGGCCAGCGAGCCCAGCGCGCCGCCCAGCACGCGCACCGGCTCGGCCGTGATGACGGCCAGTGCGCGTTGCAGCGGCAGGCCCGAGTCCTGGGCCCAGCGCAGGCTCAAGCTCAGCAGCAGCTCCAGCCCGGTCGCGCCCGGCGTGGCTTCGGCGAAGGGCACGGCCTTCTCGTCGGTGGTCACGGGCATGTGGTCGGACACCAGCGCGTCCAGCGTGCCGTCGGCCAGGCCGGCGCGCAGCGCGTCCCGGTCGCGGCCCTGGCGCAGCGGCGGCGTCAGGCGCATGGCGGAGTCAAAGTAGCCGATGTCCACGTCGCTGAGGTGCAGCGAGTTGATGGATACGTCGGCCGTGACGGGCAGGCCTTCCTTCTTGGCCGCACGCACCAGCTCGACACCGGCCGCGCTGGACAGGCGGCACAGGTGCACGCGGGCGCCGGTGGCGCGGACCAGCTCGAAGATGGTGTGCAGCGCCACCGTCTCGGCGCTGACCGGCACGCCCGACAGACCCAGCCGCGTCGCCACCGCGCCGCTGGCAGCAACGCCGCCGCCCAGGTAGGCATCCAGCGGGCGCAGCCAGACGGTGTAGCCGTAGGTTGCCGCGTACTGCAGCGCGCGGCTCAGCACCAGCGTGTCCTTGATGGGCACCTCGGCCTGCGAGAAGCCGATGCAACCGGCCTCGGTCAGCTCGGCCATCTCGGTCAGCGCCGTGCCGCTCAGTTGGCGCGTCAGCGCGCCCAGCGGGAACAGGCGGCAGCGGCTGAGCTTGCGGGCGCGGAACTTCAGCATCTCCACCAGGCCAGGCTCGTCCAGCACCGGGTCGGTGTCGGGCGGGCAGACCAGGCTGGTCACGCCGCCAGCGGCAGCTGCGGCAAGTTCGCTTTCCAGCAGGCCTTCGTGCTCGTGGCCGGGTTCGCGCAGACGGGCGCAGAGGTCGACGAGGCCGGGCGCGACGATGAGGCCGGTGGCGTCCACCGTGCGCTCGGCGCCGAAGTCCGCCACATCGCCCAGGTGGACGATGCGGCCGTTGGCGATGGCGACATCGCCGATGCGGTCGAGGTTCGAGGCCGGGTCGATCAGCCAGCCGCCCTTGATGAGGATCTTCATGCTTCGTTCCCGGCGAGGATGGCCATGACAGCCATTCGGACAGCGATGCCGAATGTCACTTGAGGAAGGATCACGCTGCTCTTGCCGTCCGCCACGTCGGACGCGATCTCGACGCCGCGGTTGATCGGCCCCGGGTGCATGACGATGGCGTCGGGCTTGGCCAGGCGCAGCTTGTCGTGGGTCAGGCCAAAGTGCTTGAAGAACTCGCCGCTGCTGGGCAGCATGCCGCCGTTCATGCGCTCGTTCTGCAGGCGCAGCATGATGATGACGTCGGCGTCGCGCACGCCCTCGGCCATGTCGTGGCAGACGCGCACGCCCATGTCGCGCAGGTCGCCGGGCACGAGCGTCTTGGGGCCGACGGCGCGGATCTCGGGCACGCCCAGGATGTTCAGCGCATGGATGTCCGAACGGGCCACGCGCGAGTGCACGATGTCGCCGACTATTGATACGGTCAGGTTGCGGAAGTCGCCCTTGAAGTGCCGGATCGTGTACATGTCCAGCAGCCCCTGCGTCGGGTGCGCGTGGCGGCCGTCGCCGGCATTCACCACGTGGACGTGAGGCGCGCAGTGCTGGGCAATCAGGTGGGGCGCGCCGCTCTCGCTGTGGCGCACGACGAACATGTCGGCGTGCATGGCGCTGAGGTTGGCGACCGTGTCCAGCAGCGTCTCGCCCTTGGCGGTGGAGCTGCGGGCGATGTCGAGGTTGATGACGTCGGCCGACAGGCGCTTGGCGGCGATCTCGAAGGTGGTGCGGGTGCGCGTGCTGTTCTCGAAGAACAGGTTGAACACCGACTTGCCGCGCAGCAACGGCACCTTCTTGACCTCGCGGTCGTTGACGGACAGGAAGCTGCCGGCCGTGTCCAGGATCTGCTCGATGACCGCGCGCGGCAGGCCCTCGGTGGACAGCAGGTGGATCAGCTCGCCGTGCTTGTTCAGCTGGGGATTTCGTTTGCTCAACATCACTTGACCTCGAAGCTGAAGCGGCCATCTTCGCTGCGGGCCAGGCGCAGATGTTGTTCGCTGTTGAGCGTCACCCGCGCCGCAGAGAACGCCGGCTCGATGGGCAGCTCGCGGCCGCCGCGGTCCACCAGCACCGCCAGCTGCACGCGCGCCGGGCGGCCGAAATCGAACAGCTCGTTGATGACGGCGCGCGTCGTGCGGCCCGTGTAGAGCACGTCGTCGATGAGCAGGATGTCGCGGCCGCCCACGTCGAAGGGCAGCTTGGTGTGGTCCGCCTTGGCCAGGCCGCGCGAGCCGAAGTCGTCGCGGTGCATCGCGCTGGAGATGGTGCCGGAGGCCACGCCGAGGTCGGCCGCCAGCCGCTCGGCCAGCCAGGCACCGCCACTCCAGATGCCCACCAGGGCGGTGTCGGCGGTCAGCAGGCGCTGCACGCCGCGCTTGAGTTCGAAGTACAGGGCCTCGGCATCGAGCAGCAGTTCACTCATGGGTGTTCTCTGAAGAATTGTTCAAGGATGAGGGCGGCGGCGGCGGCGTCCACGTCGTGGGCACCTTCGGCTTCAGCCTCGACGCTGGTGTAGCGCTCGTCCACCTCGAAGACCGGCAGATGGTGCCGCCCGGCCAGCCGCCTGCCGAAGTTCTGCGCCTTGGTGGTCATCACGTGCGGCGCGCCGTCGGGGTGGCGCGGCACGCCAATGACCAGCGCGTCGGGCTGCCAGGTCTTGACGAGGGCAGCAATGGCGTCGAAGTCGCCGCTGCGGATGGTGCCACGCGGCTCGGCAGCGCCCAGCAGCCGCGTGCCCGAGGCCACGCCGATGCGGCGGGTACCGAAATCAAAAGCCAGAAAAGTCTGAAGAGATGACGGCGCAGCGGCAGTCATCATCAGGCGTGGCCAGCGTCCGAGCTGAGCATGCGCGGGTCCACGCCCAGCAGCCGCAGCGCCTTCTCGTAGCGCTGCTCCACCGGCGTGTCGAAGATGATTTCCGGCGCCGCGTCGACGGTCAGCCAGCCGTTGCGGCCGATCTCTTCTTCGAGCTGGCCGGCGGCCCAGCCGCTGTAGCCCAGCGTGACGAGGATCTTGCGCGGGCCGGCGCCGTTGGACAGCGCCTCCAGCACGTCGCGGCTGGTGGTCATCTCCAGCCCACCGGGCACGGCCAGCGTGGCGTTGTAGTGGCCGCCCTGTGCGTCCAGCGGCTCATGCAGCACGAAGCCGCGGTCGGTCTGCACCGGGCCGCCGTAGTAGACCGGCGTGGCGGCCAGCGGGTCGGCGGGCGGGCTCAGCTCGACTTTCTCGAACAGCGTGCCCAGCGTCAGCGTCGTCGGCCGGTTGATGACCAGGCCGAGCGCGCCGTTGTCGTTGTGCTCGCAGAGGTAGACCAGGGTGCCTGCGAAGGCCTCGTCGGCCATGCCGGGCATGGCGATGAGGAACTGGTTGGTCAGGACGATCCGGTCGGCAGGCATATCTCATTTTATTCTGCGGACATGAACCCCCTCCTCGACCGCGCGTTGGTCTGGTTCCGCCGCGACCTGCGCGCGGACGACCACGCCGCCCTGTACCGGGCATTGACCAGCGCCAGGCAGGTCTTCTGCGCCTTCATCCTGGACCGCGACATCCTCGACGCCCTGCCCCGCGCGGACCGGCGGGTCGAGTTCATCCTCGGCGCGCTGCGGGTGCTGGACGAGGACCTGCGCCAGCTCGGCGGCGCGCTGATCGTGCGGCACGGCTCGGCGGCGGACGAGATCCCGCACCTTGCCGCCGAGCTGGGCGCGCAGGCCGTGTTCACCAACCACGACGACGAGCCGCAGGCGCTGATGCGCGACGCGCAGGTGGCCGAGCTGCTGAGGCCCTTGAACGCCGAGCTGCGCACGTTCAAGGACCATGTCATCTTCGAGCGCCGCGAGGTCATGACGGCCACGGGCGGGCCCTATGGTGTGTTCACGCCCTATAAAAACGCCTGGCTGCGCAAGGTGGATGAGTTCTACCTGAGCAGCTATCCGGTCGAGCGCCACGCCCATGCGCTGGCGAAGACCGAGCTGGCCACCGGCGTGCCCCGCCTGCAGGACATCGGCTTCAAGCCTGCCGGCCTGACCCAGCACGTTGGCCAGGGCGCCCGCGGCGCCCAGGCGCTGCTGGACGACTTCCTCGACCGCATCGCCGACTACGACAAGAAGCGCGACTTCCCGGCCGTCAAGGGCCCGAGCTACCTCAGCGTGCATCTGCGCTTCGGCACCATATCCATCCGCCGCCTGGCGCGCACGGCCCACCAGTTGATGCAGGGCGGCGATCACGGCGCCGAGATCTGGCTGTCGGAGCTGATCTGGCGCGACTTCTATCACCAGGTCATGCACCACCACCCGCATGCGATGCGCGCGGCCTTCCGACCCGAGTACGACGGCATTCAATGGGAAACCGGCGAGCATGCCGACGCGTTGTTCCAGGCCTGGTGCGAGGGCCGCACCGGCTTTCCTCTCGTGGACGCGGCGATGCGCCAGCTCAACCAGACCGGCTACCAGCACAACCGGCTGCGCATGGTGACGGCCAGCTTCCTGACCAAGGACCTGGGGCTGGACTGGCGGCGTGGCGAGGCCTATTTCGCCGAGAAGCTGCTGGACTTCGACCTCGCCGCCAACAACGGCGGCTGGCAATGGGCCAGCAGCAGCGGCTGCGACGCCCAGCCCTACTTCCGCATCTTCAATCCGACCAGCCAGAGCGAGAAGTTCGACGCCGAGGGCCGCTTCATCCGCCGCTACTGCCCGGAGCTGGCCGGCCTCGACACCAAGGCCATCCACGCGCCCTGGGAGCGCGCGCCGCTCGCCATGCAGGGGGTGGACTACCCACGTCCGGTCGTCGACCACGCCGCGGCCCGGGAGCGCACGCTGGCGCGCTACGCCGTCGTCAAGTCACGTCAGCTGCCGGCTTGAGTCACACCTTATAGACGCCGCAGCCCACGAGCAGGTCACCGGGCAGCGGCAGCACATAGGAGATCTTCTCGTTGACCACGCCGGTCACCGGGTGGACGGTCTGGTAGCCCACCCAGCCGCCGCCCTGGTCCATGCGCTCGAAGCCGTCGCGCAACAGCCGCTCCCATTGCAGCCCCTGCACCTGGCGCAGATGCCCGCCATGCAGGCTCGGGTTGGGGCCGAAGGCGGTGAAGATGCCCTGGCGGTTGAAGATGAAGATGTACATGTCGCGGTCGAAGAAGCCGCCGGCGCGGTCCACCAGGCGTGGCACCGCGTCGCGCACGCCGCTGCGCTTGACCAGCGCCGCCGCCTTCTCGACCAGGCTGCGCGCCTCGTCGGCGCTTCCCTGGCGCAGCCGCAAGGTCTGGGCTGCGGCGGACAGCTCTTCGGTGCGCTCGCCCAGCTCGCGCGCGGCGCGGGCGGAATCGGCCACCATCTCGGCGTTCTGCTGCGTCAGCTCATTGGCGCCCTGGACGGCCTGGGCCAGCGACGTCAGACCCTGGGCCTGGGCGGCGCTGCTGTCGGCCATCTCGCCCACGCGCCCGCTCAGCTCGCGCACCCCCCCGACGATGTCTCCCAAGGTCTGGCCCAAGGCCTCGATGCGCCGCGCACCCTGGTCCACCTGCTCGGCGGACTGCGCGATCAGCCGCTTGACCTGCGCCGCCGACTCGGCACTGCGCTGCGCCAGCGCCCTCACCTCGCTGGCGACGACCGCGAAACCACGCCCCTGTTCACCCGCGCGTGCGGCCTCGACGGCCGCGTTCAGCGCCAGGATGTTGGTCTGGAAAGCAATGCTGTCGATGACCGAGATGATCTCGCCCATCTCGCGCGAGCTGGACTCGATCTGCCTGACCCGGTCCACTGCCTCCTGCATCAGCGCGGCGCCGGACTCGGCCGCCTCGCGCACCCGCGTCGACACCTGGTGCGCCGCCTGCGCGTTGCGGGCCGTGTCCTGCACGCGCCCGCCAAGCTCGTCGACCTGGCCTGCCGCAGCGGCGAGCTGGCGGGCCTGGGCCTGTGTGCGCTCGTCCAGCCGGCGTGTGCCACTGGCCAGTTCCTCGCCGGCCATCGCCAGGATGCTGGCGCTGTTGCGGATCTGCGCAACGCGGTTGGACAGGGACGCACACATCTCGTTGAAGCGACGGCCCAGGCCGCTGGCAACGCATTCATCGAGTGTGGCCGACAGGTCGCCACGAGCGGCCGCATCCAGGCCTTGCCCCAGTGCTTGGTCCTGCCGGCGCCCACCGGGCGAGGGCCATGACCAACGCCTTGCCTGCCCGGGCGTGCCGGTCTTGCTTGTCTCCATGTTCATCTCGTTCTTTTGCCTCAGAGGATTTGCGTGAGGCGGAAAAGGGTATCGCCCAGAACTTACCCACCAACACCAGAAATGACTTCAAAGAACGGAAAAGTGGCCGCATGCCTATTTCGTCACGACATCCCTGCAACGCTCCTCAGTAGTAGGTCAGCGTCACGCTGATGGTGTCGCTGTAGACGCCCGGCACCGTCGTGACCTGGCGGCCGGGAATGCGGCCGTAGATGTAGAAGTTCTGCGGCGGCGACAGGCCCAGCACATCCAGCAGCATGCCGGCGCTGACAAGCTGGGTGGAGGCGCTGCCATCGCCCCAGCGCGTCGTGTACGAGGCATCGGTGTAGAGGTTGTAGGCCAGCGAATGGGCGCCGCTCTTCATCAGCCGGTTGGCATAGCTGCCGCTGGCGCCGGCACTGATGGCGATGTTGAAGGGGATGAGCAGGCCGGCCACGCCGCCACAGCTGACCCTGACGCTGCCGGTGCTGTCGGTGTTGCCGAAGGCCAGCGGGCTGTAGGTGCCGAAGGCCAGGTTGGTCGTCGTGACGCCGCAGCTGCACAGCGCCGGCAGGCACAGCGCGCGCGCCGGGCCGGCCCAGGCGAGCAGCAGGCACAGGGCGAACAGGGAGCGGGTCATCAGTCGGGTCATGGGGTCACCGGCAGATCAGGATGCCCAGGTCGGGCAGATCATCGCTGTCGCGGGCCGGCGGCAGCAAGAACTCGAACTGGCATTCGCCGCTGCCCTCGCCCGTCCAGCGGGCGAGCACCGTGTTGCGCCCCGGCGCCAGGCCGGCGACGTAGGCGCGGCCATTCAGGCCGACCGGGAACAGGCGCGCCTGACCCTTGGGCTGCAGCTGCGCGCCGGGTGGCAGCGGGCGGCCGGCGTAGTCGAGGATCTCCACCACCGCCGAGCGGCCCCGCTGCACTGGGAAGTCGATGCGCGCGGCGCTGCGGGCTGCGGGGGTGAGTCGGATCTCCAGCGCCTCCAGCTCGGCGTCCATCGGCAGGTCCGAGGCATCGATGCCGATGCGGTTGGGCTGGTAGCCGCGCAGGCCGCTGACGAAGGCGCGGCCGCGTGCGTCGGTGCGGGCGACATCCTGGTTGTCCTGCGTCACGCGCACGCCCTCGTAGCCGCCCACGTCCACCACCGCGATACCGCCGTCGATGCGCCGGCCGGCAAAGAAGCTGCCGTCCACCCAGGCCGCGCCGCCGGAGGCGCCGATGCGGGTCTCGACCTCGCGCCCGCGCCGGCCGGCACCGCCGGTCAGCACGGCATGGTCGCCCTGCCACTGCGCCTGCACGAGCTGGCGGCCGCCGGTCTCGGCCATCACCTGGTAGCCCACGCCGGAGCCGAACGCCGGGTTGCGTTGCAGCTGGGTCTGCACGACGGTCTGGTTGCTGCCGTCGAGCCCGGGCTGGCGCTGCACGCCGACGCTGACGCCATGACGGGCGTCGAGGGCGCGGGTCCAGCTCAAGCCCATGACGCTGCCGCTGCCGCCGGGCCCGAGGTCACGGAAGACGATCAGGCCGACATAGCCCCAGTAGCCCAGGTCGCGGCTGTAGTTCACCTGGGCCAGCTTGCTCTGCACCGCGCCACCGCTTTGCCGAGCGATGCTCACGCCGAGGGACTGCCCTGCCCACGAGGTGCCGACAGCCGCCGTCACGACGGTGCGCGCAGCCATGGCGTTAGGCTGGCCAACCTGGCTGAAGCGCGGGCTGGCATGGCGGACCTGCAGGCTGCCGCTCCAGTCGCGCGCCTGGCGGTCCAGACCGGCCGCGAGCATCCAGCCGCTACCCCGTTCGCCCGAACGGCTGGCGACGGCCGAGGCGCTGCCGGTGCCCAGGCTGGGCCACAGCATCCAGCCCGTGGCCCCCACGGCCTGCTTACGGCCGCTGGCCTCCGCGCGCAGTTCGCGCGTGAAGCGCTCGGTCACGCCCTGGCGGTGCGTCACGCTGGCCAGCGCGCGGCCGTAGCGGTTGCTGGCCAGCCCGTAGTCCTCACGCTCGGCACCGATGTCGACGCTGATGGCGCTGAGGCCCGGCTTCAACAGCGCGGGGCTGACGTAGTAGGGCGTGACGACGACCTGCTCGCGGCCCAGCAGGTCGCGCACGACGGTGCGGATCTCCCCCTGGCCGGTGACCACGGGCAGCTCGCTGAGGTCGAAAGGCCCGGGCTGCAGCCGGCTCTGCAGGCGCTGGCCGTTGTTGACGTAGACGTCCAGCGTGGACGGCAGCGCCGCCTCGCCGCGCAGCGTGGGCAGCGGGAAGCTCAGGAAACCGGGCTGCAGCGAGAAGTCCGTCCCCCACTGCAGGCCGCCGTAGCGCAGCGCGCGGCCCCAGGCGCCGGCGTGGCTGATCGCGTCGCCGACGCGCCAGCGCGTCAGGCGGGCCGGGTCGTCGCGCTGCCAGCGCGTGTCCAGCCGCACGCCGCTGCCCTGGCTGCGCGCCAGGCCGGTGCTGCTGAAGTCGCCCAGCGGCCCCATCAGGCCCAGCTCCCACAGCGCATCGGCAGCACCGGGGCTGCGGGTGCGACGCTGCCACTGGGCGTCGTAGTTCATGAAGGGCGCCCAGACCGAGGGCGCGGTCACACGCGGCCGGCCGCCTGCCATGTCCAGGCTCTGGCCGACGAAGGCGGAGGCCGGCGCGTCCAGCTCCAGCGTCTGGCTGGCCTCGTCGATGCGCCAGCGCAGCGGGCCGGCGTTGGCGAGCAGCACATGCTGTTCGCCGTCGATGACGCGCGGCGGGCCGCTGGCGGGCAGGCGCAGGTGCATGTCGTCCCAGTTCGATTGCGGGATGGCCAGACCCTCGCGCAGGCGCACGGCGCGCAGCATGCCGTCCCGGGGCACGCCGTTGACCTTCAGTGCCAACAGCAGCGTCTCGCCCCAGTTCACGCGGAACTCGGCAGGCGGCGACTGCGCCGTGGCCGCAGCGCTGATCAGCAGCAACAACTGCGCGATCAGCGCCAACAGCCGCCGGCAAGGGTCAGGGCTTGACGGCCTCACGCACGTCATTCAGCGCAACCGCCTGCAGGCCTTCGTCGGTGCGCACCAGCACCTGCGTGGCCTGGGCGACGGCCGGCAGGCGGAAAACCCGCTGCTCGCCAGGGAAGATGACGGAGGTGCTGCCCTTCTGCGCCAGCAGCGCCAGCGCCTCGCCGCCCTCGCCTGCCAGGCGCAACTCGGCCACTTTGAGGTGGACGTTGCCGGTGTTGACCACCTGGGCCAGCACCTCGCCGTTGGCGGCACGGTTGACCTGCCATTGCTCGCCGCGCCGGACCTGGGTGGGCGCGACATAGACGGGCACACGCAGCGCCACCAGCACGCGCACGCTGCCGGCCACGTTCAGCGCGTCCGACGCGCGTGGCAGCGGCACCTCGCGCAGCACGATGCGGTAGGTGGCTTCCTGCGCCAGCGCCTGGCTGCGGCGCAGGCCCAGGCGCAGCACCTGGGTCTGCCCGGGCTGCACGGTGAAGACGGGCGGGTTGACGATGAGGTCGGTGGTCGGGGCGTCGATGTCCAGGCCGCCGACACGGTTCCAGGCGATGGCCTCGGCCTGCATCAGCACCGGCTCCTGGCCGTTGTTGACCACCTGCACCGTGGCCCGGTCGTTCATCCGGTCGAGCTTGACGGTGACGGGCATCAACGTGACGTCAGCCGCCTTGGCCAGCAGCGGCAGCAGACACAGCGCGAGAACCTGGACGAGGCGCTTCATCACTAACCTCCTTCAATAGCTGACAGTGACCGTCACGGTGTCGGTGTAGCTCCCCGGGATGACATTGGCAAGTGAAGGCAGGCGGCCGTAGATGGTCAGCGTCTGCGTGCTGCCCGTGCCGGTGCCGGGCGAGGTGCTGCTGCTGGCCGTGCCGTCGCCCCAGACGCTGGAGCGGCCGGCGTCCAGATAGAGCTGGTAGCCCAGCGTGTTGCTGCCGCTCTTCATCGTGCGCGCGCCGAAGTTGGAGGCGCCGCCCGCGTTGGTGCCGGCGTTCAGCGCCACGGTGTACGGCGTGGTGTTCGTGCACACCACGCTCAGCGTGGACGTGGCATCCAGCGGCGTGGCGGTGGCCAGCGGGTCGATGCTGGCGCCGAAGTTCAGCGTCGTGCCCGATACGGTGCAGGCGCTGGTGACGGTGGCCGTGACCTGGAAGGTGTTGCCGGTCGTGGCGGCCTGGACGAAGGCAGGCAGGAGGGCGATCAGCAGGGCCAGCGGCTTGGCGATCTTCAGCAAGGTCATCGTCATTTCTCCGGGTTGATTTGAAGCACTTGGGCGCGGTTGCCGGGGTCGGGACTGGTGTTGCGCCCTGGCCGTTTGTCGATGGTGTGATCTTCGAACCGACGCGGCTTTTTCGGCAGCGGGCGATGCCGGTATGTCGGCAGCGAGATCTCCGCCAGCCCGCGTAGGTCAATTGCCTACGCGCCGGGGCTGCCGTGCAGCAGTTGGCATTTCAGGGCTCCGACCCGCTTGCAGCGCGCATCAAAGGGCGCCGAAAGCGGTGGCCTCGGCCAGGGTCAGCAGGCCGCGCGGGGACACCGCATCGGCAGGAAAGAGCGCCATGCCCAGCTCAAGGCCGAGTGCATAGTCGTGGCCGTTGGCATTGAAGGGCTGGGCCATCAGCGTGCTCAGGTGCTCGGCGTGGGCGGCGGCCTGGCCGGCCTGGTCGACGCGGGTCAGCACGAAGGCGAACTGGTTTGCGGCGCTGCGCGCCACGATGTCGGCCTCGCCGCAAGCTGCGCTCAGGCGCTCGGCGACCTGCAGGGCCAGCGCGTCAGAGACGTCGGCCGGCAACTCGGCCAGGCCCGCCAGGCGCAGCACGTAGACGGCCAGGTCGACCTTGTCGCGGGTGGCGATCCGGGCAGCCTGGTCCAGGCGCTCGCACAGGGCGGTCGCGCCATACAGGCCCGTCAGGCCGTCTCGCAGCATGGCCACGGGCTTGCTGTCCTCGGCGGCGGTGGCTTGCGGCTGCAGCTCGGCGAGGTCGCCGAACAGCGTCTCCAGCCCGCTGGCCTTGTCGTAGAAGGCGTCGGCACCGGCGTCCATGCAGGCGCGACGGTAGATGTCGATGTCTTCGCTGGTCAGCACGGCGATGCGGCCGGTGTAGCCCGAACGGCGCAACTCGCGCAGCAGGCTCAAGCCCGAACCGTTGGCCAGCGACAGGTCCAGCAGCACAACGTCCGGCGCCGTCCAGCGGATCAGGCCGAGCGCCTGCTCCTGCCCGGCCGCCTCACCGACCACACGCATGCCGGGCATGACATCCAGGCGGCGCACCAGCAGGCGGCGGATGGAGGCGGAGTCTTCGACGAGGAATATGTTCATGGACGGCATCGTCGTCCCCGGGCCGTCCTGGCGGCAGCGGGGGATGCCGCGAGCGCCGCAGCGGCTTTGCCGCGAGCGCGCGTAGGTAAGTTGCCTACAGGCCGGCGTGCACCGGCGCCGCCGCTCAAAGTTCCGTCAGGCCGTGCTGGATGCAGTACTTCGTCAGCTCGGTGTTGTTGGTCCAGCCCGCCTTCTCCAGGATGCGCGCGCGGTAGCTGCCCACCGTCTTCACCGACAGGTGCATGACCTCGGCGATCTGGGCCGGCGTGCGGCCGGCGGCGATCAGCAGCATGACGCGGTGCTCCTGGGCCGACAGCTGCTCATGCGGCAGCGCATCCGGCGCCTTGCCGCTGAGCAGGCCCAGCAGGTGGTCGGCCATGGCCGACGTGACGTAGCGCCCGCCCTCGGACAGGCGGCGCAGCGCCACGCGCAACTCGTCCGCCGCCCGGTCCTTGGGCAGGTAGCCGCTGGCGCCCATCTGCATCAGCCGCGCCGCGTAGGCGGCCTCGGCGTTCAGGCTCAGCACCAGCAGCGGCACGCCGGGCAGCGCGCGCAGCAGCCGGCTGGCGCCCTCGGTGCCCTGGGCATCGGGCAGGGACAGGTCCAGCGTGACGAGGTCCGGCCGCGCCGCAGCAATGCAGGCCAGCGCGGCGGCGATGGTGGGCGCCTCGTCGATGGCGGCACCGGGCCATTCCTGCAGCACCAGCTGGACGATGCCCATGCGCATCAACGGATGGTCATCAACGACGAGCACTCTCATACCCAGGCCTCACCCTCGTCCAGCGCCTCTTGCCCTGCAGTGCGCAGCGGCAGCCAGACCCTTACCCGCGTGCCGCCACCCAGAGCGGGGCCGAAGTCGAAGTCCCCACCGGCCATCGCCGCGCGCTCGCGCATGCCCCGCAGGCCCGAGGCATCCGCCCGCGTGTCGCCGGGGCCGCGGCCGTTGTCGATGACTTCAAGTTCATAGCCGTCCCGCCCACCCTGCAAGCACGGGTGGCCCGTCACGCGCAGTGCCGTTGCCGCGGCATGCCGGAGCACGTTGGTGCAGGCCTCCTGCGTGATGCGGAACAGCGGGTTGGCCTGGTCCGGCGCCAGCTCTTGCGCGCCGGTCAGCGCCAGCGTCGTTGTCAGGCCCGACTGGCGCTGCAGCGTCTGCAGGTAGTGGCCCAGCGCGGCCTCCAGGCCCAGTTCATCCAGCAGCGGTGGCCGCAGCGCGGCCGAGATCTGGCGGGCCGCGCGGATGGCCTCGTCGGCCATGGTCTGCAGCTCGTCCAGCAGCGGCTCGGTGCGCGGCGCCAACTGGGCGCGCAGCGCGAACACCAGCATCTTGATGGCCGTGCCGGCCTGGCCGATCTGGTCGTGCACCTCGCGCGCGAGCCGGCGGCGCTCGGCTTCAATGCTGCGCTCCAGCTCGCTGGCAAAGCTGCGGATACGCGCCAGCGCCCGGCTCAGCGCCTCGGTGCGCTGCGCGACCTGTTGCTCCAGGCCCGCATTGGCGTTGCGCAAGGCCTGCTCGGCGCGGTCGCGCAGGCGGCGCTCGCGCAGCATCAGCAGCAGCGCCAGCGCCAGCGTCACGAGGCCGGCGCCGGGCAGCAGTTGCATCAGGCGGGTGGTGCGTTGCTGCACCTGCTGCGTGGCCAGGTCTGCGGCCGTGACGCGCTGCCGCTGTTCATGCGCGAGCTCCCCGATCTCGAAGCGCAGTTCATCCATCACGCGCTTGCCGTCGGCATAGGCGCCCAGGTCCCGCATGACGCCCTCGCCCATCGCCAGGCGGCGCTCGATGTTGGCCTTGATCTGCGCCAGCCGTTGCTCGATCAGCGCATCCAGCCGCTGCAGTGCCGCCGTGCTGACGCCCGTCTCGGCCAGGCGCTGGCGCAGCCCGGTGTGCAGCCTGCCGAGGTCGTCCAGCGCCTCCTCGTAGGGCCTCAGAAAAGGCTGCTGGCCGGTGATGATGAAACCGCGCTGCCCGGTCTCGATGTCGATCAGCAGCCTCAGCAGCTGCTGGAGTTCGGTCTGCGTGTGCAGCGCACGGCTGCGTTCGGCATCGCGCTCCAGCAGGTTACCCAGGCTCTGCGACGCGCCCACGGCGGTGCCGACGAATGCCAGGAAAGCAGCCACCAGAAGGCTTGCCGGAAGCCAGGAATAACGCATGCGTGCCCTGCAGCGATGCCACGACATGTGGGTCTGCCGGCCACGCCTGCGCTGGCGCCCGGAAAACAACAACTCAGCCCACGCCTACCCGCACTGGACCACCCTCGGGCATCTGCGACGCGCCCGTTATGGGGAACAGCCAAAGGCTATTGCGCTCACCACAAAAAAGCAAGCCGCAGTTTGCGTCCGACTAACCCGTTAGGACCGGGTCAGAACAGCTCGGCGTCGCTGTTGTCGTGCTGGACCGCTTCCTGGATGACGCCGCTGGCCACCAGGGCCGCGTAGTTGTGCACCTGGTTCCGGCCATGTCCCTTGGCATGATAGACCGCCTTGTCGGCGCGCTCGAAGGCGGTCGCCGGCCCGTCGCCGCGGCGCACTTCGGTGAAGCCGATGCTGACCGTGATGCGGCCGACCTGCGGGAAGGCGTAGCGCTCCGTGTTCAGCCGCAGACGCTCGAAGGCCTCGCCGGCATGGATCTCCTCGTCGCAGCGCATCAGCACGACGAACTCCTCACCGCCGAAGCGGTAGAGCATGTCGTGGAAGCGGAACGAGCCGCGCATCAGCCTTGAGAGCAGCAGCAGCACCTCGTCGCCGATCAGGTGGCCGAAGCGGTCGTTGACGGTCTTGAAGTGATCGATGTCGATGACGCCCAGCACATAGTGGGGCGTGGCCGTGTCGTGGCGGCGGTCCTCGGCCTCGTGCTTGGCGTCGGGCCGGGCGGGGATGTCCGACAACACCTTCAGGAAGCTCTCGTCGAAGGTCTTGCGGTTGAGAAGGCCGGTCAGCGTGTCGCGCTCGGAGTAGTCGAGCAGGCCCTGGAAGTTGTGATAGATCCGCAGCACGCTGCTGACCATGCGCTGCGCGCCCGTGCCGAGCCGGCGTGTGGACAGGATCTCGATGACGCCGATGACATCGCGATCGGTGGCGATAGGGAACAGGTACAGCCACTGCCCCCCCTGGGCCACCTGCGTGACGCTGCGGGTGCGCATGGCCTCCAAGCGCAGCGGGTGCGTGGCCACCAACGGCAGCGAATCGGGCTTGGCCCACAGCGGGTCGGCCGTGGCGACGGCGTCCCCGGCGCGCAGGTGGGCGCGCGTCAGCCAGCGCTCATGGCCCGGCTCGCCCACCGTGCGGTAGATCGCGGCCGACTCCGGCTCCAGCAGGTCACGCAGCGCCATGACCAGCGTGACGTCCATGACGTCGCGGTCACGGAAGCCGGTCAGCTCGGCGAGGTGGTCGACAACCTGGGACATGGTGTTCAGGCCGCGATGGCCTGCCGGGTGTACTGGCGAATCAGGCCCAGCAGGTGTTCCTCGTCATAGGGCTTGCCGAGGTAGTGGTCGACGCCCAGCTGGGCGGCGTAGTCGCGGTGCTTCTGCGCGATGCGGGACGTGATCATGATGACAGGCAGGCCGGCCAGGCGCCCGTCCGCACGCATGTTGCGCACCAGGTCGAAGCCGTCCATGCGCGGCATCTCGATGTCGGACAGCACCACCGACGGCAACTCATCGCCCGACAGCTTCTCCATCGCATCCAGGCCGTCCTTGGCGAGCAGCACGCGCAGGCCCACGCGCTCCAGCAGGCGCTGGGTCACGCGGCGCACGGTCAGCGAGTCGTCGACGACCATGACCAGCGGCGCCAGCTGCAGCTCCTCGGCCTCCGGTGCGACCGGCGTGTGCTCGGACATCTCACCGCGCGCCGCCGCGAGACGGGCCTGGGCGTCGGCGCCGTACCAGTCGGCCAGGGCCACGACGTTGTAGATCAGCGCCACATCGCCCGAGGCCAGCAGGCTGATGCCGGCAAGACCCGGCACGCGATTGAGCTGGGCGCCCAGGTTCTTGACGACGACTTCCTGGTTGCCGACGACTTCATCCACGTGCAGGGCCAGCGCCGCCTGGGCGCTGCGCACCAGCACGACGGGTGCGTGCTTGCCATGCGTGTGGCCGCGGCCACCGTGGCCGAGCAGGCCGCCCAGCCAGTAGAACGGCAACTCGGCGCCGCCGTGCTGCAGCTTGCCGGTGGCATAGGCCGCCTCGACGGCCTCGACCGGCACGCGCTGCACCGATTGCATCAGCGCCGCCGGCACGGCGACGACCTGGTCGGCGCTCTTGAGCAGCACGACTTGCGTCAGCGCCGTCGTCAGCGGCAGGCGCAGCAGGAAGCTGGTGCCCTTGCCGGCGGTCGACGTGGTCTCGATGCTGCCGCCCAGCGTGCCGACCTCGGCGCGAACGACGTCCATGCCGATGCCGCGGCCGCTGAGCTCGGTGATCTGGCCGGCCGTCGAGAAGCCGGGCGCGAAGATCAGCCGGCGCAGCTGGGCCTCGTCGGGCTCGGCATCCGCCGAGATCAGGCCCAGTTGCAGGCCACGCTCGCGGATGCGGGCGAGGTTCAGGCCGGCGCCGTCGTCGACGAAGTTCAGCAGCACTTCATTGCCATGCTGGCTGACCTCGATGCGCAAGGTGCCTGCGGCCTCCTTGCCGGCGGCGGTGCGCACCTCGGGCATCTCGATGCCGTGGGCGACGCTGTTGCGCAGCAGATGCTCGAAGGCGCCTGCCGTGCGCTCCAGCACCGAGCGGTCCAGCTCGGTCTGGCCGCCGGTGATCTCCAGCTTGACCTGCTTGCCGCTGTCGCGCGCGGCCTGGCGCACGACACGGTGCATGCGCTCGCCGATGCTGTCGAAGTCCACCAGGCGGGTGCGCAGCAGGTCGTCCTGCAGCTCGCGCGTCAGCCGGGACTGTGCGGCCAGCTCGTCTTCACCGGTCTGCACGTTGCGGCTGAGCGTGCGCTGCAGCGTGGCCACGTCGCCGACCGATTCGGTCAGCATGCGGGTCAGTTCCTGGAAGCGGGTGTAGCGGTCGAACTCCAGCGGGTCGAACTCGCGGCCGCCCTGCTGCGCCGCTTCCTGCTGGGCGTGCATCTGCGCCTCGGCCTGCAGGTCCAGCTCGCGCAGCTGGGTGCGCAGGCGCTCCAGGTTGTCGTCGAGGTCGAGCAGCGCGCCCTTCATCTGGACCAGTTCGGACTCCATGCGCGCGCGCCGGATGCTGACCTCGCCGGCCTGCGTGGCCATGCGCTCCAGCAGGCTGCCGCGCACGCGCACCAGGGCCTGGCCGATGGCCAGGTTCTCGCCGGCGTCGGCCACCTCGCTGGTGTCGGCAAATCGCGCCCAGTCGATCTCGCGCACCGGCTCTGGCGCGGCCTCCTCGGCCAAGGGCGTGACCGTGGCAAAGCGCGCCAGCGGTTCGGGCCCGGGCGCCAAGGGTTCTGCGACCACGACGGCGGGAGCCGGGGCAGCCACAGGGGTTGGCGCCGGCACCAGCACGGGTGCAGGCGGCGCGACCACGGCCACCGGCGCGGCCGGGGCCTTCAGGCTGCGGCCCAGTTCCTCGAAGGCATGCTCCAGCACGTCACCTTCATGCTGCAGCGCGTGGAGCTGCTCGGCGTCGGCGGCCCCGGCGCGCAGCAGCGCCTCGATGGCCGATTCCAGGTTGTGCGCCTGCTCGCCCAGGCGCATGGCGCCGGCCAGGCGGGCGCCGCCCTTGAAGGTGTGCAACGCGCGCATGCAGGCGTCGGAGCGACCCAGGTCGGCCGGCTCGGCCAGCCAGTCGCGCAGCGCGCCGTGCAGGTCCTGCAGCAGGTCGCGGCCTTCTTCTTCGAAGATCGGGTAGAGCTCGTGCTCGATCGCGTCGGGCAGGCCGGGTTCGGGCTCCGGCTCGACGGCGGGCACGGCAGCGATGACTGGCTCGGGCTCGGCGATCGGCTCGGGCTGGAACGCGGTGTCCGGTTCGGGTTCAGGCAGCGCCGCAGCTTCGGTCTCGCGTGGCGGCTCGTCCAGCGGCAACAGCGCTGCCGGCTCGGTGTGGCCCGCATCCCGCGCCAGGAAGTCGTCGAGATCGCCGGCCACGGTGTCGTGCAGCGAGCCGGAGCCCGTCATCGGCTCTTCCTGCGGCTGGTAGGCATGCAGGCGGGCGATGACCTCGGCGTCGTTGGGCTTCAGGAAGCCAGCAGCGAACTGGTGCAGAAGGCGGCGGATGTCGTCGGCGGCGCGGATGAAGAGTTCGGCGTCTTCGGTTTCGTAGCGCACGGCGCGCTGGGCGCGGCCAAGCGCGTGCTCCAGCTCGCGTGCCAGGCTGGACAACTCGTCATGCCCCACCGTGCCGGCGTTGCCGGCCAGCGCATGGGCCTGCACCTCGCAGCTTTGCGGCACGGGCGGGCTCATGCCGACCGCCCATTCGGCCAGGCCGACGGACAGCTTGCGCGACAACTCGTCGGCCTCGTTCAGGAAGATGTTGAACAGCGCGATGCTGATGCGCAGCGGGCCGATGAGCTTGTAGCCCTCTTCCGGGTCCAGCGGGTCCAGCGGGTCGAACGCGTCGGCGAGGTCGGCGCTCTCGGCAACGGCAACGGCCGGGGCCGGCTCGAACACGGGTTCGGGCTCGTCGGGCTGCAGCGCCGGCAGGACCAGCGTCGTCTCCTCGGGCTGCTGCGGTGCCTCGCCGGCAGGCAGCGGCTGGGCTTCGGCAGCGGGCGGCTCGTCCAGGTCGAGTTCGAACCTGAAGTTGGCCAGCGTCTCCTCGTCCGCCATCTCCACCGCCTGCGGCAGGGGCATGGGCTCGGTCGGCGCGTGGTGCGGCGCCGGTTCGTCAGCGGCGGCGCCGAGGTCCAGCGTGTGCTCTTCGTCGGGCAGCACGAAGCGCGCCGCCACGGCGGTGTCGGCGTCGGCGCTGGCGGGCTCCGGCTCGGACAGGTCGAGCATGAAGTCCGGTGCCAGCGGCTGATCGACATCGCCCGGCGACGCTTCGGTGATGTCGAGCACCTCGGGCAGCGGCAGCGGCTCGGCGGCGTCGATGGCGCCTTCAGCTGCGGCCTCGGGCTCCAGCGGCAGGTCAATGGCCGCCGGAACATCGGGAGCCGATTCGGGCTCGACGAGCGGCAGGCGCTCGCCGCGCAGGCGCAGCGCATCGGCGCTGAGGCGCAGCGGCTCGGGCGAACTGTGGCCAGGCTGGTTGCCGGCGATCTGCTCGCGCCAGTGGGCGAAATAGTCCAGCGCCTCGGCGGTGAAGCCGGCCAGCGCCGCGTCGGCCTGCGGATGGGCCTCGGCCAGGCGGGTGTTGAAGAGCTGCTCGCAGGCCCAGGCGCCTTCACCGAAGTCGGTCAGGCCGACCATGCGGGCGCTGCCCTTGAGCGTGTGGAAGGCGCGGCGGACGATGGTGAGCTGGCCCGGGTCGGCCGGCGCCTCGCGCAACGCGGCCAGCGCGGCGCGCGCGTTGGCAATGACCTCGTCGGCCTCCTCCAGGAAGATCTCGCGCATCTCCGGGTCATCGGCGACGCTGGGTTCGAACGCGGCGGCAGGCGCGCGTGCGGGCGCGGGCGGCGGCGCAGGAGCCGGTTCGGGCGCGGGCTCCGACAGGTCGAGGTCGGGCAGGCTGAGGTCGGGCAGGTCCAGCGTGGCCAGGTCGATGCGGAGCGGCTGCGTGGTCTCGTGCGAAGACGGGGCCTCGCGCGGCTCGTCATCCAGGTCGATGTGGAAGCCGCTGGCCTCGAAATCGGGCAGTTCGACGGCGCCTTCATGGCGGCCCATGACCGGGTCGAGCCGGCCGCTGGCATCGTCGAAATGGAACATGCGCTTGGCCAGGGCCGGCTGCACGCTCAGCATGTCGATGAGGAAGCCCAGGGCGCCCAGGTTGTTGGCCAAGCGCTCGAAGACGTCGCGCGCGCCGGGGCGGTCGAAGTCGATCTCGGTGCTGGCCAGGCTGTCGACCTCGTCACGCATGCGCACGGTGGCGAGGGCTGCCTGGTCCAGGCCCAGCACGCTGAGCACGCCGCGCATGGCCTGCAACTGGCCGGGCACGGGGATGAGCAGCTCGCGCTGCGTGGGGCTGCGGAAGTACTCGTCGCACTGCCGCTCGATCTCGGACAGGCTGGCGCGCAACTCGTGCACGACGCTGCCCAGCGTCTGGCGGTCGGAGACGCGGCGGTAGAGGTCCTCCATCCAGCCTTCCAGCGGCTCGGCCGGCTGGCCGTGGCCCACGGCCTCGACGCGGCGCGCCAGGCGGCGCACGCGCTCGGCCTGTTCGGGCTGGTCGAAGGCGGCGTCTTCCAGCGCGGCCTCGACGTACAGCAGGCTGGTAGCGACTTCCATCGCCAGTGCGGGCGGCGGCGTGCTGCGCGAGCGCAGCGTCGCGACGACGGCGCGCTGCAGCGTCTGGGCCAGCACCTCGCCGCTGGGGAACAGGCGGGTCAGCGATTCGGCCAGGCCGGCGAACTGCTCGTCCAGGCTGGTCAGGCGGTGCTGGTCGCCCTCGGCGGCGCTGGACCAGCTCTCCTTGGCGGCCATGACGCGGCGCTTGGCCTGCACGACCCAGGCAGGGTCGATGCTGCCGAGGCTGGCGTCTTCATAGTCGCCGGCATGTTCGTCGGTCAGCCGGTAGGCCTCGTGCACGGCCTTCAGGCGCGGGCCGGCGCCCTGCGTGACGCGGCATTGCGCGCAGAAGAACAGCAGGTCTTGCGCGAGGCGCTCGCGCTGCGGGTCGTCCTGCTCGCCGCGGCCCACGAGACGCAGCTCATGCAGCAGCTTGGAACCCAGGCGCTTGGTGTAGGCGTCGTTGCGCAGCAGCTTGAGCGCCTGGCCTTCGAAGACGGCGGCGGCCAGTTGCCACAGCGTGCGGCCCTGGCCGGCGGGCAGCGCCGCCGCGAGGCCGGCACACAGGCCGGACAGGTTGGCCGCATGGGTGGGACTCGGCTCGCGCATGTGGCGCAGCAGCGCCGACTCGAACGGCGCGCGCACGGCGTCGGGCGAGCGCGGCAGCACGCCGGCCTCCACGGCCAAGCTGCGCCAGGACCAGTCGTAGGGCCACAGGTCGGCCGGATGGATGCGCTCCACGCGGTTGAGCTGCTGCAGCGCGCGGTAGCTCGGGTAGAGCGCCAGCGCGGAGGTCTTGCTGCCGGCCAGCAGCCGGGCGACGTAGGCCAGCAGCGCGAAGTCGGCGCGCTCGATGGTGTCGACGGCTGCGGCCTCCACTTCCAGCGGCCGCTCGGCCAGCCAGGCGACCGCAGCCTCGGCGGCGCGCAACACGGCGGCACCGGCCGGCAGCCCGACCAGCGACAGCACGCCGCTGACCTGGTGCAGCTGGGCGGCGGCCTGCTGCAGCGGCAGACTGGGCTGCGCGTCGGACCCGAAGGCCGTGACGCGGTTGTCGTTGCCGTCGCGCACGAGGCGGCGCAAGGTCTTGTGCACCGACTCCAGCGAGCGGCGCAGCTCTTCCTGCACCCAGGCCAGTGGGCTCAGGTCGGCTGGGAGGTCGGGATCTCGCAGGGCGCTGTCCATCAGTTGTGCACTCCGCAACCACAGCGCAAGCACATGGCGGGCCGAGCGCCGGGCCGCTCCCAAGCCGGCCCGAGATGGCGATGTGCATGCGGCTCGATGCCGCGTGCATCGCCGTCCCCTCGGGGGACCGACCGGGCTTGCGCGCGTTCAGCGGCGCGAGACTGGGCGAGGGGCTTCATGTTCAGGCGACCTTGAACCGCGACACAGATGCGCGCAGCGCCTCGGCGGACCGCGACAGCTCATGCACCATCTGCGCCGTGGAGCGCGTGCCCTCCGAGGTCTGCTCGGTGACGGCGAAGATGTGCTGGATGTTGGACGCCACCTCGTTGGCGTGTGCGGCCTCGCGCTGCGCCTCCGAGGAGATGCGGCCGATCAGGTCGTCCAGCTGGCGGGACACGCGGTCGATGTCTTCCAGCGCCTTGCCGGCCGCGTCGGACAGCTGCGTACCTTCCACCACACCGCGCGTCGAGCGCTCCATGGCGGCCACTGCGTCGTGGGTGTCGGTCTGAATGGTCTTGACCAGCGCGGCAATCCGGCGCGTCGCGTCGCCGGAGCGTTCCGCCAGTCGCTGCACTTCTTCCGCCACCACCGAGAAGCCGCGGCCGGCTTCACCGGCGGACGCGGCCTGGATGGCGGCGTTCAAGGCCAGCACGTTGGTCTGCTCGGTAATGTCCGAGATCAGCTCGGTGATCTCGCCGATTTCCTGTGACGACTCGCCCAGTCGCTTGATGCGCTTGGAGGTTTCCTGGATGGAGTCGCGGATGGTGTTCATACCCGCGATGTTGTTCTGCATCGCGGCCAGGCCTTGCTCGGCGGCCTGCCGGCTCTGGCGCGCCACGTCGGCCGTCTGCTGCGCCTGGGCGGACACGTCGGTAATCCGGCTCGCCATACCCAGCACGGCCTCACCGGTGGCGCGAATCTCGTGCAGCTGCTCCTTCGAGGCGGCCAGCAGGTCGGTGGAGGTCTGGTCCACCGCGCCGGTCGTGTCCGTCACGCGGGCTGCCGTCGCCTGCACCTGGCCGACGAGGTTGCGCAGCTCTTCCACCGTGTAGTTGACCGAGTCGGCAATCGCGCCGGTGATGTCTTCGGTCACCGTGGCTTGCTGCGTCAGGTCACCTTCAGCGACGTTGGCCAGCTCGTTCATCAACCGCAGAATGGCCGCCTGGTTGGCGTCGTTGACGCGCTTGGCTTCGGCTTCCTCGGACTCGGCACGCTGCTTCTCGGCTTCGGCCTGTTCCGCACGGCGGCCCTGGTCGGCCAGGTACAGCAGAAGGAAGCCGACCGACCCGCCCAAAAGGGCCAGCACAGACGCCGTCAACAGCAGGCCCAGGCCCCAGCCCGCGCCGCCGGACTCTTCCAGGCCGGACGCGGCCTGCTCCAGGCCTTTGCGCAGCGGCTCGGAGTCGTTCAGGATGGCCGTCTGCGCTTCACGTGCCGCCACCAGGCCTTGCAGGTTGTCCAGAATGGCCTTGGCGCGCGTGCGCGTCTCTTCGTACTGCGACAGCAAGGTCTGCAGCCGTTCCTTGAGCTGCGGGTCGCGCGCGGCGTTCAGGCGCAGCTCGGGGCTGCCGTTGATCAAGGCCTCGGTGATGAGCTTGAAGGAATTCAAGTCCTTGCCGAGCAGGAACACGGCTTCGGGGCTGACGCCTTCCTGCGTCAGGAACTCGTTGGCGCTCTTGCCGATGCGCTGCGTCAACATGACGAGCTGGCCGACCGCCGAAACCTCGCCTGCGGAGGCGCCGATCTGCAGCGCCTGGGAGGACACGGCCTCGGCGCTTTCGAGCAGGTCGCTGGACTGGCGGTTGATGGCGCGCAGCGCCTGGCCGACCTGGGTCAGGATCTTTTCCTGACCCTGCACGACCTTGCCGTTCTTCTCGGCGCGCTCGACCAGCGGCTTGAGGGCCTCCAGCGTCGGCTGCACGTCGGAAGGCGCGATGGCCAGTTGGCCCTCACCCGTGCGCAGGTTGGTGACGACATCGCTCAGCGTGCCCACCGATTCGCGCAGTTCCGCGAAGGCGGCCTGGTTGCCCACCAGCGCGGCGGACACGGACTTGGCCATGCGCTGCGAATGCATCAGCGCCTGGCCGGTGGCGCGCACCTGCGCGGCGCTGCGGTTGGAACTGTTCAGCACCATGACGACCGAGGCCACCGTGCCGACGATGCCCAGGGCCACGAGGCCGGTCAACACGCGCTGGCGATGGCGGTTGAAGAGCTGGCCGAGCTTCTCGGCGCCGGTGGCGGGCTCGGCCGACAGCAGCATCGTCGGGTCGGCTGCCTGTGTGGTCTGCGCGAAGTTCAGCGAGCTGGCGGGGAACTCGCTGTTCGGGCCCGGCTCGGTGGGCACGGCCGCCGAGATGATGGAAGGGGGCTCTTGCCGCACGAGGGTCTCGGGGCGGGGCAGCTCCACACCGGCCAGCGTCGTGTCGGCGGTGCGGGTCGTGTCGAACACGGCGCCCTGCGAGTCGATGGTGGTGTCGATGCCTTCGCGACCCGCCAGCGGCGGCTCGTCGGCTTCGGACTTTCCCCTGATCTTGTCCAGCAGGCTCATCTCAACCCTCTTCCTTCGGTGATTGTGGTGTCCGCATCCCAGCGCGGACAGGGGCTAGTAAACGCGCGTCACGCAACGATGTGCAGGAAGTTCTCCTGCCTGGCCAGCGCTTCGAGATTGATCACCTGCCAGTGGCGGCCAGTCTCGTCGCGCCGCAGCGCGCCCGCAAAGCGCGGTCGCGGCCCGGCAGGCTGCTCAGGCGCGAGCGGCAGTTGCTCGTCGCTGCGCAGACCGGCGAGGCGGTCCACGAGCAGTGCGCAGTTCAGGTTCAGCTCGGCGCTCAGCGACACCAGCCGCGTCTGCGGCGACGCGATGCCGCGACCAGGCGCCGCGTCCCGAAGGCCGAGATAGATGGCCAGGTCGACGACCGTGAACAGACCGCCACGCAGGTTGGCCACGCCGGCCAGCCAGGGCTTGGCATAGGGCACGGGCTTGATCGGCACAGGCGCGAAGATTTCGCTGGCCTGCTTCAGCGAGAACAGCAGGCCGACACCGGCGCACTCGACGGCCAGCCAGTTCGCGATCAGCGTCGTTTCACGCGCGGCCATGCGCTCGGCCAAGCGCTGTTGCAGTTCACGCAGGGCGGTCTTGTTGGCCATGTGAGCGCCTTGCGTCTTCAGCCGAGGGCTTTGATCTTGGCCAGCAGCTCTTCTGCCTTGACCGGCTTGACGACGTAGTCGCTGGCGCCCTGGCGCATGCCCCAGACGCGGTCGGTCTCCTGGCCCTTGCTCGTGCACATGATGACCGGCACACCCATGAAACGCTCGTCACGCGTGATCGCGCGGGTGAGCTGGAAGCCGTTCTGGCCGGGCATGACGACGTCCATCAGGATCAGGTCGGGCTTGGCCTCGGCCAGGCGCTTCATCGCCTCTTCGCCGTTCTCGGCCGTGCGCACGCTGTAGCCGCGCTTGATCAGCATCTCGGAGAGAGCGTGTAGTTCGGTCTTGGAATCGTCGACCAGCAGGATGTTGTGGATGCTCATGGCTTTTCTCTCAGTAAGGCTTCTCAGGGCCGGTGCTGCAGCACGGCTTGAAGCAACTGGTCCTTCGTGAAAGGCTTGGTCAGGTAGTCCTGCGATCCCACCATGCGCCCGCGGGCCTTGTCGAAGAGGCCGTCCTTGGACGACAGCATGATCACCGGCACGCCGGAGAACTGCGGGTTGCGCTTGATGATGGCGCAGGTCTGGTAGCCATCCAGGCGCGGCATCAGGATGTCGCAGAAGACCAAGTCGGGATGGAAGTCGCCAAGCTTGGACAGGGCATCGAAGCCGTCCTCGGCCAGGGCAACCTCGTGCCCCCCCTGCTTCAGGAAGATCTCGGCGCTGCGGCGGATGGTGTTGCTGTCGTCGATTACCAGGACCCGCGTCGGGCCGGCACTGGAAACTTGCTCGTTCAAACCTTGTCTCCTCGGAGCTTCAGCTCGGGTCCGGGCCTAGTCGGCGGTTGGCAGGGCCGGTCAGATGCGCACCATCTCGAAATCTTCCTTGCGCGCACCGCAGTCCGGGCAGGTCCAGTTCATGTCCACATCGGCCCACTTGGTGCCGGGCGCAATGCCATGCTCCGGGTCTCCCGTCTCCTCGTCGTAGATCCATCCGCAGATCAGGCACATCCAGGTACTGGGTTCGCTCACGTGTCTCTCAGGGTTTGCTCACTACAATCGACTCATTCTAGCCAGGGCCCGAGAGCGCAATGCTGAGGGCAAACGCCTGTGCCCAGGGCGTCTGAAACGCCCAATTAGCGGCAGACTCCACGCTTTGCGGCAGCTCTTCGGCCGCGACCGCCACGACCTCCCATGAGCCCAAATCCCCTCTCCCCCGCCCCCGAGGTTGACGCACCACAGGACGAACAGGAAAGCCCGCCGCCGGCCTGTGTGCTGAGTTTCAACGCCAGCGACGCCTCCGGCGCCGGTGGTCTGGCGGGCGACATCGCAACGATTGCGGCCATGGGCGCGCACTGCCTGCCCGTCGTCACCGCCATCGTGCTGCGCGACACGGCCGAGACCTTCGAGCACGAGACCCTGGACCCCGACACCGTCGCCGAGCAGGCCCGCCACATCCTCGAAGACGTGCCCATCACGGCCTGGAAGGTCGGCTTCCTTGGCAATGCCGAGGCGGTCAGCGCCGTCGCCGAGGTGCTGAGCGACTACCCGGACGTGCCGCTGGTGACCTACCTGCCCTCGGTGGCCTGGATCGACGAGGACGACCAGCAGCAATACCTCGACGCGCTGCGCGAGCTGGTGCTGCCGCAGACGGTCGTGCTGGTGGGCAACCATAAGACACTGACCGACTTCCTGCTGCCCGACTGGGACAGCGAGCGCGCGCCGTCGGCCCGCGAGCTGGCCGTGGCCGCTGCCCAGTCCGGCGCCCAGCATGTCCTGGTGACCGGCATCCAGCTGCCCAACCAGTTCGTCGACAACGTGCTGGCGAACGCGCAGGGACCGATCGCCGGCGAGAAGTTCGAGCGCTTCGAGACGTCGTTCGTCGGCGCGGGCGACACGCTGTCGGCAGCGCTGGCGGCGCTGTTGTCCGTCGGAGCTGAGCTGCACTCGGCGGTCAGCGAGGCACTGTCCTTCCTGGACCAGTCGCTGGACGCGGGCTTCCGCCCCGGCATGGGCAATGTCGTGCCCGACCGCTTCTTCTGGGCCCTGCCGCCGGCCGACGAGGAAGACGGCGAACCGGGCTTCGAGGAGCCCGAACCCGAGCCGTCGCCCAAGATGCCGCGGCGCATGCACTAAGCCTCATCTCCTTTTCTCATGGCCAGCAATACCGAGCTCTTCGAACGCGCCGCCCGCGTGATCCCCGGCGGCGTGAACTCGCCCGTGCGCGCCTTCCGCGCCGTCGGCGGCACGCCACGCTTCATCGCCCGCGGTGAAGGCGCCTATATCTACGACGCCGAAGGCCAGCGTTATGTCGACTACATCGGCTCCTGGGGGCCGATGATCCTGGGCCACGGCCACCCGGCCGTGCTGGAGGCCGTGCAGAAGGCGGCCGTCGACGGCTTCTCCTTCGGCGCGCCGACCGAGCGCGAGATCGAGCTGGCCGAGGAGATCCTCAAGCTCGTGCCCAGCATGGACCAGGTGCGCCTGGTCAGCTCGGGCACCGAGGCGACGATGAGCGCCATCCGCCTGGCGCGCGGCGCCACCGGCCGGGCCAAGTTCATCAAGTTCGAGGGCTGTTACCACGGCCACACCGACGCGCTGCTGGTGAAGGCCGGCTCGGGCCTGGCCACCTTCGGCCACCCGACCAGCGCCGGCGTCACGCCCGGCGCGGCCGCCGACACGGTGGTCCTGGAATACAACAACGTCGAGCAGCTGGAAGCGGCGTTCGCGCAGTACGGCAGCGAGCTGGCCTGCGTCATCGTCGAGCCCATCGCCGGCAACATGAACTTCGTGCGCGCGTCGCGGCCTTTCATGACGGCGCTGCGCCAGCTGTGCTCCCAGCACGGCGCACTGCTGGTGCTGGACGAGGTGATGACGGGCTTCCGCGTCGGCCTGGGTGGCGCGCAGGCGCACTACGCCAAGCTGATCCCCGGCTTCGCACCCGACATCTCGGTGTTCGGCAAGGTTATCGGCGGCGGCATGCCGCTGGCGGCGTTCGGCGCGAAGCGCGAGGTGATGCAACACCTGGCACCGCTGGGCGGCGTCTACCAGGCCGGCACGCTGTCGGGCAACCCGGTGGCCACGGCCTGTGGGCTGGCGACGCTGAAGCAGATCCAGCAGCCCGGCTTCTTCGAGGCGCTGTCGGCCAAGACCCGCCAACTGGTCACCGGCCTGAAGACGGTCGCCGACGAGAACGGCGTACCGTTCAGCGGGGACAGCGAAGGCGGCATGTTCGGCTTCTTCCTGATGCCGGAACTGCCGCAGAACTACACGACGGTCATGACGACGGACAAGGACCGCTTCAACCGCTTCTTCCACGCCATGCTGGATGCGGGCATCTATCTTGCTCCGGCCTTGTACGAGGCGGGCTTCGTGTCGGCGGCCCACAGCCAGGCTGACATCGACGCCACGCTCGCGGCCGCGCGCACCGCCCTGCGCTGACTTCTGGCGCCCCTCGGGGCCGAACGACATGCATCTCCACATCCTCGGCATCTGCGGCACCTTCATGGGTGGCCTGGCGGCGCTGGCGCGCGAGGCCGGCCATCGCGTCACCGGCTGCGACACCAACGTCTACCCGCCGATGAGCACGCAGCTGCAGGCGCTGGGCATCGAGCTCATCGAAGGCTTCGCTGCGGAGCAACTGGAGTTCAAGCCCGACGTTTTCGTCATCGGCAACGTCGTCACGCGCGGCGAGCGCTTCCCGCTGATGGAAGCCATCCTCGACGCCGGCCTGCCCTATGTCTCCGGCCCGCAGTGGCTGGCCGAGCATGTGCTGCAGGGCCGCCATGTGCTGGCCGTGGCCGGCACGCATGGCAAGACGACGACGACGTCCATGCTGGCCTGGATACTCGAACACGCCGGCAAGCAGCCGGGCTTCCTCGTCGGCGGCGTGCCGCAGAACTTCGGCGTGTCGGCCCGCGTCGGCGCGGGGGCACCGTTTGTCATCGAAGCCGACGAGTACGACACCGCCTTCTTCGACAAGCGCAGCAAGTTCGTCCACTACCGGCCGCGCACCGCCGTGCTGAACAACCTCGAACACGACCACGCCGACATCTTCCCGGACCTGGCCGCCATCGAGACGCAGTTCCACCACCTCGTGCGCACGGTGCCGGCCACCGGCCGCCTCATCGTCAACGCCCGCGAGGAGGCGCTGCAGCGCGTCATCGCGCGCGGCTGCTGGAGCGAGGTACAGCGCTTCGGCGCCAAGAAGGAAGAGGCCGGCATGCTGCGCGCACGCGGCGAGCCGCAGGCCTTCGACGTGCTGCGCGGCAGCCTGAAGGTGGCCCGCGTCGAATGGGGCCTGATCGGCGAGCACAACCAGCTCAACGCGCTCGCTGCGATCGCGGCGGCCGAGCATGTGGGCGTGTCGCCCGAGCAATCGGCTGCGGCGCTGGCCGAGTTCCAGAACGTGCGCCGGCGCATGGAACTGCGCGGTGAAGTGAACGGCATCAAGGTCTATGACGACTTCGCTCATCACCCGACGGCCATCCGCACGACCGTCAATGGCTTGCGCCGCCGCATCGCGCCAGTGGAGCGCATCCTGGCCATCTTCGAGCCGCGCTCCAACACGATGAAGCTGGGCACCATGAAGGCGCAGCTGCCCTGGGCGCTGGAGGAGGCGGACCTGGCCTTCTGCAACCAGCAGGGGCTGACCTGGGACGCCAAGGAGGCGCTGGCGCCGATGGGCGCGCAGGCCGTTGTCGGCGCGGATGTGGACGCGCTGGTGGCCGCCATCGTCAAGGCGGCGAAGCCGGGCGACCATCTGCTGTGCATGAGCAATGGCGGGTTCGGCGGCATCCACGACAAGCTGCTCGCGGCACTCGCCAAATGAAAGAAGCCCCGCAGTGCGGGGCTTCACACCTGACGATCAAGCCGCCGGCGTCACCTTGCGCAGCAGCCGGATGCGCAGCTCGCATAGCTGCTTCGCAACGACCGGCGACGGCGCGCTCGGCCCAGGAGAAGGCGATGACGTCGTCGCTGAGGCGGCCCTCGACGCCTCAGCGCAGGATGGCCGCCGCGTCCGGGTTAAAGGGCTTGAGCGGCAGCGCAAAGCTGCCGTTCTCCAGCCCCAGCGTGGCTGGCGTCAGTGCACCCATCGCGGCCAGCAGGCGGTAGCTGGCGAGCACGGAGTCGTGCATGGCGTTGATGCGGTTGGACAGCGCGCCGTAGTACTCGACCTCGGCGTCCAGCACAAAGATCACCGTCTCGCGGCCGGCGTCGCGCAAGCGCTTGCGGCTTTGCATCACGTCGTAGGAGATGGCGGCTGCGCCCTCCAGCAGTTCCTCGCGTTCGCGGCCGTTGGTGAGCTGGTTCCAGGCCACGCGCACCGATTCGGCCAGGCGGTTGTTGACGGCCGCCTCGCGCTCCACCAGCGCCTGGTGGTTGGCATTGGCGGCGGCCACGCGGTTCTGCGTCTCGAAGCCCGAGAACAGCGGCCAGGTCACGCGCAACAGCAGCGATGACTCGTCACGGCGGGCCAGCGCGTTGGCGTTGACATCCTTGAGCTGCGCAGCGACCAGGTCGACCGAGGGCATGTAGGCCGCGCGTTCGACGCGCGCCTGTGCCTGCGCCTTCTGCGACTGCAGCACCGCCTCCTTGGCGCGCGGGCTCAGCTCGCGGGCCTGCGCCAGCGCTTCGTCCAGCGTCTTGGGGATGCGGTCGTAGAAGATGCCCACCTGCTGCAGGCGGCTCACGTCAGGCTCGCGGCCAAACACCTGCTGGTAGTTCGCCACCGCTTCGCGCAGGCCTTGCGCGTAGAACACGCGGCGCTCCTTGACGAGTTGCAGGCGCACGCGTGCGGCCATCGCGTCGACCGCAATGCCGCCGCCACGCTCCACGCGGGTGTTCTCCAGGTCCAGCTGCTGCTGCGTGGTCTCCTCGTTGCGGCGCGCCAGCGAGGCCAGCGTCAGGTAGCGGGCCATCTGCACATAGGCCGTCACGCCCTCCAGCAGCACGTCCTGCGTGGTGCTTTGCAGGTTGCTGTCCTGCAGTTGCACGTCCACCCCCGCCGCAGCCACCGCCGCATCGGTGCGGCCGCCGGCATAGAGGTTCTGCTCCACCACCAGGCCGGCCTTGCGCCGGTTCAGTTCGGTCTCGATGGCCGGCGTGATGTTGCCGTTGCTGTAGCTCTGCGTCTTGATGGACTCGCGGCCGGCGTCGGCGCTGAGGTTGATGCGCGGGTAGTAGCCGGCCCGCGCGGCGGCGCGGCTCCTGTCCGACGACTGCACCGACAGGCGGGTGGACTTGAGCAGGGGGTGCTCGACCATCAGGTTGCGCAACTCCTCGTCCATGGGCCGGGCGAGGGCGGGTGACGCCAGCATCTGGGCGATGGAGATGGCCAGCAGGGCCTTGGGTACACGTCCCATGTCGTTTTTCCTTTGATGTGCGGATCGATGCGAAGAATCGGGGCGGGCTTCAGACTTCCCTGAAGGCCTCGTGCTTGAGCTTGAGTACGGGCTTGATCAGCATCCAGAAGATGGACTGCGAGTCGGCATGGATGTCGACCTCACCCACCATGCCCGGCGTGATCGGCAGGTGGCCGGCGGTGCTGCCCAGCCAGCTCTTCTTGGTGCTGATCGTGACGCGGTAGAACGGGTGTTCATCCTTGCCCGCGTCGGTGTCGGCGGCGATCGCGGTGACCTTGCCTTCCAGGCCGCCGAAGCGGAAGAAGTCGTAGGCCGAGATCTTCACCAGCGCCGGCTGGTTCAGGCTCACGTAGCCGCGGTCGGCCGGGTTGAGGCTGACCTCGATGACCAGCTCCTCGCCCACCGGCACGATCTCCATGATGGGCTCGCCCGGCTTCACCACATTGCCGGCGGACTGGTAGCGCACATTGCGCACGATGCCGGCGATGGGCGCGCGGATGATGGCGCGGCTTTCCTGTGCGGTGGCGCGGCTCAGCTCCTGGTCGAGGCTGGTGAGCTTGCGTTCCAGCTCGCCCAGTTCGTCGGCCGCGCGGCGCCGAAAGCGCGCCTCCTCCTCGCGGCGCCGGCCGGCCGATTCGGTCTGGCCCGCCTGCGCGCCGGGGATGGCCTGCGTCGTCATCGCCACCTCGCCCTTGAGGCGCTCGACGGCGGCCTTGCGCTGGAAATGGTCCAGCTGCGAGGCCAGCTTGTCCTTGACCAGCTCTTCCGACACGGCCAGCTCCTGCTGCGCCAGCTTGAGGCTGGCGTTCAGCGAGGTCAGCTTGGCCTGCAGCTCGGCCACGCGCTGCGAGCCCTGCGAGCTCTGGCCACTGAAGGCTTCCAGCGCGCCGGCGAGTTCCTCGCGGCGGGCCCGGTAGGTCGAGCGCTCGGCTTCGGCCACGGCCGGATAGCTGTTGCTCAAGTCTTCCGGAAAGCGCGGCGCCGTGCCCTGCGACTCGGCCTCCAGCCGCGCCTTGGCGAACTGCAGCGCGGCGCGACGGGCCGCCATCTCAGACAGGTTGATGCCGCCGGTCGCCAGGTCCAGCTCCACCAGCGGATCGCCGGCCTTCACCGTGCTGTTCTCGCGCGCCACCAGCCGCTTGACGATGCCGCCCTCCAGATGCTGGACGACCTTGACCTTGTCCTGCGGCACGACCTTGCCCGGCGCGGTGACGACCTGGTCCACCTGGCCGATGAAGCACCAGCCCAGCGCGGCCAGCATCAGCAGGGTCAGCCGCTTGTCGGCACGCCGCCAGACGGGCGGGCCGGCGCGCTCGACCAGGCTGTCGAGGCGGTCGGGCGGCGCGGCCGCAGCGGGGGGCGCAAGCGTGTCAGGCGTTTTCAAGATGCGGGTCCGGTTGCTTGTGCTGGGCCGGCTGGGCTGCCGGCTTGGCACGCTGTGCAGCGAGTGCGGCCAGCACCTGGCGCGCCGGGCCGGCGGCGCTGATTCGGCCCTTGTCCAGCAGCACCACGCCGTTGCACTGGTTGAGCACGGCGATGCTGTGCGTGACGGCCACGACCGTGTGGTCGGCCGCGAGGGCGCGCAGCGTCTGCAGGAAGGCCTGCTCGGCCTCGTGGTCGAGGTCGGCGGTGGGCTCGTCCAGCAGCAGCACCGGCGGGTCGCGCAGCAGCACCTGGGCGATGGCGATGCGCTTGCGCTCGCCGCCCGAGAAGCGGCCGCCGCCCTCGCCCACCTCGGTGGCGTAGCCGTCGGGCAAGGCCATGATGAAGTCGTGCGCGCCGGCCCGGCGGGCGGCGGCGATGACGAGCTCGTCGTCTATGCCCGGCTCGGCCAGCGCGATGTTGTCGCGGATGCTGCCGGAGACCAGCTGCACCTGCTGCGGCAGATAGCCGATCCAGCGCGACAGGTCTGCCTGCGAGAACTGCGCCAGATCACCTTCGTCCAGCAGCACCCGGCCCTCGCTCGGCGCATACAGGCCGCGCAGCAGCTTGAGCAGCGTGCTCTTGCCGCTGCCATTGGCGCCGATGACTGCGTGCAGGCCGAACGGCCCGATCTGGCCCGACAGCGCCTGCAGCTGCGGCTGCGTGCTGCGCGGGTAGGTGAAGCCGGCACCGTCCAGGCGCAGCGCGCCTTGCGGGCGGGGCAGCGCGATGCCGGTCTCGCTGCGGTCCTGGGCCGTGGCGAACAGCGCGTCCAGCCGCTTGCGGGCGGCCATGAACTGGCCGATGGACTGCCATTGCCCGACCAGCTGCACCAGCGGCGCGACCATGCGGCCGGCCAGGATGTTGGCGGCGATCAGCGCGCCCATGGTCATCAGGTTGGCCAGGATGGCCAGCGCGCCGAAGCCGGTGGTGACGACCGAATTGATCGTCGTCATGCCGTGGGCGATGTCGCGGTAGTGGTCGGAGGCGCGGCTGCGCGTCAGCGACTCGTCCATCCAGGCGGCGTACTGCTGCTCCCAGCGCGCATGGGCGGTGGCGCCGGCGCCGGCCGTCTTCAGCAGCAGGCGCGCGCCGGCCAGCTCGGCGATGGCCGCATCGCGGCCGATCAGCTTGGCCCGCTCGGCCTCGGCCGCACTGCGCGTGACCCGGCCCGAGCGCCAGGCCAGCACCATGAAGGCGGCAATGGTCACCAGCGCCAGCGGCAGCAGCGGCCAGGCGATGACGGCCAGCAGCGCCAGCGACAGGAACAGGAAGGGCAGATCGATCAGCAGCAGCGCGGTGGCGCCGGCGCAGGTGGCGCGCACCAGCTCGATGTCGCGGAACACCGTCTGCCAGTAGGCCGGCGGGCGGCTCTCCAGGACCAGCGCGGGCAGGTTCATCAGGCGCTGGAAGGCGCGCCGCGCGATCTGCGCCTCGATGCGCACACCGACGCGCTGCAGCAGCTGGGCGCGGCCGGCGCGCAGCACATGGTCGAAGGCGATGGCGATGAACATGCCCACCGTCAGCGCCACCAGCGACGAGTAGCCGGCATGCGCCACGACGCGGTCGTACACCTGCAGCGCGTACACCGCCGAGCCCACGGCGATGAGGTTGATCAGCAGCCCCAGCGTCAAGGCCTGGCGGTAGGCGGGCCGCAGCGGTTCCAGCAGCTCGCGCAGCCAGTCGGCCTTGGGCGGTTCGGCGGCGCCGGTCGCGGCAGGCGCCGGCTCCTTGTCACTCCACATGGTCACTTTCAGCCTCTCAAGGGGGCAGGCCGTCTTCGACGACGGCGAATATGTTGTCGGTGCCGTACTGGTAGACGGCGTAGGAACCGCTGCCCGAGACGGTCTGGTTGGTGGCCACCTGGTTCCAGACGCCCGTCAGCGTCACGGTGTCGGTGCCACCGTCGCTGTCGATGACCAGCACGTGGCCCTTCTGGTAGGCGGCGTTGTCGACGGCGGTGTTGGTGTCGCCGGTCATGGCCAGCACGTCCAGGCCGCTCAGCGTCAACGCCTGGTCGCCGCTGCCCAGCTTGATGACTTCGATGTTCTCGACCCGCGTGTTGGCGATCGAACCGAAGTCGACCGCGCCGTTGCCGTTCAGGCGCAGCGTGTCGGTGCCGGTGCCGCCGTCGATGCGGAAGAAGGCGTTGCCGGTCACCTCCAGCGTGTCGTTGCCGGCGCCGCCGATGAGCACGTCGCGGCCGCCGTCGCCGGTCAGCGTGTCGGCGCCGGCATTGCCGATCAGCGTGTCGGCCAGGGCCGCGCCGCGCGTGGCGGTCAGCGTGCCGCCGTTGATGGTGCCGTTGCCGGGCGTGCTGTCGTTGAGGTCGGTGATGTGCTGCACGCCGGTGTTGATGCCCGAGGTGAAGTTCTCGTTGCCGTACAGGATCAGCGTGCTGGTGCCGGTGTTGCCGGAGTAGCTGAGGTCGTCCAGGCCGTCGCCGTCCACGTCGCCCAGTGCCTGCCAGAAGCTGCCGGCGCTGTTGGCGCCGCCGAGCAGCTGGATGCCGAAGTCCTGCACCTCAAGCAGGCTGATGTCGCGCCAGCCGCTGGCCTTGCCGAAGATCAGGTAGGCCGAGCCGCCGTTGGCGCCGGCCGTGCCGTTGGCAGACTCGTCGTCGCCGTAGGCCGCGATCAGGAAGTCGTTGTAACCGTCGCCGTTGACGTCGCCTGCCTGCGTGGCGTTGTAGCCGGCGTAGTCGAAGTCGACGCCGCCGGTGAGGCGGAAGCCCTTGCCCGACGCGGCCAGGTTGGCCAGGCTGAGGTTGGAACCCCAGCCCGAGGCCGAGCCGAACAGCACGTAGGCGCCGCCGTTGTCCTTGGCGCTGTAGTCGTTGGCGGCGTTGGCGGCGAACAGCAGGTCGTCGTAGCCGTCGCCGTTGATGTCGCCCAGGCCGCGGGTGTAGGTGGGGTTGATCGCCTGGCCGCTCTCCGCCGCGATGAAGGTCGAGGCCGCCACATTGGTGGAGGCGGCGATAGTGCTGCCCAGCGTGGTAGTGGCGTTCCAGGTGTTGCCGGCCTTGCCGAACACCACCGTGGCGCCGTTGCCGTCCCAGCTCATGACGAAGTCGCTGTAGCCGTCGCCGTTCACGTCGCCGGCCGAGGCGATGGCGTTGGTGTACTGGTTGCCGTTGGTGGTGACCGTCTTCTGCGTCCAGCTGTTGCTGGTGTTGTCCAGGCCTGTCCAGCCGCTGGCCGAGCCCAGCACCAGGCGCATGCCGTTGCCCACACCGGTGACGAAGTCGTCGAAGCCGTCGCCGTTCATGTCGCCCAGGCTCACCGGCGCCCAGTTGCTGCCCAGCTGCGCGCCCGCGGCGCCGATGAAGCTGCCGTCGGCCAGCGTGGCAGTGGTGGTGTAGGTGTAGATGGTGTTGGCCTCGGCGTTGGCCGGGCCGCGGTCGGGCAGGTCGGTGATGAGGTTGCTGGTGACGTTGTAGGTGGTGGGCAGCGCCGTGGCCGCGTTGAAGTCGTTGGCCAGCGTGGTGGTGGTGATGGCGCCGCCGGTCTTGTTGGTCAGCGCGGTGTTGCCGCCCAGGAAGAAGTACTGCCGGCCTTCGAGGGAGGTGGCCCAGCTGTCGTTGTTCCAGTCGGTGGAAAGGCTGGGCGCCCCGGGCGCCGTCTCGTAGCGCGCGGTGCTGCCGGTCGGGTTGGTGCCGGTGGGGTCGCTGCCGGACTTCTCGCCGCCCTCGTTGAACGTGAAGGTCTTGCTCGACTGGCTGGCGCCGATGACGAGGTCGCTGACGCCGTCACCGTTGATGTCCCCCAGGCCACCGAGGTAGCTGCCCAGGTTCTCGTTGGCGCTGGCCGAGCCGGTCAGCTTGATGGCGTTGCCGTTCACCGGCGCGGCCAGGCTCACCGCGCCGAGGCCACCGGCCTTGCCGTAGACCACGTAGGCCTCGCCGCTGTTGACGTTGTCGCCGCGTTGATTCAGCCGCGGGTAGCGGGCCCAGACGGTGTTGTTGACTTCCCAGTGCGGCCCGTCTTCGCGGCGCTCGTACCAGGGCAGCGTGGTGGTGGTCACCGCGTCCTGGCGCACCGCGAAGTCGGCGAAACCGTCGTTGTTGACGTCGCCGATGTTGCTGATGTACTGGCCCTGCGCGGTATCGAGCGCGCGGCCGCTGGTGACGGTGCTGCTGCGGAAGCCCGCCGGCAGCGCCAGCAGGTCGATGGTGGCGCCCTGGTAGGGCACGGTCCAGCTCGACACGATGCGCGTGATGTCCGTGTCCACCTTCATGTACAGGCCGTCGAGCGCGTAGGTGGTGTAGGTGGCGTCGCTGCCCATCACCGCCCATGGGCCTTCCAGCGTCAGTGTGTCGCCGGCATTGCCGTCCACCGTCAGCACGACGTTGGTGCCGTAGGCCGACGACAGCTGCCGCTCCATCAGGTAGACCGTCTCGATGTAGTTGAGGGTGAGGCTGTTGTCGCCGTCGCCGGTCAGGTCGATCTTCTCGAGGCTGCGCAGGCTGGCGCCGGCATAACCTGTCGTGTCCAGGTGGATGCCGTTGCCGACGAACCTCAGCGTGTCGATGCCGGTGCCGCCATCGATGAGCGCGAAGTTCAGGTCGGAGATGCCGATGGTGTCGTTGCCGGCGCCGCCGCGCAGGATGTCCGCGCCGCCCAGGCCGTAGAGGATGTCGTCGCCCTGCTGGCCGGAGATGCGGTTGGCGTTGAAGTCGCCCAGGATGGTGTTGTTCCCGGTGGTGCCGACCGACGAGAACGAGTCGCTGTAGTCGCCGCCGTTGATGACGAAGGCCTCGCCCGAGGCGTAGCCGTCACGGTGGTTGACCGGCATGCCGAAGACCATGTCGATGACGCCGTCGGCATTGAAGTCGCCGGAGGCGGCGGAGAAGCCGAGCTGCTCCTGCGGCAGGCCGCCGGTGATCTCCAGGCCGTCGGCGCCGAGCTGGTCGATGCTGATGCGGTTGGCCCAGTTCTCGCGCGCCTTGCCGAAGACGATGAAGGCGGCACCGGAGTCGACGTCGCCGTCGTTGCTGGCGAGGCGGTCCTGCGGGCTGGCGTCGTTGTCAGCGTAACGGCCGCCGGCCGTGAACAGCAGGTCGGCGAAGCCGTCCTGGTTGATGTCGCCGAACTCGACGACACGCGTCAGGATGTTGGTGGCGGTGCCGTAGATCTGCACGGCGCGGCCGGCATCCATCAGCTGCTGCATGTTCTGCACCGGCGCCCACTCGCCCGCCTGGCCGAACACCAGGTGGTACTGGCCATAGGCGTAGTTGCCGGGGACGTTGTAGTCACGCACATGCTGGAAGGAGCCGACGACGAAGTCGGGCGTGCCGTCGCCGTCCACGTCGCCCACGCCTTCGATCTGCTGGCCGGCCCACTGCTGCTCGAACTCGCCGTGGACCTGGCCTGGGTCGATCTGCACCGAGGCCTCGGTGCTGAAGTCCAGCGTCGTGGTGTTGCTGACACCGGCGTAGTAGGTGGTGACGGCCGCGTTGGCCGACTTGATGGCCTGGCTGTCCACCGTCAGGTAGTAGCCGCCGGCCAGCGCCAGGTCGGCGCCCGGGTTGACCACGACCTTGTAGCCGTCGAAGCTGACGTTGCCGCCCTGGCTGCCGTTGGTGCCGTCGCTGTCGGCCACGTCGAAGGACTCGATGAGCCGGCCGGTGTTGCTCCACAGCTTGATGAACTGTGCGCCGGGCGTGCTGCTGCCGGCAGTCACGGTCTCGCTGAAGGTGATCTCCAGGTTGTCGTTGATGGCGACCTTCAGCGAGCCGTCCACCACGTTGCCGCCGGCCATCGTCACCAGGCCGTTGGCGGTCGTGAAATTGAAGGCGCCCTGCGTGGTGTAGCCGGTGGCGCTGTTGCCGCTCAGGTCGGTCAGCGAGCCGGGGGCCACGTAGACGTCGTGGCCGGTGTTGTAGGCCAGGTTGGCGGCCGGGTTCAGCGTGATGGTCTTGTTGTTGACCGTCAGCACGCCGCCGTGGTCGCCGGTGATGGTGTAGACGCCGTTCACCGCCGTCGGCGCACTGCTCCAGGCGAAGGTCTCCACCGGCGTGCCGTTGTAGCTGCTGGTCAGGCGCAGCTGGACGGAGCCGCTGCTGCCCAGCAGCAGGGTTTCGTCGGCCTGGATGACGATGGCGTTCTCGACCGAGACGCCGGTGGCGTTGTCCACCGGCGTATGCAGGCGGGCGCCGTTGCTGAGCACCGGGCCGGTCGCGTCGGCTGCCGTGGTGTAGGTGAAGGTCTGGGCCACGCCGCCGTTGAAGGCATTGCCGGCCAGGTCCTGCATGCCGTTCAGCGTCACCGTCGTCAGCGTGTTGCCGGCGAAGGTGGTGCCGAAGTTCAGGCCGTAGACGTTGCTGTTCTGCACATGGGAGTTGCCACTGCCCGGGTAATACACCGAGCCGCCTCGGCTGCCCAGGCCGGTCTGCAGGTCGAAGGTCTCCAGCACCACGCCACCTTGCGAGAAGCTGATGGTGCCGTAGGGCTTGATGTGCTCGTTGAAGGTGAAGTCGAGGCGGAAGACCGGTGGGTTGGCGTTGATGTCTGTCGGCGCCACGAAGATGCCGGTGCTGCCGCCGGCCGTGGCGATGTTGACCGACCCGCCGCTGAAGCTGAGCAGCGCATTGGCGGTCAGCGTGGGCGCGGTCGCGTCATTCAGCGCCGAGCCGGTGGTGCTGAAGTTCCATGCCGTGCTGTTGCTGATGCCGGCGAAGTAGTTGCCCGCCAGGTCCTTGATGGCCGTCGGGTCGATGGTGACGTAGTAGCTGGTGTTCGGCGTCAGCGGGTTGAACGCAAAGATCTGCAGGCTGCTGTTGGCGATGTTGCTCCAGCTGCCCAACATCGCCTTGCCGCCCTGGCTGCCAAGGCCGGTGGCCATGTCGAAGCGCTCCACCAGCGCGCCGGTGGCCTGGTTGTACAGGCTGACGTAGCCGGTCCCCATGGCCACGCTTTCGGTGAAGCTGGTGTGCAGGTCGGGGTTCTGCGTCAGCGGCACGCCGGTGGCGTTGTCCTTGGGGAAGGTGTAGTCCGGGTTGTAGGCGCTGCGCAGCGTCGGCGCCGTGTTGTCGCGCTGCACGACGATGGTGTTGCCCCAGCCGTCGGCCTTGCCGAAGACGATGTAGCCGCTGCCGCTGCGCTCCTGCTGGCCGTTCGGGCCGGCGTTGTCCAGGCCCGGGCCGCCGATGGCGAAGTCGTCGAAGCCGTCGCCGTTGACGTCGCCAATGGCGGCGATGTCGGCGCCGATCTTGGTGATGTTGGCCGCGTCGGAGCTGATGATGACCCCTTGCGCGGGCGTCATCGTGTTGGCGTTGATGTTGCCGCGGTCGGCGCCGCCGAACACCAGGTAGACCTTGCCGCTCTCGTGGCCACTGGTGAGGCCGTGGCTCCACATGCAGGCCAGCGTGTAGTCGTCATAGCCGTCACCGTTGACGTCGCCCACGCCGGTGATGGTGTTCAGCGTGCCGCTGCCGTAGAAGCCGCTGACGTTGACGGTGTAGCCGTTGGCGCTGCCGGTGACAAAGGTGCCGGCGCTGGTGATGTCGACGTCGGTCCAGGTCGTGCGGCCGTAGATGACGCGGAAGGTGTTGGTGTCGGTGGTGGACGCCAGCAGGTCGTCGATGCCGTCGCCGTTGACATCGCCAATGGACGTGACGCCGTAGGTCTGCTCCTTCCAGTCCGAGAACTCGGGCAGGTTGGTCGGGCCGACGCCGTTGATCTTGAAGCCCTGGCTGCCCAGGTTGTTGAGGTCGAACTGGCCGGTCATCGAGGTCGTGCCGAAGACGACGAAGGCCGAGCCGAGCTGGTTGACGATGATGTCGTCTATGCCGTCCTGGTTGACGTCGCCCGCGTTCTCCACCTTCCAGCCGGCGTACTTGTCGATGCCGGCGCTGACGAGCAGCGCGCCGTCGTCGGCATTGAACGAGAAGGCGCTGAGCTGCGGCGTCGGGTTGATCTGCGTGACCACGACGCCCGGCGTGTAGTACAGCTTGCCGCCGTCGGCGGTGGTGAGCAGCTTGTAGGTGACGCCGTTCAGCACGGCGTCTGGCGCGGTGGCGATGTCGCTCCACTCGCCGTAGATGTCAATGGTGTCCGTGCCGGCCGTGCCCTTGACCACCAGCGTCTTGTCCGCGTCGGTCATCTCGGCCAGCTTCTGCGTCGACAGGACGAGCTTGTTGGCGGCGCCCGAGCCGGCGGCCAGGTCGATCTCCTCGATGTTGGTGACCGAGCTGGGCGCCAGCACCGGCGTGTTGATGGTGCCGGCGAACTGGAAGTAGACCTTGTCGTAGCCGCGCCCACCGTCCACGCCGGTGAAGCTCATGCTGTTCAGGCGGATCAGGTCGTCGCCGTCGCCGGTGATGGCGCCGCCGTTGGTGGCCACCAGCACGTCGTCGGCCGCCGAGCTGCCGATGGCGATGCTGCCGCCCAGCTCGTTGGTGATCTTCATCGTCACCTCGGAGACCACCTGCAGCATCGCGCTGCCCTTTTGCAGCACGGTGTAGATGCGGCCGTCGGCATCCGACTCCAGCCCCTTGGCCACCCAGCCGCCGTACAGGTTGAGCACGTCGCCCAGGTCGCCCATCACGGTGACGCGGTCGGTGTCCGACAGCGCCAGCACCGAGGCCTCGTCCAGCCGCACGGTCTGGTTGCCGTTGCCGCGCAGGTCCAGCACCTCGAAGCCCTTGACCACGCCGCCGGCGGCGACCGTCAGGTCCACGTCGCCGGTGCTGCTGTTGGTGCCGTTCTGCGTGCCGGCGATGCCGCCGTCGGCGTCCACCACACGGATGTTCAGCGTGTCGGTGCCGGTGCCGCCAAACACGCGCAGGTCGGCCGCGTCGTACAGCACCTGGTCGTTGCCGGCCCCGGCGTCGAGGATGTCGGCGCCCGCGCCGCCGTCGATCGTGTCGTTGCCGCCATCGGTCTTGATGGCGTCCTGGCCGGCGGTGCCGGTCAGGGTGTCGTCGCCGCTGGTGCCGCGGGTCAGCGCGGTCAGCGTCACGCCGCCGTTCAGCACCAGGTTGGTCGTGAGGGCACCGTCGACGAAGACCACGTCGTTGGCGTCGCCGTCGACGGTCACCGTGCCAGCGCTCGCACCCATGCCGGCCAGCGAGGCTTCGTCGAGGATCAGGTAGTTGGCGCCCGTGACGTTCAGCTCGATGGTCTCGAAGCCGGTGATCGTGGGCCGCAGTGCGCCCGTCGCGGGGCGGCCGGGGTCTTGCAGGTCGATGATCTCGCCGTCGGTCAGCACGCGCAGCGTGTCGATGTCGGCGCCGCCGGCCAGGCTGGTGTCGGCCGCGTCGTAGACGAGGATGTCGTCGCCGCTGCCGCCGTCCATCAGGTCGCTGCCGGAGCCGCCGATCAGCGTGTCGTTGCCGGCCATGCCGCGGATGTCGTCGCCGCCGGTGCCGCCGGTCAGCGTCTCGCTGCCGCTGCTGCCGACGATCTGGTCACCCTTGACCATCTTCAGGCCGCCCAGCACCGTGACCTGGGCGCCGTCCGTCGCATAACCGACGAACTTGTTGTACGTGACGCCGGCCAGCAGCTGCGAGCCGCGCGCCTCCCAGTTGCCGGCCAGGCGCACAGAGTCGCCCACGTCGCCGGTGACGATCAGCGTCTCGGTGTCGGCGGACAAGGCCTGGACGTCGTCCGGGTTGGCCACCAGCGTGTTGTTGCCGGTGCCGATGATGTCAATCTTCTCGATGCCGCTGATGACGTTGTCGGCGATGTCTGTCAGGTCCAGCGTGCGGCCGGCGCCCTGCAGCTGCAGCGTGTCGTTGCCGACACCGCCGGAGACGACCGCGTCGTCCGCGTCATAGACCAGCAGGTCGTCGCCCGCGCCGCCAAGCAGCGTGTCGTCGCCCGCACCGCCGTCGAGCTTGTCGTTGCCGGCCAGCGCGTCCAGCGTCTGGTTGCCGGCGCCTGCCTCCATGGTGTTGGCCAGCGCGGTGCCGGTGTAGGTGATGGCCACGACCACCGCCGCAGCGATGTTCAGCGTCTGGCCGTCTAGCGTGTAGCTCGTGTAGCCACCGGCGGTGGCGCCCTGCACCCAGTTGCCGAGCAGCGCGACGCTGTCGCTGGCGTCGCCCTCGATGCGCAGGTTGGCGCTGCCGTTCAGCGCCACAGCGTTGGCACCCGTGGTGGTGAGCGTGACGTTGCCGGAGCCCACGACCAGGTCGATGACCTCGATGTCGGTGACGGTGTTGCCGGCGACGTTGTTCAGGTTCAGGTTGGCCGTGACGCGCAGCGTGTCGCTGCCGTCACCGCCGTCGATGACCACATCGGCCGCGTCGTAGACCAGCGTGTCGTCGCCCGCGCCGCCGCGCAGCACGTCGGCACCGGCGTCGCCGTCCAGCGTGTCGTTGCCGCCCAGGCCGCGGATCACGTCGGCGCCGGCGGTGGCGCCGGGCAGCGGGTTGTCGCTGTCGCTGTCGCCGTTGGGGTCGTCCACCACGGCGCTGACCGTGATGGCCGTCTGCAGGCGCACCGTGGCGCTGCCGTTGGTGTAGGTGGTGTAGCCGCCGGCCGTGGCGCCGGTGACCCAGCTGCCGACCAGGTAGACCTTGTCGCCGGCATTGCCCAGCACGTCCAGCGCGTCGCTGTCGGACAGGGCGATCACCGAGGCCGCGTCGATGACCAGCGTATTGGCGCCGCCGCCGGTGATGTTGATGGCCTCGATGCCGGTGATCGTCGGCCGCAGGCCGCCTGCGGCCGGCCGGGCCAGGTCGCCGAAGTCCAGCACCACGCCGCTGGCGCTGCCGCGGAACTGCAGCGTGTCGGTGCCGGTGCCGCCGTCGGCCAGGTCGTCGTCGGCGTCGTAGACGAGCGTGTCGTCGCCGCTGCCGCCGGTCAAGGTGTCGGCGCCCGCGCCGCCATCCAGCGTGTCGTTGCCGCCGCCGCCGTCCACCTCGTCGGCGCCCGCGCCGCCGGTGAGGGTGTCATTGGTGACGCTGCCGGCATAGACGATGTCCAGCGTGACGGCCGGGTCCACCAACACGGTGGCGACAGTGCCGCCGATGGTCAGTGTGAACTTGACGTAAGGCTGCGTGGCGCCGCCGTTGTAGCTGACCGGCTGCGTGCCAGCGCCGATCCAGTTGCCGGTGAGGGTGAGCTTGTCGCCGCTGTCGCCATGGACCTTCAGCGTGTCGGCGGTGTCGGAGAAGGCCAGCACGTCGGCGCCGTCGAGCTTGAGCTCCTGCAGGCCGTGGCCGGTGAGGTCGATCTCCTCGATGCCGATGAAGCGGTCGTCGGCGATGGCCGTGAAGTCGACCAGCGTGTTGTCGGCGATGACGAGCGTGTCGGTACCCACGCCGCCATCCACCAGCGTGTCGTTGGCGTCGAACCGCAGGCTGTCGTTGCCCGCGCCCGCCAGCAGCGTGTCGCTGCCGGCGCCGCCGATCAGCACGTTGGCGCCGTCGGTGCCGGTGAGGTGGTCGTTGCCCGCGCCGCCGATGACGTTCTCGAAGTTGCGCAGCACGTCGGTGCCGATGCCGGCGCCGCTGGCGGTCTGCGTGGCGAGGTTGGCGACGATGGCCGCCGTCTGCGCGCTGTAGTCGATGGTGTCGACGCCGCTGCCGCCGTCGAGCGTGTCGTTGCCGGAGCCGGCGGTGACGCTGTCGTCGCCGATGCCGGCGTCCACGGTGTTGGCGCCCTCACCGGCCGCGATGCTGTCGTTGCCGGCGCCGCCGTCCAGGCTGTCGTCACCGGCACCGCCGGAGAGCGTGTCGTTGCCGTCACCGCCCGTCAGCGTGTCGTTGCCGAGGCCGCCGTCCAGGTTGTCGTTGCCGGCGCCGCCGAGCAGGATGTCGTCGCCGTCGGCGCCGCTGATCGTGTCGTCGCCGTCGCCGCCGTCCAGCGTGTCGTTGCCGCTGCCGTTGCTGTTGGCCTGGTCGCCGCCGTAGAGCGTGTCGTTGCCGGTGCCGCCGCGCAGCGTGTCGTTGCCGGCGCCGCCGATCATCAAGTCGTTGCCACTGCCGCCGTCGCCGTCGTCCTCGCCGGCGCCGGCGTCGAAGGTGTCGTCGCCGCCATTGCCGCTGTAGACATCGCTGCCGCTGCTGCCGATGCTGGTCTGGGCCGTGTCGTCGGAGCTGAAGATGTAGCCGACGGTGATGCCGGCCTGCACCTTGAGCGTCGCGCCGTTGTAGGTGTAGACGTTGTAGGTGGTGCTGCCGATGACCTCGGTGGGGATGCCGGTGGTGGGCCAGTTGGCGCCCACCAGGCGCACGCTGTCCTCCGCGCCGCCGTTGATGATGAGCGTGCCGGTGGACAGGCCGCCGGTCATGGCGCGGATGTCGGCGTCAGACAGCTTGACGTACTGCACGCCGCCGTCGCTGATGTCGAGGACTTCCAGGTTCTGCAGCACTTCGTCGCGCACGAGGGTCAGGTCCAGCGTGCTGATGCCGGCGCGCACGAGCAGCGTGTCGCCGCTGCCGGCGCCGCCGTCGACCAGCGCGTCGTTCTCGTCGAAGACGAGGGTGTCGTTGCCGGCGCCGCCGGAGAGCGTGTCGCCGCCATCGGCGCCGTCGATGAAGTTGTCGCCGTCGCTGCCGATGATGATGTCGGCGCCGCCGGAGCCGACGATGTTCTCGACATTGCTGAGCGTGTCGGTGCCGGCCGTGGAGCCGGCCTGGCTGACGCCCTGCGAGGTACCGGCCAGCACGTTGTAGGCGTAGTCCACGCCGTTGACGCGCACGGTGATGCTGTGCGTCGTGCTGCCCAGGTTGACGATGACGGGGCCGTTGATGTCGCTGTACGAGAGCGTGTCGATGTCGGCGCCGCCGTCGATGCTGTCGTTGCCCGCGCCGCCGCGCAGCGTGTCGTTGCCCGCGCCGCCCACGAGGGTGTCGACGCCGGCATTTCCCCAGAGGATGTTGGCGTTGGCGTCGCCGGTGAGCGTGTCGTTGGCGCTGCCGCCGGCGAGGTGCTCGATGTTGGCCAACGTGTCGGTGCCGATGCTGGCGCCGGTGGCCGTGCCGGTGGCCAGGCTGGCGGTGACTGCCGTGGCTTGGTCGGAATAGTCGGCGATGTCGCCGTCGGTGGCGCCGATGCCGTGGCCGCCGCCGTCCAGGCTGTCGGTGCCGGCGCCGCCGCGCAGCGTGTCGTTGCCCGCGCCGCCCTGCAGCGTGTCGTTGCCCGCGCCGCCGGAGAGCAAGTCGTTGCCGTCGTTGCCGGCCAGCAGGTTGTCGCCGTTGTCGCCGGTCAGGCTGTCGTTGCCGCTGCCGCCCTGCACGTTCTCGAAACCGCTGAGCGTGTCGCTGCCGCCCAGGCCGTCGCTGGCGGTGCCGGCGAGCAGGTTGACGGTGACGGCGCTGCTGCTGGCGCTATAGATCGCGGTGTCGATGCCACCGCCGCCAATCAGTGTGTCGTTGCCGGCACCGCCGGTGATGCTGTCGTTGCCCAGGCCGCCATCGAGGCGGTTGGCGCCGCTGTCGCCCACCAGCGTGTCGCCACCGGCGCCGCCGGTGAGGTTCTCGATGGAGACAAAGGTGTCGCTGCCGCCGCTGCCGTCGGTGGCCGTGCCGCTGGCGAGGCTGGCGCTGACGGCGTTGGTCTCGGCGCTGTAGTCGGCCGTGTCGGTGGCCGTGCCGCCGTCCAGCAGGTCATTGCCGGCGCCGCCGGCCAGCGTGTCGTTGCCCAGGCCGCCGGAGAGGCTGTCGTTGCCGCTGCCGCCGGTCAGCGCGTTGAACTCGTCATTGCCGGTGCCGGTGGCGTCGGCGCTGCCGGTGAACACGAGGTTCTCGACATTGGCGCCCAGCGCATACACGGTCAGCGCGGTGCGCACGGTGTCGGTGCCGCCGCCGCCGAGTTCGGTGACGGTGTCGGCCGCGTCGTCCACGGTGTAGGTGTCGTCGCCGAGGCCGCCGGTCATCGCGTCGGCACCCGTGCCGCCGTCGAGTTGGTCCGCGCCGGCGTTGCCGATCAAGGTGTCGTTGCCACCGCCGCCGGTCAGCGTGTCGTTGCCGCTGCCGCCGGTGATGGTGTTGTCCAGCGCATTGCCTGTGCCGGTGAAGGCGCCGGTGCCCACGCCGTTGAAGGCGGCGTTGCTGTAGCTGAGGTTCTCGACATGGGCGCCGAGGGTGTAGCTGGTGAGCGTGGTGCGGACCTCGTCCGTGCCTTCGCCGGCCGCTTCGGTGACGCTGTCGCCCACCGCGTCGACGTTGTAGAGGTCGTCGCCGGCGCCGCCGCTCAGCGCGTCGTTGCCGGTGCCGCCGTCGAGCAGGTCGCTGCCGTCGCCGCCGCTCAGCGTGTCGGTGCCGGCCAGGCCGTAGAGGCTGTCGTTGCCGGTGCCGCCGGTGATGACGTTGTCCAGCGTGTTGCCGGTGCCGCTGGCGCTGCCGCCGGTGAGGCGCAGGTTCTCGACGTTGGCGGCGAGCGTATAGCTGGCGAGTGCGGTGCGCACTTCGTCCGTGCCCTGGCTGGCGGCCTCGACGACGCTGTCGCCCGCCGCGTCGACGATGTAGGTGTCGTTGCCCTGGCCGCCGGTGAGGGTGTCGTTGCCGGCGCCGCCGTCCAGCAGGTCGTCGCCGACGTTGCCGGTGATGACGTTGTCCAGCACGTTGCCGGTGCCGGTGGCGTTGGCGCTGCCGGTGAAGGTGAAGGTGAGCTTCTCGACGTTGGCGGTCAGCGTGTAGCTGGCCAGCGTGGTGCGCACCTCGTCGTTGCCTGCGTTGAGGTTTTCGACGACCACGTCGTTGGCGTCCACCACCACGTAGATGTCGTCGCCCGAGGTGCCGGTGCGCGTGTCGGCGGTGCCGGTCATGGTGACCGTGATGACCTGCTGCGTGCCGTCCGCCGAGGCCACGGTGAGGCTGTCGGTGTAGGCCGTGCCGGTGACGAACGCGTCCTGCGCGCTGCCCATGGTGTAGGTCCACACGCCGGCGGTGTCGATGCTGAACGTGCCGTAGCCGTTGCTGCCCGCGACGTTGGTCTGCGCGACGAAGCTGGCGGTGCTGTCGACATCGCTGACGGCCAGCGTGCCGCCGGTGCTCTGCGCGGCGTCGGTCTCGGTCAGCGAGGCGGTGCTGGTGCCGGTGATCACCGCAGCGTCGTTGCTGCCGGTGAGGGTGACGGTGATGACTTGCTGTGTGCCATCGGCGGTGGCGACGGTGATGCTGTCCGTGTAGTTCGAGCCCGCCACGAACGCGTTGTGGGCGCTGCCCATCGTGTACGTCCACACGCCGGCCGTGTCGATGCTGAACGTGCCGTAGCCGTTGCTGCCGGCCGCGCCGGTTTGCGCGACGAAGGCGGCGGAGCTGTCGATATCACTGGCGGCGAGCGTGCCGCCTGTGCTTTGTGCAGTGTTGCTCTCGGTCAGCGCTGCAGTGCTGGCGCCGGTGATGACGGCGGCATCGTTGCTGCCGGTGAGCGTGACGGTGATGACTTGCTGCGTGCCATCGGCGGTGGCGACCGTGAGGCTGTCGGTGTAGGCGTTGCCGGCGACGAAGGCGTCTTGCGCACTGCCCATCGTGTACGTCCACACGCCGGCCGTGTCGATGCTGAAGCTGCCGTAGCCGTTGCTGCCGGCCACGCTGGTCTGGGCGATGAAGGCGGCGGAGCTGTCGACGTCGGTCGCACCCAGCGTGCCGCCGGTGCTTTGCGCGGCGTTGCTCTCGGTCAGCGCAGCCGTGCTGCTGCCGGTGATGACGGCGGCGTCGTTGCTGCCGGTCAGGGTGACCGTGATGACCTGCTGCGTGCCGTCGGCCGTGGCGACGGTCAGGCTGTCGGTGTAGGTCTGACCGCCGACGAAGGCGTCCTGCGCGCTGCCCATCGTGTAGGTCCACACGCCAGCCGCATCGATGCTGAAACTGCCGTGGCCATTGCTGCCGACCACGCCGGTCTGGGCGATGAAGGCGCCGGAGCCGTCCACATCGGTCGCGCTCAGCGTGCCGCCGGTGCTTTGCGCCGCGTTGCTCTCGGTCAGCGCGGCGGTGCTGGAGCCCGTGATGACGGCGGCATCGTTCGTGCCGGTGAGCGTGACGGTGATGACTTGCTGCGTGCCGTCGGCGGTGGCGACCGTGATGCTGTCGGTGTAGGCCGTGCCCGCCACGAAGGCATCGTGCGCGCTGCCCATCGTGTACGTCCACGCGCCGGCCGCATCGATGCTGAAGCTGCCGTAGCCATTGCTGCCGGCCACGCCGGTCTGGGCGACGAAGGCGGCGGCGTTGTCCACGTCGGTCGCGGCCAGCGTGCCGCTGGTGCTTTGCGCTGCGCTGCTCTCGGTCAGCGCAGCCGTGCTGGTGCCCGTGATGACGGCCGCGTCGTTGCTGCCGGTGAGGGTGACCGTGATGACCTGCTGCGTGCCATCGGCCGTGGCGACCGTGAAGCTGTCGGTGTAGGCCGTGCCCGCCACGAAGGCATCGTGCGCGCTGCCCATCGTGTAGGTCCACGCGCCGGCCGTGTCGATGGCGAAGCTGCCGTAGCCATTGCTGCCGGCGACGCCGGTCTGCGCGACGAAGGCAGCGGAGCCGTCCACGTCGGTTGCGCCCAGCGTGCCGCTGGTGCTTTGCGCGGCGTTGCCTTCGGTCAGCGCTGCGGTGCTGCTGCCCGTGATGACGGCGGCGTCGTTGCTGCCGGTGAGGGTGACGGTGATGACTTGCTGCGTGCCGTCGGCGGTGGCGACCGTGAGGCTGTCGGTGTACGTCGAGCCCGCCACGAAGGCGTCCTGCGCGCTGCCCAGCGTGTAGGTCCACGCGCCAGCCGCATCGATGCTGAAGCTGCCGTAGCCGTTGCTGCCAGCCGCGCCGGTCTGGGCAACGAAGGCGGCCGAGCTGTCCACGTCGGTCGCGCTGAGCGTGCCGCCGGTGCTTTGCGCGGCATCGCTTTCGGTCAGCGAGGCGGCGTTGCTGCCGGTGATGACGGCCGCATCGTTGGTGCCCGTGAGGTTGACGGTGATGACCTGCTGCGTGCCGTCAGACGTGGCGACCGTGAAGCTGTCGGTGTAGGCCGTGCCCGCCACGAGGGCGTCCTGCGCGCTGCCCATCGTGTACGTCCACGCGCCCGCCGCGTCGATGCTGAAGGAGCCATAGCCGTTGCTGCCGGCCACGCCGGTCTGGGCGACGAAGGCGGCCGAGCCGTCGACATCGCTGGCGGCGAGCGTGCCGGCAGTGCTCTGCGCGGTGTTGCTCTCGGTCAGCGCCGCAGTGGATGCGCCTGTGATGACGGCCGCGTCGTTGGTGCCGGTGAGCGTGACGGTGATGACCTGCTGCGTGCCGTCGGCCGTGGCGACGGTCAGGCTGTCGGTGTACGTGCGGCCGCCCACGAAGGCGTCATGTGCACTGCCCATCGTGTACGTCCACACGCCGGCCGCGTCGATGCTGAAGCTGCCGTAGCCATTGCTGCCGGCCACGCCGGTCTGCGCGACGAAGGCGGCCGAGCCGTCCACGTCGGACGCGGCGAGCGTGCCGCCGGTGCTTTGCGCGGCGTTGCTTTCGGTCAGTACGGCGGTGCTGCTGCCGGTGATGACGGCTGCGTCGTTGCTGCCGGTGAGCGTGACGGTGAGGACCTGCTGCGTCCCGTCGGCCGTGGCCACCGTGATGCTGTCGGTATAGACCGTGCCTGCCACGAGCGCGTCCTGCGCGCCGCTGAGGGCGTAGGTCCACGCGCCGGCCGCATTGATGCTGAACGTGCCGTGGCCGTTGCTGCCGGCCACGCCGGTCTGGGCAACGAAGGCCGCCGAGTTGTCCACGTCGGTGGCGCTGAGCGTGCCACCCGTGCTCTGCGACGCGTTGCTCTCGGTCAGCGCCGCCGTACTCGTGCCAGTGATGACGGCCGCATCGTTGCTGCCGGTGATCGTGACGGTGATGACCTGCTGCGTGCCATCGGCGGTTGCCACGGTGATGCTGTCGGTGTAGGCCGTGCCTGCCACAAAGGCATCGTGGGCGCTGCCCGCCGTGTAGGTCCATGCGCCGGCCGCGTCGATGCTGAAGCTGCCGTAGCCATTGCTGCCCGCCACGCCGGTCTGCGCGACGAAGGTGGCCGGCTCCGCCGGGTAGGCCGCCTGCAGCGTGCCGGTGGCGGTGAGCGCAGCGTTGGTTTCGGTGAGGTTGGCGTCCGCCGTGCCGGTGATGTCGAGACCCGAGCTGAGCACCACGCCACCGCTGAGTTCCAGCCGCAGCGTGTCGCCGTCGTGCTCCCGTGTGTAGACGGTGACGCCGTTGGTGCTGCCCACCAGCGTCCATTGCTCGGTGACCACCACGCTGTCGCCCGCATCGCCGCTGATGCGCAGCGTGTCGCCATCGGCGGGCAGCAGCGCACGCAACGCCTCGCTCGACAACGCCACTTGCGTGGTGGAGCCACTGGCCCCGCCACCCAAGTCCAAGGCCTCGATGTTGCGCAGCACGACCTGGCTGTTGCCGAGGTCGGCATCGCCGTCCAGGCGCAGCGTGTTGACGCCGGTGCCGCCGTCGGCGCCGATGTCGTTGCCGTCGTAGACCAGCGTGTCGTTGCCGGCGCCGCCGCTGAGCTGGTCGCTGCCTGCGCCGCCGTCGAGCACGTCGTTGCCGCCGCCGCCCTGCAGCGACTCGTCGCCGGCGCCGCCGTCCACCGTGCCGCCGGCCGCTGGCGCGGTCAGCGTCGAGGTCAACTCCACGCCAGGCGCCAGGCGAATGACGATGGTGCCGCCCACGCCGTCGGGGCGGCTGTAGTCGGTGTAGCCGGCCGGCGTGTCGGGGCCGTTGCTCGGCTCCCAGACTTCGGTGACGCTGATCACGTCGCCCGCGTCGCCGTTGATGAGCAGCACGTCCTGACCGGCCGGCAGCAGGTCGCGCACCGTCGTGCCGGACAGGTCCACGTTGCTGGCGCCGCCGCTGAGGTCCAGTGCCTCGATGTTGCGCAGGTCCACCAGGCTGTTGCTGAGATCGCCGTCACTGCCCAGCTTCAGCGTGTTGACGCCTTCGCCGCCATCGGCGCCGATGTCGTTGGGGTCGTAGACCAGCGTGTCATTGCCGGCACCGCCGCTGAGCTGGTCGCTGCCCGCACCGCCGTCGAGCACGTCGTTGCCGCCGCCGCCTTGCAGCGACTCGTCGCCAGCGCCGCCGTCCACCGTGCCGCCGGCCGCTGGCGCGGTCAGCGTCGAGGTCAACTCCACGCCGGGCGCCAGGCGAATGATGATGGTGCCGCCCAGGCCGTCGGGGCGGCTGTAGTCGGTATAGCCCGCCGGCGTGTTGGGGCCGTTGCTCGGCTCCCAGACTTCGGTGACGCGGATCACGTCGCCCGAATCGCCGTTGATGAGCAGCACGTCCTGACCGGCCGGCAGCAGGTCGCGTACCGTCGTGCCGGACAGGTCCACGTTGCTGGCGCCGCCGCTGAGGTCCAGTGCCTCGATGTTGCGCAGGTCCACCAGGCTGTTGCTGAGGTCGCCGTCACTGCCCAGCTTCAGCGTGTTGACGCCTTCGCCGCCGTCCGCGCCGATGTCGTTGGGGTCGTAGACCAGCGTGTCATTGCCGGCGCCGCCGCTGAGCTGGTCGCTGCCTGCGCCGCCGTCCAGCACGTCGCCTCCGCTACCGCCCTGCAGCGTTTCGTTGCCCGCACCGCCGGCCACCGTGCCACCGCTGGCCGGTGCCGTCAGCGTCGAGGTCAACTCCACGCCGGGCGCCAGGCGAATGATGATGGTGCCGCCCAGGCCGTCGGGGCGGCTGTAGTCGGTATAGCCCGCCGGCGTGTCGGGGCCGTTGCTCGGCTCCCAGACTTCGGTGACGCGGATCACGTCGCCCGCGTCGCCGTTGATGAGCAGCACGTCCTGACCCGCCGGCAGCAGGTCGCGCACCGTCGTGCCGGACAGGTCCACGTTGCTGGCGCCGCCGCTGAGGTCCAGCGCTTCGATGTTGCGCAGGTCCACCAGGCTGTTGCTCAGGTCGCCGTCACTGCCCAGCTTCAGCGTGTTGACGCCTTCGCCGCCATCGGCGCCGATGTCGTTGGGGTCGTAGACCAGCGTGTCATTGCCGGCACCGCCGCTGAGCTGGTCGCTGCCTGCGCCGCCGTCCAGCACGTCGCCGCCGCTGCCGCCCTGCAGCGTTTCGTTGCCCGCGCCGCCAGCCACCGTGCCGCCGCTGGCAGGTGCGCTGAGGGTGGAGGTCAGCTCGACGCCAGGCGCCAGGCGAATGACGATGGTGCCGCCCAGGCCGTCGGGCCGGCTGTAGTCGGTATAGCCGGCCGGCGTGTTCGGGCCGTTGCTCGGCGTCCAGACTTCCGTCACGCGGATCACGTCACCCGCGTCGCCGGTGATCACCAGCACGTCCTGACCCGCCGGCAGCAGGTCGCGCACGGTCGTACCGGACAGGTCCACGTTGCCGGCGCCGCCGCTCAGGTCCAGCGCCTCAATGTTGCGCAGGTTGACCAGGCTGTTGTTGAGGTCGCCGTCACCGCCCAGCTTCAGCGTGTTGAGGCCTTCGCCGCCATCGGCGCCGATGTCGTTCGGGTCGTAGACCAGTGTGTCGTTGCCGGCACCGCCGCTGAGCTGGTCACGGCCTGCGCCGCCGTCCAGCACGTCGCCGCCGCTACCGCCCTGCAGCGTTTCGTTGCCCGCACCGCCAGCCACCGTGCCACCGCTGGCCGGGGCGCTGAGGGTGGAGGTCAGCTCGACGCCAGGCGCCAGGCGGATGACTATGGTGCCGCCCAGGCCGTCGGGCCGGCTGTAGTCGGTATAGCCGGCCGGCGTGTTCGGGCCGTTGCTCGGCGTCCAGACTTCCGTCACGCGGATCACGTCACCCGCGTCGCCGGTGATCACCAGCACGTCCTGACCCGCCGGCAGCAGGTCGCGCACGGTCGTACCGGACAGGTCCACGTTGCCGGCGCCGCCGCTCAGGTCCAGCGCCTCAATGTTGCGCAGGTTGACCAGGCTGTTGTTGAGGTCGCCGTCACCGCCCAGCTTCAGCGTGTTGAGGCCTTCGCCGCCATCGGCGCCGATGTCGTTCGGGTCGTAGACCAGTGTGTCGTTGCCGGCACCGCCGCTGAGCTGGTCACGGCCTGCGCCGCCGTCCAGCACGTCGCCGCCGCTACCGCCCCGCAGCGTTTCGTTGCCCGCACCGCCAGCCACCGTGCCACCGCTGGCCGGGGCGCTGAGGGTGGAGGTCAGCTCGACGCCAGGCGCCAGGCGGATGACTATGGTGCCGCCCAGGCCGTCGGGCCGGCTGTAGTCGGTGTAGCCCGCCGGCGTGTTCGGGCCGTTGCTCGGCGTCCAGACTTCCGTCACGCGGATGACGTCACCGGCGTCGCCGGTGATCACCAGCACGTCCTGGCCCGCCGGCAGCAGGTCGCGCACCGTCGTGCCAGACAGGTCCACCTTGCCGGCGCCGCCGCTCAGGTCCAGCGCCTCGATGTTGCGCAGGTTGACCAAGCTGTTGTTGAGGTCGCCGTCACCGCCCAGCTTCAGCGTGTTGAGGCCTTCGCCGCCGTCGGCGCCGATGTCGTTCGGGTCGTAGACCAGTGTGTCGTTGCCGGCACCGCCACTGAGCTGGTCACGGCCTGCGCCGCCGTCCAGCACGTCGCCGCCGCTACCGCCCTGCAGCGTTTCGTTGCCCGCACCGCCGGCCACCGTGCCGCCGCCGGCTGGGGCGGTGAGGGTTGCGGTCAGTTCGACGCCAGCAGCCAGGCGAATCACCACCGTGCCACCGAGGCCGTCCGGTCGGCTGTAGTCGTTGTAGCCGGCGGGCGTGTTCGGGCCGTTGCTCGGCGTCCAGACTTCCGTCACGCGGATCACGTCGCCTGCGTCGCCGTTGATGAGCAGCACGCTCTGGCCGGCGGGCAGCAGGTCCCGCACCGTCGTGCCGGAGAGGTTGACGGCCTTGCTGGCGCCGCCGCTCAGGTCCAGCGCTTCAATGTTGCGCAGCGTGACCAGGCTGTTGCTGAGGTCGCCGTCGCCGTTCAGGCGCAGCGTGTTGACGCCTTCACCACCGTCGGCACCGATGTCATTGGCGTCGTAGACGAGTGTGTCGTCGCCGGCGCCGCCGTTGAGCTGGTCGCGGCCCGCGCCGCCGTCGAGCACGTCATTGCCGGTGCCGCCCTGCAGTGCGTCGTTGCCCGCGCCGCCGGTCAACGCGGTGTCCGCCGGGCCGGCCACGATGGTGGCCTGGTCCTGCACCGTCAGCACGGCCGGCGACCCGCCTGCCACGCCATTGACCACCGAGACCACCTGCACCGACAGCGTGCCTTCAGCCTGTCGCGTGGCGTCTCGTGCGATGGGCACGCTCACGGTGGCCTCAGTGGCACCGGCCAGCACGGTCACGCTGTACACGCCGGCCACGATGCGGCCGTCGCCCGTGCCGCTGACTTGCACGCTCACCGTCACGTCAATGGTGGTGGGCGTCGTCAACGAAATCGGCACCTGGGCGACGCCCGTGCTCTCGTCCACCACCAGGTCATGGACTGACACGGTAGGCACCAACAGCGGCGCCGGCAGTGGCGCTACCGGCGCGGGCGCTGTCGGCGCAGCGACAGGCGCGCTCACGACCGAAGCCGGCGGCAGCGGCGCCGCAGGTGCGCCATCGCCGGACGAACCGGAGGACACGCCGCCCGCGCCGGAAATAGGGGCCAGCGAGGTGCTGCCGGCGGAGCCGGGCACTGCCGCGCCGGTGAAGCCCGACAGGCCCGCCAGGCCGGCCGGGCCGCCCGTGGAGCCCAGCACGCTGGCAGCGCCGGACGAACTGCTGCTCAACGCGGCGTCCACGTTGCCTGCCGAACCGCCCACGCCGGAACCCGCCCCGGCGCCAGCGCCCGCACCAGCCAGGCTGGTGATCGAGGTGACCTGGGCGGCCGAGGGGGAGTCGGGGCTGCGGGCGGTTTCCACACCGGCCTGCAGGGTGACGCCGGTGCTGCCCACGGCCAGGCCGCTGCCATCCGCGCTGCTGCCGTTGGCGTGCACTGACACGCCAGCGCCGGGCGTCGCCACAGCGGCACTGATGCCGATCGGCAGCACGGTGGTTTCCTGGCTGGTCGGGTTGACGGTCACGCCAACGCCCTGGCCCTTGGCCACGACGCGGCCGGCGGGGGTTTCGATCGTGATGCCGAGGCTGTCGGCGCTTTCGCCGACCACCACGGTGCCAGCCACCAGGCGCACGCTCACCAGCGTCTCGTCACCAACCGGCTGCGTCTGCATCAGCAGGCGCGATTGCGCGCCCAGCGTGGCGGACACGGTGCGGTCGTCGGCCGGCGAGCCGTTGCGCTGCAGGTCCAGCTTGACCGGGCCGGCATCACCGCTTTCGACGACGTCGCCCAGCAGCAGCAGGTCGCCGGGACGCAGGGCCACCATCGTCCCGTCCCGCAGCACGCGTGCCGTGGCGCCGCTCTCGCGCACCTTGCCCACCACGGGGGGCGGGGCCTCGGCGGCAGCCGCAGGACCGGCGGCTTCGCCGGCTTGCGGCGCGGCCGCAGGCACATCACCACTGGCTTCCGGGCCTTGCACCGTCTCGGCGGGGAGCTGCTGCTTCGTGCCAGTGGTGGTGGCTTCGGCGACGTTCTGAGGCGCCTGGGGAGCTTGTTGCGCTGCGACCATGGTGGGGAAGGCTCTGAAAAAACGTCAAAAACGAAACCACAGGGGCACAGCGGGTGCCCCTGACAGCGAGGGGTGTGGGGACTTCAAAGAGCTTGGCCAGGCACGCAGCCCGACCGCCAGGCAACGCGGTGCCGGCCAGGCTCCGCAACGGCGCGTTTGTCGTGCACGCCGGTGCACCCTCATGCGGGTAAAGCTCGTGCTTGTTCTGGAAAAACCGGCCGGCCGAGACGGCGGCACGTTTTGTGTGCGCAAGTGCCGGTTTTCCGGCCTCCGCACCGCCGGCGCCCACTTGACCTTGCGCGAGCCGGCCGGCCCGGGCCGATGTGAAAATGCCCCGAATGTTTCCGTCTGAAACCGCTGCCAACTGCACGTCACGCCCCGCGCGCACGGGATGCGCGGCAGGCAAGTCCTGATGAACCTCGGCCTTCCCCCTGCGCGCACCCGACCCCGCCTGCTGCTGATCGACGACGACCCAGGGGCCCTGCGCGAGCTGGTGGCGATCCTGCAAGGTGATTTCGACGTGCAGCACGCGCTCGACGGGCGCAGCGGCCTGCACCGTGCGCAGGCATTGCGGCCCGACCTGATCCTGCTGGACGTGGTGATGCCGGGTACCGATGGCCATGCGGTGTGCCGCCTGCTGAAGGCCGATGCCAGCACGCGCGACATCCCGGTCATCTTCCTGACGAGCGTGCAAGCCGTCGAGGAGCGCCTGCAAGGCTTTGCGCTGGGTGCCGTCGACTATGTCGGCAAGCCGTTTGCTGCAACCGAGGTGCGGGCACGCGTGTTCGTGCATCTCCGTTTGTCCGGGCGGGTCGCCGCCAGCGATCCCGCCCTCACCCCTGCCGAGGGCGCCGAGCCGGCCACGTCCGTGCAGGTCCACGCCGCCATGCGCTACATCGCCGAGCACCTGGCCGTCCTCCCCACGGTCTCTCAGATCGCACAGAGCGTGGGCACGCACGAGGTTCGCCTGCTGGCCTTGTTCCGCCAGCAGCTGGGGCTCACCGTGTCGGGCTACATCGCCGAGGAACGCGTGCGTACCGGCTGCCGCCTGCTGGTGGAAACGCAGATGAGCGTGCAGGAGATCGCCAACGAAGTCGGCTACAGCAGCCCGGGGAATTTCATCAGTGCCTTCAAGGAGCGCATGGGCGTCACGCCCAAGGCCTGGCGCGAGTCGGACCACAGCGGCCACGCGACGCTGCCGTCCGAGAGCCGCGGGCTCGGCTGATCGATGGGGAGGCGCTGGTCACGGGCGGTGCTGTTCCTGCTGTGGCTGGCCTGCGTTGCGCCGGCCTGCGCCTCTGAGGCCGTCCTGCGCTGGTCGGTCTGGGAGGACCGCAGCGCCAGCCTGTCCCTGGCCGAGGTGCAGGCCCGTGACGCCGAGTTCCGCCCAACCACGCCGCGGCTGCTGAACCCGGGCTACAGCACCTCGGCCTGGTGGCTGCGGCTGGACGTGGACGTGCCTGCCGGCGACCCCTGGGAGCGCTGGGTGGTGCTCGGGTCGGCGCGGCTGCCCGACGTGCGTCTGTGGGCGCAGACGGCGCAGGGTTGGCAGGGCCAGCACGCCGGCACAACCGTGCCGCATGCGCGCTGGCCGCTGGACACGCCGACAGCGAGTTTTGCGGTCGGGCTGCCGGGCGGGCAGCGCAGCAGCCTCTACCTGCGCGTGGCCGGGCCCACCGCGCTGGCGCTGCACACCACGGTCTGCAAGCCGGATGACTGCCTGCGCGCCCAGGCGGGGCGCCTGGCGCTGGGCAGCGCGATCAGCGCCTTCCTCACGGTGGTGGCCATCGGCTGCGTGGCGATGACCTTGATGCTGCGCCAGCCCGCCGCCCTGACGGTGGCCGGCTTCTCGGTGGTCTACGGGTTCTACGAGCTGGCCGAGCAGGGACTGGCGTTCCAGTACCTGTGGCCGGAGTCGACCGGGTGGGCCACGCGTGGGCTGATCCCGATGATCGCCCTGACCCACATGATGCGTGCGCTGGTGCTGTATGCGCTGCTCGCAGGCGACCTGCCGCAGCGCTGGTTGCGCTGGCTGATGCTGGCGCTGGTGGCGCTGTATCCGCCCATCATCGCGCTGAGCTGCGTGTACGAGCCCCGGGACATCGGCCCGGTGGTGCTGCCACTGATGATGGTCGGCGTGCTGCTGGGCCCGGCACTGGCCTGGATGGCCTGGTGGCGCGGGGCACGCCACGGCCTGCCGGTCGCCGTGCTGATGACGCTGACGCTGCTGGCTGGCCTGGCACGTTTCGCCGAGGCGGCGGACCTGCTGTCGCCCTCGGTGTTCACGCAGTTCTTCGTGCCGGCGATCAGCGTGTTCAGCGGTCTGGCGATGCTGGCCATCCTGCTGTCACACATGCGCAAGCTCGACCGCGAAGGGGCCGCAGCCCTGGCCATGCTCCAGGAAACCCGCAAGAGCCAGGCGCAGCGGGCACGCCTGCTGGCCTACATCGGCCACGACCTGCGCGCGCCGCTGGTCACCACCCTGACGCATCTGCGCGAGCTGGAGCCGGCGCGTGACACACCGCAGCGGGCCGCGCGCAGCGGCATCGAGCGCAGCGTGGCGCACCAGCTCGAACTGATCGATGAACTGGTGGCCCACGCCCGCGGCGAGACCGATCAACTGGACCTGGTGCCGACCGCCTGCTTTCTCCACGGGCTTCTGCACGAGGTGGCCGACCAGGGCCGGGGGCTGGCGGGCCTGCGCGGCAACCGCTTCGAGGCCCGCATTGCCGACGACCTGCCGGAGGTCGTGGCGGTGGACGCCAAGCGGCTGCGTCAGCTGCTGATCAATCTGCTCTCCAATGCCGCCAAGTACACCGACGGCGGGCAGATCGGCCTGTCCGCCACCCTGGAGCGCGGCCGGTCGGGCGCGCCGGGCTGGCTGCGCTGCGAGGTGGTCGACGACGGCCCCGGCATCGCCGCAGCCGACCTGCCGCGCATCTTCGAGCCGTTCTGGCGCGCACCCGACCAGGCGGGCAAGCCCGGCACCGGCCTGGGCCTGGCCATCGCACTGCAACTGGCGCAGGCGATGGGCGGCACGCTCGAGGTCAGCAGCCAACCTGGCCAGGGCAGCCGCTTCCTGCTGACCCTGCCGCTCAGCCCGGCTGCGGCCAGCGAGGTCGCCTGGCCCAGCCTGGCGGCGGAAGCCCCCTCCCCGCTGGGCCGCGGCCGCTTGGCACTGCTGGTCGATCCCGATGCCGGCTGCACCGAGCATCTGGCGGAGTTGTTGTATGCCGCCGAATTCGACCTGCGGTCCAGTGCGGACGCAGGACAGACCGCCGAACTGCTTGCCGAGCTGCGACCGGCGCTCGTGATCGTGGGCGATGTCGGCGCTGCGGCAGCCGGCCAGCTGCTGCAGTCCTGCCGGGCGCAGCCCCGGCCGCCGGCCACCGTGCTCTATACCGGCCGGCCTCAGCCTGCGGCCCGGCCTGGCGAGCCCGAGTTCGGCGCGCGCTGTCTTAAGCCCATGACGGGCCCCGCCTGGTGGTCGCTGCTGAGCGATCTGCTTCACGATCAGGCGGCTCCCGCCCCCTGCGGCCCGGCAAAGAGATCATCCGCGCCCTGACCTGGATGCCTCCGACCGCGAGACCTGTCCGGGTGCAGGAGGGCTCGCAAAGGGATGCTGAGGGCGGCGGCTAGCTTGCTCGCATTGTTGGCTGTATCAAGCTGTTTGAGCCTATCCAAGCCGTATGGCTGTATAGCCGTTTAGCAGTTTCCTCAGCGCGGAAAAGTTCAGAGGAAGAATTCGATCCGAAGCGACGCGCTACCTCACGCACAAATATAGATAGGGCATCGGCGCTGGAAGCGCCATAACGCCTTGTCTCGTCAACTACTCCTGCCCTTGCAAAGCCGCCAGGGCATGTCTGCGTGCGGCCTTAGGCGCACGATGAAACGCCAAAACCATCTGCGCCATCTCATCGTTGTCGCAGTACAGAAAGGCAGTGGGGACTTGCAGCACGTGCGCGAGCCGCACGGACATCTGGTAGTCCGGGGCGTGAACCCCAAGCTCATAGCGGTTGATTCGCGTCGATGCCACGAACTCATCCAGGCCGGCATCGATTCCAAGCTGCTTCTGACTGAAGCCAAGGGCGACCCTCGCCTCCTTTAAGCGCTTCGGCCAGACCTCCCCTGCAGCAATCTCCGCCTTCGCCATGTTGCTACGAGGGTCGTAGTTTCCATACAATCCGACTACTACGAATTACGTAGCTTGCTGTGTTGGGGTGCGAGCGCGGCTGCGCAAGCTCACCTCGATGAAGGGGATGTGATGGCAAACACTTGGCCCACCAAACCACTCTGCTGCAGGTACGTCCTTGCAGAGTTCAAGACCCTCGCCTTGCCCGTCCGACGGGGCGCCGTGGTCGAGCAATCCCGCTGGCGTTGGGCTCTGGGTCTGTTTAAGGGGGACCAGTACGAGCTGCTGGGCGCCTGGTCTGCGCAAGTACCTGCGCTGAGCGTTGCCCATGAACTGCACGACCGCGGCATCGAGTACATCAAGGCGATTTCCACTGAAGACGGCGTGGACTGCACATCGACCTATCCCGATGCGGTCGCCTGGTCGGCGTGTATCGATCCTGATGCTGCAGGCACCTTCGGCCCACGGCGCCGTGCCGCACTTCTGTCGGCCAGCGCGACTGCTGCACGCTTGCAGGCCAGCCTCACCCGCACGATCAAGCGCCAGGCCCCGTTCGCGGACGAGGGTGCCGCCGCTGCGTTCCTGATGCACGCCCTCGAGAACGCCGACCGTCAGCTCCAGGGCCTGCCCAAGCTGAGATTCAAGACGGCCCTGCGGCGTTCTCGCGCCGCGGGGGCGCCTGCCTCGCAGCAAGCCGCCTGACCCGCCCATGACGGCAGCCTTGGTCACGAACTTGCGCGAGACGCTGGCGCGGGTGCGCGGCGCCCTGATGCGCCGGGGCCGCAACGCGCACGAAGCCGATGACCTGGTGCAGGAAGCCTGGGTTCGGCTTGCCTGCTACGAGCGCGACCAACCCGTCGAGCGGCCCGAAGCCTTCCTGATGCGCACCGCCCTCAACCTGTCCGTTGACGCCCATCGCGCGCAGACGACCCGAGGTGAAGAAGTCCTCGTCGAGGATGTCGTCATCATCGACTACGCGCCCACCGCCGAGGCCACGTTGCTCGCCAAGGAGCGGCTAGAACGCTTAAGCCTCGGCGTCAGCCGCATGAGCGAGACCACGCGGAGCATCTTCCTGGCCCACCGACTCGACGGGCTGACCATCGTGGAGCTCGCACGGCTGCACGGCCTGAGCACCACGACGGTCCACAAGCACATCGCCAAGGCCACGCTGCAGCTCACGACCTGGCTGGAAGGCTGGTAGCGATGGATCGCCCTCAGGCGTCCGCCGGGGCGGCGGAGCCCGAGGGACCGCCGCTCGTAACGAAAGACGTGGCCGCCGAGGCTGCCGTATGGATCACCCGCCTGCATGGCGGCCACCGCACCCCTCAGATGGAGCGGGAGTGCCGCGCCTGGCAGGCGCGCTCCGCCGCGCACCGGCTGGCGTTCGAGCGCTGCACCGACACCTGGCAGGACGTAGCCAGCCTCACGCTGGCCGGCTACGCCACCGCGACTGCGGCCCGCGAACCAGGCAGCCGCAGGGCAGCGCGGTCCTTGCCGTGGCGCTCCAGCCTGGCCATTGCCTTGGCGCTGGTGGCAAGCGTGCTGGCGCTTCGACCCTGGAGCGCCGGGGATGATTTCGACACCGGCGTCGGCGAACAACGCGTCGTGGTGCTTCAAGACGGCACCCGCCTGTCGATGAACACCTCCACCCGAATCCGCGTGGACTTCACTGAGTCCCAGCGAACAGTCAAGGTGGAGCGCGGCGAAGCCCTTTTCGAGGTCGCCAAAGATCTCAGCCGCCCGTTCGTCGTCCAGGCCGCTCGCACTGAAGTCGTCGCCACCGGCACGGCGTTCCTCGTGCAGGCGTCGCCCGCAGCCAAACCGGGTGACCAAGCGCTTGCCGTGACGCTGGTTGAAGGCCAGGTGGTGGTGCGAAGTGCTGCCGGCGAGAACCGCCGACTGCAAAAGCCGCTCGTCATGGTGCCCGGCCAGCGCCTGCGCCTCAGTCGTTCCGCTGAAGCGCAGCGCCCTGCCACGGCGACCCGCGTGGATCGGCCGCAGATGGATCAGGCGCTGGCCTGGCGGCGGGGCGAGGCCCGCTTTGACAATGTGTCGCTGCTCGAAGCGGTGAATGAGATGAACCGCTACGACCGCGTGCCGATCGTCGTGGCCGGCATGGCGGGCGAGAAGCGCGTGAGCGGCGTGGTCAAGACGGGCGACAACGCCAGCTTCGCCGAAGCCATGGCCAGTTTGCATGGCCTGGTCGTGCGCAACCATGGCAATCGGCTGGAACTCGTACAGCCGTAGGCCTGTTGCTCACCCCAGCGCACTGGCTGACATGGGCTTGGCGCGGCGGAGTTGATACGAATGGTGAACACGAAGCCAGCCTCCCGGGAAGGCATGCAGTTGCGCTTCACTTCGCTCGCTGTGACCAGCTCGCGGGATGACTTGCACCTCCAGGATGTGCGCCCATGCTGGGCGCACCCCAACAAAAAACCCGCCGAAGCGGGTTTTTGTGGAGCCGGCCCGGTCAGGCCGCCGGCGTCACATTGCGCAGCCGGATGTGCAGCTCGCGCAGCTGCTTCTCATCGACCAGCGACGGCGCGCCGGTCAGCAGGCACTGGGCGCGCTGGGTCTTGGGGAAGGCGATGACGTCGCGGATGGACTCGGCCTTGGTCATCATCGTGACGATGCGGTCCAGGCCGAAGGCCAGGCCGCCGTGCGGCGGCGCGCCGTACTGCAGCGCGTCCAGCAGGAAGCCGAACTTGATGCGCTGGTCTTCCTCGCTGATGTTGAGCGCCTCGAAGACCTTGGCCTGCACCTCGGCGCGGTGGATACGCACCGAGCCGCCGCCCAGTTCCCAGCCGTTGAGCACCATGTCGTAGGCCTTGGCGATGCAGGCGCCAGGGTCCGTCTTCATCAGCTCTTCGTGGCCGTCCTTGGGCGCCGTGAACGGGTGGTGCACGGCGGCCCAGCGGTTGTTGTCCTCGTCGTGCTCGAACATCGGGAAGTCGACCACCCACAGCGGCGCCCACTTGTCCTCGAACAGGCCATTGGTCTTGCCGAACTCGCTGTGGCCGACCTTCAGGCGCAGCGCGCCGATGGCGTCGTTGACGACCTTGGCCTTGTCCGCGCCGAAGAACAGCAGGTCGCCGTCCTGGGCGCCGGTGCGCTTGAGGATCTCGGCGACGGCCTCGTCGTGCAGGTTCTTGACGATGGGCGACTGCAGGCCTTCGCGGCCCTTGGCCACTTCGTTGACCTTGATCCAGGCCAGGCCCTTGGCGCCGTAGATCTTGACGAACTCGGTGTAGGCGTCGATCTCGCCGCGGCTCATCGCCGCGCCCTTGGGCACGCGCAGCGCGACGACGCGGCCGCCCGGCGTGGTGGCCGGGCCGCTGAAGACCTTGAAGTCCACCGTGGTCATCGCGTCGGTCAGCTCGGTGAACTCGAGCTTCACGCGCAGGTCGGGCTTGTCGGAGCCGAAGCGGTGCATGGCTTCCGCGTACTTCATGACCGGGTAGTCGCCCAGCTCGACGTTCAGCGCCTTGCGGAAGACGTGGCGGATCATGCCCTCGAACATCGAGCGGATCTCTTCCTCGGTGAGGAACGAGGTCTCGATATCGATCTGCGTGAACTCGGGCTGGCGGTCAGCGCGCAGGTCCTCGTCGCGGAAGCACTTGGTGATCTGGTAGTAGCGGTCGAAGCCCGACACCATCAGCAACTGCTTGAACAGCTGGGGCGACTGCGGCAGCGCGAAGAAGTGGCCGTCGTGCACGCGGCTGGGCACGAGGTAGTCGCGCGCGCCCTCAGGCGTGCTCTTGGTCAGCATCGGCGTCTCGATGTCGACGAAGCCGTGCTCGTCCAGGAACTTGCGCACTTCCATCGCCACGCGGTAGCGCAGCATCAGGTTGTTCTGCATGTACGGGCGGCGCAGGTCCAGCACGCGGTGCGTGAGGCGCGTCGTCTCGCTGAGGTTGTCCTCGTCGATCTGGAACGGGATGGGCACCGACGGGTTCAGCACCTCGATCTCGTGGCACAGCACCTCGATCTTGCCGCTGACGAGGTTGGCGTTCTCGGTGCCGGCCGGGCGCGCGCGCACCTTGCCGACGATCTTGAGGCAGAACTCGCTGCGGACGTCTTCGGCGATCTTGAAGCTGTCGGCGCGGTCCGGGTCACAGACGATCTGGACCAGGCCTTCGCGGTCGCGCAGGTCGATGAAGATGACGCCGCCGTGGTCGCGGCGGCGATGGGCCCAGCCCATCAAGGTCACGGTCTGGTCGAGCAGCTTTTCGCTGACTTGTCCGGCATAGCAGGTACGCATGGTGTTCTTCTCCGAATTCTTGTCGAGGGGTGTCTGGTGGGCGCTGACGGGCTCAGGGGCCCTCAGGGTTGAACGCCGGCCGGGGCGCTCAACCCTGCTAATTTCGGCCCGGCTGATTTCGTGCCGCGTCCGGCGTCAACGCGACCGCATCGCCAACGTGCGGCAGCGGCGCCACGGTGCCCATCGAGATGATGTATTTCAGCGCCTCGTCCACCGTCATGCGCAGGGGCTTGACGTCCACCTTGGGCACGATGAGGAAGAAGCCCGAGGTCGGGTTGGGCGTGGTGGGCACGTAGAGGCTGACGTGCTCGTCTTCCAGATGGCAGGCCACCTCGCCGCTGGGCGAGCCGGTGACGAAGGCAATGGTCCAGGAGCCGGCGCGCGGGTACTGCACGAGGACGGCCTCGCGGAAGGCATTGCCGCTGCTGGAGAACAGCGTGTCCGACACCTGCTTGACCGAGCTGTAGATGCTCTTGACGATGGGGATGTGGGACATCAGCCGGTCCCACTGCGTCAGCAGCCACTGGCCGAAAATGTTGGCCACGAAGACGCCCGTGGCCAGCAGGCCGCCGGCCAGGATGAGCGCGCCAAGGCCCGGCACGTTCTGCAGGCTCAGCAGGTTGTCGCGCCAGGCGTAGGGCAGCACCAGCGCGATCGCGGACAGCAGTGAGCCGAACACGCCGTTGACGACGTCCAGCACCTGACCCAGCACCCAGATCGTGATGGCCAGCGGCAGCCATACGAGCAGGCCGGCGACGAGGTATTTGCGTAAGGAAGCGCCCACGAAGATCCCTGGTCAGTGGCAGGCGCAGGAGCCGCCGCCATGCGTGGACGGCGACGTGCTGGCAGCCTCGGACTTGGGCGCTTCGCTGGCAGCGGGCGCAGCAGCGGCACCTGTCGCCGCCGCTGCAGCCGGCGCGGCCGTGCCGCCGCCCTTGAAATCGGTCGCGTACCAGCCCGAGCCCTTGAGCTGGAAGCCGGCAGCGGTGACCTGCTTGGAAAAGCTCTCGGCCGCGCAGGCGGGGCAGGTGGTCAGCGGCGCGTCGGACAGCTTCTGCAGCACGTCCTTGGCGTGGCCACAGGCGCTGCAGCGGTAGGCGTAAATCGGCATGGTGGGCTCGCGTGGGTCTCGGGAGACGAAAAGCCCGCCATTTTAGGGGAGGCTCAGCCGTGGGGCTTCAGATGGTGGCTGACATGCTCGTGGCGGTCGGTCAGCACCTGCGGCGCGAGCGACCCCACCACCATGCCGACGAGCGCGGCCAGCAGGCCGGCCAGTTGGCCCGGGAAGAACTCGCCCCAGGTCGACACCTGCGGGAAGAAGGCCACCCAGACGGCGATGCCGGCAAAGATCGAGAAGATGGCGCCCTGCGTCGTCGCCCGCTTCCAGTACAGGCCGAAGACCAGCGGCGTGAAGGCAGCCACCAGCGTGACCTGGTAGGCCGCGCTGACCAGGTCATAGATCGGCGTGCCCTGCAGCGCGATGGCATAGGCGAGCACGGCGCCGGCGAAGACCACCAGCGTCACGCGCATCGCCAGCAGTGCCTGCTTGTCGCTCATCTCGGGGCGGATCTGCTTGAGGATGTTCTCGACGAAGCTGGTCGTCGGCGCCAGCAGCGTGGCCGACGACGTGCTCTTGATAGCCGACAGCAGCGCGCCGAAGAACAGGATCTGCATGAACAGCGGCATGTGGCCCATGATGAAGGTGGGCAGCACGCGCTGGTAATCGTTCTGCGCCAGGTCCAGCGCCTGGTCGCCCATGACGACCACCGCCGCCAGCACGATGAACATCGGCACGAAGGCGAAGGCGATGTAGCCGAAGCCGCCGATCATGGCGCCGCGCTGGGCGGTCTTGGCGTCCTTGGCGGACATGACGCGCTGGAACACGTCCTGCTGCGGGATGGAGCCCAGCATCATCGTCAGCGCCGCGCCGATGAACATGGCGATGTCGGTGAAGCTGGGCTCGGGGAAGAACTTGCCCAGGTCCCGCTGCACGGCCAGGTCCAGCACCTTGGCCGAGCCGCCGGCCAGGTCGGCGGAGAACACGGCAATGATGCTCAGGCCCACGACCAGCACGATCATCTGGATGAAGTCCGTCCAGGCCACGGCCAGGAAGCCGCCGATGACGACATAGACCAGCACCGCCAGCAGGCCGACGATCATGCCCATCTCGGGGCTCATCGCGCCGTTGGTCAGGATGCTGAAAACCAGGCCCAGCGCCGTGACCTGGGCGGCCACCCAGCCCAGGTAGCTCAGGATGATGGCCAGCGAGCAGAAGATCTCCACGCCCTTGCCGTAGCGCTGGCGGTAGAAGTCGCCGATGGTCAGCAGGTTCTTCTGATAGAGCTTGGCGGCGAAGAAGGCCCCCACCAGCACCAGGCACAGGCCGGCGCCGAACGGGTCCTCGACGATGGCGCCCAGGCCACCCTGCACGAACTTGGCCGGGATGCCCATGACCGTCTCGGCGCCGAACCAGGTCGCGAAGGTGGTCGTGATGACCATGACCAGCGGCAGGCTGCGGCCGGCGACGGCGAAGTCCGATGTGTTCTTGACCCGCGTACCGGCCCAGACGCCGATGCCCAGCGTGCCGAGCAGGTAAAGCACGACGAAGACGATGAGCGTGGTGTTCATGGGCGTGGAAACGGATGGGCCGGAAAAATTCCGCGCGGATTATGAAGGCGGCGCGCCGGCGCCGAGCTAGAAGCCCAGGTCCAGGAAACGCAGCGCCACCCATGCAAGAGCGATGCCGAAGGCGAACCCGACCGCGCCCCAAAGCAGGCCCGACAGCAGCCGGTTGGTGCTGCGCAGCTCGCGCACCAGCGAGCGCAGCTCGGCGTCGCCACCGCGCTGGGCCTGGCTCTTCAACGCGTCGTGCAGCAGGCGCGGCAGCGCGGGGACGAGCTGGGCAAAGCGCGGCGCCTCCTTCAACAACTGCTTGTTGAATGCCGGCCAGCCGACCTGCTCGTTCATCCAGCGCTCCAGGAAGGGCTTGGCCGTGGCCCAGAGGTCCAGCTCCGGGTCGAGCTGCCGGCCCAGGCCTTCGACGTTCAGCAGGGTCTTCTGCAGCAGCACGAGCTGGGGCTGGATCTCGACATTGAAGCGACGCGAGGTCTGGAACAGGCGCATCAGCACCTGGCCCAGCGAGATGTCCTTCAGCGGCCGGTCGAAATGCGGCTCACACACGGCCCGGACCGCGCTCTCCAGCGCATCGACTCTCGTCTCGGGCGGCACCCAGCCGGAGGCGATGTGCAGCTCGGCCACGCGCTTGTAGTCGCGCTGGAAGAAGGCGATGAAGTTCTGCGCCAGGTAGTCCTTGTCCACCTCGGTCAGCGTGCCGATGATGCCGAAGTCCAGCGCGATGTAGCGGCCGAAGGTCTCGGGCGCCAGGCTGACCTGGATGTTGCCGGGGTGCATGTCGGCGTGGAAGAAGCCGTCGCGGAACACCTGCGTGAAGAAGATGGTCACGCCGTCGCGCGCCAGCTTCTTGATGTCGACGCCCGCCTCCTCCAGCACGGTGCGCTGCGAGATCGGCACGCCCTTCATGCGCTCCATGACGATGACTTCCGGGCTGCACAAGTCCCAGTGCATCTCGGGCACCATGATGATGTCCAGCCCGGCCATGTTGCGGCGCAGCTGGGCGGCGTTGGCGGCCTCGCGGACGAGGTCCAGCTCGTCGTGCAGATACATGTCGAACTCGGCGACCACCTCGCGCGGCTTCAGTCGCCGGCCGTCGGCGGAGGAGCGCTCCACCCAGGCGGCCAGCTGGCGCATCAGCGAGAGGTCGTCGTCGATGATGTCCAGCATGCCCGGGCGCAGCACCTTGACGGCCACCTCGCGGCCGTCCTTCAGCGTCGCGAAGTGCACCTGCGCAATGCTGGCGCTGGCCACCGGCTCGGCATCGAAGCTGGCGAACAGCTCCTCCAGCGGCCGGCCGAAGGCGCGCTCGACCAGCTCCCGCGACTGCGCCGCCGGGAACGGCGGCACGCGGTCCTGGAGCTTGGCCAGCTCCAGCGCCACATCGTGGGGCAGCAGGTCGCGCCGCGTCGACAGCACCTGGCCGAATTTCACGAAGATGGGGCCCAGCCGCTCCAGCGCGAGGCGCAGGCGCACGCCGCGCGGCTGCTGCCAGCGGCGCCCCAGCCGGGTAAGGCGCCTGAGGACCTGGAAACGCCGCCGGCTCAGGCCCGACAGGGCGAGGTCATCGAGACCGAAGCGCCAGACCGTCCACAGGATGACCAGCAGCCGCGAGACAAACCTCATGCGCCACTACCGGACATCTTGGGCGCGAAGCGCTCGGCCATGCCCGACAAGGTGCGCCGCAGCGCGCGGCCGAACTGCGCCAACTGGCGGGCCGGCAGCGGGCCGACGATGCCGGCCAGATCGTCCTCGATGTCCCAGCGCAGGTTGTCCATCAGCCAGTGCATCTCGCCGGCGAACGCCGCGTCGCCCTGCACGCTGACGCGCGGCGCCTCGCCGCTGAGCGCGCCCAAGGCAAGCTTCGCGGGATTGGAAGCGTCGATTTCGATGCGCAGGCCGCCGGCGCCGGCAGGCGCCTCCTCGACCCGCTCGAACAGGCCGGCCGGCGTCACACCCAGTATCAGGTCGGGCGCCGCCGGCAGCAGCTTGGGCCACTGCGCCAGGTGCACGACCAGCCCACGCCCGGCCAGCGGCCGCAGCCGCTGCGCGGCGATGGGTTCGCGCGACACCACATGGTTGATCAGCAGCACGAGGCGGTCCTGGAGGACCGGCGTCAGCAGCGGCGCGAGGGAAGGCAAGGGCCAGGGGGCAGACATGCCGAAGATTGTAGGCAGCGGACCCTGAACAGGGGACGAGCCTGGAACGGCTGTCAAACTTGTTGGTACAGAATCCCGGATCGATTTTTGCGTACCCATGCCCACACAGGCCACCGACCCCCATCACGATGTTTGAGGACCGCAGCTACAAGAGGACGTTCTACAGCGCACCGCAGTCGGTCGAATCGCTGATTGCCGCGTTCCTGGAGCCCGGCATCATCGTGCTGACCTTCCTGCTGGTGAACGGGCACTTCGAAGAGCCGGTCATGCGCCCGACGCTGACGCTGTGCCTGCTGATCTTTGCACTGACCTTCCCGGGCCGGAATCGCTTCAACGACCACCCGGCCAGTGCGCTGGTGGATGTGGTGTCGTCGTGGCTGGTGCTGCTGGGCATCCTGCTGCTGTGCGGCTACGCCACCAGCAGCCTGCATTACTTCGAGAACGAGGTGCTGATCTCCTGGGCGGTCATCACGCCCATCGTCCAGATCGCCGCCATCGAGATGGGCCGCCGCATACAGCGCTGGCGCGCCCGCGACCCCAGCGCCCGCCGCACGGCCGTCGTCGTCGGTGCCGGCACGCTGGGCCACAAGGTCACCCGGGCGCTGCGCGACACCCAGGGCGTCATCTGCCTGGGCTACTTCGACGACCGCAACCGCGAGCGCCTGCACCCGGACGCGGGCGGCGAAATACTGGGCCCGCTGACCAAGCTCGCCGAATTCGTCCGCGAAAAAGGCGTGCGCGAGGTCTACATCACGCTGCCGCTGGGCTCGCAGCCGCGAATCGTCGAGCTGCTGGAGCAGGTGCAGGGCACGACCGCCTCGCTGTTCTTCGTGCCCGACGTGTTCGGCATCAGCATCATCCAGGGCCGCCTGCAAGACATCTCCGGCGTGCCGGTCGTCGGCATCTGCGAGACCCCCTTCACCGGCACCAACCAGCTGGTCAAGCGGGTCAGCGACATCGTGCTGTCGTCCATCATCCTGGTGCTGATCTCGCCCATCCTGCTGGCGCTGGCCATCGGCGTGAAGCTCAGCTCGCCCGGCCCCGTCATCTTCAAACAGCGCCGCAACGGCCTGGATGGCGAGGAAATCATCGTCTACAAGTTCCGCTCGATGCGCACGCAGGACAACGGCGCCGTCGTCAAGCAGGCCACCAAGGGCGACTCGCGCATCACGCCCTTCGGCGCCTTCATCCGCAAGACCTCGCTGGACGAGCTGCCGCAATTCATCAACGTGTTGCAAGGCCGCATGAGCATCGTGGGCCCGAGGCCGCATGCGGTCGCCCACAACGAGGAATACCGCAAGCTCATCAAGGCCTACATGGTGCGCCACAAGGTCAAGCCCGGCATCACCGGCTGGGCCCAGGTCAACGGCCTGCGCGGCGAGACCGACACCATCGACAAGATGATCGCGCGTGTTGAATACGATCTGGAGTACCTGCGCAACTGGTCGCTGGCCCTCGATCTGCAGATCATTCTGCGCACGGTGCGGCTGGTCGTATTTGATCGTCATGCCTATTAAAAAACCTCTTCGACTCGATGCTCGCGTTCCGCTGGCGCTGGCAGCAGCCGCTGCGCTGGCGCAGCCGGCGTTTGCGCAAACTGACGACACGACGCCCTTCTACGCGGGTGGATCGCTCGGCGTCTCCCACGTCTCCAATGTCTACCGCGAACCCAACGCGCCGAACAGCGACACGGTGACCAGCGCCGGCTTGCTGGCGGGTATCGACACTCGCCTCGGGCGCCAGCATCTGACGCTGGACGGCTCGCTGCAGAACAACCGCTACTCGACCAACAGGGACCTGAACTACCGCTCGCACAGCCTGCGCGCCGCGCTGAACTGGCAGACCGTCGGCAACCTGTCCGGCGTGCTGAGCGCCAAGTCGGACGAATCGCTCGCCGACTTCAACATCGGCGGCGTCGATCCGACCGTCATCGCGCGCAAGAAGAACATCGAGAGCAACGACGAGTACCGAGCCTTGGTGCGTCTGGGTGTTGCCACCCGCTACACGCTGGAAGGCAGTTGGACACATCGCCGCCGCGACTTCACGGCGGCTGAGTACGACCGCTTCGTCTACCGGCAGGACACGGGCTCCTTCGGCGTCTACGCCACGCCGGCGGGCAATGTCAGGCTGGGACTGGCTGCGAGACGCACCGAGGGGTCGAACCCGCGCTATCCCGTCATCGAGTTGACGCCGATTCCGCGCCTTGTCATCCTGCCCAACGACTACACGCGTGAAGACATCGACTTCACGACCAACTGGCGCGTTGGCGGCAGCAGCACGGTGAATACGCGCATCAGCCGCAGCAAGACCAAGAACAGCCTGGATCAGCTGCGAGATTTCAGCGGTACGACCGGCAGCGTGGGATGGACCTGGACGCCCTCTTCAAAGCTGCAGTTCAACGCTCAGTACTCGCGCGACACCGGCCAGGAAAGCGTGGTTCGCTCAACGGACTTGGATCGCGTGTACACGTCCTGGCAGTTGGGCAGCACCTATGCGGTCACGGGCAAGGTCTCACTCAGCGCACGTGCGACAAACAACAGCGCACGCCGCAACAGCGACTCGGGCGCGGCCGTTTCCGACGCTCTCGAGGACACCAGAAGCTACAACGTCGGCCTTCGCTGGGCTTATTCCCGCTCGTTCAGTGTCAGCTGCCAGTACGACCGCATCAGCCGGGACCACAGCCAGAGCATTTACGCCTACAGCGCCAACAGCTACGGCTGCACCGGCCAACTCCTCGTGTATTGATGACGACCATTCTGCTCACCGGCGCCGCCGGCTACATCGCCTCGCACACCTGGCTCGCACTGCAGCGGGCCGGCTACCGGGTCGTCGGTGTCGACAACTTCGTCAACAGTTCGCCCCGTGTGCTGGAGCGCCTGGCCGAACTCGCGACCGCGCCCATCGAGTTCGAACGCGGCGACGTCTGTGACGCGGTACAGATGGACGAGGTCTTCGATCGCTACCGGCCGGCCGCCGTCGTGCATTTCGCGGCCTACAAGGCGGTGGGCGAATCGGTCAGCAAGCCGCTGGCCTACTACCGCAACAACCTCGGCGGCCTGGTCAATACCTGCGAGGCGATGCAGCGACACGGCTGCTCGCGCATCGTCTTCAGCTCCAGCGCCACCGTCTACGGCGCGCCGGAGTCGCTACCGCTGCGTGAGGACGCGCCGACCTCGGCCACCAACCCCTACGGCGCCACCAAGCTGATGGGCGAGCAGATCCTGCGCGACCTCGGCGTGGCCGACAGCACTTGGCAGACCGCCTGCCTGCGATATTTCAACCCGGTCGGCGCCCACGAGAGCGGCCGCATCGGCGAAGACCCACGCGGCACGCCCAACAACCTGATGCCCTACGTCGCCCAGGTGGCCGTGGGCCGTCGCGACAAGCTGGCCGTCTTCGGCAACGACTACGACACGCCCGACGGCACCGGCGTGCGCGACTACATCCACGTGACCGACCTGGCCGAAGGCCATGTCGCTGCGCTGCGCCGGCTGTTGAATCACCCCGGCTCGCTGACCGTCAACCTCGGCACCGGCCAGGGCTACAGCGTGCTCGACCTGGTGCGCGCCTACGAGGCCGCCAGCGGCCGCAGCGTGCCCTACGAGATCGTCGCGCGCCGCGCCGGCGATATCGCGGCCTGCTGGGCCGACCCGACAATGGCCCGCGAGTTGCTTGGCTGGGAGGCCCGGCTGGACCTCGCCCGCATGTGCGAGGACAGCTGGCGCTGGCAGCACACCAATCCCCAAGGTTTCGACTGAACTAAAAGCATCATGGCTTCCAAGACCTCCGTACTGCCCGTCATCATGGCCGGCGGCTCCGGCACCCGGCTCTGGCCGCTGTCCCGCGCCGGCTATCCCAAGCAGTTCCTCGTGCTGTCCGGCAACGAGAGCCTGTTCCAGCTGGCAGCGCGCCGCCTGGCGGCGCTGGCCTCGCCCGAATTCGAACTGGCCGACCCCTGCATCGTCGGCAACGAAGAGCACCGCTTTCTGGTGCTGGACCAGTTGCGCGAAACGAAACAGGAACCCAGCAGCGTGCTGCTCGAACCCCTGGGCCGTAACACCGCGCCTGCGCTGACGCTGGCGGCGCTGGCCGCACTCGAAGGTGGCAACGACCCCGTGCTCGTCGTCACGCCCGCCGACCAGACCGTCACGAATGGCGCCGCCTTCACGGCCGCGCTGCAGGACGCCGTCCGCATTGCCGCCGAGGGTGGCATCACCATCCTGGGCATCACGCCCGACCGGCCCGAGACCGGCTACGGCTACATCCGCACGCAAGGCGATGCCGGCGGCCTGGCCGTGGCCCAGTTCGTCGAGAAGCCCGACCTGGCGACCGCACAGCGCTACCTCGCCGAGGGCGACTACTACTGGAACAGCGGCATGTTCGTGCTGCGGGCCAGCGTCTGGGTCAAGGCGCTGGAGCGCTTCCGCCCCGACATCCTGGAGACGACGCGGGCCGCCTGGGCCGTGCGCAAGACCGACGCCAAGTTCGTGCGACCCGGCAAGGCGGAATTCGCACTCGTACCCAGTGAGTCTGTGGACTACGCCGTTATGGAGCGCTGCCCGGGCACCGACATCCCGCTGCGCATGGTGGCGCTGGACGCCGGCTGGAACGACCTCGGCGCCTGGGAAGCCGTCTGGCAGGTGGCGGACAAGGACGAGAACGGCAACGCCTTTGTCGGTGACGCGATCATTGCCGACAGCCAGAACACCCTCGTGCACGCCACCAGCCGCCTGGTCGGCGTGGTCGGCCTGAAGGACATCGTGGTCGTCGAGACGCCCGACGCCGTGCTGGTCAGCGACCGCTCGCGCAGCCAGGAGGTCAAGCAGATCGTCAACCGCCTGGGCGCCGAGCAGCGCGGCGAGCACGCGCTGCACCGCAAGGTGCACCGCCCCTGGGGCTGGTACGACAGCATCGACAACGGCCCGCGCCACCAGGTCAAGCGCATCATGGTCAAGCCGGGCGCGTCCCTGAGCCTGCAGATGCACCACCATCGCGCCGAGCACTGGATCGTCGTCAGCGGCACCGCCGAGATCGTCAACGGCGACAAGACCATCCTGCTGACCGAGAACCAGTCCACCTACATCCCGTTGGGGCAAACGCACCGCCTGGCCAACCCCGGCAAGGTGCCGCTGGAAATCATCGAAGTCCAGTCCGGCTCATACCTGGGCGAGGACGACATCGTCCGCTTCGAAGACACCTACGGCAGGGCCTGAACCATGACCATCCTCGTCACCGGCGGCGCCGGCTTCATCGGCAGCAACTTCGTGCTCGACTGGCTGCGCCAGTCGGACGAGCCCGTCGTCAACCTCGACGTGCTGACCTATGCCGGCAACCTCGAAAACCTCGCATCACTGGACGGCGACGCCCGCCACATCTTCGTCAAGGGCGACATCTGTGACCGCGCGCTGATCGACAGCCTGCTGGCCACGCAAAAGCCGCGGGCCATCGTGCACTTCGCGGCCGAGAGCCATGTGGACCGCTCCATCAGCGGCCCCGGCGCTTTCATGAAGACCAATGTCGACGGCACCTTCACGCTGCTGGAAGCTGCCCGCGCCTACTGGGGCGCGCTGGAAGCCGAGGCCAAGGCCGCTTTCCGCTTCCATCACGTCTCGACCGACGAGGTCTATGGCTCGCTGAAGGCTGATGACCCGCCCTTCGCCGAGACCAACCCCTACGAGCCGAACAGCCCCTACTCGGCCAGCAAGGCCGCCAGCGACCACCTCGTGCGCGCCTGGCACCACACCTATGGCCTGCCGGTCGTCACGACCAACTGCTCCAACAACTACGGGCCCTATCACTTCCCCGAGAAGCTGATCCCGCTGATGATCGTCAACGCGCTGGCGGGCAAGCCCCTGCCCGTCTATGGCGACGGCCAGCAGATCCGCGACTGGCTCTATGTGACCGACCACTGCAGCGGCATCCGCGCCGTGCTGGCCGGCGGCAAGCTGGGCGAGACCTACAACATCGGCGGCTGGAACGAGCAGGCCAACATCGACATCGTCAGGATCGTCTGCGCCCTGCTGGACGAACTGAGGCCCGACCCGGCCGGCCCCTATGCGCGCCTCATCACTTATGTGAAGGACCGCCCCGGCCACGACCGCCGCTACGCCATCGACGCCCGCAAGATCGAGCGCGACCTGGGCTGGCGCCCGGCCGAGACCTTCGAGACCGGCATCCGCAAGACGGTGCAGTGGTACCTCGACAACCCCGAGTGGGTCGCCCGCGTACAAAGCGGCGCCTACAAGGACTGGGTCTCCAAGCAATACAGCGCAGCATGAGCATGACCGAGCGCCGGGCCGCGCCAAGCCGGTCATGCATCCCCTCGGGGGATCGTCCGACGTACCCGGCGGACGAGGGGCAGACATGAAGATTCTTCTCCTCGGCAAAGGCGGCCAGGTCGGCTGGGAACTGCAACGCTCGCTGGCCGTGGCCGGCGAGGTCACGGCCCTGGACTTCGACGACGGCGGCGACTTCACCAAGCCCGACGAGTTGCTTGCCCGCGTGCAGGCGCTGGCCCCCCAGGTCATCGTCAACTCCGCCGCCCACACCGCCGTCGACAAGGCCGAGAGCGAGCCCGACCTCGCCCGCCAGATCAATGCCACCACGCCCGCCCTGCTCGCCATCGAGGCCAAGCGCCTGGGCGCGCTGTTGGTGCACTACTCGACCGACTACGTCTTCGACGGCAGCGGCGATCAGCCGCGTGACGAAGAGGCCCCCATCGCGCCGCTGAGCGTCTACGGCGTCACCAAGGCCGAGGGTGAGGACGCCATCCGCGCCAGCGGCTGCCAGCACCTGATCCTGCGCACCAGCTGGGTCTATGCCGCCCGCGGCGGCAACTTCGCCAAGACCATGCTGCGCCTGGCCGCCGAGCGCGAGCAGCTCAAGGTCATTGCCGACCAGATCGGCGCGCCCACCGGCGCCGACCTGCTGGCCGACCTGACGGCCCACATGCTGCGCGCCGCCCGCGCCAATCCGGGCTTGAGCGGCACCTACCACGCGGTCGCCGGTGGCGAGACGAACTGGCACGACTACGCCCGCTTCGTCATCGAGTTCGCACGCAAGCAGGGCAAGCCCATCAAGGTCGCGCCGGACCAGATCCTGCCGATCCCGACCAGCGACTACCCCACGCCCGCCCAGCGCCCGCTGAACTCGCGCCTGTCCACCGCCAAGCTGCAGCAACGCTTCGGCCTGAGCCTGCCCCACTGGCAGCAGGGCGTCGAGCGCATGCTCACTGAAATCCTTTAAGGCCAATCATGACGAACCGCAAAGGCATCATCCTCGCCGGAGGGTCCGGCACGCGCCTGCACCCGGCCACGCTGGCCGTCAGCAAGCAGCTGCTGCCGGTCTACGACAAGCCCATGGTCTATTACCCGCTGAGCACGCTGATGCTCGCGGGCATCCGCGACGTGCTCATCATCAGCACGCCGCAGGACACGCCGCGCTTCGAGTCGCTGCTGGGCGACGGCTCGCGCTGGGGCATCAACATCAGCTACTGCGTGCAACCCAGCCCGGACGGCCTGGCCCAGGCCTTCATCCTGGGTCGCGACTTCGTCGACGGCCACCCCAGCGCGCTGGTGCTGGGCGACAACATCTTCTACGGCCACGACTTCGCCGGCCTGCTCGACAGCGCCACCCAGCGCGACAGCGGCGCCAGCGTGTTCGCCTATCACGTGCACGACCCCGAGCGCTATGGCGTCGTCGACTTCGACGCCAACAAGCGCGCGCTGTCCATCGAAGAAAAGCCCAAGGCGCCCAAGAGCAACTACGCCGTCACCGGCCTGTACTTCTACGACGAACAGGTCTGCGACATCGCCGCCAACATCAAGCCCAGCCCGCGCGGCGAGTTGGAGATCACCGACGTCAACGCCGAGTACCTCAAGCGCGGCCAGCTCAACGTCGAGATCATGGGCCGCGGCTATGCCTGGCTGGACACCGGCACGCACGACAGTCTGATGGAAGCCGGCCAGTTCATCGCCACGCTCGAAAAGCGCCAGGGCCTGAAGGTCGCCTGCCCGGAGGAAATCGCCTTCCGTGCCGGCTGGATCGACGCCGTCCAGTTGGAAGCCCTGGCCAAGCCGTTGGCCAAGAACGGCTACGGCCAATACTTGCTCAAGCTGCTGACCGACTCGCGCGCCTTCTGATGTTGACCGTCACCCCCACCGCCCTGCCCGAGGTGCTGGTCGTCGAACCCAAGGTCTTCGGCGACGCCCGCGGCTTCTTCACCGAAAGCTGGAACGAGGCGCGCTTCAACGCCGCGCTGGGCTACGACGTGCATTTCGTGCAGGACAACCACTCCCGATCCTCGCGCGGCGTGCTGCGCGGCCTGCACTACCAGCTCGACCCGCATGCGCAAGGCAAGCTGGTGCGCTGCACCTCCGGCGCGGTCTTCGATGTCGCCGTGGACATGCGCCGCTCCAGCCCCAACTTTGGCCGCTGGGTCGGCTACGAGCTGACCTCCGAGAACCACCGCCAGCTGTGGATTCCGCCCGGCTTCGCCCATGGCTTCGTCGTCATCAGCGAGACCGCCGACTTCCTCTACAAGACCAGCGGCCGCTACGCCCCCGAGTGCGAAGGCGCCGTGCGCTGGGACGACCCGGCCATCGGCATTCAGTGGCCGCTGGATGGCATCACGCCGCAGCTGTCGGCCAAGGATGTGGCGGCGCCGCTTCTGGTTGACGCCAAGACCTTCGACTGACCTGCCGCCGTAGGGCGGGTCGCGCCCCGCCAAGCCGGTCGGCATGACGCCACCAAACGGCGGGTCATGACCCGCCCAGGCTCACAAACCCACCGTCACACCACCAACTCCTCCGACCACACCCGGAACCGCGCACCGTCAGCCACCGGCTCCACCACAACCGGTGAAACGTCCAGACTCAGCAACGCCGCCAGCTGACTCGCCAACAACGGCGCCGAATCCGCCGCGAACACGGCAGACGCCTCCCCCCGCACCGGCGCCGCCAACAGCGCCGACATCGTCGGCCCCGAGCCTCCCACCGCCAGCGTCGTGTCGCGCGACTCCTGAAGCGTCTTCAGCGCATTCAGCCAACCCCAGGCATCGGCCGTAGCAGCCGACGGCTGATCAGGCACGGCGGCCACGCTGGCCTGACGCGACGGTGAACCCAGCGCCACCAATTGCTGATAAAGCTGGTCGCCGTCCAGCAGATTGAACGCCGTGCGGCCGTTGCTCGCGCTGTCACGCAGCACAACACCGCGCGGCGCATCCACGTCCAGCTTGTCGGCCTGCACGTCCAACGCCGCAGGTGCCTCCGACGCACCACCGCTCAGCGCCGGGCCCCGGCCGCGCAGCGTCAGCACATCGGCGAACACGTCGGCCGCCGCGTCGGCATTGGCCTCGCTGATCGTGCCCATCGTCGAAGCCAGCACGACCGCCGCCATGGCGCCACCGCCGCTGGCACGCGTGTCGATCTGGCCGATGCGCAGGTCACCGGCCGCCTGCAGCCGCACCTCGCCCGCCTGCGTGGCCAGCACGCCATCGGTCGCCATGCGCAGCGCGCCGCCGGCCGTAGCCCGCATATCTGCACCCGCCGCTGCCAGCGCCAGCCGACCGGCGAGTGCCAGGTCTTGCCCGGCACTCAGGTCAAGCAGCGTCACGGCCGCGTTCAGGCCGGTGCTGCCGCCCTGCAGGTCGAGGCTGGCGCCGGCCAGCGTCAGGTGCGGCGTGGCCAGCGTGCCCAGCGTGGCCACGTCGACGGCAGTCGCGCCCTGGTCGCTGCGACCGATCAGCACCTGGCCGAAGCCCTGCATGGCGCCCAGCTGCGCAGCACTCAGCGCCAGGCCCATGCCGGTACCGCCCACGCTGACACCACCGGCCGCGCCCGCCAGCTCCAGCCGGGCAGCCGCGCTGCCGCTGATGAGGCCGGACAGCGTCAGCGCATCCACGCGGATGACGGCGTTGCCGCTCGTGATGACGACGTTGCCGATGACCAGCTCCGTCGCGCCGACGATGCTCAGAGACCCGCTGCTCAGGTCCAGCCCGCCCTTGAATTCCACCTTGCCGGAAGCCTGCAGCGTCAGGTCGCCGGCCAGCTTCACGTCCGCGTCGAAGCGCACGTTGCGCGCGTCGTTGATGGCCAGGCCGCCGAGCCGCTCGGTGGCGCCGATGGCGCCGCCGAAGACGACGTCCGCGCCGTCGCTGGTGACGACCAGTTGGTCCGCCGCCCCGCCGGCCGTGCCGTCGATGGCGCCGCCTATCGTCACCGGGCCGTCGCCACGGCCGCCACCCTGGCCGCCGGTGATGGTGACGGCGCCGTCGAACTTCAGGCCGCTGTCGATGCTGACCGGGCCCTGCTGCTCGATGCTACCGGCCGGCAGGTTAACGACCGCAGCCGCGCCGCCGGCCTTCAGTGCGACGCTGCCTGTGCCATGGGCCGTCACGCTGCCGCCATCGGCAGGTGCCGTGCCGTCTACGAAGTTGATGCTGCCGTTAGTCGTCGCCAAAGCGATGCTGCCGTTGCCGCCGGTGGTGACGAGGTCAGACTGCGTCGCGTCGTCGATGGTGGCCGTGGTGGTGGCCAGCGCGCTGACGCGACGCACCGAGGCGGCCGTGTCGCCGATGATGATGGCGTCGGCCTCCTGCAGCCAGATGCCACCACCGGCCGCGCGGGCGCTGACGCGCTGCACGGCGATGTCCAGGCGGTCGCTGCCCGTGCCGATGCCGACGGCGGCCGACAGGCGCAGCTGGGCGGCGCTGGCTTCGCTGCCGCTGTGGCCCGCCGCCGCGAGGATGCTGCCGCCGGTGGAGATCAGCGAGATCTGGCCCAGGCCGGCGGCGATTCCGCCGACGGTCAGGTCGCCGCCGGCCTGCACGCGGATGGCGGAGTCGATGACGGCGAGGTTGGCCGCCGCCGTCATGGTCACGGCGCCGCCGGCCTGCACGTCCAGCGTGCGGCCGGTGCGCGTGATGGCCACGTCGGCGGCCACGGTGATGCTGGCGCCGGCCAGCAGGCTGATCGCGCCCGACGAACTGCGCAGCGCGGCGAGCACACCCAGGTCGCCGCCCACGTCCAGCAGCACATTGCCGCCCGACTGAAGCGCCAGGCCGTCGGCATTGCCACCGTCGTTCAGCGCCAGCGTGCCAGCGCCGCCGAGCACCAGCACGACATTGCCGCCGGAGACCAGGTCGGACAGCGCCGCATCGGCGACCGCCGACTGCGTGCCATCGGCGGCGACACGCGACACCGCCACAGCCACGGCATCCACGGCCAGCGCGTCGGCCTCGCTGGCGAAGAAGCCGCCGGCGCCCGTGCCGGCGATGCTGGCCGCCAGCGTGGCCACCTGCAGCTGCAACGGCGCGGCGCCGGTGCCAAAGCCCTGTGTCGTGCCGGTGCCGGTGGTCAGCACGCGCAGCGCGCGGGCGGTCACGTCGGTCTCGGTACCGCCGGCATCGGTGATAGAGCGCGCCAGCAGGCTGACATCGCCCCCGGTCTGCAGCGCGCCGACGCTGAGGTTGAGCACGGCGGACAGGCGCAGCGAGCCGGTGCCGCTGGTGAAGACGCTGCCGTCGGCCATCGTCAGCCCCGCGCCGGCCTCCGCGTCCAGGCTGCCGGCGCCGGCCAGCGTCACATCGCCGCCGGCCGTGAAGTTCAGTTCGCCGCCCGCGCGCAGGCTGGCGTCGCCGGCCGCCGTGATGCCGGCCTTCACGGCCACGCTGCCGGAGACGGCACGCAGCAGCAGCGAGCCGCCCGCATTGACGGCCTGCTCGGTGCTGGCCGTGCCGCCGTTGATGGTCAGGTCGCCGCTGTTGACGGTCAGCAGCAAGGTGCCGTTAGCGGTCAGCAGGTCTTCCTGCGCGCCGAGGTCCACGGCGCTGAGGCTGCCGGTGCTGGAGACGCGCTGCAGGCTGGTGGCGACGCGGTCGATGGTCAGCGCCTGGGTCTGCACGAGCGACAGCAAGGCCGCACTGGCGCTCAGGCTGGTCACGGCCGTTTCCAGCGCATTGGCCGCCGTGCCGGCGGCGCCACCCGCCGTCAGGCGCAGCGCAGAGGCTGTGATGTCGGTCTCGGTGTCGCCCGCCGTGTCGCCGTCGACGATGGCGCCGCCCGCGATCAGCGCGGCGCCGGCCGTGCCGGCATTCAGCGCCTCCAGCGTGATGTCGCGGCCGGCCTGCAGCGCGATCACGCCGTTGGCCGTCTGCAGGCTGGTGCCCTGGGCCTGCGTGAGGTCGCGCACAGCCTGCAGGTCCAGGCTGCGCGTGCTGCCGGTGCTGCTGAGATTGGCGTTCAGCAGCAAGTCGTTGCCGGCGTTCAGCGAGACGATGAGGCCGCTCAGCACGGCGCCCACGGTCAGGTCGCCCGCGCTGGTGACCAGCACCGAGCCCGTGGCGCCGCTGGCCGCGTTGAAGCTCAGGTTGCCGCCGCCGGCCAGCACCAGGCTGTCGCTGCTGGACAGGCCGGCCAGGGCCGCGTCGGTGACGGCGGCGGTGGCCACCGTGCCGTCGGTCTGCACGCGCGAGCCGGAGAACGCGGGGAGACTGTCCACCACCAGCGCGCCGCTGACCTGAGACAGGTAAATGCCGCCGCCGGCTGTGGCCACGCCCAGGCTCTGCACGGCGATGTCGAGCGCGTCCGCGCCGCTGCCGACGCCGTCGGTGGCTGCGGTGCCCGTGGTCCGCAGCACGAGGCTGGCGGCGGTCAGGTCGGCCGTCGTGGCGCCGTCACCGGCGAGGTCCTTCACCTGGCTGGCGGTGACGCTCATCGCGCCGCTGCCCGCGTCCAGTTCAGCCAACGCCAGCGCGCCGGTGGCGGCCAGGCGCAGCGCGCCGCCGCCGCTGGCGACGCGGCTGCCCTGGGCCTGCGTCCAGGCGCCGCCGGCTTGCGCGTCGATGGCGCCGCCACTGCTGCGCACGCTGCCGGCTGCGGCCTGGGTCACCGCGCCGCCGGCCAGCAGGCTGAGGGCACCGCCGTTGCTGGCCACGGCCGCGTTCAAGGTGACAGCGCCTGTCGCGTCCAGCCGAATCGCCCCGCCTTGCGACTGCACGGCGGCATCCACCGTCAGCGCGCCGCCCAGCAGGCGCAGCACCAGTGGCGAGTTGCCGCTGGACAGGCCTTGCACTTCAGTGGCCGTCAGCGTGCTGACGCTGCCGTCGGCACCGACACGCTGGACGGTGCCGAAGTTCGTGCCCAGCGCGCCGTTGATGGCCAGCCCGTCCGTCTCGTCGATGAAGACGCCACCGCCCGCGCTCGCGCCGAGGTAGTCCGCCGCCGTCTCCACCGCATTGCCGGCCTGGCCGATGCCGGCCGTGGCGATCAGCACCAACTTGCCCGCCTTCAGGTTGACGCTGCTGTCGCCAGCCGCGTCGGCGTCGGTCAGGCTGCCGCCGGCATTGATCGTCAGCGACTTGGTGCTGCCCACGTCGACGACGCCTACGCGCACGTCGCGCACGGCTTGCAGCAGCGCGGCGCCCTGGGCGGTGGCACTGACGCCGGGGTTCATCAGCAAATCACGGCCGGCGGACAGGTCCAGGCCAGCCGCCGCGTTCACGTTGTCCTGCACGTGCAGGTCGCGCGCTGCGGCCAGCGTGATGACGCCGCCGCTGGTCAGCCCGCCGCTGAGCAGGCCCACGACCAAGTCGTTGCCTGCGGACAGGTGCATGCGCTGGGCCGTCACGGCCACACCGACGACGAGGTTGCCGCCGGCCGACATCACCAGGCCGGCCGCGCTGCTGATGCCGCGAAGCTCTGCCTCGGCGGGCCGCATGGCCAGCGTGCCATCGGCCTGCACGCGCGTGAAGCTGCTCGCCGCAATCGCGTCGACGATCACGGCGTCGGCTTCGCTGATGAACACACCGCCCGCGCCTGCCGATTGGGCCGCCAGGCGCTGCACCTGCAGCGACACGGCATTCGCAGCGCTGCCGATGCCATCGGACGTGCCCGTGCCGGTGCTGATCAGTCGGGCGTCCGAGGCCACCAGGTCGATGCCGTTGCCCGCAGCACTGACGATGTGCGTGCCTTGCAGCCAGGCCTCTGCATTCCCGGCACTGAGCTGGCCCAGGGTCAGCACGCCGCCGGCCTCCATGCGCAGCCGGCCACCGGCCGTGTTCACGGTTGTGCCGGCTGCGAGCGTGATGGCACCACCGGCCTGCTCGTCGATGACCTGAGCGGCCGTGGTGACGCTGCCCGTTGCGGCATGCGTGATCGCGCCGCCAGCCTGCAGCGTGACGAGGCCGCCGGTGCTCGCCACCGCCGCGTTGACGGCCAGCGCGCCGCCCGCACCGACACGCACATGTGAACCGGCAATGGAAGTCGCATTGACGGCACTGTCCAGCGACACGGCGCCGCCCGCGGTCAGCACGATCACGCCATTGCTGTTGGACAGACCTGCGAGCGCGCTGGAGGGCGTCAGTGCCGTGACGGTGCCGAGCGCGCCGACGCGGTTGACCGCTGGGTCGGCCACGCTGCCGACGCTGATGTCGTCGGTTTCATTGAGCACCATGGCCCCGCCGGCCGAGGCGGCCAGCTGCGCCACGTGCAGCGCGAGCGGTACGCCGCCCGTGCCGATGGAGCCGCCCGCCTGAAGGCGCGCTGCGCCGGCGGTGAGCGTGGTGCCCGTGGTGGCGGCGACGTCTTGAGTCGCCACGACCGCGACCGTACCCGTGCCGGCGTCCACGCTGCTCAGCGTGACGAACGGCGCCTGCAGCCGCAGGTGGCCGCCCGCCGTGGCCAGCACCGTCGCGGCGCCTGCGGACAGGCTGGTGCCCGCGCGCAGGTCCAGCGTCTGGCCGGCGCTGCGGGTGCGCACCTCCGTGCCGGTAGCGGCCACCGCACCGGCCGCGAGCAGGCTGATGCTGCCGCCCTGCGCCAGCACGTCGCTCTGGACGTAGAGGTTGAACGCCATGGACTCCAGCAGGATGTGGCCCGTGCCATTCGCATGCACGGGGCCCTGCACGGTCAGGTCGCTGGCGGCATTACGCACGACGACGGCGCCGCTGCCGGCCGTCGTCAGGCCGCTGGACGTGACCGTCAGCGCCGTCTCCTCGGCAATGAAGATGCCGCCGGTCGTGCCGCTCACTGTCGCCGTCAGGCTGCCGATGGCCGTGCGCAGCGGCGCGCTGCCGGTGCCGACGCCGTTGAGGGCCGTGAGCGACACGATCGCTGCTTCGCCCACCAGGTTGGCCGCGTCGCCCGCGAGCGCATCGAGGATGGCGCCGCCGGTGGACGACAGCGTGATGCTGCTGGCCGCGTTGATGATGCCCACCTTAAGGTCGCCCACCGACTGCAGCGCGATGGCGCCACTGGGACCGGCGTTCAGCGTGATGCCGGACAAGTCCAGCGCCGCGCCGCCGCTGAGCGTCAGGCTGCCGCCGACGGTCGTCACGTTGGCGGCCAGTGTCAGGCTGCCCGTGCCGCTGCTGATCGCGACGGCCGAGGGACCACTGGCGGTGATGGGTGCGGCCACGCTGGCCGAGAACGCGTCGGCCGCGCTGAGCGTCACCGCGCCGCCCTGCACGGCGATGGGCGCGAGCAGGCTGATGTCGGAGCCGGTGCCGAGCGCCGAGATGCTCAACGCACCGCTGGTCGCCAGGCTGATGCCGGCGCCGGCCGCCAGCGTGATGTTGCCCGGCCGCGCGCTGCCGTCATTGCTGCTGACGCCGGCCTGGCTGGTCAGCGAGATGCCGTTGGTGCCGGTGAGGCCCGTCTGCGCCAGGCGCAGCACGGTGACGCTGCCGTCGATGGCGGTGTCCGAGAAGCGGCTCGTCGAACGCGCCGCGTTCTCGCTCAGCACGATGTTGCCCTGGCCGCTGTTGACGACGTCCAGCTGGTTGACTTCCAGGTTGGGCAGGTTGACGCCGGTCACCGCAGTCGCGGTTAGCGACAGCGCGCGCAGCGGCTCGGAGACGCCGTCGCCCGGCTGCAGATCGACCTGCTGGATGAGGCCGGTCGCGGAGGTCATCGTGACCGTGTCGACCTCGGTGAAGTTGTTCAGCGTGATGTTGGCGCGCGCGTCCAGCACCAGCGACTTGGCCGGGCCCAGCTTGAGGCCGCGCTCGGGGCTGTCCTCCGCATTGACGGCGGTGATGTGGTTGCCGAACACCGTCAGCGAGCCACCCACCACCGGACCGACATCCTCTGCCGTGCCGACGCGCACGTCGCCGCTGCCCGCCACCGCATGGCCGGAGGCCGACCAGCCGAAGGTGTACTGCGTAAAGCCGCTGCCGAAGGCCTTCATCTCGGCAGCCGTCAGCTGCAGCGCGCCGGCCGTGGGCACGCCCGGCAGGTAGAACAAGTCCATCGGCGTGGACAGCGTCGACGGGCGCAGCGTGACCGTGCCGGTGCCGGCGATGGCGCCCGAACCGAGCGCGCCGGAGAGCATGTCGATGGAGTCCGCCTCCAGCAGGATGCTGCCGCCCTGCTGCAGCAGCACGGAGCCGTTGAAGACGACGCGGTCGGCGCCCAGCACCGTCAGGTTGCCGCCGCTGCCCAGCGTGATGCCCTGCGCGAACGTGACGATGCCGCCGGCGGTGATGGTCAGGTTGCCGTTGACCTCCACGGCTTCGTGGAAGGTGACGTTGTTGGCCTGCGTGATGGTCAGGCCGGACAGAAGGTCGCCGCCTTCGCTGCCGTCGTCGACGGCGCTGTAGATGTTGATGTTGCCGTTGGTCGCGGCCTTCAGCGTCAGCTGGTCGGTCGTGCCGCTGCTGTTGCCGCCCAGATAGTGCGTGTTGTTGCCGCCCAGCGCGATGGAGCCGCCGGACTCGATCGTGAGGCTGCCGCTGATGCGCACCGAGTCAGCGTTCGTGTAGCTGCCGCCGGCCGTGACGTTGCCGTTCAGCACGTTGGTGTGGCCGGAGCCAAAGGCGGTGTAGTTGCCGGCGACGAAGAGGTCGCCGTCTTGAAGGATCTCACCGCCGGGGCCGTCGGCGTAGAGGGTCAGATCTCCACCGACGATGACCGGCGAACCATCGGCGTTGCCGATCCGGATGGTGTCGCTGCTGCCCGGCGTGCCGATGACGGACTTGCCCTGGGCGATCAGCGTGGCGGCGTCGATGGCCTCCGGTTGGTAGGCGCCGTCCGCGTCGCCGGCGGCGCCGGTGTCGGGCGGCAGCGCGATCAGCACGGCCCCCAGCACGGGGTCGGCCGACAGCAGCACGCGGGGCTCCAAAGCTTCCAGATGCCAGGCGCGGGCGCTCGGCTTGACAGCCAAGGGAGCGGAAGGCGCGGCTTCTCGCCAACGGCGCGGCAGCAGGGAGCGGAGTTTCACGGGGGTGTTCCTTGTTATGAGGCAGCCTCCTCCCTCCGTGGTCAGAGGGCCAGGCTTTCCTCCCAGATATCGAAGGCAGTGTCGGGCACGGCGCTCATGCCGCTGGCGGCCGGCTGCTGCGAGCCGCTGCCGAGCAGCCAGGCGCGCTCGAGGCTCTGTGCCAGGCCGAAGGACGCATCAGACAGCAGATTCAGCGCCTCGCCCGCCGTGGCGGCCTGGGTGTCGCCTGCGGGCGAGTTGGTGAGCGTGGCCAGGTAGACGCTGGCTGCGCTGTCGCGCGGCAGGTCGGTGTGGTCGTGGCCCAGGCTCAGCGCGACGCGCGTCGGGCCGTCCAGCAGCGAGCCCTGGCGCAGTTCGGACAGCGGGCGCAGCGCCTGCATCCAGGCGGCCATCTGGGCCGTCGCGTCGCTGGCACTGCTGCCGCCCGCGCCCGGGGCGATCGGCGCCGTCGAGCCGCGCAGCGGGCTGCCGTCGGCGACGACCTGCTGGTACAGCACGCCGTTGTCCAGCAGGTTGAAGCGGGTGCGGCCATCGGCGCCGGTGTCGCGCAGCATCAGGCCGCGCTGGTCGTCGGCGTCGAGGCGGCCCACGGCCACGTCGATGGCGGCGGCGCTGGTCGAGCTGCCGGGCGTCAGCGCCGGGCCATGACCGCGCAGCGACAGCCAGGCGGCCTGCACGTTGACGCCCTCGTCGTTGTCGGCGTCGACGATGGAGCCCGTCAGCGCCTGCAGCAGCACGCCACCGCTGCCGGTCTCGACACGGCCCAGCGTGATGCCGGCATCGGCCAACGCGGTCACGTCGCCGCCGCTGGTCGCGATGCGCGAGCCGGCGGCCATCGTCAGCGCACCGCGGGCGTCGATGCTGAAGTCGGCGCCCGGAGCGCTGAAGGCGGTGCGGCCGCTCATGGCCACGTCGCCGCTGGCGCGCAGCGCGAGGTGATCGCTGAACTGCAGGTTGGCACTGCCGCCCTGCAGGTTGAAGCTGGCGCCGCTGATGTCCAGGCCGGTGGCGGCCAGCGCGCTCAGCGTGTCGGTCGAGACCAGCACCTGGCCCGTGGTGTCGAGCGTCACGGCGCCGAAGCCGCGCAGATTGGCCAGCGTCGCGGCGCTGAGCAGCAGGCCGTCGCCGCTTTCGGCCAGGCTGATCGCGCGGCCGGTGGCGGTGGGCTGGATGGTCAGAGCGCCGCCGGCCGAGGTCAGCGGGCCATTCAGCGTCAGCGCGTCCACGCCCAGCACGACGTTGCCGCCGGCGATGCTGCTGGCGCCCAGCGTCAGGCTGGTGGCGCCGTTGATGACCAGGTCGCCCTGGGCGATGACGACGCCGTTGAGCACGACGCGCGTGGCGCCGACGATGTGCAGGCTGCCGCCGTCCAGCAGCAGGTCGCCATGGAACTCGACGGTGCCGCTGGCGTGCACGGTCAGGTCGCCGGTCAGGCGCACGCTGGACGCGAAGCTCACGTCGGTGGCGCCGTCAATGGCCATGCCGGCCAGAGCCGTCGTGGCGCCGACCGCGCCGAGCACGGTGACGGCGCCGCCGTCGGCATGCAGCGTCAGCGTGTCGGCCGCGCCGCCGGCCTGGCCATCCACAGCGCCGGTCAGCGTGATGCCGCCGCTGCCGGCGCCCTGGCCGGCGTTGACGACGAGGTCACCCTGCAAGGCCAGGTTGCTGTCGAGGACGACATCGCCGTCCTGATCGATCGTCTGCGCCGGCACGTCCAGCACCGCTCCCGCGCCTTGCGCCTGCAGGCTGACCTGGCCGCTGCCATCGGCCTTCACGGCCACGCCGTTGGCCGGCGCGCTGCCGTCGTTCAGCACGATGGCGCCGGCCAGCGTGCGCAGACCGATGCTGCCGTTGGCGCTGGTGATGAGGTCGCTCTGCGCGGCGTCGGCCACCGTGCTGAACTGGCCGGCGGTGCCCAGGCGGGTGACGCTGACGGCCACGTCGTCGATGGTGATGGCGTCGCTCTCCAGCAGCCAGATGCCGCCGCTGCCGGCGCGGGCGGAGACGGTGGCGACCTGGGTCTGCAGGCGGTCCGCGGCGTTGGCCGTGTCCAGGCCGATGCCGTTGCCGGCTTGCAGGCGCAGCACCGGCGCCGTGATGTCGATGCGGTCGGCGGCGCTGCCGAGGACGCTGCCGCCAGCGATCAGCGACACGGCCGTGGCGCTGCTCAGCGTGCCGAGACGGATGTCGCCACCGGCCTGCAGGCGCAGCGCGGCGAGTGCATCGGCGCTGGCGCTGCTGGCGAAGACGATGTCGCGCTGGGCCTGGGCGTCGATGCTGGCGGCGCTGGACAGGCGGCCGTTGACGGCGAGATCGCGGCCGGCGGCGAGGCTGGACGGGCCGGTGGTGGTGCTGGCATTGCCGCCCAGCGTCAGGTCGCCGCCGCTGGTGAGGCTCAGGCCGGTGCCGGCGGTCAGCGCGGCGCTGGTGGTCAGCGTGGTGCCGGCGCTGGCGAGCAGCAGGTTGTCGCTGTGGACGGCGGCCTGGATGCTGGTGGCGCCGGTGCTCTGCAAGGTGACGCTGCTGCCGTGGGTCGTGCCGCCCAGCGTCAGGTCGCCGCCGGTGCTGAGGCTCAGGCCACTGCCGGCCGTCAGCGCGGCGCTGGTGCTGAGCGAGCCGTCGGCGCTGGCCAGCAGTTGGCCGGTGCTGTTCACGGTGGCTTGCACGCTGGTGGCGCCGCTGCTGTGCAGCGTGACGCTGCCGCCCTGGGCCGCGCCGCCCAGCGTCAGGTCGCCGCCACTGCTGAGGCTCAAGCTGTTGCCGGCCGTCAGCGCGGCGCTGGTGGTCAGCGCGCCACCGGCGCTGGCGAGCAGCTGGCCGGTGCTGTTCACGGTGCCCTGCACGCTGGTGGCACCGGTGCTCTGCAGCGTGACGTTGCCGCCCTGGGTCGCGCCGGACAGCGTCAGGTCGCCGCCGCTGCTCAGGCCGAGTTCGCCCTGGGCTGTCAGGTTGGCAGACACGCTGAGGTTGCCGGTGCTGGCAAGGTCCAGCGTCTGGGCTGTCAGTGCCGCCGAGACACTGAGCGCCGCGCCGGCATCGAGCGTGATGGCGCCGCTGGCCGTGACGGCTTGCTGCAGCGTCAGGCTGCCGCCGACCTGCAGGGTCAGGCTGCTCACTTGCAGCGCGGCGCCGCTGAGGGTCAGGTCGCCCGCGTTGGCGACGCTGACGGCGCCGGTAGCGGCGAGTTGCAGGGAGGACACGTCGGCGCTCACGCCGGCAATGCCGCCGCCGGCCGTGAGGCTGGCACTGCTGCCCAGCACCTGCGTGGCCGGTGCGCCGGTCGCGACACGCAGGTCGCCACCGGCCGTGATGGCGACGCTGGCAGCACCCGTGCCGCGCGCATCGGCCTGGCCGAGGACCACGTCGCCCGAGGCGGTCAGCGTGATCGCGCCGCCCTGGCTGCTGGCGACGCTGCCGCCGGCCATGACCAGGCTGCCACCGCTGACAGCCAGACCCAGGCTGCCGCCCTGCGTTGTCGCGCTGGCGTCGAGTTGCAGGTCGCCATTGGCCACCTGCAGTTGCAGGTTCTGGCTGCTGGTGACGCCGCTCAGTTGGACGGTTTTCGCGGCGGCGCCGTCGACGGAAAGGTTGGCGCTCAGCGAGCCGACCGTCAGCGTGCCGGTCTGCGTGAGCTGCAAGCCCGCACCGCTGGCGGCGAGCTGGCCGACGGCGATCTCGAGGGGGGCGCTGGCCGTACCGGCAGTGCCGCCGGCCTGCAGCAGCAACGAGGCGGCCGTCACGTCGGCGGCGCTGTCGCCATCGAGCACACTGCCACCAGCGACGACGACCACCGCGCCCGGCGTGCGCACATCGCCCAGCGTGACGTTGCCACCAGCCACCAGCGCCAGCGAACCACCGGCGCTGATGCGCTCGGCGTCGGCCATGACGAGGTTCTGGGCGGCGCGCAACTGCAGGTCGTTTGCGGCGGTGGCGCCGGCGAGGGCCGCGTCGGTGATCGCTCCGGCGGTGACGCTGCCGTCGGCGTTCACCGTGCCCACGCTGATCGCGCCGCTGCTGCCGACTGACAGGTCGGCCGCGCTGGCGAGGTTGAGGTGCGTGCCGGCCTGGGCGGCGACGCTGCCGGCCAGCAGGTCCAGCGCGTTGGCGCTGCTGCCAACGCTGCCGGCCGCCTGCAGGCGCACGCTGCCGGCGGCGATGTCGTTGCCGGCGCCGCTGTCGGCGTCCAGGATGCTGCCGCCACTGACCAGGCTGACGGCGCCGCTACCGGCGTTGACCAGCGCCACGGTCAGGTCGCCATCGGACTGCAGGCGCACATTGCCGCCGCCGCTGCTGATCTGCGCGCCATCGGCCTGCGTCAGGCTGCCGCCCACCGCGCGCACGTCGACCGTGCCGCCGTTCGTGACGAGCTGCGTGCCGGCCGCCTGGGCGATGCTGCCCTGCACCACCACCGTCAGCGCGCCGCTGCCGGCGTCGACGTTGGCATTGAGCTGCAGGCTGGGCTGGTTCAGCGCCGTGGTGTTGACGGCGATCAGCACGTTGCCGCTGCCGGCGGCCGTGATGTCCTGGCTGACGGTCAGGCGGCCTTCGTGCGTGTTGGCGCTGGTGATGACGACGGCGTCATTGCCCTGGGCGCCGGCCAGCGCGCCGGTGCTGCCGACGGCGGCCACGGCGCCGACCTCCAGGCCGTTGCCCTCGGCGACAAACACACCGCCCAGCGTGGAGCGCACGGCCAGCGTGTTGATGGACGTCTCGATGGCGTTGGTACTGGCGCCTATGCCGGTGCCCGCCTGCATCTGCAGGCCGTTGGCGGCGACGTTGGCCGTCTGCACGCCGCCGGTCGCGTCGGCGTCGAGGATGCTGCCGGCCGTGACCAGCGCGACATTGCCGGTGGCGGCGCTGACCTGGCCCAGCAGGATGCCGGCCGCCGCGTCGATGCGCTGCGAGCCGCCGGCCGTGACGAGGCGGGCCGTGGCGGCCATGTCCAGCCGGCCCTGCGTGGTCAGCTCGATGGCGCCGTTCGCGCCCTTGGCCTGCACGCGGCTGGCGGCGCTCATCGTCACGTCGCCTGGTGCCAGCAGGCGGATGTCACCGATGTCCGAGGTGACCAGGCTGTTCAGCACCAGGCGGCCGGTGAGGGACTGCAGCGCGATGAGGCCGTCGGTCGACGCCGTGTTGGTGACAGTCTGGTCCAGCGTCAGGTCGCCGGTGAGCAGTTGCAGCGACAGCGCGCCGCTGCCGGCCACGGCCAGGCCACCGACGCCCAGGTTCAGCGCCGAGGCCTCGATGAGGGCCAGGCCGCCGCTGGTGCTGTTGGCGGCGGCCAGCGTCGCGACATCCGTGCGCAGCTCGGCGCCCGCGGCACCGATGCCGGTGGCGGCGTTGAGCTTCAGGCTGTCGGTGCGCAGGTTGGCAGCGTCGCCCGCCAGACCGTCGATGAGGGCTCCGCCGGTGGACGCGGCGGCGATGCTCAGGCCGGCGGAGACGATGGACAGGCGGATGTCGCCGCCAGCGTCCAGCGTGACGCGGCGAGCGTCCTGGCTGCCGCCGCCGACGGAGCTGACGGTGACGCCGCTGGTCATGCTCAGCGCACCACCGGCCACCAGCTTGACGAGGCCGCCCGGGGTCAGCACGTCGGCGCCCAGGCTGATGTCGCCACCGGCGTTCAGCGTTAGCGCGGCGGCGCCGCTCGGGGCGATGCGGCCGGCATTGCGGGTCGTCAGCGTGTCCTGGGCGCTCAGCGTGATGCTGCCGACGCCGCTGGTAACGAGCTGGTCGATCAGCAGGCTGGCGCCGCTCTGGCCGGCGGCCGACAGGCTCAGCGTGCCCGCGCCCAGCGTGTAGACGCCCGCGCCGCCGGCCACCACGTGGATGCCACCGGCCACGGTGGCCAGCGAGATGGAACCGTTGTCGAGGTTGCCGAGCTGGGCAAGGCGCTGCACGTCGACGTTGCCGTCGATCAGCACCAGCGGCAGCAGCGCGGTCGCGCGACCGGCGTTGACGGTCAGGTCGATGTCGCCGCTGCCGGTGTTCTGCACGTCGATGACGCGCACTTCGAGCGAGGCGAGGTTGACGCCTGCATTGGCCTGCACGGTCAGGTTGACGGCGCGCAGCGCCTCGCCCAGCACGCCGTCGGCGGCGGAGTCGACCTGGCGGATGCTGCCCGTGGCCGAGTACAGATTGACGGTCTCGGCCTCGACGGCGTTGGACAAGGTGATCTGGTTGGCGGCGTCCAGCGTCAGGCTGCCGTTGTTGCCGACGCGCAGCACGGCGCTGGCCTGGTCCAGGTCGGCCACCGTGATGGTGCTGCCGAAGATCTGCACGTCGCCGCGGAAGGTCAGCCGGTCGGCCAGCAGGTTGGCGCCGATCGTCACCGCGCCGCTGCTGGCCAGCGCATGGCCGTTGGTGCCCGGCTTGCCGATGATGATCTGCTGGAAGCCGCTGTCCAGCGTCATCAGCTCGTTGATGCTGAGCTGCAGGATGCCGGCCGTGTCGGCCGCGCCGGGCGAGGCGATCTGGATGGCCTGGCTGAGCGTCGTCGCGCGCAGCGTCAGCGTGCCGGCGCCGGACAGCGCGCGCTCGGGCATCTGCAGGTCGATCTCGTCGGCCTCCAGCAGCACGTCGCCCGCGTCACCGGCGTTCACGCCGCTGAGCACCACGGCGCCACGCATGACGATGTGCTGCGCGCCGCGGATGATGAGGTTGCCGCCGTTCAGCAGCGTCACCGAGCCGTTGAAGGTGATGTTGCCGGTGGCGTCGATGACGAGGTCGCCGCTGATGACGACGTCCTGGTCGAAGCGCACGTCCTGTGCGTTCAGGATGGTCAGGCCGGCCAGCGCATCGCTGGCCTCCTCGCCCGCGCCGATGCGGCCGGCGATGGCGACGTTGCCGTTGCGCGCATCCAGGCGCAGCGTGTCGACCGTGGCCGTGCCGTCGCCGCCCAGGTAATGCTGGCTGCTGCCGCCCAGCGTGATGCCGCCGTCCAGCGCGGTGATGAGGCGGTCGCCCTGGATGCGCACCGAGTCGTTGATGATGACGTTGCCGACCGAGGCGGTCGCGTCGGCGGCCAGCAGCGTCGTGTCGCCGGAGCCGAAGATGGTCAGCGACGGCGCCAGCAGCGCGGTGCCGATGTTGACGTGGCCGCCGATGCCGTTGGTGTAGAAGACCACGTCGTCCTTCAGCGTGACGCTGCGGCCCGAGGTGTCGGTGATGTTGATGCCGTTGGAGCCGCCGTCGGCACCGAACACGAGGCGGCCGAAGCCGTCGCGCAGCTGCGCCAGGTCGTCGCGGTCCAGCTGCATGGAGCCGGCGCCCGAGCCGCCCAGTTCGCCCAGCACGATGGTGCGGGTCGGGTCGATGGTGGCGAAGCTGAGCTGGCCACCGGCGCTGCGCACGGCCTCCTCGATGTCGACGTCGTCGGCGGCGATGCTGACGGCCTCGCCGTTGGCGTCCAGCGCGGAGCTGAACACCTGCTTGCCGGACAGGCTGACGACCTCGGTGCTGCCGCCGCGCGCGCCGTTGCTGCTGCCGGACGTGCCCAGCGTGACGGCGCCGGTGGAGACGATGGCGACGGTGTCGCGCTGCGAGCTGCTGGCGGCGACGAAGCCGGCGTCGATGAAGACGGCCAGCGGGCTGACCCGGAAGCCGTCGACCGACTGGCCGATCTTGTCCAGCGCCGACAGCGTCAGCTGCCCGCCCGCCGTGCGCACGAAGGCGCCGCCGGCCGCGCGCAGGACGTCGCCGTTCTGGACACCGAACAAGGCAGCCTCGTCCGGCGTCAGATTGGCAGCGATGACGGCGCCGTTGACGATGCCGGCCGTCAGGCCCAGCTCGAAGCGGCCGCGCGACAGCAGGCGCTCCAGCACCGGGTCGAAGCTGCCGTTGCCCAGGCGGTCCCAGTGCGCGGCGGCGGCGTCGGTCAGGATGGAGCCCTGCACCGAGCGGATCAGCACGTTGCCGCCGCCGTTGGTGGCGCCCGTCGGCGTGGCGTCGATGCCGGCGCCGAGCAGCACGTTGCCGGTCTCGGCCGTCAGCGCGATGGCGCCGCCGGCCGTCGTGATGTCGGAGCCCAGCGTCAGCGAGCCGGCCGCATAGAGCGTCAGCGCGCCACCGGCGATGGCGATGCCGTGGGTGCTGGTAATGATGTCGCCGCTGCGGTTGGCGATCTTGACGCTGCCGCTGGCGGACTGGTCAATGCGCTCGATGATGACGCCGTCGACCTCTTCCAGCGCGATGTCGCCGCTGCCGGTGTTGGTCAGGTCCAAGGCGCGGACCTGGATCTCGATGGGGTTGGGCCGCGTGCCGATGCCGCCGCTGGACGTGATGACCAGGCGGGCGTCGGCCGCAATGATGTCCGTGTCGCCCTCGCCGCCGTCGACGACGCCGCCGGCATGGACGACGAGATCGGCGGCCGAGTCGCTGCGCAGCTTGCCCAGCGTGATGCGGCCGGCGGCGTCGAGTTCGAGGGTGCCGGTGCCAGCGTCCACATAGGTCTCGGACGTCATCTCCAGCACGCCCGGCGTGCCCGAGGCCACGGTGCCGGCCAGCAGCTTGATGTTGCCGCCGGCCGTCGTGATGTCGGCCAGGGCGCCCATGAGCAGCGAACCGGCGGCGGAGACGGTGACCGCACCCGTGCCGGCCTGCAGCGCCTGGTTGAGCTGGATGCCGCCAGCCGTCGTCGTGACGCTCAGCGCGGCACTGCCGGTGACCGTCAGCGCGGCATTCATCGTCAGCGCGCCGCCGGCCTGCACGGTGATGGCCGCGCCGCCGCTGGTCAGCGTGTCGATGGTGACGGCGTCGCGCTCGTTGATGGTCACCGCGCCGGTGGCGCTCACGTCCAGCGTGCCGGCGGAGACCTCGACGTTGATGAAGGCGCCGGTGTGCGTGGAGGTCAGCGACACGCGGCGGTCGGCGGTGGTGACCGTGTCGGTGGCGGCGAAGTCGAGGATGCTGATGTTGCCGTCGGCAACGATGGTGATGTTGCCGACGCTGCCGATGATCTGGTTGATCGTCACCGAGCCCTTGGCGTGGATGGTGATGTCGCCGCCGTTGATGCTCAGGGTCTCGATGGTGAGCGGGCCGGTGCCGACCTGGTCGAGCACGAAGTCGCCGCCGGCGTCGCGCAGCGTCACGTTCATCACCGTCACTGCCGTCGTCAGGCTGAGGTTGTGCGCGGTGGTGTTGCTGGCGTCGCCCGCCGTGGCGGTCAGGCGGCCGGCGACGATGGTGTTGCCGACGGTCAGGCTTTCCTTGGCCGTCAGGATGACCTCGCCGGTCGTGTCGACATCGAGTTCGGAGACGACCACCAGCGAGCCGCCCGAGGAGCCCAGCGTGATGCGCTCGCCGCCGTTGGCTTCCAGCTCGACGACGGCCAGGTCGCCGCCCGCCACCATCGCGTAGTTGCCGTTGGCGCGCGACGGCAGGATGAGCACGAAGTCGCCCGGGGGCGCCAGCGGCAGGCCGGCAGCGCTGCGGTCGATGGACGCGCCGGCCGCGAAGGCGGCGTTGTCGACCACGGCTTCGAGGATGAGGCTGGTGCCGTTGACGTCGACCGTCGCGACGACATTGCCGTCGGCCGTGATGTCGGCGGCCAGGCGGCCGAGCAGGCTGGCCCAGCTTTCGTTCAGCGTGGCGGTGGCGTCGTACAGGCCGCCGGCGTTGACCTTGACGACATTGCCCAGGGACAGCGTGCCCGTGAAGTCCAGCCTGTCCTTCTGCTTGGCCGTGTTGCCGATGGCCGTGACCTGGGCGCTGGTTCCGAGCGAGACGCTGGAGTCGACCTCCTGGCCGTCCAGCACCTGCACGTTCAGCACGTTGAAGGCCGAGTTGATGTTGTCGGCGGTCAGGCGCAGCGTGCGCGGGTTGGCGTTGGAGTCGTGGCTGGCGGTGACGGCGAGCGGGCCGTCGGCCTGGATGTCGTCCTGCAGCGCCTGCAGCACGTCGTCCCAGCTGGTGTTGCCGGCCGTCACCAGGTAGCTGAAGGTCTTGCTGCCGATGTCCAGCGTGACCTTGTCGCCCGCCGCCAGCGTGGTGTTGGCGAAGACGATGTCGGTGACCTGGGTGGCGTCCGCACCGACCTCGCGCAGCGGCGTGTCGGCATCACCGGCGGCGATGGCGCGCGCCTTGACGGCCGGCGTCAGCGCAATGCTGAAGCCGATGGCGTCGGTCTTGCCGGTCAGCGTGACGACACTGCCGGTGGCGCTGGCGGTGGCCAGCGCCAGGCTGTCGCCCTGGATGGCGGCGGCGATGGCTGCAGCCAGCTCGGTGCCGTTCGGCGTGGCGTCGGTCATCACGCCGTAGTTGCGGCCGCTGACGCTGAAGGCATACATCGTCTGCGGCAGCGGCTGCGACGACACGGTGATGGTGCTGACCTGCTTGACCGAGGCGCCGGCCGACGTCGGCGTGGCCTGCGTGGGCATGTCGGTGACGGAGACGGTGCCGACGCTGAAGGCCGTGTTGTCGGCCTCGCCCACCAGCCAGAGCCTGCGGCCGGCCGGGTCGTCGACGACGAGCGCGGCGTTGTTGGTGGTGACCGCCTGGGCAATGGTGACGCCGCCGGTGACCAGCACATCGGTGCCGGCGGAGCGGGCCACCAGCGTGCCGTCCAGGTCCAGCTGGCGGGCCAGCTCGGCGGCCACCTGGCCCAGGCTGGTGCCGGCGGGCGGAGCATAGCTGGCGGTCACGCTGCCGATGGTGATGGAGTACGCGGCCGTGCCGTTGAAGCCGGCCGGGTCCAGGGAGCCGAGGCTGACGACACGCTCGGCGGCATCGACATTGGCATTGGCGTTGGCACGCGCGGCCAGCACGCGCAGCACCGACGCGAAGTTGTTACTCGTGACGGTCACGCCGTCGACGACATCGCCGAGCTGGGCGGTGTAGGTGCCGCCACCGGCGGTGACGCTGTAGGTCTTGAAGGCATCGACGCCGAAGTTGGCCGCAAACTCGACGCCGGTGAGCTGCTTGATGTCGGTGCCTGCGGCCACCAGCGGCTGGTTGGGGTCGCCGACGACGGCGCCGATGTCGGCGCTGGTGCGCGAGGCGGCGGCCACCGACAGCCCGAAGGAGATGGCGTTGGTGTTGCCGGTCAGCGTCAACACCGCGCCGGAAGCGCCGGCGACGGCGGCGCGGCCGCTGTCCGCCGTGATGGACGCAGCGAGACCTGCGGCCAGCTCGGTGCCGGTGGGCGTCGCGTCGGTGACGAAGGTGTAGCTGCGTCCGCCGACCGTGATGGCATAGGCCGTCTCGGCCAGCGGCGTGGCCGAGAAGCTGACCGTGCTGACCTGCTTGACGCCGGTGGTCGCGGGCGTCGGCGTGGCCGACACGGGCGTCTCGGTGATGCTGATGGCGCCGACGGAGAACGGCACGTTGGCTGTCTGGCCCAGCAGCCACAGCGTGCGCGCGCTGGCCGGGTCGACCGACATGCCGGCGCCGGAGGTGCTGATGGCCGTCGCGCCATCCACGCCGCCGGTCAGCAGTATGGTGCTGCCCTGGGCCTGGGCGATGTAGTTGGTGCCGGCATGGTCGGTGATGGCCTGGGCCAGCGCCTGCGCGACCTCGGCGGCGCCGTCGCCCACCTGGGCCGGGTAGCTGAACGTCTGACCAGCCACCGTGACGCTGTAGGTGCCCGGCGTGGTCTGGTTGACGCTGACGGCCGACAGGTCGACGACGCGCTCGGCGGCGTCGATCTTGCCGGCGATGTCGGCGTCGATCTGGGCCGCGAAGACGCGGACCAGCGAGGCGAAGTCGTTGGCGATGACGGTCGCATTGCCGGCGCTCGTGCCGACCTGGGCGGTGTAGGTCACGCCGTCGACAACCACGCTGTAGGTCTTGCCGGCGTCGATGACCAGGTCGGACGCGAAGCGCACCGCGCTGAGCTGGACGATGGACGTGCCGGCGGCCGTGGTCGGCACGGAGCCGTCGTTGGTCGTCTGGTTGGCGAAGGGGACGAAGACGTTCTCGCGCACGGCGGCGGCGGCCGTGAACGAGGTGTTGAACTGCGTGCGCGTGATGGTCAGGCTGCCGTCGCTGCCGATGTCGACGGTGAAGTCGCCGCCCAGCTCGATGTCGGCCTTCAGCAGGCTGAGCATGGCGGTGAACTCGGCCGCCGTGGGCGCGACGCCGGCGGCCACCAGCGGCTGGGCGTAGCGATCGCCGTCCAGCGTGACGACGTAGATCTGGTTGGCTAGCTGCGCGCCGTCGAAGGCGATCAGCTCGACCTGCTTGCGGTAGACGCCGGGCGCGGTGATCTCGGTCGGCTCGTAGTTGACGATGCTGCCGCCGGCCACCGCCTGCGCTTCCTGCGTGACGGTGGTGGCGCCCTGGGTCAGCAGCGCGCCGATGATGCGGATCTCCAGCTGATCGGGGTTGGCCGAGTCGCCGCGGTCCTGCGAGGTGACGAGGCGCTTGGCGACCACCGTGCCGTTGTGCAGGAACTGCAGCTCGGCGGCGTAGATGTCGGCGGCGTCCTGGTCGAAGCTGCCGGCGGCCGTGGCCAGCTCCTTGATGGCGCCGCCCGCGTCGATGGTGACGCGGCCGATGCCGGACGCGGCGCCGGTGGTGACCTTCTGCGCACCGACGGCAGAGCCGGCCTCGATGTAGTCGATGAGGATGTTGCCGGCGGCCTTGACGTAGATGTCGTCGCCGTCGGCGAAGTTGACGATGCGGCGCACCGACAGGTTGCCGCCGCCTTCCAGCCGGATGGCGCCGTCGCGGGCCTCGACGGACTCGACCATCACGTCGGCGCCGGCCTCGTTGATCGTGATGTCGCCCTGCACGGTGCTGGTGGCGCGCAGGTGGGCGGTCAGCGTGTTGAGCTGGATGCCGCGCTCCGCCGTCACGGTCAGCGTGTCGGCGATGGCGACGGAGGCCTGGTCGGTCGTGAAGGTGTCGGCCAGCAGCGTCAGCTCGCCCTGGGCGCGCACGATGCCGCCGCGCAGCGTCAGCGTGCCGGTGGTCTCGATGCGGATGTCGCCGGTGGCGTCGAAGTTCTCAACGCCGCCGACGAAGCCGGTCAGCACGAGGTCGCTGGCCAGCTTGACGTTGACGGTCTTCTCGGCGCGCAGCTCGAACTTGGCGGCGGGCAGCGCGGCGATCTGCAGGTCCAGGTGGCCGGACTCGACCGTGGCCGGCCGCTCGTCGATGAGGATGCTGTTGCTGAGCGAGCCGTTGCCGTCGTAGTCGACGGCCAGGATGGCGACCGGCCGGCCGTCGGCAGCGAACAGGCCGTCGGCAAAGCCGTCGTTGTTGGCGTCCACGCCGGTCTCGACGAAGACATCTTCGCTGTCGGTGTCGCCATTGATGTTGATGGACTTGCTGATGTCGGTGTCGCCGCGCGCGGTGATGAGCACCTGCTCGATCAGCGTGCCGGTCACGGCCGTGCCGCCGAAGTAGTGGCTCTTCAGCAGGATCTGCGTCGGCGTGGTGGTCGTGACATTGCCCACCGTCGTCACCAGGTCGCCCAGGCGCACGTCCTGGCCCGAGATGATCTCCAGGTGGCGGTTGGCGCTCAGCGTGCTGCCACGCAGCGCCAGCGTGCTGCCGCTTTCCAGGATCAGCGTGTCGGCGCTGAGCACGCTGGGCAGCATGCGGGTGGCCTGGGCGTCGGTGCCGAACAGGAAGTAGTCGCCGGCGCGGTACTCCATGTGCTGGTCGGCATTGAAGAAGCGGTAGAGCTGCACCGAACCCTTGGCGCTGAAGGCGACGCCGGCGGTGTAGTGCAGCGAGTCCAGCGGATCCAGCGGGTTGCCGTTGACGAGGCTGCTGCGCGCCGGCGTGGTGGCGGCGGGCGGCAGCACGTGGACACTGTCGGTAGTGCTGGTCAGGCGGAGGGTGTCTCCGCGCACCCAGCCGTCGGCCAGCACGCGCAGGTCGCCCTCGATGCCGGTGCGGGTGACGTTGCCGGCGTCCTGGCCGGTCGTCGTGATGGCGACCGTGGTGCCGGCCTCCAGCGCCGTCGTGGCGCGCATGACGGTCAGGCCCGGCGTGGACTCGGCCTTGCCGTCGATGTCGAAGAGGACGATGTCGCCGCCGGTGGTGCTGGCGTCCAGCCGGTTGGCGGCAATCTCCAGGCCCAGGATGCCGGTGCTGGCGCGCAGCGTCAGCACGTCGGCGACGATGTCGGGGCCGGCGTCGACGAAGTTCTCCAGGATGCTGCCGCCGGTGGACGTGATGCTGATGTCACCGGCCGACGAGAAGGCGGTGACCAGCACGTTGTTGGCGTCGCGCACGACCGGCAGCGGCTCGGTGGCGGGGATGAAGATGCCGGCGCTGACGCTGCGCACGAACACGTCACCGGCCGCGATGACGGTGATCTCCGCATCGGCCAGGCCGTTCTCGCGGTTGGTCGTGATGGCCACGCTGGCCAGGTCGACGGCGCCGGCCGCCGTGATCTTGATGGTGCCGTCGGCGACGCTGGTGTCGTGCACCGTCAGGCGGCGGGCGGTCTTCTGGTCGACGATGACATTGGCCACCGTCTGCGTCGTCGCGCTCAGCGAGAACACCGAGGTGTTGAGGTTGATGCTGCCCTGGCTGCTGGCCGAGTCGGCGCGCGAGCCGGCCAGCACACTGAGGGCTTCGGCCGTGACCAGCGAGCTGGCGTTGAGGGCCGTCACGCTGCCCTGCGCGTTCAGCACGATGTCGCCACGGTCCAGGCTGGTGGTGGTGGCGTCGCTGCCGGCGGTCAGCACGCCGACGGACAGGTTGGCGGAGGCGACGCCGTTCTGGAAGGTGCGCAGCGTGATGTCGTTGCGGTCCGAGGCGCCCTTGGCCAGCACGGACGTGGCGGTCAGGCTGCCGTAGACGCGTACCTGCACGAAGCCGTCGGCGGCCTCGGCGGCGTCCAGCAGCAGGTCGCCCTTGTTGACGAGGTCGATGTTGCCTTCGCCGGTCAACTTGGCCAGCCCGATGTGGCCCACACGCGTGGCCAGCACGATGCCGGCCTCGGCCGTGACGTTGAGCGACTGGGCGTGGATCTCGCCGCTGATGGCGGTGTTGGCGCCGCTGCCGGTGACGGCCTGCAGCACCTGGCCACCGGCGGCGGACAGGTCCACCGCGCCGCTGGCGTCCATCAGGCTCTCGCGCAGCATGACGCTGCCGCCTAAAGCGCCGGCATGCACGCCGATGTCGCCGTTGAGCGCGTAGATGCGGGTGTCGTTGTCGGTCGTGACGCTGCCGCTCAGGCCGCCGCTGCCGTCGGCCGCCGCCACGCCGGCGCGGATGCTGATGCTGCCGCCGGTGAGGCCGCCCGAGAGACTGACATCGCCCTGGGCCGCGAGGCTGACCAGGCCCATCACCGCGCTGCCGCTGGCGCCGACCGAGCCGGCGAACAGCAGGTCGCCGTCGCTGTGCAGCGCCACAGTGGCCGGGGACTGGCCGCCGACCTGCGTGCCGCGGATCATGGCGCTGTCGTCCAGGCGCAGCGTGACGCCGGCCTGCAGGCTGACCTGGTTGCCCTCCACCTCGACGGCCAGCGGCTTGGTGCCGTTGGCGTCGGTGTGCAATTGGCCGCGCAGCGCGACCTCGTTGCCACCGCTGATGGACAACTGGCCGGTGGCCTCGACATGGCCGGACAGGCGCACCGTGTTGCCGGCATCGATGACCAGGCTGCCGCCGCTGATGGAGGCGTCCGAGCCGCCCAGGCCGGCGGAGATCGTCGTCGTCGTGACGACGCTGCGCATGATCGTCTCGGTCGACAGGATGGGCTGGTCCTTCCAGACCGTGACCAGATGGTTGACGACCTGCGGCACCATGGACGTGGTGGTCTGGTAGACCGGGCGCTGCTCGACGATGTCGGTCGACTGCGTCGTCAGCGCGTAGTGCAGGCGCTCGCGCGGCGCATAGATGTTGGAGGCGCCGCTGGTCCAGGTGTAGGTGTAGTTGGTGAAGTTCTCGTAGACCTTGCCCCAGGCGATGTAGGCCGAGATGGAGTCGTCGCCCACGGTGGAGCCGCGCAGGTCGTAGTAGTGGTCCCAGAGGTCGCCGCGCGCGGCCAGGCCGAAGCGGGGGTCGGCGGTGTAGTAGCTGCTGCTGGCGCCCGAGGGGCCCACGTCGCGGTAGGCCGTGACCTGGTAGACGTTGGAGCCGATGCCGACGGCCGTCGCGTTGTCGTGCGGATAGCCCCAGATGTTGCCGAACAGCGGGTCGGGCGTGTTGCGGATGTCGGCGTCGATGTTGCCGCCGCGGCCCTGGTCGAAGGTGTAGCCGCGGCCGCCCTGGCCCGGGTGCTCGTACAGCACGAAGTTGAAGGCCGCGCCCAGGCTGCCGCCGACCATGTAGTAGCCACCGTACTGCGACGCGGCGTTCGTGAAGGTGGAGCCGGCCAGCTGGTCGGCGTAGAGCTGGGCGGCTTCGATGGCCGTGGTCGCGCGCCCACCGGAGACGGTGTCGGTATGGGGGCTGGCGACCGGACTGCCGACAGCCCAGTCAGGCACGCGGGACTGGCTGAAGAAGGTCGGCTCGATGGCGCCCGGCACATCGGTGTTGACGAAGTTGAAGATGCGCTGGCCGGTGTCCTTGTACGAGACCTTCCAGGCGGCACCGACGTTGTTGCCTTCCGGGTCGAGCGTGTTCCAGCCGTCGCCCACGAAGGCCGACTTGCTCTGCTGGTACAGCACGTTGGCGCGCTGCTGGAAGGTGCCGACCAGCTCGCCACTCGTCGTCGACTGGCTGCCGCTGGAACTCCAGAGGCCGTTGTTCGCGCCATTGGCCGAGTTGTCGCCAGTCAGGTACTCGGTCGGCGCGTTGGTCGCGAGGGCGAGGATGTCTTCCTGCGCGCCCTCGGGCATGACGACGTACTTGTCGCGCCAGCCGGCCACGTCGACGAAGTAGACCTTGTCGGGGTTGTTGCGCCAGGCCGGGCCGTCCCAATGGTTGGTGCCGTCGCCCGGCCGGTAGGTGTGCGGCTGGCCGTTCTTGACCTCGCGCAGCGCCTCGTTGTCGTAGCTGAAGTCGTAGATGGGCTTGTAGCCCAGCGTGTTGAGCACGGCCCAGCGCTGCGCGTCGCTGAGCTGCAGGAACTCGCGGTAGGTGGCGGCGTTGGTGTAGTCGCTGGACGGCTGGCCGCTGAGCGGGATGGAGCGGCCGGGGAACTGCTCGTTGCTGGCATTGGCCCAGTTCACGACCGGGATGGGGCCGGTGTAGCCGGCATAGGGCGCCTGGTTGAGGTAGTCGATGCCCTCGATCAGCGTCTCGCGGAACTGGCGCGTGGCGGCGTTGTAGTAGCCGATCTGCTCCAGCGCCACGTCCATCGTCACGTAGGAGCTGCCGACCGGCACCAGCTCGGTACCGACCTGCTCGGTGATGATGGTCGGCGTGTAGACGATCTCGGGCACGGTGACCGTGCCGGCCGCCACCTTGGTGTAGCCGTCGATCTTGGTGATCGTCTCGGGCACCAGGATGATGTCTTGCCGCGTGATGTCGCGGTCGGTGTTGATGAGGGCGTCGGCGTCCAGCGTGATGTCGCCGCCGGCCATCAGCACGATGTGGCCGGTCGCCTTCAGCAGGCCCTGGCCCTGGACGCTGATGGAACCGCCCAGCAGCTCGGACTTCAGCACTGCGCCTTCCAGGGAGGCGCGACCGCGGCCCAGGTCGACACCGGCATGCACCTCGATGTCGCCGACGTTGGCAACGGCGCCGCCGCTCGTGAACGTGCCGCTCGTGACCGTGCCACCGAAGCTGGCCGAGCGGCCGGCCGAGACGAGGATGCGGCCGGCGTTGTCCAGCGCGACCACGCGGCCGTCGATCTGCACCGTCGGCGCCGAGAAGTGGATCAGCGAGCCGGCCTCCACGATGGCGGCATCGCTGAAGAAGGAGGACGTGCTGGGGCCTGGCGACACGACGATGCTGTTGCGCGCCGCCATGTAGACGGTCGAGCCGGTCGCCGTCGCATGCACACGGCTGCCGGCCTGGGCCAGCAGGTTGCCGCCGGTGATGATGACGCTGTCGCGGACATTGATGTCGCGGCGGATGGTCACGTCGCCCTGCACCGAGGCGATGTCGATCAGCGCGCTGATGCCCTGCCCCAGCGTCTTGACGCCGACGATGCCGTCGACGAAGACATCGTCGATGGCAGTCAGGATGATGCTGCCGCCGGCACCTGTTTCGAGCTGGCCGCCGGACTCGTAGTCGGTGCCATTGAGCACCAGCTCGTCGACGCGGATGGCCACGCCGGAATCGTCCGTGCCGCCGACGAGCTCCAGCCGGTCGGCCGCCTGCACGTCGCCGCTGACCCAGACCTGCGAGCGCGAGACGATGCCGATGTCGGCGCCGCTGTCGGCCGCGATGACATGGCCGCGCAGGCGGATGTCGCCGTCCGAGACCAGCCGCACCAGGCCGTCCACCGGCTTGGCGGCGCCCGTCCACAGGCCGCCACCGCTGGCGTCGACGCGCACCAGGCTGCCGGCACTCATCTCGAAGCCGCTGCCGGCGGCGTTGCTGCCGGCTTGCAGCAGGACGCTGCCGGTCGCCGTCAGCTCGCCGCCGTCGCCCGTGGCCAGGGTGCCCAGCACGACGTTGCGCAGCGCGTTGATCTGCAGCGTGGCGTTCTTGCCGCTGTAGACCCAGTCCGGGCCGCTGCCGTTGGCGCCCAGGTAGTCGCCACCGGCGCGCACGGTGCCGGCCAGCACCAGGCTGGGCGCCTGCAGCGACAGCAGGCTGTTGTCGCCAGTCGTGTAGAGCTGCGCGTCGGCCGCCAGCGTCAGGCTGCCGCCGGCCAGCAGGCCCAGCAGCGCGTTGCCCTCCAGCGCGACGCCGCCGCTGTGGCTGCCGACCGTGCCGAGGTTGAGTGCGCCCTCGGTCTGCAGCAGTAGGCGCTGGCCCGCGGCGGAGGCCGAGATGACGGTGGCGAAGACATGGGTGTCGCGGCCGGCCGTCGTGCGCATGGAGCCGGCCAGCGTGATGGAGCCGTGCAGCAGGATGTCGCGCGTGGCGGTGATGCTGACTTCGTCGTCGTAGGTGGCGTCGGTGGCGCCACTGCTCGTGATGATGCCGGCGAGGTCGACGTCCTTGCCGGTCAGCGTGATCAGCGCACCGCTGGCCAGTTGGCCGCCGCCGGACGACAGCGTCAGCGTGCCGGCCGTGGAGCCGACCTGCAGCAGCGACAGGCCCGGGCTGCCGACGCCGATGGTGCTGTTGATCTGGACGTCGTTCAGGCCGTTGATGAGGATGCGGCTGCCGCTGTCCAGCGTGGTCAGCACGCTGGTGTCGAAGGTGCGCAGGCTCAGCTCGCCGGCGCGTTCGGTCGTGCCGGCGTTGATGATGATGTCGCGCTGCGCCGTGAAGCGGGCGCGCAGCTCCAGCGAGTCGCGGGCGTTGATGACGATGTCTGCGCCGGCGCCACGGGCGACGAACTCCCCGGCCAGCGAGGCCGAGCCGGTCGGCGCGAAGCGCATGCCGCCCTGCAGCGTCTCGATGAGGGCGCTGTCGGTGAAGACGACATTGGCGCTGCCGGACGGCGACGTGGACGCATACAGCTCGATGCCGCTGTGGCCGCGCACCGCGCCGCTGATGAGGATGTCGCCGCCCGGCGCATTGGCGCGGCCCAGCTTGACGACCGAGCCGGTGCCGCTGGCGTCGATGACGTAGGCGCGGCTGGACGAGGCTGCCTGCGTGAAGCCCAGCTTGTCGGAGTTGGCCGCCGTGGCCACCGAGAAGGCCAGGTTGCTGGTCAGCATCAGGTGGCCGTCTTGCAGGCGCACGCGCAGCTGCTCGGCGGTCAGGCCGATGGTGCTGCCGACGGCCGGCGTGCCGGTCGGCGAGATGGTGACGGTCAGCGCGGCGGCGGCCAGGGCGGCCTGCAGGTCGTCGCGCAGGTCGGCGATGCCGCTGTTGTCGGCCGTGTCGGCGGCGCGCAGCGTGACGATGCCGCTGACGGTGTAGTTGAGCGTCTCGACGGTGACCTGCAGCTGCGCGTCGGCCGTCAGGCGGCCGCTGGCGTACTCGGCGAAGTCGGCGGCGACCAGCTGCTGCTTCCAGACCGGCGCCAGCACGCCCAGCTTGCCGCCGGCGGACAGCGAGATGGTGCTGTCTTCCTGCCAGGTGTGCAGCGCCGCGTTGCCGCCCACCAGCATGCCGTAGTCGCCGAACAGGTCGCCGGCCTGCGCCGGGCCGGCCGGCGTGCCGCCGCGGATGTCGATGGTGCGGCCGGCCGCCAGCTCGCGGGTCAGGCGGATCTGGCCGGTCGCGGTGGCGGTCAACGCCGAGTTGCCGCCGTAGTTGGTGATGACGGTGCCCAGCAGGCCACCATCGGCGTCGCGCCGGTCCACCACCTCGCCACCGGCGACAAGCAGGCCGTCCAGCTGCATGTTGCCGCTGGCGTTCAGGTCGATGCGACCCTCGGCCTCGTGCACGACGACGCGCGCGGCACCGGGCAGGCGCAGGCCGATGAAGTCGGTGGACACGCCACCGGTCAGCGCCACCGAGCTGCTGGCGCGGATGCTGGCGCCGACCTCGACGACGTTGCCCGAGACGGCCTCGACCATCGCGCCCAGCGACAGCTGGCCGCCGGCGACGATGGTCAGGCGGGAATGCGTGTCCGCCCACTGCACGAAGCTCTGGCCCGCGCCCTCGCGCAGGATGCCGCCGGACAGCAGCGCGCCGGCCACCGAGATGCCGCCCGCGCTGCGCACGTCGACCAGGCCGCCGCCGGTCACGTCGCCGAACGCCGTGAGACCGCCGCGCGATGTAATTTCGATGCCCCAGCCGCCGTCGTCGGCGCCCGGCGTGCCGGTGGTGGTCAGCACGACGGAGCGGTTCGCGACCAGGCCGGTGTTGAGCAGGATGTGCTCGCCGGCGGTGACGCTGATGGTCGAGCCGGGGTCGCTCATACCCGGCAACGGGTCGAGGAAGCTGACGCCGTCGGACCCGACGACGCCGCCGGCCACCAGCGCGCCGTGGATCTCCACGTCCCTGGCGCCGGTGACGGTGATGCTGGCGCCGGCCAGCCGGGCCTCCAGCGTCGAGCTGGCGTGGACGTAGACGCTGGTGCCGGCGCCGGGCTTGCCGGCGGCGGGCGCGCCGTTGCCGGTCAGCGTGATGTTGCCGTGGATCTCGGCCTGGCCCTGCCAGTAGACCCAGCGGTCGGACTCCAGCACCAGGTCGGAGCCGGCGCCCAACAGGTTGATGTTGCCCTGGACGATGACGTCGTCCTGCGTGCGGACGATGAAGTCGGCATCGGGCTGCAGCGTCGTGACCGTGCCGGTCAGCAGGAAGCCGGCGCCGCGCTGGCCCACCAGCGGGTGCGGCTCCAGCACGCGGATCTCGTCGACGACGCCGTCGCCATCGCCGTCGTAGGCATAGGCGACGTACTGGTGGCCCTGGGCGTCCTGCACCAGCCAGCGGGTCGCGTCGGCGACGGTGGGCGACGGGTCGGTGTAGTCGACGCCCAGCGTGAAGCTGGTGCGCAGCTGCAGGCCGTCGGCGGCGCCGGCCTTGTAGAACACCGGCGCGGAGTCGTCGTAGTGGACAAAGCCGGTCTGCGCCAGCACGCGCGCCTGCTGGTCGGTCGTCAGGCCGGCGAAGGCGGTACCGGCGGCCGGCACGTCGACGGCGGACCAGTCGACATTGGCGGCGGTGTAGTCGGTGCCCGGCTCGAAGCTGAGGCGGTATTGCTGGCCAGCGGCGGCGCCGGCGTTGAAGTAGACAGCGCCGGTCCAGCGGATGTAGCCGAGCTGGGCCAGCACGCGGTCCTGCTGGACGACGGTGAGGTCGTCGAAGGCGGTGCCGGCGATGGGAGCCGGCGTGCTGCCCCAGGCGACGCCGGCGTCCTGGTAGTCGGTGCCGGCCGCGAAGCCGGTGGCGATGCGCGTGCCGGTGGTCGCGTCGATCTGCACGAAGACCTCGCGCTGCACCTGGGCGTAGCCGAGCTTGTCGAGCACCTTCTGCGCCTGCGCCGGCGTCAGCGATTCGAAGGGGGCGTCGGCCGCCGGCTCGGCGACGCCGCCCCAGTCGATGGTGGCGATGTCGAAGTCGCTGCCGCCGGCGCTGAAGCCGGTGACGAAGCGCACGGCCTGCGCCGCGTCGGCCTTGAAGTAGCCGCTGGCGTGGTCGCTGTAGCCCAGCGCGTGGGCGACGACGGCCTTCTGCGCAGCGGTCAGGCTTTCGAAGGGGGTGCCGGCAGCGGGTGCGCCGGCATCGCCCCAGTAGATGTTGTCGTTGCGGTAGTCGGTGATCTCGCCTTGCGAGAAGTCCGACACCAGGCGCTTGGCGGGCGCTGCGTTGTAGTTGAAGAAGCTGACCGGCTTGCCGTAGATCGGCTTGCCATTGACCAGCTTGTCGCTGGGCGCCTCGGCCATGGCGATATAGGCCAGCACGACGGCCTGCTGGCTGGCGCTGAGGTCCTTGAAGGCGCTGTTCTCGTCGGGCTGCACCAGCGAGTCGACGACGGCGCGCTGGTCAGGCGTGAGGTCGGCATAGGCCGTGCCGGGCTCGGGCGCGAAGCGGATCAGGCTGTCGACGACGGCGCGCTGGGCGCCGGTCAGCAGCGAGTACGGCGTGGCGCTGTCGGGCTTGCCGGCAGCGCCCCACTGCGCAACGGTGATCTCGGTGGCGAAGTTGCCGTTGTAGGCCTCGATCCACGTCGCCTGCGGCACGGTGGCGTAGTCGATGGCGACGCTGGTCCAGTTGGCCGCCGGGATCACGCCGTAATCGAAGCGGTAGCCAATCTGGTTGGCCACGACCAGACGCTGCGCGGCGCTGAGCTGGGCGAACGGCGTGTCGGCCGCCGGCGCGGGCACACCGGCGCCGGCCCAGTCGATCAGGGCGTTGTTGTAGTCGGCCGAGACGCCTTGCAGGAAGCCGGTGCGGACTTGCTGGCCGGCCGGCGCATCGGCGTCAAAGTAGACCGGGCCGGCGAAGGCCGTGTAGCCCAGCGACGCGGCGACGGCGGCCTTCTGCGCGGCGCTGAGCTGCTCGAAGGCCGTGCCGTCGGCCGGCGCGCCGGCAGTGCCCCAGTTGACGGCGGCGGGGTCGTAGCCGACCGCATGGCCCTGGCTGAGGACTTCCTTGATCGTGTTGGTCGCCGCGTTCCAGAACGCACCGTCGGCGTAGACCGTGTAGCCCAGGCCCTGCGCGATGGCCGCCTGGGCCTCGGGCGCCAGCTCGGCAAAGGCGGTGAAGCTGCCCAGCGCGACGACGCCGGCGCTGCCGACCAGCGGCAGCTCGCCCATCAGCGTGATCAGCTCGCCCGGCAGGTTGCCGGCGCGCAGGCCGGCCAGGATGGCGGCTATGGCGGCAGAGTCGCCCGAGCTGGCCAGCGTCTTGCCCGGCAGCTTGTCGAAGTACTCGGCGAAGCTGCTGCGCAGGTCGCCGACGTCCAGCGTCGCCGTGTCGGCCGACGTGAAGGAGCCGCCTATCCACAGCTCGCCCGGCGTGTGGATGGCCAGCGTCGCGCCCGCGCCGCTGAGCACAGGCGTCGTGCCGTTGAAGGTGGCGCCCGCCATCACCGCGCTGCCGGACAGCAGGTGCACCTTGTCGGCGGCGTTCATGACGATGCTGGCATCGGCCGCCGAGGCCTGCACGGTGCCGCCCTCGCTGACGATCAGGCCGGTGCCGGCCGTCAGCGTGATGGCGCCGCGCTCGGCCGCGACCTGGATCAGGCCGGCGTTGACGATGGACTTGCTGCCCTGCACGTTGAGGCGGCCGTCGGCGCGCGAGACCTGCAGCGCGGCGCCCTTGTCGATGGTGATGCTGTTGACGCCGTCGCCATAGCCGATCAACGCGTCCGCACCGGTGCTGGCAAGCACCAGCAGGTCCAGCCGGCTCTCGGCACGCAGCCAGCCGGAGACGACGGCCTGCTCGTCGATGTTGAGCGTGATCGTCGGCGCCGTGATGCCGGAATCGGCCGAGCCCAGCGGGTAGTTGATGTTCAGGCGCTGGACTTCCAGGATGCGCGCATTGACGGTGACCGCCTGCGAGGCCTGCACGTCGCCCTGGATGTCGACGCGGTCGGCCTGCAGCGTGACGATGTCGTCGAAGCGGGCGGAGAACGTGAAGACGCCGACCTGAGCGTCCTCGGCGTCGCCGATGCGCAGCAGCGAGCCCGGCGCGCGGTGGCCGATGGTGATGGCCGAGAAGCCGTCGGCCAGCGCGGACAGATCGCGCATGCCCAGATTCATCTCGCCGGAGGCGCGGCCATCGATGGATTGGTCCCAGCCGTAGCGGGTCTGCGCGGCGCCGCCGATGGCGTAGTCCTGCTGCGCATCGTGCGTGCGGATGGTCAGCGAGCCCGGCGCGCGCACGCTGTCGTTGCCGGCGATGAGGTCGATGTCGTCGGCGATCAGCATGATGCTGGTGCCGGCGCTGATGCGGCCGGCCGCGTGCGTCAGCAGCGCCTCGCGGCCGAGGATGTCGATGGACACCGCACCGGTGGCCGCCTGCAGGCCGCCGAGGGCGCGGCCGTCGGTGACGATGCGCAGGTCGTCGGCCTCGCGCAGGATGATGTCGCCCGTCGCGCCGCCGGCCGTGCCGCGGTTGACGACGGAGATCTCGGCCAGCTCGGTGTTCAGCACGCCGCTGATGCCGGCCGCGCTGGCGCTGAACAGGCCTTGCGGCGCGACGATCTTCGCGTCGCGCACGTCCAGCACGCCGGCCGCGTCGACGATGAAGCCGCTGCGGCCCCAGCTGGCGCCGGACGGGTTGCTGAGCACGGTGCCGGCGACGTTCAGGTCGCTCAGCTCCAGGCGCTCCAGGCTGTCGTTGAAGACCAGGTCGCGCGCGCCGGCGGTGGACGTTAGCACCAGCTCGTGGTCCTTCATGACCTGCGGGCCGGAGCTGGTGAAGGGCGCGACGATCAGGCGGTCGCGGCCGGCGCCGGCGTTCAGCGTCAGCTTGCCGCCAGACGCGCTGATGTGGATCAGGTCGTCGCCCTGGCCGGCGTCGACGATGTTCTCGCCCACGCCGACCCAGACCACGTCGTTGCCGCCGTTGCCCCAGATGCGGTTGTTGCCCGCACCCATGTCGATGTTGTCGCCGGCATCGCCGCCGACGAACTTGTCGTCGCCGTCGCCGCCCTGGAACTGGATGCCGCCGGCGCTGCCGCTGGCGAACTCGTCCTTGCCGGCGCCGCCGCGCACGACGCTGCCGGCCGCGCCGCCCAGGATGACGAACGCGTCGTTGCCCAGGCCGCCGTCAATGTCCAGCAGCGCGGCGACGCCGGAGCCGACGTAGAGGCTGTCATTGCCCTTGCCGCTGTAGTAGACGATCTTGCGGACGGCGCCAGCGGCGTAGGTGTCGGTCTCACCCAGCGCACGCACCGTGAGCAGGCCGCCGCTCTGCTCGACGTTGAAGGCCTCGTTGGTGATGTCGTCGTAGGTCGTGCCGTTGCCGTAGCGGCCCGAGGCGTCGCCGGCATGCAGGTAGAGCGTGCCGTCTGCCGCCAGGTGGCTGATGTCGGGTGGGTCACCGAAGCTCCACTTGAAGCTGCCGCCGACGCTGATGCCCATGACGCGCACGCGCGCCGCCACATAGGCCGCGGCGGGCGTGATGTCGATCTGCGCGTCGAAGCCGGCGATGGTGAAGTCGATGCTGCCGAAGATGCCGAGGTCGATCTCGAAGTCCAGCGAGCCATGCGCCTCGGCAAAGAAGCGCGGCCGGCTGGACAGCAGCACACTCATGCCGGCGTTGAAGTGCAGCGGGCCCAGGTGGATGTCGATCTCGGCGCTGCCGCGCACTTCCCACTGGCCGTCGCTGGAGACGAAGCCGCCGACGTTCACCGTCAGCGCATTGAAGAAGTTCAGGCTGCCGTTGAACTCCAGCTTGAAGACATCGTTGACGATGCTGATGCGGCCGCCGAAGTCGATGTCGAAGGCCAGCAGCTTGAGCGCGCCGTTCAAGGACAGGTCGAACATCGTGTCGCCGGCGATGGTGTGGCCGGACAGCGTCGTGTAGTCGTTCTCGCTGGTGTTGATCAGCAGCGTCGCATTGGCCTTGATGTTCAGCACCGAGATGCCGAACTCCAGCCGCGTCTGCACGCGCAGCGCGAAGAAGGGCGAGTTGTTGGCGTCGGTGCCGAAGGCGGCGTCCAGCGCGAAGGCGAGCTCGCCGAAGTCGCCAAGGTCCAGCGTGACGTTGCCGCTGGCCTGCAGACCGCGGCTGTCGATCAGCAGGTCCATGCCGCCGGTCAGCGAGATCGGGCCGACATTGATGGACGCCGCGCCGGACAGGCGCAGCATCTGCGGCGACAGGTTGACGAGGACCGGCTGGCCTTGCGCGTCGAAGACGTTGCCGCTGGCGTCGCGGCCGCGCACCGTCTGCGCCTGCGCCGTGGTGTTGATCTGCAGCAGGAAGCGGCCGGTGACGTCGAAGATGCCGCCGCCGTCGATGATCTTGGACTGCGCGCCGCTGCCGCCCACTTCCAGGCTGCCGTACAGGCCGCCGGCGACGATGCCCAGTGTGCCGGTGACCTGCAGGGGCTCCAGCACCGGCAGGTCCAGCGTGGCCGTGACAGCCATCTCGAAGCCGCTGGTGGAGATGATGATGGCGAAGTCGCCGCGCAGGTCCAGCAGGCCGTCCAGCAGGTCCAGCGTGCCGCGGCCGCTCAGGGCCATGTAGGGCCCGGTCCAGTTGGGCTTGCCGGGCGGCGTGGCAGGGATGGTGTAGACCGGGAAGTCGACCTTGTCGAGGAACTCGTCCGGCACCTCGTAGACGATTTCCTGGCCGAAGCTGTTCATGTTCAGCTCAAGCTCGGCGTTGAGCCGGGCGACGGAGCCGAAGTTCAGGTTGGCTGACAGGTTCAGCCGCATCGCGATGCCGTCGCGGATGACCAGCAGGCCGGTGGCGTGCGTCGTGAACAGCGGCGCGCTCTCCGTGCCCAGGCGGGCCTGCACGTCGACGAAGACCGAGATGCCCTGGCTCGCGCTGGCGCGCACGTCGAACACGCCGGTCATGTTGACCAGGCCGAAGACGTCCAGCTCGGCCTCGCCGAACAGGCGCAGGAACTGCTCGTTGTAGAGCAGCACGATGGGCTGGTCGGGGTTGCCGGTCTCGATGGCGTAGCCGGGGGAGATGACGCCCTGGCTGTTCTTCCAGTTGGCGCGCGAGAAGTCGATGACGGTGAAGGCGCCGGTCAGGCTGACGCCGCCGCCCAGCGTGACGGCACCGGAGGCGCTGTCCTGCGTGAACTGCGACGTGCCGATCTGGATGCGCACGCCGGTGTTCAGCTCCAGCTTCAGGTTCTCGGCGTGGAAGACGACGTCGGGCACGCCGGTCAGGCCGATCTCGGTCACCGAGGCCTGTGCCGCGAGATACACGCCCACCGACGCGCCCTGCGCGGTGATGACCAGCTCCTTGGCGACGATCAGGCCGACGTCGAGGTTCTCGATCTTGAAGCCGACGGCGGAGGTGTCGGGGCTGTCGGCCTCGGTGATGCGGCCGTCGCCGTCGGTGTCGCGCCAGTAGCCGCCGACACCGATGAAGCCGAAGGCGTCGTTGATGCCGATGGCCAGCGTCGTGACCGTCGTCTCCTCGCCGTTGTCCAGCGTGACGCGCTCGGAGCCGCGCTTCGTGAACGCCATCGACGCCGACAGTTGAACAAAGCCGGCCAGGTTGATGGACGCATAGCCGACCTTGGCCTGGATCAGGTCGCCGGTGAAGTCGAGGAAGACGCTGTTGCCGCCGCCCGCCGGCAGCGCGAAGCCGGCGCTGTCGATGAGGCCGTTGCGGTTGCGGTCCTCGCCGGTGTCGAGCTGGCCGTTGCCGTTGCTGTCCTCGGTGTAGTCCTTGAACGAGGGGCTCAGCTGGTAGTTGATGGCCGGCGGGCCGAACAGCTGGATGGCCGCCTGTACCGGTGCCGGGATGCTCGGCACATAGAAGGTGTTGATGTTGACTTCAACGTCTTCGGCGCGCACGTCCAGCAGCGAAGCGTCGATGCCCACCAGGCCGGCATAGCCCACCGCGGCCTTGGCCGTGACGAAGCGCGGCGTGTACTGCTCCAGGCCGGGGATGAACTTGCCGATGGCCGGCGTCATGATGGCCAGGCCGAAGTCGACATCGTCCAGCGCGACGCCGATGGCGCCGTCGTTGATGCTGTCGAGCAGGCCGTCGTTGTTGGCGTCGACACCGTAGCGGTAGGGGCCGCCGACGCCGGCAAAGCCGGTCAGGTTGGCGCCGCCCAGCGTCATCGCCGAGACCTGCAGCGGCAGGCTGTCGCCGTTGACGCCGAGGCTCTCCAGCAGCGGGCGCAGGCCACCCATGTCAACGGCGACGGTGAAGATGTCGCCCTGGCGGAAGGCCAGCGAGCCGCGCAGGAACAGGAAGTCGGCGACGGCGATCTCGGCAAGGCCGATGTCCAGGCCGATGAGGTCGTTGCCGCGCATCGTCAGCCGCACCGGCGTGCCGCCGGTCTTGATCTCGTAGCCGGTGCGTGTGACGCCGCCGCTGTCGACGACACGGATGCTGGAGTAGTCCGCCGTCGAGCGCATGACGCCGCCGAACAGCTTGCCGCCGTTCTGCACCTCGACCGTCACGTCGCGGGCGCGGATGGTCAGGATGTCGCCGAAGCCGTAGGTGCCGATCTCGTCAGCGTGCAGCTGCAGCGACAGGAAGTTCTGTGCGTTGAAGAAGGCCGGCAGGTCGGCCTTGAACAGGCCCAGGCCCAGGTCGACGTTCTGCAGGCCGAAGCCGATCAGGTCGTCCTGGCTGGACAGCGGCTGCGAGAAGTCGGGGTTGCCGACGCCGATGAAGACGTCCACGTCGGCCGCGCCGAAGCTCAGGCCCTTGAAGGTGACGTTGGACAGCCGCGAATAGTCGGCCGACAGGCCGCCGATCGCCTTCAGGCCGTTCAGGATGGTGGTCGCCGTGCCGGCCGGCAGCAACTGCTCGATCAGCGACAGCTCGGCCGGCAGGCCGGTGTACATGTCGGCGGTGAAGGTCTCGCCGAGGTTGAGCCGGAAGTCGCCGTGGATGTGGACGAAGTTGGCGATGTTGATGCTGAGGTCCGGCAGCTCGACGGAGCCGAACAGCGTCAGGCCGAGGCTGGGATCGAAGCCGATCGACAGTTCCAGGTTCTTCAGGAAACCCAGCGCGCCGTCGAGGAAGTCGAAGCCCGGCAGCTTGTCGGGCAGGAAGCTGGTGAGCTTCTTCAGGCTGATGGTCGGGATCAGTGCGCCGGTGGACGGCAGCTCGAAGTCGAAGTCGAAGCTGGTGCTGACCTCGAACAGGTCGAACAGGCCCAGCGTCGCCGTCATGGCGATGCGCAGCGAGTTGCTGTCGTAGTCGAGCCTGAAGGCTTCGGGGTCGCTGCCGATGGGGATGGCGAGGCCACCGCCGGGCAGCGTCGTGAAGTCAACGTAGGCGCTCGGCACCGGGTACTTGCCGAGGAAGGCGCCGTTGAAGCCGAGCTTGACCTCGGTGGCCTCCAGCGTCAGGTAGGGGTCGGTGCCGACCAGACCGGCCAGGCCGGCGGTGGCCGACAGCGCATAGAACTTGCCCGGCAGCGTGATGCCGGCGCCCGGCGTGGGCGTCAGCATGGCCAGCGCGAAGTCCAGGCTGTCGATGGCGAAGCCGATGGCGTCGTCGTTGGTCGTGTCGTTGCCGTCGATGACGCCGTCGCCGTTGCTGTCGCGGCGGTAGGGGCCGTTGATGCCGGCGAAGGCGTTGACGTTCTTGCCGGCGACGACCAGCACGTCGGCGGGAATGGCGATGTCCAGGCCGACGGCGTGGAAGTTGACGTCGTCGACCGTCTGCTTCTGGAAGGTGAAGCCGCCCGACAGGCTGAGGATGCCTGCCACGCTGGCCTTGGCCTGGCCGACCGTGGCGCTGATGAGGCGGTTGCTCGCGGTCAGCGTGATGGGCGTGCCGCCGGTGCCAATGGCATGGCCGCCGCCGGCGCTGGCCGAGAAGTCGACGATGTAGAGCGGGTTGCTGCTGGTGTTGATGTCGACGAGGGCGTCGGTCAGCGAGAACTCGATGAAGTCGTCGAAGCCGACAAAGCCGATCTGCGCCGCCGAGGCCTTCAGCGCCGTGAACTTGGTGCCGGTGACGACGTTGGCGGCCGGGTTCAGGATGTCCGGCACGGCCTTGTACAGGCCCAGTGCGAAGTCGAAGTCGTCGACGCTGAAGCCGATGGCGTTCGGGTTGCTCGCGTCGCCGCCCACGCCGACAAAGGCGTTCACGTCGCTGGCGCCGATCTCGATGGCGCGCATGCGCACGTCGGGGATGCTGACGCCGAGCGGACCCTTGACGGTGAGGGCCGTGTCGTCACCCTTGCGGAAGGCAAAGTTGCCGTCGATGTGGACGAACTGGCTGATCGTCAGCCGCGCATCGGTCAGGCTGGCGCCGATGACGCTGCCGGACATGTCCAGGAGCACCGGGTCGCCGCCGGTGGGCACGTTGAAGCCGGCACTGCCGCCAGCCGTGAAGTCGATGGGCCGGGCGATGCCGCTGGCGGTGTTCAGCTCGATGTCGACGCCCTGGGCGGACAGCTCGAAGTCATTCGGATCGAAGCCGTAGACGCCGATGGAATCCGCGTGGGCCTTCAGCGCGGTGTACTTGATGCCGGCGCTGTCCTTGGCCATCAGCAGGCCGATGTCCACGCCCTCGACGCCCAGGCCGTAGAGCTGGCTGTCCTGGTCCTGGAAGCGGCGCGTGCGGTCCAGGCCGCCATCGGCATAGCCGACGAACACGTCCACGTTGCTCGCGCCGACCGTGAAGCCGCGCAGCGGGTTGGCGGGCGTGCCCACCGGCAGGCCCAGCGTATTGCGCAGGCCGGTGAAGCTGGCCTTCTGGAAGGCGAAGCTGCCCTGCACGAGCACGAAGTCGGAGATCGCCAGCGTCGCCTGCGCGGCGGACAGCATCAGCCGTTCGCCGGAGAAGTTCAGCGTCACCGGGTCGGCGCCCGTGGGCAGGTCCAGCGCGCGGTTGCCAGCGAAGTTCAGCGGCGTGATGAGGCCGCCCAAGCCCGGCGTGGCGGTGTTGAACTCGATGTGCACGTCCTGCGCGTTCAGCGCAAAGTCCGTCTCGTCGACGCCGTAGATGGAAACGTTGCTGGCGTCGGCGCGCAGCGCCTGGTAGGCCTTGCCGCCCTGGTCCTTGACGCTCAGGTAGCCGAAGCTCAGGCCTTGCACGCCGAAACCGTAGAGGCTGCCGGCCTGCTCGGCGAAGGTCTTGTCCGGGTCGATGCCGCCGTCCGCGTAGCCGACGAAGGCGTCGATGCCACTGCCGGCGATGCTGAAGCCCTTGGCGCCCAGCACCGGCACGAGGCCGCTGCCCGAGCGCAGCGTGTTGCCGAAGTCGGCCTTCTGGAAGCCGATAGCGCCGCGGAAGTAGATGAAGTCCGAGACCTTCAGCACCGCCTCGCGGGCGTAGACGCCGATGCGATCGCCACCGCGGAAGTCCAGCGCCACCACGCCCGTCGAGCCCAGCGCGAGGCCGCCGGCGCCGAAGCTGCGCACGAAGTCGATGCTGCGGCCCTGGGCGTCGGCGCGGTTGATCTCCAGCTGCAGGTCGTTGGCGCTCAGCTCGAAGTCGTTCGGGTCAAAGCCGAACAGCGCGACATTGGCCAGGTTGGCCTTGGCCGCCGTGTACGACTGGCCGCCGGCCTTGGCGATGAGCACGCCGAAGTCGGCGCTGCTGACACCGAAGCCGTACAGGTTGGCAGCCTGCTCGGCGGGCGTCTTGCTGGTGTCGAAGCCGCCGTCCGCATAGCCGACGAAGACGCTGACACCCTGGCCCGTGATGGCCAGCATGGAGGTTGCCGTGACCGGCTGCGGCGCGCCGGTAGCCGTGGCCAGCACGATGGGCGCGGTGGGGCTGTACTTCTCGAAGCCGATGCGGCCGGACAGGTAGGCGAAGTCGAACAGCTGCAGCGTGATGTCGCCCTCGACGCGCACCAGCTCGCCGGCGGCGCCGTCGATGTCGATGTCCACCGTCTCGCCCGGGCCGATGAGCACGGTCAGCGGCGCGGCGGAGAAGTCGATGACGCGGTCGTTGGCACGGCTGGCCTGGTTCAGCTCGACGGTCAGGTTGCGCACCGTGGGCAGCAGGTCGCTCAGGCCGACGAAGCCGGCCGAGGTTGCGTTGGCCTGCAGCGCCGTCCACTTGCGGCCTGGTTCGGTCTGCGAGCTGATGAGGGCCAGCGCCAGGTCGATGCCGGCGATCTCCAGGCCGGCGGCATCGGCCGTGCCGCCGTTGACGCCGGCAAAGACGGTCACGTCGTCCATGCCGAAGCTCAGCACGTCGACCGCCAGGCTCTGCGCCGGCAGCGTGTTCGTGGCGGCCAGCGAGACGGTGGCGCTGCGCTTCTCGACCGCGAAGCCGCCGTTGACTTGCACGAAGCCGAAGGCATCCAGCGTCAGCCGGCCGGTGGCCGTCAGCATGGGGCCGTTGTCGCCCGGCATCTCGAACGTGATGCCGCTGGACGGGCCGGTGGCGACAGTCATCGCCGTGGCGCCCGCCGCGTAGTCGACGACGGCCGGCTTGGCGCCGGCCGGCACGACCTGCGACGCGCGGTTGATCTGCACCTTCAGGTCGTTGGCCTGCAGCGTCAGGCCCTCGGGCATGCCGACGAGGGCGACCTGCTGGGCGGTGGCTTCCAGCGAGGTCCACTTGCGCGGTGCGCCGGTGCCGCCCACTTCGCTGATCAAGGCCAGGCCGAAGTCGGCGCCCGTCAGCTCCAGGCCGACCTGGTCCGCCGTGCCGCCGTTGATGCCGGCGAAGGCGCGCACATTGCTGGCGCCGATGGTCAGCAGGCGGGTATTGACAGTCGTCGGCGCGGCGGTTTCCAGGCCTTGCGCGTTCTTGGCGGCGGACAGCGTGACGGCCTGGTCGCGCTGCTCGATGGCGAAGCCGCCGCTGACCTGGAAGAAGCCAAAGGCGTCCAGCGTCAGCACGCCGCTGGCCTTGAGGATCTTGCCCTCGCTGCCGGCCATGTCCAGCGTCAACGTGTTGCCGGGTGCGGTGGCGACGACGAGGTTCTGGGCCGCGTAGTCGACGACCTTGTCGTTCAGCGCCTTGGCCTGGTTGATGCGCAGCGACAGGTCGCTGCCGGTCAGCGTCATGCCGTCGATGCCCACGAGGCCGACGCTGCCGGCGCTGGCCTGCAGGCTGGTCCAGCTGCGCGTCGGCGTGGCCTTGCTGCCCTGCAGGGCCAGCGCGAATTCGAGGTTGGTCAGCTCCAGGCCGACCTTGTCGGGGGAGTTGCCGTTGACGCCGGCAAAGCCGTTGATGCCGGCGCCGCCCACCGTCAGCAGGCGGGTCTGCACTGTGCTGCCATCGGCCAGCACGACCGAGGAGTCCTTGCTCTCGATGGCAAAGCCGCCGCTGGCCTGCACGAAGCCGAAGGCGTCGAGCGCCAGCACGCCGCTGGCCTTCAGCACCTTGCCCTCGCTGCCGGCGAGACTGAGGGTCAGCGTGTCGTTGCTGCCGGTGGCGACGGTGAGGTTCTGGGCCGCGTAGTCGGCGACCGAGTCGTTCAGCTGCTTGGCCTGGTTGACCTGGATGCTGAGGTTGCTGCCGCCCAGCGTGAAGCCATCGATACCGACGAGGGCGACGCTACCGACGCTGGCCTGCAGCGTGGTCCAGCCGCGGGCCGGGGCGGCCTTGCTGGACTGCAGCGCGAGTGCGAACTCCGCGCCCGTCAGCTCCAGGCCGACACGGTCCGCAGAGCCGCCGTTGTTGCCGGCAAAGCCGTTGATGCCGCTGCCGCCCACCGTCAGCAGGCGGGTCGGCACCGTCGAGCCGTCGGCCAGCACGACGGACGAATCCTTGCTCTCGATCGCAAAACTGCCGCTGAGCTGCACGAAGCCAAAGGCATCCAGCGTCAGCGTGCCGCTGGCCTTGAGCATGCGGCCGTCGGCGCCGGCCATGTTCAGCGTCAGCGAGTCGGCGGGGCCAGTCGCGACGACAAGGTTCTGCGCCGCGTAGTCGACGACCGGGTCGGCCAGCTGGCTGGCCTGGTTGAGCGTGATGGCGAGGTTGGTGCCGGCCAGCGTCAACCCGTCGATGCCCACCAGCGCCACGCTGCCGACGCTGGCCTGCAGGCTGGTCCAGCTGCGCGCGGGCGTGGCCTTGCTGGACTGCATCGCGACGCCGAACTCGGCGCCGGTCAGCTCCAGGCCCAGCCGGTCGCTCGATGCGCCGTTGTTGCCGGCAAAGCCGTTGATGCCGCTGCCGCCCACCGTCAGCAGGCGCGTCTGCACGGTGCTGCCGTCGGCAAGGATGACGCTGCTGTCCTTGCTCTCGATGGCGAAGCTACCGCCCAGTTGCACAAAGCCGAAGGCGTCCAGCGCCAGCACGCCGCTGGCCTTGAGCATGCGGCCATCGCTGCCGGCCATGTCCAGCGTCAACGTATTGCTCGGGCCGGTCGCGGCGACGAGGTTCTGCGCCGCGTAGTCGGCCACCGCGTCGTTGAGCTGCTTGGCCTGGTTGAGCTTGATGGCGAGGTTGGAGCCGGCCAGCGTCAGGCCGTTGATGCCCACCAGGGCCACGCTGTCGACGCTAGCCTGCAGGCTGGTCCAGCCACGGGCCGGTGCGGCCTTGCTGGACTGCAGCGCCAGTGCGAACTCGGCGTTGGTCAGTTCCAGGCCCAGGCGGTCGGGCGAGTTGCCGTTGTTGCCGGCAAAGCCGTTGATGCCGCTGCCGCCGACGGTCAGCAGGCGGGTCTGCACGACCTCGCCACCGGCGAGCGTCAGCGTGCTGTCCTTGCTCTCGATGGCAAAGCCGCCGCTGAGCTGCACGAAGCCGAAGGCGTCCAGCTGCAGGTTGCCGTTGGCCTTCAACACCTTGCCGTCGCTGCCGGCCATGTCCAGCGTCAGCGTGTTGCCCCGGCCGGTGGCGACGACGAGGTTCTGCGCGGCGTAGTCGGCCACGCTGTCATTGAGCTGCTTGGCCTGGTTGACCTGGATGCTGAGGTTGGTGCCGGCCAGGGTCAGGCCGTCGATGCCCACCAGCGCGACGCTGCCGACGCTGGCCTGCAGGCTGGTCCAGCCGCGCGCGGGCGTGGCCTTGCTGGACTGCAGGGCCAGCGCGAACTCGGCATTGGTCAGCTCCAGGCCCAGGCGGTCGGCCGAGGCGCCGTTGTTGCCGGCAAAGCCGTTGATGCCGGAGCCGCCGACCGTCAGCAGGCGGGTCTGCACGACCTCGCCGCCGGCCAGCGTCACCGAGGCATCCTTGCTCTCGATGGCGAAACCGCCGCTGAGTTGCACGAAGCCGAAGGCATCCAGCGTCAGCACGCCGCTGGCCTTGAGCATGCGGCCGTCGCTGCCGGCCATGTCCAGGGTCAGCGTGTTGCTAGGGCCGGTCGCCGCGACGAGGTTTTGGGCGGCGTAATCAGCCACCGCGTCGTTGAGCTGCTTGGTCTGGTTGAGCTTGATGGACAGGTTGGTGCCGGCCAGCGTCAGGCCACTGATGCCCACCAGCGCCACGCTGTCGACGCTGGCTTGCAGGCTGGTCCAGCCACGCGCAGGTGCCGCCTTGCTGGACTGCAGCGCCAGCGCGAACTCGGCGTTCGTCAGTTCCAGGCCCAACCGGTCCGGCGAGTTGCCGTTGTTGCCGGCAAAGCCGTTGATGCCGGAGCCGCCGACGGTCAGCAGGCGGGTCTGCACGACCTCGCCGCCGGCCAACGTCAGCGAGGCATCCTTGCTCTCGATGGCGAAACTGCCGCCGAGCTGCACGAAGCCGAAAGCGTCCAGCGCCAGCACGCCACTGGCCTTGAGGATTCGACCTTCGCTGCCGGCCATGTCCAGCGTCAGCGTGTCGCTCGGGCCGGTCGCCACGACGAGGCTCTGCGCGGCGTAGTCGGCCACGGCGTCGTTCAGCTGCTTGGCCTGGTTGAGCTTGATGGACAGGTTGGTGCCCGCCAAGGTCAGGCCGTCGATACCGACCAGCGCAACGCTGTTGACGCTGGCCTGCAGGCTGGTCCAGCTGCGCGCCGGGGTGGCCTTGCTGGACTGCAGGGCCAGTGCGAATTCGGCGCCGGTCAGCTCCAGGCCCAGCCGGTCGGCCGAGGCGCCGTTGTTGCCGGCAAAACCGCTGATGTTGCTGCCGCCGACGGTCAGCAGGCGGGTCGCGACCGTCGTGCCATCGGCCAGCACGACCGATGAATCCTTGCTCTCGATCGCGAAGTTGCCACCGAGCTGCACGAAGCCGAAGGCATCCAGCGCCAGCACGCCGCTGGCCTTCAGGATCTGGCCTTCACTGCCGGCGATGCTGATCGCGCGCGTGATCGTCGTGCCGGTGGCGACGATGAGGTTGCTGGTGGCGTAGTCGGCCACCGAATCATTGAGCTGCCTGGCCTGGTTGAGCTGCAGGGACAGGTTGGTGCCCGACAGCGTCAGGCCGTTGATGCCGACCAGGGCGACGCTGCCGACATTGGCCTGCAGCGTGGTCCAACTGCGTGCCGGCGTGGCTTTGCTGGACTGCAGTGCCAGCGCGAAGTCGGCGCTGGTCAGCTCCAGGCCCAGCCGATCGGCCGAGCCGCCGTTGTTGCCGGCAAAGCCATTGATGCCCGTGCCGCCGACGGTCAGCAGCCGCGTCAGCACTGTGGAGCCGTCGGCCAGCGTCAGCGAAGCATCCTTGCTTTCGATGGCGAAGCTGCCGCCCAGCTGAACGAAGCCAAAGGCGTCCAGCGCCAGCACGCCGCTGGCCTTCAGCACGCGGCCGTCGGCGCCGCTCATGTCCAGCGTCAGCGAGTTGCCCGGTGCCGTGGCGACGACGAGGTTCTGCGCCGCGTAGTCGGCGACCGCGTCGCCCACCTGCTTGGCCTGGTTGACTTTGAGCGCGAGGTTGCTGCCGGACAGCGTCAGCCCGTTGATGCCCACCAGCGCGACGCTGTCGACGCTGGCCTGTAGGCTGGTCCAGCTGCGCGCCGGGGCGACCTTGCTGGACTGCAGCGCCAGTGCGAACTCGGCGTTGGTCAGCGCCAGGCCGACCTGGTCGGCCGAGCCGCCGTTGTTGCCGGCGAAGCCGTTGATGCCGGCGCCGCCGATGGCCAGCAGCCGCGTGTTGACGACCTCGCCGCCGGCGAGCGTCAGCGTCGCGTCCTTACTCTCGATGGTGAAGCCGCCGCTCAGCTGCACGAAGCCGAAGGCGTCCAGCGCCAGCGTGCCGCTGGCCTTGAGGATGGCGCCCTCGCTGCCGGCCAGCGACAGCGTGCGGCTGCTGCTGGTGCCGGTTGCGATGACCAGGTTCTGGGCGGCGTAGTCGGCGACCGCATCGGCCACCTGCTTCGCCTGGTTGAGCTGCAGCGACAGGTTGCTGCCGGTCAGCGTCAGCCCGCTGATGCCCACCAGGCCGACGCTGGCGACATTGGCCTGCAGCGAGGTCCAGCTGCGCGCCGGGGTGGCCTTGCTGGACTGCAACGCCAGCGCGAAATCGGCGCCGGTCAGCTCCAGCCCCAACCGGTCCGCCGAGCCACCGTTGTTGCCCGCAAAGCCGGCTATGCCCGTGCCGCCGATGGCCAGCAGCCGGGTCTGCACGACCTCGCCACCGGCCAGCGTCAGCGTCGAGTCCTTGCTCTCCAGCGCGAAGCTGCCGCCCAGTTGCACGAAGCCGAAGGCGTCCAGGTTCAGCACGCCGCTGGCCTTGAGCACGCGGCCGTCGCTGCCGCTCATGTCCAGCGTCAGCGTGTTGCCGGGCGCCGTGGCGACGATGAGGTTCTGGGCGGCGTAGTCGGCGACGGCGTCGCCCACCTGCTTGGCCTGGTTGAGCTTGAGCGCGAGATTGGTGCCGGACAGCGCCAAGCCATTGATGCCCACCAGCGCGACGCTGTCGACGCTAGCCTGCAGGCTGGTCCAGCTGCGCGCCGGGGCGGCCTTGCTGGACTGCAGCGCCAGCGCGAACTCGGCGCCGGTCAGCGTCAGGCCCACCTGGTCCGCCGAGCCGCCGTTGTTGCCGGCAAAGCCACCGATGCCGGCGCCGCCCACGGCCAGCAGCCGGGTCTGCACGACCTCGCCACCGGCCAGCGTCAGCGACGAGTCCTTGCTCTCCAGCGTGAAGCCGCCGGTCATCTGCACGAAGCCGAAGCCGTCCAGCGTCAGCGTGCCGCGGGCGCGCACCAACTCGCCATCGCTGCCGGACATCAGCAGCGTGCGCGACGTGCCGGTGCCGGTGGCGACGACGAGGTTCTGCGCCGCGTAGTTGGCGACCGCGTCGTTCAGCTGGCTGGCCTGGTTGATGGCGACGGACAGGTTGCTGCCCGCCAGCGTCAAGCCATTGATGCCGACCAGCGCGACGCTGCCGACGTTGGCTTCCAGGCTGGTCCAGCTGCGCGCCGGGCTGGCCTTGCTGCTCTGCAGCGCCAGGCCGAAGTCGACGTTGGTCAGCTCCAGACCGACACGGTCCGCCGAGGCGCCGTTGTTGCCGGCAAAGCCGCTGATGCCGGTGCCGCCGATGGCCAGCAGGCGGGTCTGCACCGTGTTGCCATCGGCCAGCACGAGGCTGTCGTCGCGCTTCTCGATGGACAGGCTGCCGGTGGTGCTGAGGAAATCGAAGACATTCAGCGACAGCGTGCCGCTGGCCTTCAACATCTCGCCGGCAGTGCCGGCCATGTTCAGCGTGATGGGCGTCGCGCCGGTGGCCACCGTCAGCGCGGTGGCGGCGTAGTCGACGACCGGGTCGCTGACGCCGGTGGCCTGGTTCAGGCTGACGGCCAGGTTGCTGCCGGTCAGCGTGACGCCGTCGACGCCCACCAGGCCGACCGTGCCGGCCGTGGCCTGCAGGCTGGTCCAGCTGCGCGCGGCGTTGTTGCTGTCGGAGAACAAAGCCAGCGCGACGTCCAGGCCGGTCAGGTTCAAGCCCATCGCGCTGGCCTGGCCGGCGTTCAGGCCGGCAAAGCCGCTGACGCCGGCCGCGCCGACGGTCAACATGCGCGACTGCACGACCTCGCCGCCGGCCAGCGTGATGGCCTGGTCGCTACGGGTGACGGCCAGGCTGCCGGTCAGCCGCACAAACTCATAGAGGTCGAAGGTCAGCGTGCCGGCGGCCTGCATCAGGCGGCCGCGCGAACCCTCCATGTTCAGCGTGATGGGCGTGGCGCCCGTGGGCACGCTCAGCACGGTGCGGCCGGCACCGTAGTCCACCACCGAGTCGGCCACGTTGCGGGCCTGGTTGACGCTGACGGACAGGTTGCTGCCGGTCAGCGTGACGCCCGCCAAGCCAGTCAAGCCCGCCGACGTGGCGCTGGCCTGCAGGCTGGTCCAACCGCGCGTGGCATCGTTGCGCACGCTCATCAGCGCCAGCGCAAAGTCCACGCTGGCCAGTGCCAGGCCCGGGCCGTTCGGTATGCCGGCCGTGGCCGTCAGGCCGCTGCCGCCCAGCAGCAGGCGGTCGACGGCGACGCCGGCGGTGGACTCGTCGACGCCGGCCGTGGCGGTGTTGTCGGCGGCCAGCAGCACCGTGGCGCTGCTGCGCTCGAAGGCCAGGTTGCCACCGACGTTGAAGAAGTCGCCGACGGTCAGGTTGGCGCCGCTCAGGCTGACCTGCTGCAGGCCGATGCCGAAGCCGCTGCCGAAGGTGTAGCTCGCGTTGCCCACGGCCAGCGCGCGGCCGCTGGCGTCGGCGCCGCTGGCGTTCCAGCGCAGCGCGACGGAGCTGGCGCTGGCCGAGATGTCGCTGCCCAGTTGCAGGAAGGGTGAGCCGCTGGACTCGACCACATCGACGCCGCTACCGTCGGCCTTCATCGCGATGGCGACGGTGGCGCCGGTCACGCCGGCCTTGAAGCTGCCGGCCAGCAGTTGCACGCCGGCGTTGGCCGCAATGATGGCCATGCCGCCGGTGTTGGCATCGCGGCCGAAGGCGTAGTCGCCGCTGAGGCTGAAGGTGTCGGCGATCGTGGCCTGCAGGCCGCGGATGTCGACGGCCGGCGTGCTGCTGGCCGGCATCGCGCCGAAGGTGTGGGTCAGGCTGCCGGCCTCCAGCACGCGGCCGGTCTGGTCGGCGCCGGTCAGGTTCAGCCGCAGCAGCGCCGACGTGGCCGACACGTTGGCGAAGCCGCCGCCCGACAGGTGGAAGCCGCCGCTGGCCTCCAGCGCCAGGCCGCCGCCGGTCGTCATCACGGCGCCGAAGCCGGCGTTGGTGACGCCGGCCGCAAAGCTGCCGGTCGTCAGCCGCGCCTCGATGCCGCTGCCCACCGCCGTCAGTGAGCCGGCCGACACCGCCAGGCCGAAGCTGCCGTTCAGCGTCACCGGGCCGTAGGTGAACTGGCCCGTGCCGCTCATGGACGCGAAGTCGCCCAGCTGGCCGTTGCCGTCGAAGGTGAAGGTCGTGCCGTCCACCAACAGGCTCTGCGCCTGGCCGGACAGGTCGATGCCGGCCTGGTTGGCCACGCCGTTCAGCTGGCCCAGGCCGCGGCTGAACTCCAGCGACAGGTTGTTGGCGGCCAGCGTCAGGCCGCTGACGCCTTGCAGCGCGATGCCGCCCGCCGAGCCCTCGGCCAGCAGCCAGCCGGCGGAATTGGCGCCGCGGCCGTCGAGCACGACGACGGCGGCGTCGATCTGGCTGAAGGTCAGGCCCGGCTTGGCGGCGTCGTTGGCGTCCAGCCCCAGGTAGCCGGCGCCGTTGGCGAGGCCAATCTTCCAGACGTCGTACGTGTGCGGCGTGCCGCTGCCATCGCTGAACGACAGGTTCTCGGTGTAGCTGGCCGCCAGCGAGCCGGAAAGCTTGACGCCCTGGCCCAGGTCCAGCGACGCGTTGCTGATCGTGAAGTCGACGTTGCGAGCGAAATAACTCGCGTTGAACCACTCGCCCGCGTGGTCGGCCAGCGCCTGGGCCTGCGCACCGGCAGCGCCGTACAACAGGTTGACGGCGAAGGCGCTGGGCGCGTCGAGCACGTGGGCGACGAGCTTGAGTTCCTTGGCCGCCGCGTCGTGCTGGATCTCGAAGAACAGGCCGTTGCCGACACTGACCAGACCCTCGCCGTCCGCGAACTTGCCGGTCAGCGTGCCGCCGTAGCTCAGGAAGGTATAGACCTGGCCGTCGGCAGGTGTGGCACCGCCAATGAGGCTGACCTTCAGCGTGCCGTCCAGCACCGCGTCGGCGGCCACGTTCAGGCGATCCGATCCCGTGCCGTCGATCTCGATCTCCAGCACGTCGCTGGCGGTCAGCGTCAGCGAGGGCTCGGGCGTCGTGGTGACCGCCTGCGTGCCGCCCGGGGCGACGACGGCCAGCGCCTGCATCGTCGGTCCGCCGCCGACGTTGAACTCCTCGGCGGGGTCGTTGGCGGCCTGGTCCAGCGGCACGCTGAGCGTGCCGGCCATGAAGCCGTCGGCCATCTGCGCGTGGCTGACATCGAAAGCGCGCGCATCCACCGCGAAGGTCTGGCTGCCGCTTGACGAAGGCTCTTCGGCAGGCGCCCAGGCCTGCCAACCTTCAGGCAGGCTGGCGTGCGGCACCTGGCCCGGGTGCAGGGCCAGCGCATCGGCCGGGTCGTAGGCGCCGTCGACGCTGGTGGCGTAGAGATCGGCCGGCTGCATGACCACCGCATGCGCCGCGCCCAGCACCGGGTCGGCGGACAGCAGCACGCGCGGCTCCAGCGCCTCCAGTTTGTAGGCGTCGCGCATCGCGCGCGCCAGGCGGGCCAGTGAACTCACGACGCCCGGCCCTCGACCCCGGCGCTGGTCACAGCGCTTTCATCGGGGACAAAGGGGGTGACGGGCATGCGGGCGAGCATAGCGAAGAGACGATGGCAATCCCATGAGAGTTTTCAGCAGCCAGCCCTCGAAGAACCCCTCATTTCGGAGGTCTCGAGACAGGCCCATTCTTAAGACGCCATGCCTCGCCGGACAGCGACACGACGACGCCCTAGGACTTTCCTGTGTCCGGCAGCGCAGGCCCATCGCCGATACTGCGGCGCCCTTGCGCAACCCTGTCGCAAGGTCGCGGCGTTAGCCCCCGCGCCGGTCGTTTCCATTCCGTGTCAGAAGGATCTGCGATGTTCGAGAAAGTCGTCCCCGTCAACCGTGAGCGCCACGCCCGCACCCGCATCAAGGAGATCACGGGTTTCGGTTTCGCGAAGGACTTTCACATCGCCTACCTGACGATGCACGAGTTCGCCCGCGCGGCGGCCGTCTACCCCATCGTCTTCGTCGAGGACAAGGAGAAGGACGCCTTCCGCCCGGTCACGCTGCTGGGGCTGGATGCCGGCGAGAACCTGTTCGTCGGCGAGGCCGGCAAATGGGAGGCCAGCTACATCCCCGCCATCATCCGCCGCTACCCCTTCGCGCTGGCCGGCAGCGCCACCGAGGGTCAGTTCACGATCTGTCTGGATGAGGCCAGCAGCCTGGTCAGCGTCGACGGCAAGGACGGCGAGGGCAATGCGCTGTTCGACGACAAGGGCGAGCCCACGCAGGTCATCGAGAACGTCAAGCGCTACCTGGGCGAGCTGCAGCAGATGGACCAGATCACGGGCGAGTTCGCCAAGGCGCTGTCCGAGCTGAACATGCTGACGCCGCTGCAGATGCGCGTGCGCGAAGGCGACCGCGAGAAGAACATCGCCGGCTGCTGGGTCGTCAACGAGGAGCGGCTGAACAACCTGTCCAACGACAAGTTCCTGGAGCTGCGCACCAAGCGTTACCTGCCGGCCATCTATGCGCAGCTGATGTCGCTGGCCCAGATCGAGCGGCTGATGCAGTTGAAGGACAAGCGCCTCGCGCCCAAGGCGGCCTGATGTCGCGACACGCTGCGGCCTGGCGCCAAGCCCTCGGCGCGGCGGTCGCGGCGGCGGCCTGTGCCGGGCCGGTGGTCGCCGGTGTGGACCGCAGCGACGCGGCGCAGACGGGCGAGTTCGGCCCCGCCCCCGTTCGCTATGAGCCCTATGTGCCACCGGCCAAACCGGCGGCGCAGCGCCCCGCGCGGCTGGACGCCAAGACGCTCGCCCAACTGGCGCTCGAACAGAATGCCGAGGTGCTCTACGCGCGGCTGCAGTCGCGCGTGTCCGAGCAGGCGGCCGAGGCCGAGACCGGCCTGTACATGCCCATCGCCTACGCCAACCTGCGCCGCGAGGGGCGCAACCGCCAGCGCACCGTCGAGGAGCGGCTGACGGCCGCATTGGGCGGCATCACGCGGCTGGACGAGCAGGTGCTGGGCGGCGAAGCCGGCGTGCGCGTGAAGGCGCCGACCGGCGGCGAGGTGGCGCTGGCCTGGCGCAGCACGCAGCGGCGCAGCAACGTCATCGGTTCGGCCAGCTTCGCGCAGGGCGACTCCGAAAGCGTCGGCGCGCTGGTGCTGTCGCTGCGCCAGCCGCTGCTGCGCGGCGCCGGCCGCGACGTCGTCGAGACCGACCTGCGCGTGGCCCGCCACGAGCGCGACATCGGCACCTGGCAGTTCCGCCAGCAGGTGCTGCGCATCGGCAGCGAGGCGCTGTCGACCTACTGGCAGCTCTGGCGCGCCCGCTCGACGCAGGCGCTGCGCCGCGAGGCGCTGGACAACGCCCGCGAGACAGTGGAGGACGTGCGCGTGCGCGTCGACGGCGGCCGGCTGGCGCCTGGCGCGCAGGACGAGGCGCAAGCCGTGCTGTCGGCCCGCCGCGCCGAGCTGGCGCGCGGCCAGCAGGCGTTGTTCGAGGCCGAGGCCAAGGTGCGCGTGCTGCTGGACCTGCCGCCGCAGGACGGCGACTGGCCGCTGGCCGAGCCCGACCTGGCCGCGCCACCCATGCCCGGTGACCTGGCCGCGCTGGCCGAGCGCCTGCCCGACGTCGAGGCCGCCTGGCCGCCGCTGCGCATGGCGCTGCTCAAGCGCGAGCAGGCCGACGCCCGCCTGCGCCTGGCCTACAGCAAGAAGCTGCCGGCGCTGGACCTGCAGGCCAGCTACAGCAGCAACAGCCTGGCCTACGGCCCGCTGGACGCGGCGCAGAAGGCCACGCAGGGCCGCAACCCGGACTGGACCATCGGCGTCGCCGTGGAAGTGCCGATCGGCGGCGACCGCCGCGCCCAGGCCGAGTACCGCGCCCAGCAACTGCGCGTGGAGCAGTCGTCGCTGGAAGTGCACTCGGTACGCCAGGCGCTGGCCAGCGACTACTTCAACCGTGCCGCCCAGCTGACCGAGCTGGATCGCGAGCTGGGCCAGCTGCGCGAGGAACTCGCCGCCCGCCAGCAGCTCGAAGCCGCCGTGCGCGAGCAGTTCGCCAGCGGCGTTGCGCCGCGCGCCCGCCTGCTGCGCCTGCAGGCCGATGTGCTGGACGCCCGCATGCGCCTCATCGAGGGCACCAGCCGCCTGGCGCTGGCGCGCGTGGCCCTGCAACTGGTGGACGGCAGCCTGCTGTCTGCTCACGACGTGCGGATCGACGAATGATTTCTCAAAGACAAACGCAACCACAGAGACACAGAGGCACAGAGGCTTCCCGGTTTTCTCTGTGCCTCTGTGCCTCTGTGGTTGCATTCCTCGGTCTTTTCACCCCGGCCCAAGCTGCGGACTTTGTCGGCATCGTCCACGCCCGCCACAAGCTGGCGTTGAGCGTGCCGGTGACCGGCATCGTCGCCAAGGTGTCCGTCGAGCCCGGCCAGAAGGTCGGCGCGGGCCAGGCGCTGGTGCAACTGGACGAGCGCCCGCAGGCGCTGGAGGAACAGCGCCGCCGCACGCAGCTGGAAGACCTCAGCGAGCTGCGCGCCACCGAGGAGCGCCTGAAGGTCGTGCAGCCCCTGGCCGAGGACGCCCGCAAGCTGGCCGCCAGCCGCGGCGCCATCAGCCGCGAGGACGCGGCGCGCAACGAGCTGGACTTCATCGCCACGCGCGGCCGGCTCGCGCAGCTGCAGACGCAGAAGGCGCGCGAGAAGCTGGAGCTGCAGCTCGCCGAGGCTGACCGCCAGCAGCGCCGCCTCGTCGCGCCCGTGGCCGGCGTCGTCACCAAGGTCGGCATCGACGTGGGCGAATGGGCCAAGCCGGGCGACACGCTGGTGGAGCTGGTGGACGCGTCGGTGCTGCATCTGCGCGTCAACATGCCGGCGGCGGCGGCCCGCACGCTGAAGCAGGGTCAGGCCTTGCCCGTCGCCATCGACGGCGGCGAGCCGGCGAAGGGCAGCGTCAGCTTCATCTCGCCGGTGACCGACGCGTCCAGCGGCCTGGTCGAGGTGCGCGTGCGCTTCAACAACCCGGGCCGCGTCGCGCCGGGCAGCAAGGGCATCGTCAAGCTGTGAGCACGCCGGGCCTCGTCACCGCATTGCCGACTTTCAGCGCCCGCGAGCTGGTCCTGGCCCTGCACGCGCTGCGCGGCGCCAGCAGCCAGGCGGACTACGCGGCCCAGGTGGTCGCGGCGCTGGCGCGGCTGATGCGCGCCCAGCAGGGCTGGTGGCTTAGCGAGGCAGAGGGTGGCTGGCGGCTGCTGGCCCAGGCGCATGACGAGGCAGCGGCCGGCGACCCCGCGCCCGACCCGCTGCGCGCCGATTTCACGGCCGACCTGCTCGCGCTGGCGCAGCGCGCCCGCACGCAGGGCTTTGCCAGCCTGCCGCAGCGCTCCGCGCAAGGCTCCACGCAATGGCTGGTGGCCGTGCAGCCCGAGCGGGCAGCAAGCGACCTGTGGCTGCTGTGCCTGCCGGACCGCGAGCGGCCGCATCTGAACGAGCTGGTGCTGCGCGCCCAGTTGGTGGCCGACCTGCCCGCGCCCGGCGAAGCACCCGCCGCCGCGCCGGCCGGCGACTCACCTCAAGTGACCTGGGCGCCGCTGCTGGACGCGGTGCTGTTCGCGCAGCGCCACGACGGCTTCGAGCCGGCGACGCTGGCCCTGGTCAACGCGCTGGCTAGCACGCTGGGCGCGCAGCAGGTGGCGTTGGGCTGGCGCGACGAAGCGAGCGCGGCGGTGCGACTGGTGGCCTTGAGCCACCGCGACAAGCTGGACCGCTTCGCCCACGCCGTCGTGCTGACCGAAAGCGCGCTGGACGAGGCGCTGGACCACGAGGAAGGCGTGCGGCTGGACGCCGTGCAGCGCACGGACGACGCGGTCGACCCCGCCGGCACAGCGCTCGTCCAGATCGAGCGCGCCGCGCCCCAGGCGCTGCCCGCGCATCGGCTGCTGCAGCAGTCGCTGGGCAACGTCAGCCTGGCCTCCCTGCCGCTCACCAGCGGCCACAGCGCGCCGCGTGCAGCGCTACTGATGGTCTTCGACGGCGAGCCCTTGCCGGCCGACCAGCTGGCCCGCCTGCTGCTGGCGCTGCGCGTGGCCCTGCCCTGGCTGGAGAGCCTGCACTGGCGCGAGCGCTCGCTGACGCTGCGCGCGAAAGACGACCTGCGCCGCCGCGCGCGGCTGTGGCTGGGCCCGCAGCGCTTGGGCATGAAGCTCGCCACGGGCGTGGGCGCCATTGCGCTGCTGGTGGCGCTGTTCGTGGACTGGGACTACCGCGTTGGCGCCAGCGCCCAGCTGGCGACGGACAGCACGCGCATCCTGTCGGCGCAGTTCGACGGCCGCGTCGACGAGGCGCTGGTCAGCGCCGGCCAGACCGTCAAGGAAGGCGAGTTGCTGGCCCAGCTCGACGTGCGCGACCTGCAGAACCAGGCGGCCGATGCGCGCGCCGAGGTGCAGCGCTACACAGCCGAGGCCGACAAGGCCCGTGCCCAGGGCGCGCTGGCCGAGGCCGAGATCGGCAACGCCCGCACGGCGCAGGCGCAGGCCCGGCTGGCGCGCACCGTCGAGCTGATCGAGCTGGCCGCCAACCGCGCGCCCTTTGATGGCGTCGTCGTCGAAGGCGAGAAGCGCGAGCTGCAGGGCGCGCCGGTGCGCAAGGGCGACAAGCTCTACCGGCTGGCGCGCGTGGAAAAGCTGTACGCGACGTTGCAAGTGCCAGAGCGGGATGCGGCGCAGCTGAAGCCCGGCGCTTTAGGCGAGCTGACCTTGATGACGCGGCCGGACGAGGAGATTCCGCTGCGCGTGCTGTCGGTCATTCCGGTGGCGCAGATCAAGGGCCAGGAGGGCAACCAGTTCGCGGTCCGCGCGGAGTTGCTGGCGCCGGCGGCGGACTGGTGGCGGCCGGGGATGAGTGGCAATGCGCGGGTGGAGGCGGGGCCACGCCGGATCATCTGGGTGTTGACGCATCGGCTCGTTGACCAGTTGCGGTTGTGGTTGTGGTGGTGATGGGATGTGGGTTGGTCGCTTTTCCCACTGCAGGTTGGCGCCGAGGCCCAGCCGGGATTTCGTCCCGGCGGCCGACCTACTTTTTGCGCCGCCAAAAAGTAGGCAAAAAGCTCTCCCCTGCAAAACCGGCCCTGCGGGCTCCCCTGCGATGCTCGAAGCCCAGGGCCGCGCCGAACTCACTTCGCTACGCTGCGTTCAAACAAGCGTCGCGAGTCAGTTCTTGAAGCGTGCTGCGCACGCGCCCTGGGCTTCTGCGCTTCTCGGCGGTTTTGAAGGGGAGGCCCCGGAACAGCCAACAGCCAAACCCGAAAGCCGTTCGCACCGAAGTATTTCTATTCCCCCCTCTGAGCCCGCCGAGGAACGGAAGGCCTTGAGGCCGCGCGCGCAGCGCGCTTCGTCAACTGACTTCGCACAGCTGTCTGAGTGCAGCGTAGCGAAGCGAGTTCTGTGCGAGGCCTCAAGGCCTGAGTACCGCAGGGAACCCGAAGCGCAGCGCAGGGCGGGCGGATCGGGGGCGGTTTCTTTGGTTACTTTCTTGGGCGCCCAAGAAAGTGACTCGCCTGCGGGGGCGAAATCCCCGCATGGGCCTTGCCACCAAGCTAAAGCAACGACGAGGCGGCCATGACCCAAGGCACCCTCTCCGACAGCTGGTACCAGGTCGCCCAAACCCGCGTCTCCCTGCTCCCAACGGTAGAAGCCCAAGCCCAGCGCTACCGAGGCCAAGCCTGGGTGCTGCTGGAAGACGGCTACTCCCACCGCTTCTTCCGCGTCACCCCCCAGGCCTACGAATTCCTCAGAGCGCTGGACGGCCAACGCACCGTCGACGAGATCTGGCAAGACCTGGCACGCCGCCACCCCGAAGGCACGCCCGGCCAGGAAGAAGTCGTGCGCCTGCTGTCGCAACTGCACCTGTCCAGCCTGCTCTACTTCAAGGAGCAACCCCACGCCGACGCCATCGTCGAGCGGCTGAAGAAGCAGCGCTCGCGCGAGCTGATGGGCAAGCTTTTGTCCTTCATGTTCTGGCGCTTCCCGCTGTTCGGGCTGGACAAGTGGCTGGACCCCATCCTGCCCTTCATCCGCGCCTGCACCGGCCGCGTCGCCGGGCTCGTCTGGCTGGCCGCCGTCTGCTGGGGCGCGGCCACCGCCTTCGAGCATTGGGGCGCCATCAGCAATGGCAGCGAGGGCCTGCTGTCACTGTCCAACCTGCCCTGGCTCTACCTCGCCACCACGCTCGTCAAGGTCGTGCACGAGCTGGCCCATGCCTTCGTCTGCAAGCGCTACGGCGGCCAGGTGCCGACCTTCGGCGTCATGGTGCTGGTGCTGGCACCACTGCCCTATGTGGACGCTTCCGCCAGCTGGGGCCTGCGCAACAAATGGCAGCGCGCCTACGTCGGCGCGGCCGGCATGCTGGCCGAGCTGTTCCTGGCCGCGCTGGCCTGCGTCGTCTGGGCCGCCACGTCCGACGGCACGGTGCACAGCATGGCCTTCAACGTGATGATCGTCGGCTCGCTGTCCAGCCTGATCTTCAACGGCAACCCGCTGCTGCGCTACGACGCGTACTACATCCTGTCCGACCTGGTGGAGATGCCCAACCTCTACCAGAAGGCGCAGGCGCAGTGGCTGCACTACGGTTCCAAATACCTGTTCGGCCTGCGCGAGCATCCCGAGCCAGCGCAGGACCGCGCCGAGCGCGCCTGGTTCACCGGCTACGGCGCGCTGGCCTTCATCTACCGCTGGATCATCACGCTGGGCGTGCTGGCCTATGTGGCCGACCAGTGGTTCGGCGTCGGCGTCGTCATGGCCATCACCACCGTCATCACGATGGTGCTGATGCCGGCCGCCAAGCTGTGGGCCTGGCTGCGCGTCGCGTCCGGCACGCACCGCGCGCGCGCCATCGCGGCGATGGGCGGCATGGCGCTGGGGCTGTGGGCGCTGCTGTTCGTGCTGCCGCTGCCGCACGCGCTGCGCCTGCCCGGCGTGCTGGAGGCGCGCCAGAGCAGCCCGCTCTACCTGCAGACCGCCGCGCGGCTGCGCGAGATGCCGGTGCGCCATGGCCAGCGCGTCAAGAAGGGCGAGCTGCTGGCGCGCTTTGACAGCCCGGAGCTGTCGCTGCAGCTGGACCTCGTGCAAGGCCAGATCGCCGAGACGCGCGCGCAGCTGGGCCTGGCGCTGAGCAGCACGCCGTCCGAGGTCGCGCCGCTGCAAGGCCGGCTGGACGCGCTGAACGCCCGACGCGCCGAGACGCAGAAACTGCTGGCCGCGCTGGAGATTCGCGCGCCGCAGGATGGCGAGTGGGTCGCGCCGTCGCTGCACGAGCGGCTGGACGGCTGGGTGGACCGCGCCCAGCCGGTTGGCGAGGTGGTGGATCGCAGCGCCCTGCGCTTCGCGGCCGTGCTGCCACAGGCCGACGCCGCAGAGCTGAGCGCGCTGCCACCGGCAGCCAATTCCGAGCTGCGCCTGGCCGGCCGGCGCGGCGAGGCGCTGAGCCTCTCCAGCCTGCGCATGGTGCCCTACCAGCGCCAGCGGCTGATGTCGCCGTCGCTGGGCTTCGGCGGCGGTGGCGACGTGGCCATCCGGCCCGACGACAGCAGCGGCACGACGGCGGCCGAGGCCTTCTTCGAGATCCAGGCCGAGTTCGCGCCCGGCGGCCTGCCAACCGACCTGGCCATGCACGGCATGAGCGGCGTGCTGCGCGTGCCGGTCGCCGCGCGGCCGCTGGGCAGCCGCATGTGGGCCGGGCTGCAGCAGCTCCTCCAGCACCGCTACGGTTTATGAGCACCAGCGCCCTCACCCCGCCCTGGTTCCCACCGCTGGACAAGCCGGTGGCAGAACGCGGCCATGCGCCCCGCCCGGCCGAGCGTGCCGCCGCCATCGCCGCCATGCGCGCTGCCGTCGACGCCGCCCTGCCCCATGTCTTCGACCCCGCCGCCAGCCTGCGCGACGCCGGCCAGGCGCTGCGCCGGGCGCTGAACCGCGAGGACCCCGCCGCCGAGCACGCCGCGCTGGCCCAGGCGATCGCCGCAGCGCAGAGCGCATGGCAGTTCGAGGGGCCAGTCGTCGACGCTGCCTGCAGCCTCGTCCAGCAGGGCGCCGTCTCACTGACCCGAGCGGCCGAGCGCCACCGCGCCCTGGCGCTGGCCGCCGCCGCCTGGGCCGCCAGCGGCCGGCCCTGCCTGCTGATGACGGCCGACGACGAGGCCGCCGCCCACGCCAGCCGGTTGCTGATGCCGCTGTTCCAGGCGCTGGGGCTGGACGCCGCGCCGGCCGGCTCCGACGCCAACGGCGCCGCGCTGCGCCGCGCCTATGCGGCGCACGTGGTCATCGTGCCCGCCCGGCGCCTCGCGGCCGACCTGGCGCGCGACCGCCGCGAGCGCGGCAGCGGCGACGCGCAGCGGCTGGAGGCCCGCCTGCACGGCGAGACCGGCGCCGGCCTGCTGGTCACGCGCGGCCTGTTCGCGCTGCTCATCGACGAGCTGGACCGCGTGCTGTTCGACGACGCCGTCAACCCCGTGCTGCTGTCCGTGCCCGACGACAGCACCGCGCTGGGCGAGGCACTGCAGCTGGCCCGCGACGCGACCGACGCGCTGGAGCCCGAGCACCACTACACACTGAGCCTGGACAGCGGCCTGCTGTGGACGGCCGCCGGTGCCGCGCGGGCCACCGAGCTGATCGCCGGCCTGCCGCCGCTGTGGCGCCAGACCGAGCGCGGCGAATGGCTGCTGCGCCAGGCCCTGGTCGTGCGCGACCTGCTGCAGGCCGGGCGCGACTACACACTGGCCGGCCCGCAGGTGCACCTGGACGACGCCATCGCCCGCGCACTACCCGACCGCGCGCTGCTGCCTCATCTCACCCAGGCCATCCAGGCCCGCGCCGGGCTGGCGCTCAGCCCCATCACGCGCGCCACCGAGCGCACCAGCGTGCTGGGCCTGGCCGCCAGCGCCCACCGGCTGGGCGGCGCGGCGGCCGACCTGGCCGGGCTGCGGGCGCCGCTTTGGCGCCACCACGGCCTCATTGCTGATAACTCGTCCATTGCAGGGACCGAGCCGCAGCTCGACACCTGCGCGGACGAGGCCGCCTGGCAGGCCGGCGTGCAGCAGGCCTTCGACGCGCCGGCTGGCGTGCACCGCCTGTTCGTGCTGCGCCAACTCGGCTCGGCCGCGCGCTTTGCCGACCTGCCCGGCGCCAAGACGGCCGCCTGGGTGCTGGCCGGCCTGGGCCCGCAACGCGCGCTGCACCATCAGCGCGAAGCCGCCGAGGCCGAGGGGCTGCCGCCCGCCGCGCGCATCGAGGTGTTGTTCATCGAGCCGCTGGACAGCCGGCGCGCCGAAGCGCAGTTCATCAGCCGTGTGCAGGACGCGGCCGAAGGCGCCGATGTCAGCGCAAGGCTGCTGCTGCATCCGCAGGGCCGCTGGGTCGAGCAGGCGCTGGGGCCCCTGGCCGCACCGCTGCGCGCGCTTTGCCGGCTGTGGCCCGCGCGCACGCCCGCCGCGCTGAAATTCACACTCGCGCTGCTACGCTGGCAGCTGACCCGCCAGCAGGCACGCGCCCTGCATGCCCAGACGCAGCGCGAGCACCAGCTCAAGCTGCAGCTTTCCTTTGCCGGTGGCGCCGCCCTCGCGCCATCCACCCCGCCGCCAGAACCCCTCAGGAGGACGTCATGAAGCCCACTACCCCGCGCCCCCTCGTCGCCCCACCCCAGCCCGGCGGCCGTGCGAACGCCCACAGCACCTGGCTCGTGGGCCTGATGGGCGCCGCCCTGATCGCGGGCTGCGGCGGCGGTGGTGGGGGTGGCACGCCGCCGCCCCCGCCCCCGCCGCCGCCGCCCAAGGGGCCGCTGACGGTCGCCATCGACCCGGTTGTCGCCGGCAGCCCGCTCAGCGTCAGGATCAGCCTCGTCGCGGGCGCCACCGGCCCGGCCGACATCAGCTACTCCACGGCCGCCGTCGGCACCGCCACCGGCGACGCGACGGCCGGCGTCGCCTGCGCCACGGCGGGCGTGGACTTCATCACCCACACCGGCTCCACCGCCACCGTCCCCGCCGGCGCCACCTCGGTGACCGTGCCCATCGTCACCTGCAGCAACACCAGCGTCGAACCCAACGAGCGCCTGGAGGTGACGACCTCCTTCGAGGGCCGCACGACGAGCACCCGCGTGGTCCTCATCAACAACGGCCCCGGCGGCCTGAACGACACCGGCACCACCCAGTGCCTGAACACGACCAACACCCTGGTGGCCTGCTCGGCCACCGACATCGCCGGCCAGGACGGCAGCACCGGCCGCGACACCCACGCGCTGACCAACGACGCCGCCGACGGCCGTGTCGGCTTCGCCCTCGTGGCGGCCGGCGGCGGTGCCTGCGTGCAGGACCAGGTCACCGGCCTGCTGTGGGAAGCCGGCGCGGCCACCGCCGTGACGCTGGCCGCCGGCCTGGCCAACGCCGATGCCGCCAACGCCGCCGCGCGCTGCGGACGCACCGACTGGCGACTGCCCACGCCGGGCGAGCTGATGAGCGTCGTCGATCTGGGCGTCACCAGCGGCGCCCGCATCGACCCCAAGTTCGGCACCACGCCGGCGGCCTCGTTCTGGACCGGCACGGCCTACGCCGGGGACACGCGCGCCAACTGGGTGGTGGACTTCAGCTCCGGAGCCGTCGCCTTCGAGAGCGCCGACAACCCGCTGGCCAAGACCTTCGCCACCCGCCTCGTCGCCGGCACGGCGGCGGCCGACACCGACTGCACCACCGCCACCACGCCGCGCTACACCGACCACGGCAACGGCACCGTCACCGACGCCCGCACCGGCCTGATGTGGATGCAGTGTGTGGAAGGCCTGTCCGGCGCCAGCTGCGGCACCGGCACCGCCACCAGCTACGCCAGCTTCTCCACCGCGCTGGCGCGTGCCACCGCCGTCAACGCCGATGCCGCCGGCGCTGGCAAGAGCTTCGGCGACTGGCGCGTGCCCAACCGCAGCGAACTCGCCTCGCTCGTCAACACCCGCTGCGAACGCCCGGCCATCCAGCGCACACGCTTCCCCGGCACGCCCAACGCCAGCACGTGGACGTCCACGCCGGCCTCGGTGGCGGGCTTCGTCTGGTATGTGGACTTCACGACCGGCGACGTGGGCCTGTCCGGCAGCGCCGGCAACCGCGTGCTGCGGCTGGTGCGGGCGGGGCAGTAAGGCGGCATGCTGGCGTCGCTGCGCCGCATCCTGATCGCGCTGGTCGTCATCTGGCTGCTGTCCCAGGTGGTCGGCTGGTTCCTCATGCACCGCGCGATCGACGCCGACCGGCAGCAGCGTGAGGCCCAGGGACGCGCCGTGGAGGAAGAACACCACCGGCCGCCGCCCGAGGACGAGGCCTTCCGCGAGGGGCGGGACCACGTCCTTCGGCTGAAGAGCACGCACATCCGCGACTGCCCCATCCCGATGGGCGACGGCCGGCGGGGCTGCGACAAGGCGTTCGACCAGTTGCGTGGCGAGCAGGCGGCCGCCGGCCGGGCCTGGGCCAAGGCCAACAAGCCCGCCCATGCCTAGGAATGCCAGGGCACGACCTGGTTCCAGCTCGGCTGCCGCGCTGTCTACGAGCAAGACCTGGCACCCGGCGGCCTGATGTTCCCGGACCTGCCGCTGACGACCAACGGCAGCGACTGCTTCAAGGAACTGGCAGCCCACGAGGCGCTGGACGACGCTTACCACGACGCCATCGGCATGCCGCAGGCCGCCGCGTCGCACCGTGTGCGCCTGGGCCCATGTACCGCAACGACTGCCAGCAGCGCATGCACCGCGAACAGGCCGCGCTGAAGGCCGCCAGCGCGCCCTGACCGTTCCCGAGGATCAGGGGTCCATGCGCATCAGCACGCCGTCCACGAAGTAAAGCCGGCCCACGTCGCTGCGCTGCGAGATGTAGAGCTGCAGGCGCCGCCCGTCCAGGCGCAGCTCGACGATCTGGTCGACGCCGCTGAAGTGGCCGGCCTGCGTGCAGTCGAAGACGCGCTGCAGCGTCATGCCAACGCTGGGCAGCACCGGCAGCGGGCCGCCACAGCGGGCCACGGCGGCGTCGTAGGTCTGCTGCAGCCGCTCGCCGGTGCGCTGGTTCTGCTCGCGCGCGAACTGGTCGTGGTTCGAGCGCGGCGCGGCGGGTGCGGGCGGGCGCCGGCCCTCTTCCAGCAGGCCGACACCCAACGCTGCCGCACGGTCCAGCGCTCGCCGGTCGCCCTCGGACAAGGTGGCCGTCGGCTGCGCGACAGCGCTGGCCGCCAGCGCCAGCAGGCCGATCATGCAGAAGCGCTTCATGGCGTGCAGCCCTCCGTGGCTGGGGTGTCGAGGCGGTCGAAGCGGGTGATGTCGCCGTTGCGCTCGACCAGCTCGAAATGCGCCGGCTCGCGCAACTTGATGGCATTGACGTCCCAGTCGGTGATCGCCTGCGCCGTCCGCCACACCAGCTTGTCGTCCTGACCGAAACGCTGCACCGCCCAGTGGCCACGGTAGGTGTTGCGGTCCTTGGCGCTGGCGGCCATCACGAAGCGGCCGTCGGGCCGCATCTCCATGCGCCGGCTGTCCAGGCCATTCGTCCAGTTCCACACGCCGACGAAGTCGCAAGGGATGCGGCTGGTGCTGCCGCCCGGCGCCGGGTGCAGCAGGCCGGTCTGCGTGTCCAGGCAGGCGGCGATTTCCTCGTCGCACTGCTTGCGCCAGCGCGCGTCGGCCGCGCGCCCCGACGACCACCACCACAGCCCACCCACCACCATCAGCACCAGCGCCGCCTGCAGCGCGCCGCGCCGGCCCGCGCGGAACCAGCCCGCCCCCACCAGCACAAGTGCCAGCGCCGCCGCGCCCACCAGTTGCTTGGCCTTGCCGTTGAAGCGGTCCGGGCCTGCTGCCGAAGCGGCCGGCTGGGCCGCCGCCGCGGGCAGCACGGTGCCGGCGCTGCGCTGCGGCGGCCGGGGCGCCGAGCTGCTGAAGTAGGGCTGCACGGCGTCCAGCACCTGCAGGCCGGCGCAACTGGCCTGGGCCACACGCCAGGTCGCGCCCGGGTCGGCGGCCACGCTGCGCGTGTCGACCGACACCACCAGGCCGTCATCGAACAGCAGCCACGGGTCGGCGGTGGCATTGCCGATGCCGGCATCGACGGGGAAGTTGACGGACGCGGTGCGCGGGTCGAACACGGCCAGCGGCGTGGCCGACAGCGCACAGCCATCGGGCAGCCAACCCATGGGGTCGCCCAGGGCCGAACGCTCCATCACCACGCCCCAGCGCTGCTGGCGCGCGTCCCACAGCCCCACCAGGCCGCCCGTGCCGCGCAGCCGCATCGCCTCGGCGCGGGTCATCAGCGCGTCGATGCGCTGGGCCGGGCCGCCGTCAGGGTCGAGGATCTCGGCGAACGGCCCCTCGGGCACGACCGGTGCGCCGGCCAGCATGCGCGCCTGGCCGCGCCGCACGCGCCAGTCGGCCCAGCGATGCGTGGCCTCGTCGAAGACCACGGCCTGTACGGTGCTGGGCAGGGCCAGCAGCCGCCCGTCCGGCAGCAGCGCCAGCGGCATCGGCGACAGCGCCGATTGCAGCAAGGGCACGCCGCCGCAGGCCGACCAGTCGCGCTCGCCCCGGCGCCAGGTCCAGCAGACGAGTTGGTGGTCCGCCGTGGCGGCCACCAGCAGCACGCGGCCGGATGGCAGTTGCTGCGCGCCGGCGCCGAGCAGGTCGGTCGCCGGCAGGTCGGGCGCCGCCAGCCAGCGGCCGGTCGTGCGCTCCCAGATGCGGGCGATCTGGCCCTTGCCACGCATGCCGGGCGTGCGGCCGACGGCCAGCACCTGCCCGCCCTGCAGCGCAGCCAGCACGGGGGGCTGTTGCCACACCGGCGCCTCGGCCTCGCCCGGCTTCAAGGCGGGTGGGCCGTCGGGCAGGCGCTCCAGCCGCAGCACCTCGCTGTCGAGGAAGGCCAGCGCGCCGCCATCGGCCAGCGGGTGCAGGTGAACGGGCGCGGCGGCGGCGTGGCGCCGGTCACCCGCCACGTGGCCCGCCACCCGCCAGCCCGGCAGGTCCGGCCGCCACAGCCAGGCCCAGGGCACGGGCCGCGTCGCGGTCGTCCACACGCCGCCGGCCAGCAGCACGGCGCCGTCCTTCAGCAGCGTGGCGGCGTGCTGGCGCAGGCCGCTGGGCAGCAGCGGGCCGGCGCTCCAGCGGCCACTGGCGGGGTCGAACAGCTCGGTGCTGCGCAGCGGCTGCCCTTCGGCATCCACGCCACCCGCGACGAGCACACGCCCGTCCGGCAGCCGCGTGGCGCTGTGGCCATGCCGCCCTGTGGCCAGCGGCGCGGCGGCCTCCCAGCGCTGCGCCTGGGGCAGCCAGCGCTCCACCAAGGCCAGCGGGCGCGCGGCGGCGTCGAAACCGCCCACCACCAGCACACTGCCGTCGCCCAGCAGCGTCGCGGTGTGCGCGGCGCGCGCCTGCTGCAGAGGCGGCAGGGCTTGCGTGTTGCCGTCGCGCCAGCGTTCCACCGAGCGCTGCACCGGCCAGCCGCCCATTCGCATCACCGCCGGGTCGACCAGGCCGCCGACAAAGATCACCGCGCCGTCGCTCAGCGCCGTCGCGCTGTGCAGCAGGCGGGCGTCGGTCAGCCGGCCGGCGGGCGACCAGCTGCGCGTCGCGGCGTCGAACAGCGCCAGCTCCGCATGCGTGGCTGCAGGCTGCGCGGGCAGGTCGCACAGCCCACCGCCGACGAGGACGCGCTGGCCGGGCAGCTGCGTCGCGCTGTGCAGGCTGCGCAGGCTAGCCTTGCAGTCGGGCGGCGCCTCGACGGCATCCCAGCGGTGCTGCGCGGCGTCCCAGAGCTGGACGGCCGAGGGGCGGGTGGCCGTGCCGTCCGGCGACGCGCGGTCGCGCAGCCGTGCAAGCCGTTCGGGCAGCGTGTCGGGCGGGCCCGGCTCAACCAGCACGGCCTGCCCCGCCAGCAACACCGAGCCGCCCTCCAGCACCGTGACACTGTGGCCGCTCGGCGCCTTCACGTAGCCGCCTGCTGGGCGCAGGCGGCCGAGCACCACGGGGTCGTCCATCGCATCGGCCAGCGCCGCCTGCACCAGCAGCAGCGCTGCCAGCCCTAACCATCGCCACCCTGCCATCGCATTCTTGATCTGCCCGAGGTGGCGCAGTGTAGGCAGCGCGTGGACGGCCTCTCGGGCTACGCCTCGCCGTAGCTGCGCGGCAGCAGGATGCGGAAGGTCGTGCCGACGCCGATCTCCGACTGCAGCTCGGTCGTCGCGTCCAGCAGGTCGCACAGCCGTTTGACGATGGACAGCCCCAGGCCCTCGCCGGGCTGCTGGCGGGCCGGGCGCGGGTCTTCCGGCGCGGCGATGCTCTCGGCCAGGTCGACGTTGACATGCGTGACGGCGCCCTTGGCGTGGTCGGCCGCGATCTGGCGCGACTGGTCGGTCGCCTCCTCGATGGCGCCCGCCAGTTGCGACCCCGGGCCGGCGTGGAAGCCCGGACCGGTGTCGCGGATCTGCATGAACCAGCGCTCGCGGTCCCCCGACCGGCAGTGGCCGCAGCTGACCGTGACGCCGCCGCTGCGCGTGTACTTGACGGCGTTGAGGATGAGGTTCTGCGCGATGCGCCGGGTCTTGATGGCATCGCCCTCGACCGGCAGCGCGAACACGCCTTCAAAGCGCAGGTAGAGCCCGCGCTGCTGCGCCTGCGGCTGCAAGTCCTCGCATAGCGTGACCAGCAGTTTCGCCGCGTCGATGGGCGCCAGCTGCCGCTGCTCCAGGCCGCCCTGCAGCCGGGCCAGGCTGGTCACGTCGTTCAGCAGGTGGCTCAGCGAGCTGACGTTGCGGTCCAGCAGGCGCAGGAAGCTGGTGCGCATCCCGTCGGACGCCTGCGGCGACGCCAGGCCGGCCGTGGCCGTGGCCACCACGCCCAGGCTGCCACGCAGGTCGTGGGCGGCCTGCTGCCAGAGGCCGGCGCGTTCCTGCTCCAGCTCGCGCAAGGACTGCAAGGCCTGCTCCAGGTCGCGGATGTGTGTGCCGGCCTCGATCTGCTGCAGCTGGAAGTACTGCGACACGCTGGCGCTGACGGCGTCGCCGCAGTGCCGCGCCCAGATGCGGCGCGCCTCGGCCATCACCGGCGCGGCCAGCTCGGGGTGGGCGGCGGCATAGGCCTCCAGCTCCAGCACGACGCATTCATTGAGACGGCCCAGCTCGCGCGTCACCTCGGACAGGTCGAACCCTTGCTGCCAGCGGTGCAGGCCATGGGCCGTGGCGTCGCCCTCGTTGGGTGAGGCTTCGCCGGTGGCGGGCAGCGCCTCGCCGCTCAGCACTTGCTCGAAGTTGGCCAGCAGCGCCGGGATGTGGTCGTGCAGCTGGTCGCGCGGCAGCGAGGCGCCACTGGTCAAGGCCGGGTCTACCGTGACCAGCGCCCGCCACGCGCGCAGGATGGCGTCGCGCCGAAGCTTCAGGTAAGCGCCCAGCGCGGCGTGTTCGAGGAGGTGCATGGATGGCCGCATCGTATTAGCGGCCGGTCCGCTTTCTGATCTGCTCGATGCCGGCCTTGGCCAGGTCCAGCGTGCGCTTCGCGGCGTCCTCGACCTGCTCGGCCGCCGGCAGCTTGTCCTGCGCCCAGGCGGCCGCCTTCTGCACGGTCTGCTGCACATGAGTCGCAGCGGTGCTCGTCGCGGCCTGCAGCTGTTCGGGGGACGGCAGACGCTCGCGCGTCCACTCGGCGGCGTCCTTGGCCGAACTGCCCAACTGCTCGGCACCCGACTTGGCACCGTGCCAGGCCTTGCTCGCCACCGTGCCGGCGGCGGCCTGCAACTCCTCCGGCGACGGCAAGCGCTCGCGCGTCCAGTCGGCCGCTTCCTTGGCCGTGCTGCCCACCTGCTCGGCCGCCTTGCCGGCGCCCGACCTGGCCGTCATCCAGGCCTTGGTGAGCGGGCCATCCGGCTCTTCCAGCAACAGCGCCAGGCTGGTGGCCAGCGCCGCCTCCTCGGCCTCGGTCAGCGGCCCGCCGGCCTCCAGCAGCCGGCGCAGGAACTGGCCCAGGTCGGTGGCGATGGCTTGGTGGTTGCAGTCGGGGTTGGCATGCAGGAAGGCCGACAGCTCGGCGGCCATTTCCTCCACGGCGCCCTGCATGACGCCCGGCTCGATCTGCGCGATGGCCTGAGTCACGAAGCCGTCGTCCAGGCCCCAGTCGTCCACCAGGTGCTGCACCAACGCCTGCCGCTCGGCGGGCTCGATGGCACCATCCACTGCGGCCAGCCGCAGCGCCAGCGGCGCGATGAGGTCGAACAAGGCCAGACCCAACGTGTCCATCGGCGTGTTGAGGAACCGGGGGATCTCGATGACGCGCTCGCCCTTGGTGTTGCCCATCCAGCGGTACAGGCCGTAACAGGCGCCGCCGGAGGCCAGCGCCGCGATGGCGATCCAGCCCACCGGCGTGGCGGCCGCGCCCAGGCCCAGCGCGCCCGCCTTGGCCAGCGCCGCGCCCGCGCCTGCGGCGCCGAGAACGTCCCAGATCTCGCGGGTGCGGTTGATCATGCGCAGCGAGGCGTAGGCGTTCTCGCCGATGGCGAGCTTGGCCTTGAAGCGAAGGGGTTCGGCGACCACGCGGGTCACGCCCTCGAATGCGACGACGGATCGGTTGGATGTCACTGCGGCGCTCCTGATGCTGAGTCGGCGGCGCCCGAGCATAGGGCCATGAACCTTTTCCGCGATTCGCCGACTACCCGGCGTCATCGAGGATGAAAGCATGCAACCACGATTTGCCCTGGCCGCGCTGCTGCTGGGTTCGGCCGCCGCAGCGGCCACCCCGGCCCAGCTGGCCGACCTGCGCGAGGAGACCCTGAAGGCACGCGACGGCAGCGCGCTGCAGCTCACCCGGGCTCGCGTGCGGGTGCCGGAGTCGCGGGCCAGGCCGGATGGCCCCGCGATCGATCTGGCCGTCGTGCGCATCCGGCGCGCAGGCGCACCCGCAGGCCGCCCGCATGTGCTGCTGGCCGGCGGGCCCGGCGACTCGGGCGTGCGGGTCGCACTCGACCTGGCAACACAGGGCGGCGCGGCGCTGGCGGAGGTGTTCGACGGCGATCTGATCGGCATCGACCAGCGCGGCACGGGCGCCTCGGTCCCCAACCTTCGCACGGCCATGCGCTACGCGTTGCCGCTGGACCAGCCGGCATCACCGCAGACCTGGCTGCCGAAGATCGAGCAGGCCAGCCGCGCGGTGGCCGACGAGATGCGGGCGCGCGGCATCAATCTGCCGGCCTACAACACCGAGGAAAGCGCTGACGACATCGACGCCGTGCGACAAGCCCTGGGCGAGGCGCGCTGGACGCTGTGGGGCCGCAGCTATGGCAGCCACCTGGCGCTGGCCACCGCGCGCCGGCACCCGGGCGGCGTCGAGCGCCTGGTGCTCGTCAGCCCCGAGGGGCCGGACCACACCTGGAAGCTGCCGTCACAGACCGACCAGGTGCTGCAGCGCATCGCCGAGCACGCCAATGCGCCCGAGATGGTGGCCCAGCTGCGCGAGGCCACGGCCCGCCTCGCACGTGCGCCGGTGCGCCTGGACGTACCCGACCCGGCCGGCGGGCCCAGCGTGGGCCTGGTGCTGGGCGCGCTGGACCTGCAGTGGGCGATCGCGCAGGTCATAGGCGATCCGCGCGCGCTGGCTACGCTGCCGGCGGCGGCGCGGGAGATGAGCGCCGGCGACTTCCGCCGCATCGCGCCGCTGGCCTTGCAGCTGCGCCGCCAGGCGGGCGTGGGCTCGGCCATGAAAGCCATGATGGACCTCGCTTCTCACGGCAGCGCCGAGCGCCTGGCACGCATCGAACGCGAGGCACCCGGCGCGGTGCTGGGCGATGCGATGAACTTCCCGGCGCGCCACCTGCACGCCGCATGGCGGGCGCAGCCGCTACCTGACGCCTTCCGACAGCCCTTCACCATCGCCGTGCCCACGCTGCTGCTCGTGGGAGATCTGGACGCGCGCACGCCACTGGAGAACGCCCGCGAGATCGCCGCGTCGCTGCCGGACGCACGCTTGGTGGTCGTGGAGAACGCGGCCCACCAGTTCGACCTGTTCGGCCCGCTGCCATTGCGGCAGCTGCTGGCGCGCTTCCTGCGCGGCGAGGGCAGCCTGCCAGCCCGGGTCACACTGCCGCCACTGCGCTTCGAGGGCCTGCCCTCGGCACGACCATGAGCAAAGCCAACCCGCCCACCTCCGAGACGCTGGCCGATGAATGGCTGGTGGTGCGCTGCCAGTTGGGCGAGCGAGACGCCTTCGACGAGCTGGTGGCCCGCTGGCAGCTGCCGCTGTGGCGCTACGCCCGCCAGCTTACCGGCCACGACGCTGCCTCGGACGACGCGACACAGGACGTCTGGCTGCGCGTGCTGCGCGGCATCGCCCGGCTGCGCGAGGGCGCCAAGCTCAGGCCCTGGCTGTTCGGCATCGCGCACCGCGTGCTGATGGACCGGCTGCGAGAGCAGTACCGGATGCCGCTGGTGTCCGATGACGCCGCGGACCTGGAGGCCATCCCCATCGACGAGAGCGCCCTGCAGCTGGAGGCCGACCTGGCCGCGCTAAGCGACGGCCTCGCCCGGCTGCCGGCGCCGGCGTGCGAAGTGCTGACGCTGTTCTACCTGCAGCAGCTGTCGCTGGATGAGGTGTCGCAGGTGCTGGCCGTGCCCGTGGGCACGGTGAAGTCCCGGCTGCACCGGGCGCGCCGGCTGCTCAGGCTTCAGCTGGACATTCAAGGAGAACGATGATGAACACGACCGCTGTTTCTGCGCTGCTGGACAGCGAGCTGTCCGCCCGCTCGCGTTTTGGGCATGTGCTGCTGTTGCTGGCAGCCGCCACGATGGCCACGCTCACGGGCAGCCTGTGGGCCACAGAGCCGGCCCTGCCTGCCCGCACCGCAGCCGCCTTCGCGGTCATGACCGGCATGGGTCTGTGCTGGGTGGCCTACGCCGCCTGGGTGCTGACCACACGCCGCGTGCTGCTGGGCCGGCAGCGGGTGCTGGCCTCCGCCATGGGCGCGCTGTTCAGCGGCGTCGCGCTGGCCGGCGCGCTGGCTGCGGGCCTGCTGGCCGATGTCCCCGCAGCGTGGCCTGCAGCGCTGGTGTTCGCCGCGATGGCGGCGCTGGCCGTCGTGATGCTGGTGCGCGCGCAAAGTGACTATGCGCGGCTACGCCGGCGCCGCGCGGAGCTGGAGCAGCGGCTCAGGTCACCGGCGCCGGATTGAACAGCACCAGGCTGTTGTGCAGCTTCCAGTGCTCGGCCCACGTCTTCTTCCGGCCGCTGGCCACGTCCAGCAGCAGGCGGAACATGGCCCAGCCGGTTTCCTCGATGGTGGCCTCGCCGTCGGCGATGCGGCCGGCGTTGATGTCCATCAGGTCGTGCCAGCGGCGGGCCAGGTCCGTGCGCGTGGCGACCTTGACGACCGGGCATTCGGCCAGGCCGTAGGGCGTGCCGCGGCCGGTGGTGAAGATGTGCAGGTTCATGCCGGCGGCCAGCTGCAGCGTGCCGCAGATGAAGTCGCTGGCCGGTGTGGCGGCGTAGACGAGGCCGCGCTGGTCTTGCCGCAGCTTCTCGCCCGGTGACAGCACGTGCGAGATGGCCGATCTGCCGCTCTTGATGATGGAGCCCATCGCCTTCTCGGCGATGTTGCTCAGGCCGCCGGCCTTGTTGCCGGGCGTGGTGTTGGCCGAGCGGTCGACGCGGCCGCGGTCCAGGTAGCGGTCGTACCAGCCGAGTTCGCGAATGATGGCGTCGGCGACCTCGGGCGTGGCCGCGCGGCTGGTGAGCTGCTCGACGGCGTCGCGCACCTCGGTGTTCTCGCTGAACATGATGGTGGCGCCGGCACGCACCAGCAGGTCGGCGCAGAAACCCACCGCCGGATTGGCCGTCACGCCGGAGAAAGCGTCGCTGCCGCCGCATTGCACGCCGACGACCAGTTCGCTGGCCGGCACGGTCTCGCGCTTGCGGGCGTTGAGGCGTTCCAGGTGCGGGCGGGCGCTGTTAAGGATGTCGTCCAGCATGGACATGAAGCCCACGTGCGCGTCGTCCTGCAGGCAGATGGTCTCGGGGCCGCTGGCCGGGTCGCGCTCGTCGGTGATGGGGAAGCTGCCCGGTGGCAGCAAGCGGGCGGGCTGCAGCTTCTCGCAGCCCAGGCTCACCACCATGACCTCACCGCCGAAGTTGGGGTTCAGCGAGATGTTCTTCAGCGTGCGGATGGGGATGTTGGCGTCCGGCGCGTCGATGGCCACGCCGCAGCCGTAGCTGTGCTCCAGGCCGATGACGTCGTCGACGTTCGGGTACTGCGGCAGCAACTCGGCCTTGATGCGCGCCACCGCCTGGGCGACGACGCCGGCCACGCACTGCACCGTGGTCGTGATGGCCAGGATGTTGCGCGTGCCGACCGAGCCGTCCTTGTTGCGGTAGCCCTCGAAGGTGTAGCCGGCCAGCGGCTCGGCGGCGGGTGGCTTGACGGTGGCGATGGGCAGGCCCTCCAGCGCGCGCGCCGACGGCATCTGCAGCAGGCGCTCGTGCACCCAGCTGCCGGCGGGGATGGGTTTCAGCGCGTAGCCGATGGGCACGCCGTAGCGCAGCACCACCTCACCCTCGGCGAGGTCACGCAGAGCAACCTTGTGGCCTTGCGGCACCTTGTCGCGCAGCACCAGACCGGCGCCGGGGACGCCTTCGGGCAGCACCGCGCCTTGCGGCAGCCCACCGTCGTTGGCGACGATGGCGACGTTGTCCTCGGCGGTCATGCGGATGGTCAACGGTGGACGGGGGGAAACAGCAGTCATGGCAAAACCCGGCGTTGCTAAAGTTGCATCCGTTGTACGTCGTCTAGTTGTCGTACAACCAACGTCACTTTAGACGCCGCGCTCATTTCAAAACTCCGGGTTAACCCTTGAATCAAGTCCCTGGCCGCCGCCGGCCCCGCACGCTGGCCCTCGAACTGGTCGATTCGCTGGGTGACCGCATCCGCGCCGGCCAGCTGCAAACGGGCGACAAACTGCCGACCGAGGCGGCCATCATGGAGGAGTTCGAGGTCAGCCGCACCGTCGTGCGCGAGGCCATCTCCAAGCTGCAGGCGGCGGGCCTGGTCGAGACGCGCCACGGCATCGGCACCTTTGTGCTGGGCGCGGGCGACGGGCCGTCGTTCAAGATCACGCCGGAGCAGTTCAGCACGCTGCAGGACGTGATTGCCGTGCTGGAGCTGCGCATCGGCCTGGAGACCGAGGCCGCTGGGCTGGCCGCGCAGCGGCGCACGCCGGACAATCTGGTCGCGCTGCGCAAGGCGCTGGATGCCGTCATCGCCGCCGTCGAGGCCGGGCAGGATTCGGTCGCGGCCGACTTCCAGTTCCACCTGGAGGTCGCCCGTGCCACGCAGAACGGTCACTTCGCCGAGCTGATGGCCACGCTGGGCAGCCAGATCATTCCGCGGGCGCGGCTGGAGCCGACCGTCGGCATGAGCACCGAGCGCCAGGCCTATATGCGCCGCGTGAACGCCGAGCATGAAAGCATCCTCGACGCGATCACCAGCCAGGACGCCGAATCCGCTCGGGCAGCGATGCGCACCCACCTCAGCAACAGCCGCGAACGCCGACGCCGCGCCCAGGCCGACGTGCGCTGACTTCGGGTTATCCCTAGGATTTATGGATTTGAATGTAGTTGTACGATGACCTACAACTTGTTCATCCCCAACCGACGGAGACCTCGCCCATGTCGCCCCAAGAACTCAAAGCCGTCCTCGAAGCCGGCCTGCTGTCCTTCCCGCTGACCGACTTCGACGCGCAGCTGAACTTCGCGCCCAAGGCCTACGCCGAGCGCCTGGAGTGGCTGCAGCCCTACGGCGCCTCGGCGCTGTTCGCGGCCGGTGGCACGGGTGAGTTCTTCTCGCTGGAGCCGGGCGAGTACAGCGACATCATCAAGGTCGCGCTGGACACCTGCCGCGGCCGCACGCCCATCCTGGCCGGCGCAGGAGGCGGCACCCGCGTGGCCATCCAGTACGCGCAGGAGGCCGAGCGCCTGGGCGCGCAGGGCGTGCTGCTGCTGCCCCACTACCTGACCGAAGCCAGCCAGCAAGGCCTGATCAATCACGTCGAGGCCGTCTGCAAGAGCGTCAAGTTCGGCGTCGTTGTCTACAACCGCGGCGCCTGCAAGCTGACGCCGCAGTCCCTGCAGATCCTGGCCGACCGCTGCCCCAACCTGATCGGCTTCAAGGACGGCCTGGGCGACATCGAGAAGTTCGTCTCCATCCGCCAGACGCTGGGCGAGCGCTTCGCCTACCTGGGCGGCCTGCCCACGGCCGAGCTGTTCGCCGGTGCCTACAAGGCCATGGGCTGCCCGGTTTACTCGTCGGCCGTCTTCAACTTCATTCCGAAGACGGCCATGGATTTCTACAACGCCCACGCAGCCAACGACACCGAGACCTGCAACCGTCTGGTGCGCGACTTCTTCATCCCCTACGTGGCGCTGCGCAACAAGGGCGAGGGCTACGCCGTGTCCATCGTGAAGGCCGGTGCCACGCTCGTGGGCCACAGCGCCGGCCCGGTGCGCCCGCCGCTGTCGGACCTGGCGCCCGCCGAGGTCGAACAGCTCAGCGCGCTGATCGCCAAGCTCGGCCCGCAATAAGCCCGATCCCGACAACCCCGTGGAGACATAACGATGAAGCGACTGCTGACCTCCGTGCTGCTCAGCCTCACGGCGCTTTCGATGGCCGGCCCTGCTGCGGCCCAGGCCTGGCCGGCCAAGCCGGTGACGCTGCTGGTGCCCTTCCCGCCCGGCGGCTCCACCGACGCCATTGCCCGCCTGCTCAGCACCAAGCTGCAGGAGAACCTCGGCGGCAACTTCGTCGTCGACAACCGGGGCGGCGCAGGCGGCACCATCGGCACGGCCATGGTCAAGCGCGCGGCGCCGGACGGCTACACCGTTCTCGTCACGTCGCTGGGCCCGCTGGTCATCGGCCCGCACCTGCTGAAGAACCTGCCCTACGACCCGACCAAGGACCTGGACTACATCACCGTCGCCGTCCAGGCGCCCAACGTGCTGGTCGTGCCGGCCGCGTCGCCGCACAAGAGCATGGCCGAGGTGCTGGCCTTCCTGAAGGCCAACCCCGAGAAGATGAGCTTCGGCACCTCGGGCAATGGCTCCAGCGACCACATCACCGCCGAGCTGTTCTGGCAGCAGACGGGCACCTCCGGCCTGCACATTCCGTACAAGGGCGGCGGCCCGGTGATGACCGACCTGCTGGGCAACCAGGTCGACGCCAGCTTCATGAACATCAACACCGCGCTGCCGCAGATCAAGGCCGGCAAGCTGCGCGCACTGGGCATCACCAGCGCCGCCCGTTCGCCCGTGCTGCCGGACGTGCAGACGATGGACGAGCTGGGGATCAAGGGCTTGCAGGTGTACTCCTGGCAGGCCGTCGCGGCGCCCAAGGGCCTGCCGGCGGACATCAAGGCCAAGCTGCATGCAGGCATCGTCAAGACGCTGAACGCGGCGGACGTGAAGCCGAAGTTGCTGGAGCAGGGCTTCGAGATCGTCGCCAACACGCCCGAGCAGTTCACGGCCTTCCAGGCATCGGAATTCGCTCGGTGGAAGAAGGTCATCACCGACCGCAAGATCACGGCGGACTGATCTGATGAACGCCACGCCAGCCCCGTAGAGCGGGTCATGACCCGCCGTTTGATGGCGCCAGGCCACCCGTGCCGGCGGGTCGCGACCCGCCCTACAGGCTCGGATTTCATGCGCTGCGAGTGCCAAGAATGAGGAATGGACAACTTGATATGAATTCCACGCCAGTCATCACCGAGCTGCGCGTCATCCCCGTCGCCGGGCGCGACGGCATGCTGCTCAACCTCAGCGGCGCGCATGCGCCGTTCTTCACCCGCAACCTGCTGATGCTGACCGACAGCGCCGGCAACACCGGCGTCGGCGAGGTGCCCGGCGGCGAGAAGATCCGCCAGACGCTGGAGGACACACACCCGCTGGTCGTCGGCCAGCCCATCGGTGGCCACCAGAAGGTGCTGCAGCAGGTCAGCCAGCGCTTCGCCGACCGCGACGCCGGCGGCCGCGGCCTGCAGACCTTCGACCTGCGCACCACCATCCACGCGGCCACGGCCATCGAGTCGGCCTTCCTGGACCTGCTGGGCCAGCACCTGGGCGTGCCGGTCGCCGCGCTGCTGGGCGAAGGCCAGCAGCGCGAGTCCGTCGAGATGCTGGGTTATCTGTTCTTCGTCGGTGATCGCACGAAGACCGACCTGCCCTACCACTCGGAGCCCGACGCCGACAACGCCTGGAGCCGCCTGCGCCATGAAGTCGCGATGACGCCCGAGGCGGTCGTCAGGCTAGCCGAAGCCGCCCGCGAACGCTACGGCTTCAACGACTTCAAGCTCAAGGGCGGTGTGCTGCGCGGCGACGAGGAGGTCGTCGCCATCCGCGCGCTGCACGACCGCTTCCCCGACGCCCGCGTGACGCTGGACCCGAACGGCGGCTGGTTGTTGAAGGACGCGATCCGCCTGCTGCGCGACCTGCGCGGCGTGATCGCCTACGCCGAAGACCCCTGCGGCGCCGAAGACGGCTTCTCCGGCCGCGAGGTCATGGCCGAGTTCCGCCGCGCCACCGGCCTGCCCACGGCCACCAACATGGTCGCGACCGACTGGCGCCAGCTGCAGCACGCCCTGTCGCTGCAGAGCGTGGACATCCCGCTGGCGGACCCGCACTTCTGGACCATGGCCGGCTCGGTGCGCGTGGCCCAGACCTGCCGCGACTGGGGCCTGACCTGGGGCTCGCACTCCAACAACCACTTCGACATCTCGCTGGCGATGTTCACGCACGTTGGCGCCGCAGCACCCGGCAAGGTCACGGCCATCGACACGCACTGGATCTGGCAGGACGGCCAGCGCCTGACCAAGGAGCCGCTGCAGATCGTCGGCGGCCACGTGAAAGTCCCCGCCAAACCAGGGCTTGGCGTCGAGCTGGACATGGCCGAAGTCGAGAAGGCGCATGCTCTGTACAAGCAGCACGGCCTGGGTGCCCGCGACGACGCGATCGCGATGCAATACCTGATCCCTGGCTGGACCTTCAACCCGAAACGCCCTGCACTCGACCGCTGAGCGAAAACTCAAAGGCAACCACAGAGGCACGGAGATACAGAGGAATACGCAGAGAAGTTTCTCTGTGCCTCTGTGGTTGCATTTCAATGGATACCACCATGCACAAGAACCTCATCGCCGGTGAATGGCTGGACGGCGCCGCCGTCTCGCGCAACATCAACCCGTCCGACACGCGCGACCTGATCGGCGAATACGCGCAAGCCGACGCCGTCCAGGCCGACCTGGCCATCAGCGCGGCAGCAGCCGCCTTCCCGGCCTGGAGCCTGTCCACCCCGCAGCAGCGCTTCGACATCCTCGACGCCGTCGGCACCGAGATCCTGGCCCGCCGCGCCGAGCTGGGCGACCTGCTGGCCCGCGAGGAAGGCAAGACGCTGCCCGAGGCCATCGGCGAAGTCGTGCGCGCCGGCAACATCTTCAAGTTCTTCGCCGGCGAGGCGCTGCGCCCCGGCGGCGAGAGCCTGCCCTCCGTGCGCCCCGGCGTCGGCGTGGAGGTGACGCGCGAAGCCATCGGCGTCGTCGGCCTCATCACGCCGTGGAACTTCCCCATCGCCATCCCCGCGTGGAAGATCGCGCCGGCCCTGGCCTGGGGCAACTGCGTCGTCTTCAAGCCGGCCGACCTCGTGCCCGGCTCGGCTTGGGCGCTGGCCGAGATCCTGTCGCGCTCGGGCCTGCCGGCGGGGGTGTTCAACCTCGTCATGGGCCGCGGCTCGGTCGTCGGCGAAAAGCTGCTGCACGACCCGCGCGTGGCCGCCATCAGCTTCACCGGCTCGGTCGGCACCGGCCAGAAGGTCGCGGCGGCTGCCGTCGCGCGCATGGCCAAGTTCCAGCTGGAGATGGGCGGCAAGAACCCCATGATCGTGCTGGACGACGCCGACCTGGGCGTGGCCGTAAACGCGGCCGTCAACAGCGGCTTCTTCAGCACGGGCCAGCGCTGTACCGCCTCATCGCGCTTGATCGTGACGGAAGGCATCCACGACCGCTTCATCGCCGCCATGGTCGAGAAGATGAAGACGCTGAAGGTGGACGACGCCCGCAAGGCCGGCACCGACATCGGCCCGGTCGTCGACGCCAGCCAGCTGGGCCAGGACGTGGATTACATCGGCATCGCCAAGGGCGAGGGTGGCAAGCTGGCTCAAGGCGGCCAGCGCATCGAGACCAACGCCGCCGGCGCGCCGGGCTTCTACCTGACGCCCGCGCTCATCACCGACACGACGCCCGACATGCGCATCAACCGCGAGGAGGTGTTCGGCCCCGTCGTGAGCGTGCTGCGCGCCCGCGACTACGAGCACGCGCTGGCGCTGTCCAACGACACGCCGTTCGGCCTGGCCGCCGGCATCGCGACGACCTCGCTGAAGTACGCCACCCACTTCAAGCGCCACTCGCAGGCCGGCATGGTGATGGTGAACCTGCCGACGGCGGGCGTGGACTATCACGTGCCCTTCGGCGGCCGCAAGGGGTCGAGCTACGGCCCGCGCGAGCAGGGTCGCCACGCGGCCGAGTTCTACACGACGGTGAAGACGGCCTACACCCAGGCCTGATCCGGTGCGCGGCCCTCGCCGGCCGCGCTGAACACGACGCGGTGTTTGCCTGCCCGCTTGGCGGCATACATGGCCTGGTCGGCGGCGTCCATCAGCCCGCCGGCCTCCAGGCCGTCGTCCGGCCACAGCGCCACGCCCACGCTGGCGCCGACCGTGGCCCTGCCGCCGCCCGGCAGCTCGACCGGCGCTTCCAGCGCCTCCAGCATGCGCGCCAGCACCGGCTCCACGTCCTCGCGCCGGTTCACGCCGTTCAGCACGACGACGAACTCGTCCCCGCCCAGGCGCGCCGCCAGGTCCTTGACACGAATGCCCTGGCCGATGCGGCGGGCAACCTCGCGCAGCAGCGCGTCGCCCGCCTCGTGGCCCAGCTCGTCGTTGACGGCCTTGAAGCCGTCCAGGTCAATGAAGGCCACGGCCAGCTTGTGGCCGCCCTGGCGCGCCAGGCGGATGGCGTCGGCAATCGCCGGGCCGAGCTGGCTGCGGTTGGGCAGGCCGGTCAGCGCGTCATGGCCGGCGCGGTGCTCGGCGTCGGCCTCGCTGGCCTTCATGCGCGAGATGTCCACCATGACCCACAGCGACTGCCCGTCCGGCAGGCGCACGCCGCTGAGGTCGACCCAGACCAAGCTGCCGTCCGTGCGGCGCATCTGCAGCTCGGTGCGGTACTGCTTGCCCTCGGTCAGCTCGGCGTAGGCCTGGCCGACGCGCCGGTAGTCCGCCTCGTCGGCATAGACCTCGCTCGTCGGCCGGCCCACCATGCCGCCCGGCGCGTAGCCCAGCATGCGGGCCAGTGCGCGGTTGTGCCAGACGGTGTGGCGGTCCGCGGCCTTGGCGATGCCGACCAGCTCGTTGTCCAGCATGGCCTGCTGCTCGGCGGCCAGTTGGGCCGTGGCGGCATGGGCGCGCAGCAGGTCGCGCTGGCGCACCAGCACCAGCGCCGACAGCGTGGCCACCATCAGCCCCAGCAAGCCGCTGAGCAGGCTCAGCTGCACGGCCTCGCGCCGCCAGGGGCGATAGAAGTCCTCGGTGTCCAGGCCCACCAGCACAGTCAGCGGGTAGCCGGCCACGCGCTGGTAGGCGGAGGCCCGCTCGATGCCATCCAACGCGGTCCGCGTGACGTAGAAACCGCTCTCGCTGCGGCGGGCCACCGCGTCGCTCAACTCGGCCGAGACCTTGTTGCTGCCGATGCCGGCCAGGCGGTCGGTCGCGCCGGGTGCGTAGCGGGCGACGAGCCTGAGCGCGTCGGTGCGCAAGGCCACGGCGCCGCGCGTGCCGCGGGCCACGGCCTCGAAGCGTTCGATGAAATGCTCGGCCGACAACACCGCGTAGACGATGCCCAGGAAGCGCCCGTCGCTGCCGCGCCAGGCCCGTGCCAGCACCAGGCTCCAGCGCTGCGTGACGCGGCTCACCAACGGCTCGGACAGCGCCAGCGCGTCGGGCCGCTCGCGGGCCTGCACGAAGTAGGGCCGGTCGCCCACCGACACGGGGGCGGCCGTGTCGCTGGTCAACACCAGGCCTGCAGCGTCGGTGATGCGGATGCCGTCGACCTCGGGCAGCAGGCGGCGCCGGCCGTCGATGATGACGCGCGCCGCAGCGGCGTCCAGCGGGCCGTCGGGGTGCAGGCGCTCCAGCTCCTGGATGACCGAGGCCAGCGTGCTGTCGATCTGGCGGATCTCGGCCGCCACGTTCTGGCTCACCGAGCGGGTCAGGTTCTCGACCGACTGGCGCGCGCTGTTCGTGTAGGCCTCACGGCTGGCGCGCAAGGTCAGCAGCGTGCTGCCGGCCAGCAGCGCCAGCACGATGAGGTTGCCTGCGATCAGCAGGCGCTGGAACTGGCGGTACTTGCGCTGGACGGGCATGAAAACTCAGCAATCGACTGGGTTTTCATCCTAGGGCCTCACGCAGACGCGTTGCTTCAGGGCCTGACCCACTTCGCCGCCCAGGCGTCGTAGGCCGCCAGCGTCTTCAGCGACCAGTTGCCCCACCAGGCATAGCCGCGGCGGCGCTCGGCGCTGACGCCGTGCACGTCGTCGTGCAGGCTGCGGTCGCGGTCGCCGAACACGGGCTTGAGCGTCACCGGGTCGTAGTAGCGCGACCACAGCGGGCCGGCGCCGGGCTGCTCGACCAGCCGCTTGCCCTGCACCGCGTCCACCATGACCCAGGCGCGGTCATGCACGGCCAACTGCTTCAGCATCGCGACGCCAGCGCGCACCGCCTCGATGACGGCCGGTGACGGCTCGGGCAGGCTCATCAGCAGGGCCAGCACCTTGGTGCTCTCGCCGCTGCTCAGCGCCGACGGCTCGTAGTTGCGCGCCGACGAAGGCGCCTGCGTCAGCGGGTCGTACTGCTGGGCCCAGAGCGTGAGCTTGCCGTTGACGCGCACCTGCGTGTCCAGCAGCAGCTGCACCGCCCGCGCCTCGGCGGCGGCGGCCTGGGCACGCTGCGCCGCCGGCAGCACGTCCAGCCCGGCCTCGCCGCGCGCGACGGCACCCATCAGCTCGGCCACGGCCACCAGCGCGTTGTCGTTCAGCGTGATGGCGTCGTGATAGCCGCCCTGCAGCGGCCACACCTGCGGCCAGCCGCCGCGCGGGTACTGCGCCGCCAGCAGCCAGGCCACGCCGCGCTGCGCCGCTTGGCGCCAGGCCTCGCCAGGCGCGCCCGGGTGCGCGGCGGCCACGCGGGCGAGGAAGCGGATCTCGGTGATCGTCGCGTCGTTGTCGATGGTGCCGACGAAATTCCACGGCGCGTCGCTCGCGCCCGCCGGGCTGTTGTCGGCCACGAAGGACTGGCCCGGCGCGCGTGGCGCCACGTTGCGCGGCTGGTTCTTGCCCCAGCCACCGGCGGGCGTCTGGTAGCTGACGATGTTGCGAGCGACCAGCAGCGCGGCGTCGCTGGCATACCAATCCGCCGGCTTGTCCAGCGGCATGGTGGCCGCGCCGTTGCCGCCGGCCGGCGCGGCGGGCCAGGTCGCCAGGCCCTTGCGTTCGGCGGCCAGCGCGGCGCGGTCGGCGGCGCGCTGCGCGTCGGAGCGGGCCAGGTAGTCCGCCCAGGCCGCGCGCTCGGCCGCCGGCAGCGCCGCCACGCGCTCCGCCGTCAGCGCTTGGGCCGGCGGGATGGTGCCGATCTGTGCGGCAAACACCGACGACGAAAGCAGCGCGGCAAGCAAGGCAAGGCGGGGGACAACGGTCATGACGGGCTGCGAAGTTGGGGGTGGCCGGCAATCTACCGTTTGGCAGGCGGCCGGACGGCGCTAATCTGCCGCCGCTCACACAGTTGATCGACACATGATTCATCGCGCGCGTTTCACCGGGCTGGCCATGCTGCTGACGCTGGCCGGCTGCGCCACGCCACCCCCACCCGCCCCGCCGCCGGTTGGCCTGCAACAAGCCTGGGTGCAGGCCGTCGCCGGCCCTGGCTGGGCGGTGCGTGCGCTGACCGACGAGGCCTGCCCCACGCTGCGCTGGGGCGACGCCGTCGTCGCCATGCAGCAGCGCAGCGCCCCCGGCGACGAGCCACCCCCAACCGGCAACACCCAGCCCGAGCGCAAGCCCACCCGCTTCACGCTGCGCGCCTGCGAAGCGCCCTGGCCGGCGGGCGCGGCCAGCGTGCAGGTCGGCCACCTGACGCTGCTCGCGCCCAAGGCGGAGCTGCGCCGCATCGTGGTCATGGGCGATACGGGCTGCCGCCTCAAGGCCTCAGGCCGCGACTTCCAGCCCTGCAACGATGCCTTTGGCTGGCCCTTCCCGCGCGTGCTGGCGCGCGCGATGGCGCTCAAGCCCGACCTCGTCATCCACGTCGGCGACTACCACTACCGCGAAAGCCCCTGCCCCAGCCACCTGGCCGGCTGCGCCGGCAGCCCCTGGGGCTATGGCGACGACACCTGGCAGGCCGACTTCTTCGCGCCCGCCCAGCCGCTGCTGACCGCCGCGCCCTGGGTCTTCGTGCGCGGCAACCACGAGGCCTGCGCGCGCGCCGGCCAGGGCTGGCTGCGCTACCTGGACGCCGAGACCGGCACCGCCCGCGCCTGCGCGTCGGCCGGCAACGGCGTTGACGACGGCGACTTCACCGCGCCCTTCGCCGTGCCGCTGTCCTCGCGCAGCCAGCTCATCGTCTTCGACTCCGCCGCCGTGGGCAGCGCCACGCCGCCGGTCGGCTCCGACGCCTGGCAGCGCTGGCGCGGCCAGCTAGACCGCGTCGCCGAGCTGTCCGCCCAGCGCGCGCACAGCCTCTTCCTCAGCCATCACCCCAGCCTGGCCTTCGCTCCAAGCCTGCTCGGCCGGCCCGCCACCGCCCGCTCGGGCCTGACGCCGCTGCTGCAGGACGCCAGCCCCGGGCGGCTCCTCCCGCCCGGCGTGCAGGCCACGCTGCACGGCCACCTGCACATCCACCAGGTGCTGGGCTTCGCGAGCAACCAACCGGCCAGCCTGGTCACCGGCAACGGCGGCTCGGCCGCCTCGGGCCGCATCGACGCGGCGGCCGCCCTGCGAACCGCGCCGCTGCCCGGCGTACAACTTGAAACCTTCAGCAGCCACACCGACTTCGGCTTCACGCTGCTGACGGCCACGCCGCAGGGCTGGCAGGTGAAGGCCTTCAACACGCTGGGCCAGCCCGTGTCCATCTGCGCGCTGACGGGGCAGAAGCTGCGCTGCTGAGCGCCCTGACTTCCGACATGGGCGGCGCCCGCGCAATACGTCACTGCACCGCCGATCTGGAGGGTTTCAGTTGGGTAAATCGACAGCCCGATTCAGACCCCCCGGCTACACTCGACGCACCTGTCAAGCCGTTTCGGCAGGACGTAGAAAGAGGACTCTGATGAGCTCCAAATTGAAAGTCGCTGGTTGGGTCGCCCTCGGGGCGGTCGCGGGTGCGCTCACGACGATGCAACTGCAGGCCAATGCGCGCAGCAGCCTCTCGCCCCTGCCGCTGGACGAAATGCAGCAGCTCGCTGCCGTCTTCGGCCTCGTCAAGGCCGAGTACGTCGAGCAGGTCGACGAGAAGAAACTCATCAACGACGCCATCGGCGGCATGGTGTCCGGGCTGGACCCGCACTCCCAGTTCTTCGACAAGAAGACCTTCAAGGAATTCCGTGAAGGCACGAGCGGCAAGTTCGTCGGCGTCGGCATCGAGATCGGCATGGAAGACGGCCTGGTCAAGATCGTCTCCCCCATCGAAGGCTCGCCCGCCTTCCGCGCCGGCCTGAAGAGCGGCGACCTGATCAGCCGCATCGACGACACCGCCGTGCGCGGCCTCACCATCGATCAGGCCGTCAAGAAGATGCGTGGCGACCCGGCCACCAAGGTCTCGCTCACCATCTACCGCAAGGCCGAGAACCGCAGCTTCCCCGTGACCATCGTGCGCGAGGAGATCAAGGTCCAGAGCGTGCGCGCCAAGGTCATCGAGCCCGGCTACGCCTGGGTGCGCGTCAGCCAGTTCCAGGAGCCGACCGTCGACGCCTTCGTCAAGAAGGTCGAAGAGATCTACAAGCAGGAGCCCAACCTGAAGGGCCTGGTGCTGGACCTGCGCAACGACCCGGGCGGCCTGCTGGATGGCGCCGTCGCCATCTCGGCCGCCTTCCTGCCCAAGGGCGTGGAGATCGTGTCGACCAACGGCCAGATCCCCGATTCCAAGGCCAGCTACAAGGCGACGCCGGAGGACTACCGCCGCCGCAGCAGCGACGACCCGATCAAGCGCCTGCCCGCCGCGTTGAAGACCGTGCCGCTGGTGGTGCTGGTCAACGAGGGCTCGGCCAGCGCCAGCGAGATCGTGGCCGGCGCGCTGCAGGACCACAAGCGTGCCGTCATCATGGGCGCGCAGACGTTCGGCAAGGGCTCGGTGCAGACCATCCGCCAGTTGGGGCCGGAGACCGCGATCAAGATCACGACCGCGCGCTACTACACGCCGGCCGGCCGGGCCATCCAGGCCAAGGGCATCGTGCCCGACGTGCTGCTGGACGAAACTGCCGAGGGCAATGTCTTCGCTGCGTTGCGCATGCGTGAGGCTGACCTCGAAAAGCATCTGAACAACGGCCCCGAGGACAACGAAGCCCGCCAGAAGGCCCGCGAGGAAGCGCGCGCCAAGCTGGAAGCCGAGTACGCCAAGCGCGCCGAGCCGCCCAAGCCGCTGCCCGAGTTCGGCTCCGCCGAGGACTTCCAGCTCGCGCAGGCGCTGAACAAGCTCAAGGGCCAGCCGGTGATTGCGTCGAAGGCGCCGCTGGAGCAGAAGGCTGAGGCGAAGACGGCGGAGTAAGTCGCTGGCGCGCGAGCGCTTTCTGACAGGTGAAGGGCCTCCTCGGAGGCCCTTTTTCTTGGGCGGCTCGGTGGGGTGGGTTGCCTTTTCGTAGCCGCTGCACGCCGCCTGCATTGCCGGGCGGGACTCCCGGCAATGCACCGAGCAAACACGCTCTACGCAATCGCGACCCGAAACCTCAACGCCGACGCGCCACCACCAAAGCCCCCAGCGCAGCCACCGCCCCCAGAACCGGCACCGCCCGCCACCCCACCGACGCCAACAACGCCGACCCCAGCGCCGCCCCGCCCGCCATACCCACGAACATCACGCTCACCAGCACCGCATTGAGCCGGCTGCGTGCGCCCGCATCCAGCCCGTAGATCACACTCTGGTGGGACACCAGCACCACCTGCACGCCCAGGTCAAAGACGACGGCCACACCCACCAGCAGCCACAGCGACGCCGGCGCCACCGCCTGCACGGCAAAGGCGGCGAACACCAGCAGCGCACCCGCCCGGATGACCGCCTGCGGGCCGCGCCGGTCCGCAAGGCCGCCGGCCAGCGGCGCAATCAGCGCACCCGCTGCACCAGCCAGGCCGAACGCACCCGCCACCGCACTGCCCTGCCCGAACTCCGGCCCGGCGAGCACCAGCGCCAGCGTCGACCAGAACGCACTGAAGGCGACCGACAACAAGCCCTGCGCCAGGGCCGCGCGCCGCAGGGGCGGATGCTTCATCCACAACGTGGCCATCGACGCCAGCAGCGAGCCATAGCCGGCCGAGGTCGCCGGCAGGAAGCGCGGCAGACTGCGCCACAGCAGCGGGATCAGCAGCGCGACGACCACGGCGGCCACCGCGTAGACGGCCCGCCACCCGGCCACCGCCGCCAGGGACCCGGCCGCCACGCGCGACAGCAGGATGCCCAGCAGCAGCCCCGTCATGACCTGGCCCACGCGCTTGCCGCGTTCGGCCTCGGGCGCCAGCGTGGCTGCAGCGGGCACCAGGTCTTGCGCCAGCGTCGCCGTCAGGCCGATGGCCACGCTGGCCACGCACAGCGCCGCAAAGCCAGGCGCCATGGCCGCGCCGGCCAGCGCGGCGACGAGCGCTGCCGCCTTGATGACGATGAGGCGGCGCCGGTCATAGCGGTCGCCCAACGGCGACAGCAGCAGGATGGCGGCGGCGTAGCCGAGCTGGGTCAGCGTGGGCAGCAGGCCGATGGTGGCGCTGCCGACGCCGAACTGACCGGACAGCAGGCCCAGCAGCGGCTGCACGTAGTAGATGGACGCGACGGCAAGGCCGGTGGCCGTGGCGAGCAGCAACGTCAGAGCGGAGCTCAGCGGGGTGGCGGGAGGCGTGGACTGCATCGGCGCCAGTGTCGCGGCGAGGCGCAGACCTTGCCGGGGACGGGCTTAGCATTCCGCCCCATGACCGACGACGACCTGCTGCGCTACGCCCGCCACCTGATGCTCGACGAGATCGGCATCGAAGGCCAGCAGCGCCTGCTCGACGCCAGGGCGCTGGTCATCGGCGCGGGCGGCCTGGGCTCGCCGGTGGCGCTCTACCTCGCTTCGGCAGGCGTCGGCCGCATCACCCTCGTCGACCACGACACCGTGGGCCTGACCAACCTGCAGCGCCAGATCGCCCATGACATGGCCAGCCTGCACCGGCCCAAGGTGATGTCCGCGGCTGAGCGCATGGTGGCGCTGAACCCCGGCGTGACGGTGCGCGCGCTGCCGGAGAAGGCCGATGCCGAGCTGCTGGACGTCGAGGTGCCCGAGGCCGATGTCGTCATCGACTGCACCGACAACTTCGCCACCCGCCACCTCGTCAACGCGGCCTGCGTGCGGCACGGCAAGCCGCTGGTCTCCGGCGCAGCCATCGGCTTTGACGGCCAGATCAGCGTCTATGACAGCCGCTCGCGCGAGCAGCCTTGCTACGCCTGCCTGTTCCCGCCCGAGTCGGGCTTCGAGGACGTGGCCTGCTCGACCATGGGCGTGTTCGCACCGCTGGTGGGCATCGTCGGCAGCATGCAGGCGGCCGAGGCGCTCAAGCTGCTGGCCGGCATCGGCGAGCCGCTGGCCGGGCGGCTCTTGATGCTGGACGGCCGGCGCATGCAGTGGAGCGAGATCGCCATGCAGCGCGACCCCGAGTGCTCGGTTTGCGGTGGATGAAATCCCGAGATCACCCCGCTTTGCGCCACAAAATCCAGCGCTGACCTGCCCACAATCTGCCCGCCCATGAAGCCCACCGAAGTCCCGACGCGCAACTTCCCGACTGCCAAGGAAGAGTGCTGCGACCTGCCCCCGCATCCCGAGTACGACGGCCCGGGCATGGCCTACAACCTCGCGTTCAAGGATGAGAACTTCCTGCTGCGCGAGGACATGCGACATGTGCGCATGCAGCTGGAGCTGATGAAGCCCGAGGTCATGCTCAACGAGCAGGGCGTCAAGTCCACCATCGTCATCTTCGGCAGCGCGCGCATCCTGTCGGCCGATGCGGCGCAGTCGCTGCTCGCCGCCGCCGAGGCCAGCGGCGACGAAACGCAGTTGCGCATCGCGCGCAGCAAACTGGGCATGAGCCGCTATTACGAGGAGGCGCGCCGCTTCGCGCAGATCGTGACGAGCGAATGCGCCAAGCGCGGCCGGCCCGTCGTCGTCGCCACCGGCGGCGGCCCCGGCATCATGGAAGCGGGCAACCGCGGCGCCTACGAGGTGGGAGGCAAGAGCGTGGGCCTGAACATCGTGCTGCCGCACGAGCAATACCCCAACCCCTACATCACGCCGGAGCTGTGCTTCCGCTTCCACTACTTCGGCCTGCGCAAGATGCATTTCCTGATGCGCGCGGTGGCCCTGGTGTGCTTCCCCGGCGGCTTCGGCACGCTGGATGAACTCTTCGAGACGCTGACGCTGATCCAGACCGGCAAGAGCCGCCGCCGGCCCATCCTGCTGGTCGGTCGCGAGTTCTGGAGCAAGCTCATCAACATCGACCTGCTGATCGAAACCGGGATGATCAACCCCGCCGACGAGAAGCTCTTCCAATACGTCGAGACGGCCGAGGAAGCGTGGGCTGTCCTCGAAACCGAACCCGAACTCTCCAGCATCCACACCCCATGACCAAACTTCGCAACGTCTCCCTGATCGGCGCGCCCACGGACGTGGGCGCCGGTGTCCGCGGCGCCAGCATGGGCCCCGAGGCCATCCGCGTGGCCGGCCTGGCGGAGGCGCTGCGCGGCCGGGGTGTCGACGTGATGGACCGCGGCAACCTCGTCGGCCCGACCAACCCCTGGGCACCGCCGGTGGAAGGCTACCGCCACCTCGACGAGGTCGTGGCGTGGAACCGGACGGTGCACGACGCCGTCTACAACGAGCTGAAGACCGGCCGCATGCCCATCCTGCTGGGTGGCGACCACTGCCTGGGCCTGGGCTCCATCGCCGCCGTGGCCCACCACTGCCGCGACGTGGGCAAGAAGCTGCGCGTGCTGTGGCTGGACGCCCATGCCGACTTCAACACCAGCGAGCTGACCCCCAGCGGCAACATCCACGGCATGCCCGTGGCCTGCCTGTGCGGCTTCGGGCCGAAGGAGCTCATCGAGATCGGCGGCCACGTGCCGGCGGTCAGCCCGAAGTGGATACGCCAGATCGGCATCCGCAGCGTCGACGAGGGCGAGCGCGCCTTCGTGCACGAGCAGGACCTGGAAGTCTTCGACATGCGCTTCATCGACGAGGTGGGCATGCGCCACACGATGGAGCTGGCGCTGGCGACGCTGGACGACAACACGCACCTGCACGTGAGCTTCGACGTCGACTTTCTCGACCCTGTGATGGCGCCCGGTGTCGGCACGACGGTGGGTGGCGGCCCAACCTACCGCGAGGCCCACCTGTGCATGGAGATGATCCACGACACGGGCCGGCTCGCGTCGCTGGACATCATGGAGCTGAACCCGGCGCTGGACGAGCGCAACAAGACGGCGCTGGTGGCGGTGGACCTGATCGAGAGCCTGTTCGGCAAGAGCACCCTGATGAGGAAGTGACCCTGGATCTGGCGCCGGGCAGCAAGCGGTCAGCTGCCGGATCTAGGTTCAGTAGTTCGCGGGATAGTCCTTGGGGAACTTGCGGCCGCTGAAGGCCTTCTTCTGTGTCCAGTCCTGCGCGGGCGCGGTCCAGTAGGAGTCACTCGCGGGCAGCCCCAGCGCCAGCAGGCCGGCAGCGGCGATGTACATGCTGCCGTTGTTGGAATACCAGTCACCCAGCTCGGGCTGGGCGCCGCAGAAGCCGATGTTCAGGTAGCCGTCCCTGTTGAAGTTGCTCGGCCCGCCCCAGACCGCGACATGGGCGGCGTGCAGCGCCGCGCGCACCTGGCCCTCGGGCAGCGAGGCCGGCAACTGCTTGCGCCAGGCCAGCAGCGCCAGCGGCTGGAACACGGCCGTGCGATAGGTCAGCGAGCGGCCGATGGGCGGGTAGCTGCCCTCAGGCCCGACGAAGCGCTCCAGGTGTTCGCAATAGCGCTGCGCGCGCTTGGTGGCCTGCGCCAGCAGTTCGACCGGCTTGGCCCCCCAGAACGGCCCACGCCGCGCCACCAGCACCTCGAGGACCTCGATGAGCATGGGGTACATGACGTAGGAGCAGTAGTAGTCGAAGTGGAAGTCCTGGCCGTCCTTGATCCAGCCGTCGCCCACATACCACTCGTTGATCTTGCGGATCGCGGCGTTCATGCGCATCGGGTCGTGCGCCTCGCCGATGGACAGCAGCCAGGCCTCGTTCATCGCCGCGAACAACAGCCAGTTGATGTTGGGCACCTCGATGCTGCGCAGGCCCTTGATCTCGGCCACGATGCGCGCCTTGGTCACGGCGTCCAGCGGCTCCCACAGCACCAGGGGTGCGCGCATCAAGGCGTTCGTGTAGTAGGCCGAGTCGACCAGCGCCTGGCCCTGCCCCTTCCATGTCAGATAGTCGGGGCTGCGCGGGTCGACCGAATGCACATAGCTCTGCAGCGCCTGCTGCTGCAGCCGCTGGCGCAAACGGCCCTCGGCGGTGTCGTCGGCCGGCAAGGCCAGCCAGGGCGCGATGCCCGACATCAGCCGGCCGAAGCATTCGAGATAGGCGACCGAGCGGTCGCGCCCGTCCCAGGTGGGGCTGACTTCCAACTCGAACTTCTGCTTCAGCTGCCCCCTGGACATGGGCTCCAGCACCGGCTCGGCCATCTGCTGCAGCAGCTTCAGCTGGTAGGCCCGCTCCTGGGCCGGCGTGGCGGCTGCGGCGGGGTGGGCGGCCAGCAGGGCGGGGCTCGCAGCCGCTGCCTGCATGAAATGGCGTCTCTCCATCGCGAGTCCTCTACTTGTCGAGCAGGCGGACCATCTCGGCCCCCGCCAGCAGGAAGGCGCCGACGCCGAAGTGCGTCGTCGAGTTGACATCCACCACCTGGCCGGGAATGGCGCGCTCGCCGATGGGCTGCACATAGCCCAGCTTGCCGTCCGGCTGCAAGGCCACCTCGGTCAGGTACTGCCAGCCGCGTCGCGCGGCGGGGAGATAGCGGTCGCGCGGCAACAGGCCCGCGTTGACGCCCCACAGCAGGCCGTAGGTGAAGAAGGCCGTGCCGCTGGTCTCGGGCCCCGGCGCGTGGGCGGGGTCGAGCATGCTGCGCGTCCAGTAGCCGCCGGGCTGCTGCGACGCCAGCAAGGCGCCCGCCATGTCCTGGAAGCGCTGCTGGTACTCGGCGCGGTGCGGGTCGTCGGGCGGCAGCTCGGCCAGCACGCGGGCCAGCGCCGCGAACACCCAGCCGTCGCCGCGCGCCCAGAAGTCCTTCTTGCCGTTGACGCTCTTGTGCTTGGGGTAGACGTACTTGGCGTCCCGGTAGTACAGCTTCTCGGCCGGGTCGTACATGATGCTGTTGGCGTAGCTGTAGTACTCGTGCAGCTTGTCCAGGTACTGGCGGTTGCCGGTGATCTTGTGCAGCTTGGTCATCACCGGCATGACCATGTAGAGGCCGTCCGCCCACCACCAGTAGTCGCTGCGCGCGGTGGCCATCTGGTGCTCCATGACCTCCCGGGCGCGAGCGATCTTGCGCGGGTCCTTGTCCAGCTGGTAGAGGTCGGCATAGACCTGGAAGCAGATCTGCCAGTCGCCGAACAGCACGTAGTCCTCGGTCTCGCCATAACTGTATTTCCAGGCGGACTTGTCGTTGGACTTTGCGCCCGTCCACTGGTTGTGCTCGGCCCAGGCCTGCGTGTAGCGCAGGTAGCGGTCGTTGCCGGTGACGCGCCAAGCCTCCAGGTTGCCGGTGTGATAGGCCGCGACGTTCCAGAACGCCCATTCCTGGGCCGGCGTGCGGGCCATCCAGTAGCTGTTGGCCTTGTCGATCGCGGCGATGACCTCGGCGCGTTCGGCTTCGCGGGAAGGCAGCGTGCTGCAGCCGGACAGGCCCAGGCTCAGCAGCAAGCCACTCAGAAAGGTGGTCAGCTTGCGAGTCATTGCGGTGTGGTCGCCTTGGCGGGTTGGGCCTTGTCGGGCGTCGTGCCCTCGCCGTCGAAGGGCTGTAGGCGGAAGGCCACGCTGATCGGCTCCAGCCGCGTGCGGTACTGCATGAGCGGCTGGCCGACGAAGCTCCAGGTGTTGTCACCGCCAACACCCCACTGCGCGCCGTCGATCAGCAGCGTGCCGTGCTCGCGGGGGACGATGTCGCTGCTCTTCCAGGTGCCGGCCGGGCGGCGGTAGAGGTCGGTGTAGGGGAAGGCCAGCGCGTTCGCCATGAACTGCTGCGCGCCCTGCACGCGCAGGCCGTGGCCGGCGCCCGACAGCTCCAGCCAACGCACGTCGACCTTGTTGCCGGTGTCCTGCGGGCGCATGTAGTCGTGGTTCTGCTCGGCGATGGCGCCACGCCACAGGCCCACGGCGGCGCTGGTCTTGCGGTCCACGTAGCTCTCGTGCGGGCCGCGGCCGTACCAGCCCACGGTCGTCAGCGCCTGCGGCGTGTCGAACCACAGCCCCACGCGCACCGGCGGCGGCAGGTCGCTCTTGAGCGGCGTCAGCTTGGCCACCACATCCACGGCACCGTCGCCGTGCATGGTGTAGGTCGTGACGAAGCTGGCCGCGCCAGCGCCCAGCGCGTGCTCCACCACGGCCTGCGCGCCGCCGCCGGGCAGGCGCTTGGCGGTGATGGCGCGAACCTGGCGCTCCTCGGTCATGTGCTTCCAGCCGGCCTGCTGCCGCACGGTGCCGGTCAGCGTGTCGTTGTCGGTCTCGGCGCGGAAGAAGTTGGGCCGGCCGCCGCTCAGCAGCGGCTTGCCTTGCCGGCCGTAGCCGGTCAGCAGGCCGGTGCGGCGGTCCAGCGCGAGCGTGACGCCGCCGGCCGACAGCGTGGCGGCGTCGGCGCTCTCGGTCAGCTCAACGGCACCCCTGGCCGGCTTGGCCAACACGATGGCGTGCGGTGCAACAGCGAACTGCTCCCAGCCAACGACATGCCCCTCCGGCGTCAGCGGCACGGCGCCCGCCTTCGCCTTGGCGCGCACGGTGACGAGGTATTCCACCCCCGGCCGGCGCTGCATACCCGCCAGCGGCAGCTTGACCGTCTGCGCCTGCCGGGCCGGCGTCGACAAGGCCGGCAGCGAGCCGGACGCGACGACCACGCCGTCGGCCTGCAGCGCCCACTCGAAGGCAAAGCCCGAGAGGTCGCGGAAGTCGTGCCGGTTGCGCACGGTCACCGTCGACGCCTTGGCATCGAAGGCCTCGAACTGGATGGGCGACAACACCTTCTGCACTTCGTACAGGTGCGGGTTGGGCGTGCGGTCGGGCTGGATCAGGCCGTCGCCGAACTCGATATCACCGCCCGGGTTGGGCCCGTACTCGCCGCCGTCACCCCAGTAGCGCTTGCCGTCCTTGGTGTATCGATACATCGACTGGTCCACCCAGTCCCAGATGAAGCCGCCCTGCAGCTTGTTGGGGTACTGGTAGACGGTGTCCCAATACTCCTTGAAGTTGCCGCCGGAGTTGCCCTGCACATGGGCGTACTCGCACTGGATCATGGGCTGCTTGCGCGTCGGGTCCTTGGCCCAGTCCACCATCTTCTCGACGTCGTCGTACATCGGCGCGTAGATGTCGACATAGGGGTTGGGCTCGTGGCTCCAGTCCAGCGTGCCCCAGCCCAGGTAGGAGATCAGCCGCGACGGGTCGCGCTGGCGCGCCTGCGCGGCCGCCTTCTCGAACGCGGGGCCGATGCCGGCCTCGTTGCCCAGCGACCAGAAGATGACCGACGGGTGGTTCTTGTCGCGCTCCACCATGTTCATCACACGGCTGATGTGGGCGGCGTCCCAGGCGGGGTCGAAGCCCAGCTGCATCTGCTCGCGCAGCTTGGGGAACTTGTTGCCGTAGTCCATGTAGGCATGGCTCTCGATGTTGGCCTCGTCCATGACGTACATGCCGTACTCGTCCGCCAGCGCATACCAAAGCTCGGCGTTCGGGTAGTGCGAGGTGCGCACGGCGTTGAAGTTGTTGCGCTTCATCAGCTCCATGTCGCGGCGCATCGACGCCTCCGAGATCACATGGAAGGTCTCGGGGTCGTGCTCGTGGCGGTTGATGCCGCGGATGGTGATGGGCCGGCCGTTGACGGCCACTAGGCCGTCCTTGATCTCCACCGTGCGGAAGCCGATGCGCTGCGGCGTCGCCTGCAGCAGCTGGCCCTGGGCGTCGAACAGCTCCACCAGCAGCGTGTAGAGGTTGGGCGTCTCGGCCGTCCAGTGGCGCACGCCGGGCACCGGGGCGGCCAGCGTCTGCGTGGTCGCCGCTCCGGCCGGCACGGTGGCGTCCTGCGTCAGCACGAGCTTGTCGCCGTCCAGCAGCGTCATGCGCAGCTTGAGCGGCGCGGCGCGGGCGGTCAGCGCCACCTCGGTCGACAGCTGGCCGTCGCGGTAGGCCCTGTCCAGGCCCGCGCGCACGAACAGGTCCGCCATGCGCGCCTTCGGCACCGCCTTCAGGTAGACCGAGCGCTCGATGCCCGAGACGCGCCAGAAGTCCTGGTCTTCCAGGTAGGAGCCGTCGGACCAGCGATGGATCTGCATCGCGATGACGTTCTCCGCCCCTGGCTTCAGCAGCTTCGTGATGTCGAACTCGCTGGGCAGTTTGGAGTCTTCGGAGTAGCCCGCCTCCTTGCCGTTCACCCAGACGCGGTAGGCCGAGCCGGCCGCGCCGATGTGCAAGATCACGTCCTGCGCCGCCCAGGTGGCCGGCAGCGTGACGGTCTTCCGGTATGAGCCCACCGGGTTGGTGGCATGCGGGATCAGCGGCCGGTTGGCCGGGTGCGGGTAGGCGATGTTGTTGTAGCGCGGCTGGTCGTAGCCCTCGGCCTGCCACATGGCGGGCACCTTGATGGGCTTCCAGCCCGAGACGTCGTAGCCCGGCTGCTCGAAGCCCGCCGGCACGGCGTCGGCGGAGGGCGAGAAGTTGAACTGCCAGAGGCCGTCCAGCGTCTGGTAGCGGGCAGAGCGGGCCTTGTCGCCGGCCAGCGCCAGCGCGCGGCTCTCGAACGCGAAGTGCGTCGCCACCGCCGGCAGCTTGCCGCGCGCGAACACGGCCGGGTTCTCCCAGTCGGGCCGCGACGCGTCCACCTGCACCGGGTGCACGCGCGGCGCCTGGGACTGCGCTACGGCCTGGGCCACCGCACACAACAACAACGCCACGCTCAGGTTGGCCACCGGTCTTGTCCGCACGTGCAAATCCTCAGGTGAAGGGAACAACATCAGCCGCTTTTCGGGCGGTCGGCGAGCTTAGGGTGGGTCGCCCGTGCACAGCTATGAAAAAGCCCGGGCGAGCTATGCCAAAGCGCGGGGTGGTGGCTGGGGTCAGGGCCGCCACTGCAACACCTGCACGCGGCTGGGCGGCACGTTGGCGGCGCCCTCGCCGTCCACCTGCTGCACGGCCTGCACGAACAGGTGCAGCTCGCCGCGCCGGCGCCACAGCTCGGTGTCGAAGCTGGGCTCCCAGGCGCCGGTGGAGGTGGTCGTCAGGTCCTGCACCGTCCAGCGCTGCGCGCCGAAGTCACTGATGCGGGCCACCGACACCTTGCTGCCGCGCTCCGCGTCGCGGAACACCAGCAGCGCCGTGGGCTGGCGGCCCTGCAGGCCCACCATGATCTGCGGTCGCGAGACGGGAATCGCCTTCGTGCCCATGCCGCTCAGCGAGAACGGCGTGCGGCGGAAGGCCAGCTCCATGTCCCGCCACGCGCCACCGCTGCGGTAGACCAGCTGGTACTGCGGCACGGTGGTGCCCGCGCGCCGCCAGTAGCTGGCGATGTAGGGGTTGCCGTCCGCGTCGGCGGACATCGAGGTCTGGTTGATCAGCTCGCTGCCCTGCGGGATGCGCGCCGCGTATTCGGCAGTGGTCGCCGTGATGGGCAGCGCGTAGGGCCGGCCGTCCGATGTTTCCCACGTCAGGCCGCCATCCCGCGAGCGGGCGTAGGCCAGGTCGTGGTTGCTGGCCACGTCGGGCGATTCGCGCCACACCCAGGACAGGTGCAGGGTGCCCCGGTGGTCCTGGTGCGCCTGCCAGTAGGCATTGCGCCGGCCCTCGCCGCTGATGAGGTTGTCGTGCAGCCGCGTCCACGCCCGCGTGGCCACGTCGTAGCGGTTGATCACCAGGTTGCCCCGGCCCGAGCCGCCGTCGCGGTAGAAGAACAGCAGGTTGCCGTCCGGCTGGCGATGGAACTCGGGGTAGGACACGGAGCGCTCGCGCTGCCCCGTCATGGGCAGGCGCTCGCCCATCTCCAGCCCGCCAGGGCGCAGGCTACGGGCATAGCGCAGCGCGTTGTTGTGGTGGTCCCAGGCGAGATGCAGCACGCCCGCGCCGTCCACCATCAGGCTGATGCTGTTGTGCGCGTCCAGCGCATTGCCGGTGAAGGCGGTGGTGTGCAGCTCCCAGGCGTCGCTGCCCAGCTGGCGCTTGCCCAGCACGACGCGGGCCTGCGCGTCGTAGTAGGCGATGAACTGCTGCTCGCCATGCGTGACGAGCGAGTTCTTGCGGAACACCACGGCATTGACCGAGTTGCGCGCCCAGCCCTCGCCCACATCCACCAGGCGCGGCGGCGGCGTCACCGCGCAGCCGGCGGCCAGCACCATCGTCAACAGGGCAATCGCGAGCTTCATGGGTCCACCTCGGGCAGGGTCGCGCACCATAACGCCGCCAACAGTGGCCGGGGCCCGGCGGGCGCATTCGCTCAAGCGGACGCGCGTTGCGGCTCGGCGCTGACGATCCAGCCTTCGACGGGGTCCACCGCTTCCGGCCAGCCGTAACGCGGCTGCTGGGCCGCCCAGCCCGCCTGCACCATCGCCAGCACCGCGTCCAGGCTGTCGCCGCTGGCGTCGGCCACCAGCTCGTCGCGCTGGGCATGGCTGAGCTTCAACCGCAGGCCCAGCCGCGTGCGGCCCTGCTCCAGCGCGTCGACGATGTCTTTGCGTGCGATCAGCCGCTCGGGCGTCTGCGCGGCTTTCGTGTCGCTCTTGTACGAGCGCCGTCCGATCAGCTCGCGGGCCAGCAGGCCGGGGTAGGCCTCCAGCGCCACGCGGCTCTCGTCGCCTGCCAGGTGCCCGGCCAGGTGCACGCCCGCAGAGATCAACCGCGGCACGCCGGCATGCAGCATCCAGGCGACCGGCGGGTTGACCCACTTCATGCTCGGGCTGGAGCCCGCCGGCCCGTCGCAGGCCCGGTGGGCGAACTTGGCGCCGGCAGGCCGGGCGTCGCAGAAGGCCGCAAAGCGCGCGCGGATGTCGGCGCGGTCCAGGCCGGCGTAGTGGGCCATCAGCGCCGCGTAATCGGTCGGCCAGCCGAGATGCGCCACCAGTTCGCGCGGCAGGCCGAACGGCAGGTCCAGGCCCGCCACCCACGGCCCCGGGCGGGCCAGCCAGGCGGAGAACGCGTCCAGGCTGTCCAGCGCCTCTAGCCCGTCCAGCCGCATGACGGCACCGTGACGGCGGCCGCCCGCGACGCGGATGGGCTTGGCGCGGCGAGGCGCACTCGTGAAGTCGACCCCGAAAACGCTGTAGTCGTGCATGGCCGGCATTCTGGGGCTGGTCAGAATGGCCTGCTGCCCATGTCAGACCTGCGCGACCTCCCCACCCTGCCCGCCGATGACCCCGACGGCTTCGACGCCGTGGCGTTCGATGCCGCCTTCGCGTCGCAGCGCCAGCTCGCGGCGGCCGGGGCCTACCAGGCGTCCAACGACGTGCTGGAGCTGCTGCTGCAGACCTGCCCACCCACCGAGCTGCGCCGGCGCGGCGAGGCATTGGCGCTGCTGGCCCATCAATACCCGCGCCTGGGCCGGCTGACCGCCAGCGCCCGCTGCGCCAGCGAGGCCCTGGCCCTGGCCGAGCGCCTGGGCGACGACCTGCTGCTGGCCGACGCGCTGACCACGCAGGCCTATGTCTACGGCCAGCTGCTGATGGGCCGCGAGGCGCTGCAGTCCGGCACGCGGGCGCTGGCCGCCGCGCGCCGCGCCGGTGACGCGGTGCGCGAGGCCTGGGCGCTGTGCCGCATCGGCATCGCCTACTCCAGCCTCGACAACCAGGCCCAGGCCTGCGCGTCGGTCGAGCAGGCGCTGGAGATCGCCGAGGCCAGCGGCGCGGCCGAGGGGCGCTTTGCCTGCCTCAACAACCTCGCCTACTTCTGGCTGCGCCGCGTCGAAGAAGCCAGGGCGCCGCACGACGCCGCTGCGCTGGCCCAGGCCGTGGCCCAGGCCCGCCACACGGCCGAGCGCGCCACGGCGCTGGCGCGCACGTCCGGCGGCCCCTACCACGTGGCGGTGTCGGTCTCCAACCTCATCAACGCGCTGCTGGCCGGCGGCCGGCTGGACGAGGCGCTGCCGCTGCTCAATGAGTTCGGCCACCTGGCCCACGACCACGGCTACCGCACGCTGGCCATCGAGGCCGACGCACAGCGCGCCATCTTCCTGCGCCTGAAGGGCGAGCCACAGCAGGCCGCGCTGATGCTGGAGGCGCTGCTGAACGCCGTCAGCGCGCCGCCGCCCAAGCTGCGCCGGCTGCTGGTGCGCGCGCTGTACGAGACGCACAAGAGCTGCGGCCAGTACCGCGAGGCCCTCGCCTGGCTGGAGGAGCTGGGCGGCCTGGAGCGGCAGATCAGCCGCGAGAACCTCGTGCTGCAGACCGAGGTCATCCTCATCCGCGAACAGGTGGAGCAGGCCCAGGCGCGCGCCGACAGCGCCGTGGCCGACGCCCGCCGCGAGCGCGCCCGCGCCGCGCATCTGGAGAGCGAGCAGCAGCGCCTGCGCGAGCACGCCCACGCGCTGGACCGCGCCGCCCACGAGGACGTGCTGACCGGCCTGCACAACCGCCGCCACGCCGAGTTCGCGCTGCCGCTGCTGGTGGACGGCGCGCGCATGGCCGGCCAGGTCATCAGCGTCGCAACGCTGGACATGGACCACTTCAAGCGCATCAACGACACCCACGGCCACGCCGTCGGCGACGCCGTGCTGCAGCAGCTCGCCCAGCTGCTGCGCCACCGCCTGCGCAGCGCCGACCTGTTGGCGCGCATCGGCGGCGAGGAGTTCCTGGCCGTGCTGGTGGGCATCGCGCCGCAGCAGGCCGCCGAGATCTGCGAGCGCCTGCGCCTGGCAGTCGCCGAGCACGACTGGGCCGCCACCGCGCCGGGGTTGCTGGTGCGCATCAGCGTGGGCATTGCCGGTGGCGCGCCGCCGCTGGCGGCCGACAGCCTGCTGCACCGCGCCGACGCGGCGCTCTATGCCGCCAAGCGCGCGGGGCGCAACCGGGTGCATGTGGACTGACAGACACCAAACTTCATCAACCCATTGAGGCCCTTCACGATGCTGCTTCCCCAAGCCCGACGCACCCTGCTGGCCCTGGCCACGACCTGCCTGCTGGCGGGCCCGGCCCTGGCGCTGGACCTCATCACCCCGGCGGAAGCAGCCCGCGACCGCGCCGCAGAAGCCGCGCAGCCCGCCAGCCCGGTGTTCCGGGCCAAGGCCTTCACGCCTGGCGCACCGCTGATCGAAGTGCGCCAGCCCGGCCGGCTGGAGGGCATCAAGGCGCCCTTCCCCATCCAGCTCGGCTTCAAGGGCAGCGACGGCGCCGAGCTGGACCTGAAGAGCTTTCGCGTGCTCTACGGCTTCCTGAAGCTCGACATCACCGCCCGCCTGCTCGAAAAGGCGCGACTGACGGCCGACGGCCTGGTGCTGGACGACGCCGCCATCCCCAGCGGCAGCCACCGGCTGCGCATCCAGCTCAAGGACAGCAAGGGGCGCGAGGGGGAACTGGATGTGGTGTTGAAGGTGCTTTGACGCTGCTGCCCGGCGCGGCGGGTCGGGTCGGTTTTCTGGTTGCCCGTCAAAGGGCAATCCAGTGGTGCTCGAAAACCCGTTTCCAGTCCTCGACCGGAACTTCCTTGGCAGGCTGGCTGTGCGCCTCGAAGACTCGTCGCCAGTTCTCGCGGACGTAGGTCGTGGTCCGGTCGATTCGCTGAAGCACGTCCTGCTCGTCGAGTGCAGCAATCTGCTTTCCGGCAGCCACGAGGTTGGCGCGTGTCGCTGCACGAGAGGGGCGCCTGTTGGTCAGGTCCATGCTGGAAGCCGGCACGCCCTGCCGTTCGGAGAATGGCAGCACGTCGTACAAGGGGGACAGCTCCCACTCGCCCAGGCCCAGCTGGCGCAGGCTGGTGTTCCAGGGGTGGTCGTCGGTGTTGCCCACGGCACCGTTCAGGATGATGCGTTCGAACAGTTCGCGGGTGTCTTCGACACGTTTGAGCTTGGACCGGAGCCTGACGTAACTTCGCTTCGGGTCTTCTACGTCCGCTCCTGGCACCAGGTCGAGCGCGGTCGCGGCGCTGACGCAATGCCAAAGTTGCTCGTCCCGCCCTGCCCTGTCAAACCGCTCAATTGCAAGCGCCGGAACGTCGTTGAACCACATGACTCGATGTTCGGGCACCCGCATGTTGAGGCCTGCCGCAAGCGTCAGCGCAGTGGCTTCGGCGATGACGCTGTCAAAGCGTTCATTCGGCAGCGCGAACTTCAGCAGGGTCGGCATGAACCGGCCGTCATCAAGTTCGAAGCACAGCGCGACCTTGGGCCGCTCGCCACCCATGGCCCCCGACGAAGTTGCCAGCGGCCCTTCGGTCAGCGAGTCCCGGGTCAGGTTTTGCAGCGCGCGCGTGATCGGTCCGACCGTGTCCGGTCGCCCGGAGGACTCGCCCACAAACAACGCACCAAAGCCGTCGTCTGGCGCGTACAGGAGTCGCTCCCACCAGCCCCAGGGTTCTTCACCTCCAGCGGCAAGGCTGGTGTTCTTCTTCAGCAGATCCAGTGTCCATCCGGACAGGGCCACGTCGCAAAAGACGGGAAAGGGCACGGAACCGACGCGCACGAACGGCGACCGCTGCTTGGTCCTGAGACCTGTCGGGTCCAGTTCCCACGCCTGCGGACCAAGCGCGAGGTAGTCGCGGTCGAACATGAATTCCCAGCGGGAGGCCTCTTGCGTCAGCTCGCCGACGCGAACGGCGACACGCTTCTTCGCCGCCTGGTCGATCGTCCATCGGAACACCGGAGCCCGGCGCGTCATGCGAAGTCTTTCCTGCGACTCTTGAAGCGCGGCAGATTTCCGCGCACCGCGTCCTGATAGGCCGGGTCCTGCGCCGCCGTGGCCAAAGCCGTCTGAAGGCTCACGTCATCCATGGCCCAGAGCAAACGGGCCACGTCTGCAAACCTGCTGCCAAGCGAACCCGCCTCGATGGACATGAGGGTGAGCCGGCTGATGTCGGCTCGCTCCGCCAAGTCCTTCTGGGTCATGCCCCGCGCCAGGCGCATGAGGCGAATGCGCAGGCCGACGTCTGCCACGAACTGGGTCACCTCAACAGGCTCGGTGGCGGGGTCTCTGCTACGCACAATGCATGTAAATATAGACTTCATTGATTCATATGTCTACATGAACAGGCTTTACAAGAATTTTGAGCTGGAGAACCACGCCACGCGTCCTGCCGATGCGTCCGTCCCTGCCGGTCTCCTGAAGAATACGAACCTCGACCTTGCACGAGCCCTGCCATGAGCCCCATCCTCATTGAAGTCCTGCGCGGCAACGCCCTCGAGTCCCGGCATGCCGGCGCGCTCGCCATCGTCGACGCGTCGGGCGCCGTGCACACGGCCCTCGGTGATATCGACCGGCCCATCTTCCCGCGCTCGGCCGTCAAGCTGTTGCAGGCGCTGCCGCTGGTGGCCAGTGGCGCCGCCGAGGCCTTCCAGTTGACCGACGAAGAACTGGCGCTGGCCTGCGCCTCGCACAGCGGCGAGCCCCAGCACGTGGCCACGGCAGCCGGCGTGCTTGCCAGGCTGGGGCTCGACGAGACCGCGCTCGAATGCGGCACGCAGTGGCCCGCCCGCGAGCCGGTGCTGCGCGGCATGCTGGCGCGCGGCGAGCTGGCCACGGCCCTGCACAACAACTGCTCGGGCAAGCACAGCGGCTTCGTCTGCGTCGCTTGCCTGATGGCGCGACAGGTGGGCACCGACCCGGCCGCGTTCGCACGGGGCTACGTGGCCGCGAACCACCCGGTCATGCGCGAGGTCTCGGCCGCGCTGTCGGCAGCCACCGGCGTGGACGTCGAGCACGCGCAGCGCGGCATCGACGGCTGCTCCATCCCGACGTTCGCGCTGCCGCTGCGCTCGCTGGCGCTGGCGTTTGCGCGCGCAGGCACCGGCCAGGGCCTGTCCGACGCGAATGCCCGCGCCGCGCGACGACTGCGCGAGGCGGTCGCCCGGGCGCCCTTCATGGTGGGCGGCACGGACCGCTTCGACACGCGCGTCATGCAGACCCTGGGCGAGCGGCTGTTCTGCAAGATCGGCGCCGAGGGCGTCTATTGCGCGGCGCTGCCCGAGCTGGGCCTGGGCGTCGCGCTGAAGGTCGACGACGGCGCCGCCCGCGCCGCCGAGGCCGCAATGGCCGCCGTGGCGCAGGCGCTGCTGAAGACCGAGGACGATGTGCCCGACCTGTTGCAGGGCTACAGCCACCTCGTTCTGTGCAACTGGCGCGGCACCGAGGTGGGCGCGCTGCGGCCCGCCGAGGCGCTGAACCGTGCCCTCTCTCCACGCTGAAGCCCGGCGCCTACCCGGCATCCACAGCCTTGCGGATGCCGAGATAAAACGATACAAAACGCGATCAAGCGCAACCAAGCAAGCGCTTGATTGACTGCTACAGTGCGGCGCCATGTCGACCCGCGCGTCCGCCAATCCCGAAGCACCGTCAGCGCGCGACCGCCTGCTGTGCGAAGCGATGACCCTGTTCGCCGAACGCGGCTTCGGCGCGGTGACGACGCGCGAGATCTGCGGCGCGGCCGGCGTCAACCCCGGCGCCATCCACTACCACTTCGGCGACAAGGACGGCCTGTACCGCGAGGTGCTGCGCCTGCCCGTGCTGGCGCTGCAGCAGCAGCTGGAAGGCTTCGACGACCCGCGCCTGAGCCTGCACGAGTCCATCCGCCGCTTCCTGCAGCCCTTCCTGTTCGACGACGGCGCCTGCAGCGCGCAGCTGTTCTTCCGCGAGATGCAGGCGCCCAGCGCCATCTTCATGGACGCGGTGGCGCGCGACGTGGGCCCCATCTTCGACCGCTTCGCCCGGCTGCTGGCCCGCCACGCCGGCCTGGCCGAGCCCACCGCCGCCATTCACCAGCTCGCCATGGGCCTGCAGGCCATGGCGCACGACTACACCGTGACCCGGCCGATGCTGGACGCCTTCCATCCCGAACTGCTGGCCAACGACCCGCTGCTGGAACAGACCTGCCACCGCCTGGCGGACTGGGGCTGCGCGCTGGTCAAGTACGAGAGCCAACGCCACAAGAACCCATGACACGACGCCGACTCCTCCTCGCCGCGCCCCTGCTGGCGCTGCTGGCCGCCTGTGCCAGCGCCCCGCCCGCCGCGCCACCCTCCGACACGGCCATCCCTGCCGCCTGGCGCTCGCCCCTGCCCCACGGCGGCAGCACCGCCGCGCTCAGCGCCTGGTGGCAGGCCTTCGAGGACCCGCAACTCGCCCGCCTCGTTGAACGAGCCCAGGCCCAGAGCCCGACGCTGGCCCAGGCCGCCGCGCACCGCCGCCAGGCCGAGGCCGGCGCCGCCCAGGCGCGCGCCGCGCTGCTGCCGGAGCTGAGCGTCAACGCCCAGGCCCAGCGCGGCCGCAACCTCGGCGGCGTGCCGGGCATCAGCACGCAAGGCAGCGCGCAGTTCAACGCCAGTTGGGAGATCGACCTGTTCGGCGGCCAGCGCGCCGCCGCGGCGGCCGAGAGCGCCCAGGCGACGGCCGCCACGGCCGACTGGCATGCGGCGCGCGTCAGCCTCGCGGCGGACGTCGCCAGCGCCTATGTGCAACTGCGCCTGGCGCAGGCGCGCGAGGAGTCCGCCGAGCTGGACCTGCGCTTTGCCGAGCAGATCGCCGGCTGGGCCCGCCAGCAGCAGACGGCCGGCCTGCTCAGCGCCACCGACGCCGCCATCCTGAACACCGAGCGCGCCATCGCCTCGGCCAACCGCAGCCAGTGGCGCGCCGAGGCGCAGATCGCGCTGCAGACGCTGGCCCTGCTGTGCGGCGAACGCGCCGAGGCGCTGGCGGCCGATCTCGCGCCGCCGGCCGTCGCGACCGAGGGCCTGGAGCTGCGTCGCAGCCAGCCCAGGGCGCCCGCTTTCGGCGTGGGCGCGCTACCCGCCCAACTGCTGGCACAGCGCCCCGACCTGGCCGCCGCCCACCAGCGCTGGCTGGCCACCGCGCACCAGCAGCGCAGCGTGGAAGCGCAGCGCTGGCCGCAGCTCAGCCTGGCCGCGCTGGCCGGCGAGACTCGGTTGCGTGTGGGAGGCGGCAGCAGCAACGCATCGCTGTGGGCCTTCGGGCCGTCTTTAAGCCTGCCGCTGTTCGACGGCGGCCTGCGCGCCGCGCGCAGCCAGGGCGCCGAGGCCGCCGCCGAGGAAGCCGCCGCCGCACTGCAGGCGCAATGGCAGACGGCCGTCGCCGAGGTGGAAGAGTCGCTGCAGCGCGTGACCGCCGGCGCCGAGCGCGAGCGCGAGGTGGACGCCGTGCGTCGTGAGTGGGAGGGCATCGCCCGCCGCACCGGTGCCCAGGCGCAAGCCGGCCTGCAGAGCGGCACGCAGCGCAACGCCACCTTCCGCAACGCGCTGGCCGCCTACGACGCCGTGCTCAGCGTGCGTGCCGAGCAATCACTCGCCTGGATACGCCTGTACCGCAGCCTCGGAGGTGGATGGAACTCTGACGCTCTGGCCAACACCTCCGCACCCAATACCGCTTCAGCCCGATGAACGCCATGAAGACCCCCACCCTCCGCCTGTCCCTCGTCACCGGCACGCTGACCATCGCGCTGGCTGCGGCCTTCGTCATCGCGCTGTCCGGCCCCGCCGAGGCGCAGCAAGCCGCCAGCGCCGCGCCCAAGCCGGCGTTGACGGTCAAGCGCGTCGTCGCCCAGCAATCCACCTGGCCGCAGACGCTGGCCGGCACCGGCTCCATCGCTGCCTGGCAGGAGGTGGTCATCGGCGCCGAGATCGGCGGCCAGCGGCTGGCCGCGCTGAACGTCGACGTGGGCGACCGCGTCAAGAAGGGCCAGCTGCTGGCCCGCCTGTCCCCCGGCACGCTGGAGGCCGACCTGGCCGCCAGCCGCGCCGCGCTGCTGGAGGCCGAGGCCTCGGCGCGCGAGGCCAACCTGACGGCCAACCGCGTGAAGACGCTGCAGGGCAGCGAGGCGCTGTCGCCCCAGGCCATCGACCAGGCGCTGGCGGCCGACGCCGCCGCGCAGGCCCGCGTCGCCGCCGCCAAGGCCCGCGTGCAGGCCGACCAGCTGCGCCTGTCGTACACGCAGGTCACGGCGCCGGACGATGGCGTCATCAGCGCCCGCATCGCCACGCCCGGCGCGCTGGTGCAGCCGGGGCAGGAGCTGTTCCGCCTGCAGCGCGGCGGCCGGCTGGAGTGGCGCGCCGAGGTGCCGGGCGCCGAGCTGGCGCAGTTGAAGACAGGCCAGCTCGTGCGCGTGCAGCCCAGCGGCGCGCCGCCGGTGGAGGGGCGCGTGCGCCGCGTCGCGCCGCAGGTGGATGCGCAGACGCGCAACGGGCTGGTCTATGTGGACCTGAAGGGCGGCGAGTCCTTGCGCGCCGGCCTGTTCGCGCGCGGCGACTTCGTGCTGGGCGACAGCGCCGCGCTGTCGCTGCCGCAGAGCGCCGTGCTGCTGCGCGACGGCTTCAGCTACGTGTTCCGCATCGACGGCAGCAAGGTGCGCCAGACCAAGGTACAGGTGGGCCGCCGCGAAGGCACGCGCGTCGAAGTGCGCTCGGGGCTGACGGCGGGGGCGGCGGTCGTCGAGTCTGGCGTCGGCTTCCTTGCGGACGGCGACACGGTCCGCGTGGCCCAGTAAGAAAGAAGCGACCATGTTCAACGTTTCCCGCTGGTCCATCGCCAACCCGGTGCCGGCCATCATGTTCTTCATCATGCTGACGGCGGCCGGGCTGTACGGCTTCAAGCAGATGAAGATCCAGCAGTTCCCCGACATCGAGCTGCCCACCATCGTCATCAGCGCCTCGCTGCCGGGCACCGCGCCCGCGCAGATGGAGACCGAGGTGGCGCGCAAGATCGAGAACTCGGTCGCCAGCGCCCAGGGTGTCAAGCACATCTACACCAAGGTGCAGGACGGCATCGCGACCATCACCGTGGAGTACCGGCTGGAGAAGCCGCTGCAGGAGGCGCTGGACGACACGCGCGACGCGGTGGCCCGCATCCGCGCTGACCTGCCGGCCGACCTGCGCGACCCGGTCATCACCAAGATGAACCTGTCGGGCATGCCCATCCTGACCTACACGGTCTCCAGCAGCAGCATGGACGACGAGGCACTGTCCTGGTTCGTCGACAACCAGGTCGGCAAGCGCCTGCTGTCGGTGCGCGGCGTGGGCTCGGTGGCGCGCGTCGGCGGCGTCACCCGCGAGCTGCGCGTGGAACTGGACCCGTCCCGCATGCTGGCCCTGGGCGTGACCGCCGCCGAGGTGTCGCGGCAGCTGAAGCAGGTGCAGCAGGAAGCCCCCGGCGGCCGCGCCCAGCTGGGCGGCGCAGAGCAGTCCCTGCGCACCATCGCCACCGTGCAGAGCGCCCAGGAGCTGGCCGCGATGGATGTGCCTTTGGCCGACGGCCGCCATGTGCGGCTGGACCAGGTCGCCAACGTCAGCGACACGCTGGCCGAGCGCCGCAGCGGCGCCTTCCTGAATGGCAAGCCGGTCGTCGGCTTCGAGATCGTGCGCGCCCGCGGTGCCGGCGAGGTGGACGTGGCCGAGCGCATCCGCGCCGCGCTGGAGGAGCTGAAGGCCGCCCACCCCGACATCACCGTCACGGAGGCCTTCAACTTCGTCGACCCCGTCATCGAGAACTACGACGGCAGCATGAAGCTGCTGCTGGAAGGCGCCTTCCTGGCGGTGGTCGTGGTCTTCCTGTTCCTGCGCGATTGGCGTGCCACCTTCGTCAGCGCCGTGGCGCTGCCGCTGTCGGCCATCCCGACCTTCCTCGTCATGTACTGGATGGGCTTCACGCTCAACGTCATCACGCTGCTGTCGCTGTCCCTCGTCATCGGCGTGCTGGTGGACGACGCCATCGTCGAGATCGAGAACATCATGCGGCACCTGTCCATGGGCAAGACGCCGCTGGAAGCCGCCCGCGAGGCGGCGGACGAGATCGGCCTGGCCGTCATCGCCACGACCTTCACGCTGATTGCCGTCTTCCTGCCCACCGCCTTCATGAGCGGCGTGGTCGGCAAGTTCTTCGTGCAGTTCGGCTGGACGGCGGCCATTGCCGTGTTCTTCTCGCTCGTCGTGGCCCGCATGCTGACACCCATGATGGCGGCCTACATCCTCAAGCCCTCCAAGCGCGAGCACAAGGAGCCGTTCTGGATGGCCCGATACCTGCAGGCCGCGCGCTGGGCCTTCACGCACAAGGGCAAGACACTGGCCATCACGACGGCCTTCGGCCTGGCGGCCTGCGCGCCGCTGTTCATGGGCGCCATCCCCGGCGCCTTCATCCCGCCGGACGACCTCAGCCAGACGCAGATCAGCATCGAGCTGCCGCCCGGCAGCACCTACGAAGAGACGCGGGCCGTCGCCGAGCAGGCGCGCGTCGCAGCCGCAGCCCACCCGCAGGTCAAGCTCATCTACACCGCCGTCGGCGGCGGCAGCGCGGGCGGCGACCCCTTCGCGATGAGCGGCGCGGCCGAGTCGCGCAAGGCGACGTTGACGCTGAACCTGACGCCGCGCGCCGAGCGCAGCGGCATTAGCAAACAGCAGATCGAGCGCGAACTGCGCGAGCGGCTGGACAACATCACCGGCGCGCGCGTCAAGGTCAGCTTCGGCGGCTCCAACGAGAAGTACCAGTTGGTGCTGGCCGGCGAGGACGGCGAGGCCCTGAGCCAGCATGCTGCCAAGGTGGAGCAGGACCTGCGCGGCCTGACCGGCATCGGCCAGGTGACCAGCAGCTCCAGCCTGCAGCGGCCCGAACTGATCGTGCGGCCCGATGCGGCGCGGGCTGCCGACCTGGGCGTGTCCACCAGCGCGATCGCCGACACGCTGCGCATCGCCACGGCAGGCGACTACGACCAGCTGCTGCCCAAGCTCAACCTCAGCCAGCGCCAGATCCCCATCGTCGTGCGCCTGCCCGACGAGGCGCGTGCCGACCTGGCGCTGCTGGGCCAGCTCACCGTGCCGGGCGCGCGCGGCCCCGTGCCGCTGCGCCAGGTGGCCGAGCTGGAGCTGACCAGTGGCCCCGCGCAGATCGACCGTTATGACCGGCTGCGCAACGTCAACTTCGAGATCGAGCTGAACGGCCAGCCGCTCAGCGACGTGCAGGCGGCCGCGAACGCGCTGCCCAGCATCGCCAACCTGCCGCCGGGCATCAGCAAGGCCGAGGTGGGCGACGCCGAAGCCTTCGCCGAACTGGGCCAGGGCTTCCTGCTGGCCATGGGCACAGGGGTGGCGTGCATCTACATCGTGCTGGTGCTGCTGTTCCACGCCTGGGTGCAGCCCATCACCATCCTGGGCGCGCTGGTGCTGTCCGTGCCCGGCGCCATCCTGGCGCTGTTCGTGACCGGCACCGCCCTGAGCATGCCGGCCATGATCGGCCTGATCATGCTGATGGGCATCGCGACGAAGAACTCCATCCTGCTGGTGGAATACGCCATCGTCGCGCAACGCGAGCAAGGCCTGACCCGCCTGGACGCGCTGCTGGACGCCTGCCACAAGCGCGCTCGCCCCATCGTCATGACGACGCTGGCCATGGGCGCCGGCATGATGCCCATCGCCCTGGGCTTCGGCACCGACCCGAGCTTCCGCGCGCCGATGGCCATCGTCGTCATCGGCGGGCTGATCACCAGCACCTTCCTGAGCCTGCTGGTGATCCCGGTGCTGTACGAGTTGGTGGACGACTTCATCCAGCGCTTCAGCCGCCAGCGGGGCACGAGCGGAGAAGCCGCCTCAGCCTGAACGCCGGGCCTGCAGCCAGGGCAGCAGGTCCTGCTCCGGCATCGGCTTGGCGCAGAACCATCCCTGCCCCACGCTGCAGCCCAGCTCGCGCAGCAAGGCCCACTCCTCGGCCGTCTCCGCCCCCTCCCCCACGGTGGACAGGCCGAGGTTGCGGCCCAGGTCGATCGCGGCCTTGAGCAGCGTCAGCGAGGCGCTGGAGGCGGCGGCGCCGCGCACGAAGCTGCGGTCGATCTTGAGCTCCGACACCGGCAGCATGTTGAGATAGGCCAGCGACGACTGGCCGGTGCCGAAGTCGTCGATGGACCATTCGAACCCCATCGCATTGATCTCGCGCATGCGGTCGATGACGGTGGCGGGGTCGCGCATGACGGCGCCCTCGGTCAGCTCCAGCCGGATGTCGCGGGCAAGCGCGCCCGTGGTGGCCAGCAGCTCACGCAGCGTGCGCACGAACTCCCCGTCGCCCACGTCATGCACCGACACGTTGACCGCGATGCCGCACACCAGCCCGGCCTCGCGCAGCCGGTGGGACAGCGCCATCGCCTCACGCAGGACCCAGGCCGTGATGCCCTTGATGCTGCCGGTGCTCTCGGCGAAGGGGATGAACTCCACCGGCGGCACCAGCCCCCGCGTGGGATGGGCCCAGCGGACCAGCGCCTCGAAGCTGACGACCTGCTGGTCAGCCAGGCGCACCTTGGGTTGCAGGACCAGGAAGAACTCGCCCTCGCGCGCCGCCCGCTTTAGCTCCGAAATCAACGACAGCTGCCGAGGATCAGCCCGCACCAGGCTGGGTGCATAGACCGTCCATCCCGCCTGGGTGCGGCGGTCCTCGTTCAGTGCAATCTCGGCGTGGCTCAGCAGCCGCTGCATCGTCGCCCCATGCACCGGGCCCAGCGCGACACCCCATGCCGCACTGACATCCACCCAGTGCCCCGCCACGGCCAGCGGCGTGGAGAACATCTCGGCGGCGATGGCGCACCACGCCTGCAGGCTGTCCTCTCCCCCCGCCACCAGGAGGGCGAACTGGTCGGCGTACATGCGCACGGCCAGCGCTTGCTCGAAGCGGCCGCAAGCCTCGCGCAGCCGCTCGGCGACCGCCTGCAACACCGCATCGCCGGTTTCTCGGCCCAGGGCCTCGTTGATGGCGTTGAAGCGCCGCACGTTCAGCTTGATCACGATGGGCGCCATGCGCTGTGCCAGCCAGCGATCCCCGACGGCGATCACCCGCTCGCGGTTGCCAAGGCCGGTCAGTGGGTCGCGCTGCGCCGCCTCGATGGCACGCGCGCTGGCATCCGTCTGCAACTGCGTCGCGACCCGCCGGACGGCGGCGCCATCGCGCTTGCAGTCCAGTTCGTTGCGGCGTGCGCGCGCCTGCAACTCGCAGGCCTGCTGCCACTGCCCTCGCGCGCTGGCCACCTCGGCCGCCATCCACCAGAAACGCGCGGGCAACACCAGTTCCGCATCAGACGCCTGGAGTGCACCGCCGAGGGCCTGCTCCAGGCCGGCCTGCGCCATGGCGTCGTCGCCAATGGACTGGTGATGAAGGGCCCGGACCACGGCCAGCATGCGGGGCACTTCCAGGCTGCGATGCTCCACAGGCACCGAAGCCAGGAAGTCGAGGTAGGCCTGCGTCCGGGCAGGCTGGCCGAGCCGGGCATGGACCTCGGCCCCCAAGGTATGGAAGTGCGCCACCGCCGACCCGTCCAACTCGTGCAACTGCGCCGGGAACGCCCAGGCCTCAAGCAGGGGCAACGCCCTTTCGATGTCGCCGGATGATGCGTAGACCTCCGTCAGCAAGGCCACGGCGCTGAAGCGCAACCAGCCGCCCAACTCGATGCTTTCCACCACCTGCTCCAGATGATGCCGGGCCTGCAGGTCATCGCCCGCAAGGAAGAAGGCGATCCCGACGTTGCTGTGCGAAGCCAACTGCAGGCCGCCGTGGCCGATCTCTTCGGCCAGCTGAAGCATGCGACAGGCGTGCTGCATGTAGGGCACCGGCCGGGCGGCCGCGTGGTAGAGCAACAGCGAGCAGCCCATGGCGATGTAGCGCTCCAGCGGGTCGTCCAGGTCGCTGATCTCCGTGGCCAGCCGCTCATAGGCCGACAGGGCTGCCGCCAGATCGCCCGCGAAGTTCTCAGCGGTCAGCGCGAAGCTTGTCGCGATGACCGCACCGGGGCGGTCACCCAGGGACTGGTGCCGCTCGGCCAACGCGAGGTAACGCTGCGCCACGCCGGCCGACTGGGGCCCAAAACGCAGTTGGAGCAACCGCATCCTCAAGGCCAACCGCTCGTCGCCCCCTGCCTGGGCCAGGTAGTGCTGAGCCAGGTCGGCCGCGTGGCTCAGCGAGACATAACGGGCGAGCCAAACGGTCCGAAACGCTTCGACATGCGCGGCTGCGTTCAAGAGCGGTTTGAGCTGGGACAACAAGGCGCAGGGTGCAAAAGGTTAGACGAGGATTTTTTCAGAGCTGCAGCGAGTTTCCCGGATACCTCGGCGAGTACAGGCCTGCGATGTGAGATTTTCTTGTCCCACATGCGTCAACGCCTGACTGGGAACGCCAGGGGAGCGCTCAATGCCAGTTCGGCACTGAGCAGTGCCTCCGCGCAGGTTCCAGTCCATTGGGACGCTCGGCGGGGGTGAGGCCGTGGTTCATGAGGCGCCGCCGTGGCGTTCGGGTTGCGATGCACGCAAGTTGGGTGGACGACGTCATCCAGCGCTTCTCGCGCAAGCAGCGCGAGGGGAGCGGGGAGGCGGTTTCGGCATTAAGCGGGGGCGAGGCGGCGGGCGCGAGATGGGCATCGGCACGCTAGACTTTGCGCTCACACCCCCGGAGGCAGCCATGACAGATCAGGTCGCAGCACTGGCCCAGCAGGGCAAGGCACTCCCGGCTGAGGAGAGGTCGCGACTGGTCGATATCCTCTTGGAGTCACTCCACGAAGGCTCTTTGACTGACGTTGAAGCCGCGTGGGATGCAGAGGTTGAACGCCGACTCGCGGCCTACGATCGCGGCGAGCTCGTGGCCCTAGACGGGGAAGACGTGCTGGCAATGGCTCTCCGCTTGGCGCGTGGCTAGCTTTCGGTTCCTTCCACCGGCCGAAGACGAACTCCTTCAACAGGTTTCGTACTACGTACTACTCGGCCATCCGCCCCGAACTGGGCGTCAAGTTTGCAGGCGCCGTGGCGGACGCAGTCAGGGCGGCGGCGTCGCTCCCTGAGCACGGCGCGCCTCGCTCGAAGAGCACCCGCCGTCGCCTCGTGATCGGTTTTCCGTTCGGCGTCATCTACGCCACCGTCGGCGACGAGATCGTGGTGGTCGCAATCGCCGATGGCCGGCGAAAGCCTGACTACTGGGTCAAGCGCCTGGGTGGTGGCTGATCGGTCGGCTGGTCCAGTGCCGCACAGTCCGGTATTTCATGAAGCGGGTCGCCGCCATCGCGGTGTGAATCCGCACCGGCCTGGCGGGAGGATTTGAAACTTACATTTCCTATCGCCGCCCCGTCGCCACCGTCGGGTGCGCAGTTCAGTCCAACAGGTTTATCCGCCGCCGCTATGTCAAGACTTCTTCCAACTTCGCCTGGACGGCCGGCGAACGCTGTTCGTTAAGCATCACATGCGAGACATGGTTGCGTCAGGAAAGGCTCAGATGCAGTGGCGCGAATGGCGGACATCCACAACGCACACGCTTGCAGCGCAGATTTCGCGCTGGCTTGAGATCGTCCAGTCTGGTGGAGAGCAGGCCCGCTACCTTAGTAGCTGCGACATGCACGAAGAATGGGTACGACTTCTACTTCGATCTGGAACGAACGGCGTGCAGGGCCCGTGCATGACGGTGGCAACGGTCCAGATCGAACCAGAGGCCCAAAGAGCAGGTCTGTTCAAGGATCTGCTCGCTCACCTTTGGAAGGTCAATCCGTGGCCAATGCTCGTCGTCGAGGATGTAACGAACCCGTCCCTGCAAGCCTTCCTCGAACGCATCGGTGCTCAGGTCTTGAGCGAGCGTTATGCGACAACTTATGCAGTGCCTAGCGATTCAATTTACCGCTTCTCTGCCAGACACCTACTTCCGTACTCCGCATATCGGCGAACCCTCCAGGGCGGCGCCCAGATCGAACGTTGAGCCCCATGCCCCTGCGCCCCACCATCACCGCCCTGCTATCAATGCTCTGCTCACTCGCCTGCGCTGCTGACCCTTGCGCAGCGCCGAGCAACACAATCGAAGACAACGCCTGCGCCAGGCACCGGTTCGAGGCACAAGACCGGCTGTTGAATTCGACCTACCAGGCCTTGCTGAAGCAGTTACCTGAGAAGAACGACCCGCCCTTCACGGGCGAGGGACCGAGAGCGCTGCTGGTCAAGGCCCAGCGTCGCTGGGTAGCGTTTCGCGATGCCGACTGCGCCGCGAAACACCAGCTCTACATCGGCGGAACGGTCAGGACGGTCGTGTATTTCGGCTGCATGCGGGAGCGAACCGAACAGCGCATCAAGGAACTCAGCGCTGCCGAGTGGCAAGGCGGCTGAACCCGCCGCCACGCTCACGCACTCAGCCTGAACACCGCCACCGACCGCGACAACTCATCGGCCTGCTGCTGCAGGCTGGCGGCCGCAGCGGCGGATTCCTCCACCAGTGCGGCGTTCTGTTGCGTCATCTGATCCAGCCCCGCAATCGCCTGGCCGATCTGGCCGATGCCGGTGCTCTGCTCGCCGGTGGCCAGGCTGATCTCGGAGACGATGTTGCCGACGCGCGCGATCGAGTCGATGACCTCGCGCATGGTCTGGCCCGCCTGGGCCACCAGGGCCGAGCCACCCTCGACGTTCTCGCCGCTCTGCGTGATCAAGGCCTTGATCTCCTTGGCGGCCGCCGCCGAGCGCTGCGCCAGCGCGCGCACCTCGGCCGCAACGACGGCAAAGCCGCGCCCCTGTTCGCCCGCGCGCGCGGCCTCGACGGCGGCGTTCAGGGCCAGGATGTTGGTCTGGAAGGCAATGCCGTCAATGACCGAGATGATGTCGCCGATCTTGGCCGACGAGGCGCTGATGCGGCCCATGGTCTGCACCACCTCGTCCACCACCGCGCCGCCGCGCCGCGCCACCTCGGCGGCGTCGCGCGCGAGCTGGTTGGCCTGGCGCGCGGACTCGGCGTTGTGCGTGACACTGGCCGTCAGCTCCTCCATCGCCGAGGCCGTCTCCTGCAGGTTGGACGCCGCCTGCTCAGTGCGGTTGCTGAGGTCCTGGCTGCCCACCGCCACTTCGCGGGACGCGGTGGCGATGCTGTCGGTGCTCAGCCGCACGCCGGACACGACCTTGACCAGCGAGTCCTGCATGCTCTGCACGCCACGCATCAGGGCGGCGGTCTCGTCGCGGCCCTCGGCCAGCACGGGCTGGCTGAGGTCTTGCCCGGCGATGCGTTCGGCCGCCTTCACCGCGTAGGCCAGCGGCGCCAGGATGGAGCGGATGTTGACCGCCGTGTAGCCGGCCAGCAGCAGCACGCCGACGATGATGACGATGACGAGGTTGCGGCGGATGAGGCTTTCAGCCTGCGCGAGCTGGGCGACGCGCGCGGCGGAGTGCTTGTCCACGGTGGTGGTCATCTCGGCCAGCGTCTTGTCCACCGCGCGCACGGGTGCCTTGACGGGCTCCATCGCCTGGTTGGCCGAGGCGGTGTCGGCGAACTCGCCCTTGGCGACACGCTCGGCGATGCCGGTGAAGCCGCTGCGGTAGGCCTGCAGCGCCGCCAGCAGTTCCTCGGGCATGCGCTTGAGGTCGGCCGGCAGGTCCAGCCTGCCCATGCGGCCCAGGCTGTCGGCCGTCTTGTCGTAGGTGTCGCCCCAGTCCTTGCGGTAGCGCTCGACGGCCTTGGCATCGGCCAGGTTGATGAGCAAGTCCTTCTCGTAGCGGCGCAGGTTGCCGACGCCGGCCCGCACGCCGGCCAGCTGGGTCAGGGCTTCGACGTCGTTGTCGACGTAGTGAGTGAAGTCCGCCTGCGCCTGGGACAGGCTGCGCAACCCCTGCACGCCGACCACCAGCATGGTCAGCACCGCCAGGGCGGCCAGGGCCAGCAGCCGGGCCTTGATCGTGTAGTCGCTCAGCTTCATCGCCACTCCTCGTCACGCGCAAGCCGCAACGGGCGGCACCGTCGTCCCTCGCTGCCGCGCCTGTCGATCAGGACTGATCGCGGCGACGTGATTTGTTGGAGGTCTCGGCGCCGAGACTAGCCCTTTGTCCGCCGCCCGCCAAGCATCAGGCTTGCGGCCCGCCGTCAGGGCACCACAGCTCGTGCATCGCCGCCTCGAAGGCATCGCCCACTCGCTGCGGCGCCCGCCAGGGCCGCGCCCGGCCGGCCACCCAGACCGACTGCCAGGGCGAGCCGTTGCTGCCGAAGACGACCGCGTCCAGCAGCGCCTCGTCCGGCAGGCCGCGCAGGCCGTCGGCCTCGCGGTTGAGCACCAGCGCGTCTGCACGGGCGCCGGGCGTCAGGCCCCAGGCCGCGAAGCCAGCGGCGCGGGCGCCGCCATGCACGGCGGCGTCGAACAGGCGCGCGGCGCTGGACGGCTGGCAGCCGGGCTCGGCGGCGATGTTGCGCTGGCGCAGCGCCAGGCGCTGGCCGTACTCCAGCCAGCGCAGCTCCTCTACCCAGCCGCGGGTGACCTGGCTGTCCGAGCCGACGGTCAACGACACGCCGTTGCCCAGCCAGGCGGACAAGTCCGGCAGGCCGTCACCCAGGTTGGCCTCGGTGCCCGGGCACAGCACGATGCCGGCGCCGCTGAGCGCCACGGCCTCGATCTCGGCGGGTTCGGCATGCGTGGCATGCACGAGCTGCCAGCGCGGGTCGAGATGACCCGCCTCGGCCAGCCACTGCAGCGGGCGCCGACCGGTGGCGGCCAGGCAGTCGGCCACCTCGGCCGTCTGCTCGGCAACGTGGATGTGGATGGGCAGGTCGGCGCCACCGACGCGGTCGCGCAGGCGGGCGATGTCGGCGGCCGAGGTGCCGCGCAGCGAGTGCAGCGCCACGCCGGCACTGACGCGCGCCAGGCCGGCGGCATTGATGCGCTGGCAGGCGCGCCAGGCCCAGTCGGCATCGGCGGTGAAACGATGCTGGTCGAGCCGCAGGCCGCTGGCGTTGAAGCCGCTGCGCGTGTAGACGACGGGCAGCAGGGTCAGGCCGATGCCGGTGTCCTCGGCGGCGGCGGCCAGCGCCCAGGCCATGTCCAGCTCGTCGTCGAAGGCCTGGCCGTCTGCGGCGTGGTGCAGGTAGTGGAACTCGCAGACCTGCGTGTAGCCGCCGCGCAGCAGTTCGGCATAGAGCTGGCTGGCCACGGCGCGCAGCTGCTGCGGCGAGATGCGCAGCGCCAGCGCATACATGCGGTCGCGCCAGCTCCAGAAGTCGTCCTGGCCTGCCTCACGCCGTTCGGCCAGGCCGACGAAGGCGCGCTGGAAGGCGTGGCTGTGTGCGTTGACGAGGCTGGGAATGACGGGGCCGCCCAGCAGCTCGGCATGGGGCGGCGCCGGCAGGTTGACGGTGATGTCGGCCCAGCGGCCGCTCGAATCGACCGTGAGCAGCACGTCGCGCTGCCAGCGGCCGTCCAGCCAGGCCATCGGCGCATGCAGTGTCTTCAAGGCTCCCATGCCAGCATCTCCCGCAGCAATTGTTCGATCAAGGGCGCGACGCTGGCGGCGCCGTGCTCGTCGTAGGCACCGCTCGGTTCGGCGGTTTCGTCCATGTAGCAGCGCTGGCACATCTCCAACTGCACGGCGTGCTGGCCAGCGTCGGGCCGGCCGTAGTGGCGCGTGATGTAGCCGCCCTTGAAGCGGCCGTTGACGACGTGGCTGAACCGCGCCTGGCCGGCCAGCAGCGCGGCCAGTCGCTCGGTGATGCCGGGCGCGCAGGCGGCGCCGTCGGCCGTGCCGAGGTTGAGCGCCGGCAGCTGGCCGTCGAACAGCCAGGGCAGCTCGGAGCGGATGCTGTGGCCGTCGAACAGCAGCGCATGGCCGTGCGCCGCGCGCAGCCGCGCCAGCTCGGCCGCCAACGCGTCGTGGTAGGGCTGCCAATAGGCCTCGCGCCGCGCCGCCACCTCGGCAGCATCGGGCACCGCACCATCGCGGTACAGCGGCTCGTCGGTGAAGAAACGGGTGGGCACCAGGCCGGTGCCACCGGCCGCGCCGGGGTAGAGCGCGCGGTCGTCGGGCGGGCGGTTCAGGTCGATGACGTAGCGGCTGTAGCGGGGCACGATGAGGCTGGCGCCGAGTGCCTCGGCCAGCGGGCGGTACAGGCGCTCCAGGTGCCAGTCGCTGTCCTCGCTGGCCAGCGCGCGCGGCACCAGCCGCCCGGCCAGTTCGGCCGGTATCTCCGTGCCGACGTGCGGCAGGCTGATCAGCAGCGGCACGCGGCCCTGCTGAAGCTGAAAAACGCTCATTCCCCTCCCCGTACCCGCTTGATCAGCGGGTTATGCCCGAAGCATGCTGCCAGCTCTCGGGGGTGGGCGCCATCCCAGAGACAGAAGTCGGCACGCTGGCCGGGGACGAGCTGGCCCCGGTCAGCCAGGCCCAGCGCGCGCGCGCCGTTGACGGTCAGGCCGCGCAGCGCTTCTTCCGGCGTCAGGCCGAACAGCACGCAGGCCATGTTGAGCATCAGCAGCGGCGACAGCGTTGGTGAGCTACCGGGGTTGTGATCGGTGGCGATGGCGATGGCCACGCCGGCCTCGCGCAGCGCGGCCACGGGCGGCAGCTTCGTTTCCTTCAGCGCGTAGAAGGCGCCGGGCAGCAGCACGGCCACGGTGCCGGCCTGCGCCATGGCCTGCACGCCGGCGGGGCTGAGGTATTCGAGGTGGTCGCAGCTGAGCGCGCGGTAGCTGGCGGCGAGCGCGGCGCCGCCCTGGTCGCTCAACTGCTCGGCGTGCAGCTTGAAGGGCAGGTTCAGTTGCTGGGCCGCATCGAACACGCGGGCGACCTGGGCGGGGCTGAAGGCGATGTGCTCGCAGAACGCGTCCACGGCATCGACGAGGCCTTGCGCGTGCAGCGCGGGCAGCCAGTCGCAGACGGCGGCGATGTAGGCGTCGGCATCGCTGAACTCGGGCGGCAGCGCGTGGGCAGCCAGGTAGGTGGTGCGCACGTCCAGGCCGGTGAGCTGGCGAGCGACGCGCAGCATGCGCGCCTCGGTGGCGGCGTCCAGGCCGTAGCCGGACTTGACCTCCACGGTCGTCACACCCTCGCGGATCAGCGCCTGGGCGCGTTTCGTCGCGTCGGCCAGCAGTTCGGCTTCGCTCGCTGCGCGGGTCGCGGCCACCGTCGAGCGGATGCCGCCGCCGGCCCTGGCGATGTCGGCGTAGCTCGCCCCGTGCAGGCGCTGCTCGAACTCATTGGCGCGGTTGCCACCGTAGACGAGGTGGGTGTGGCAGTCCACCAGGCCGGGCGTGACGAGGGCGCCGTGCAGGTTGACGACCTCTTCGGCTGCTGGCGCGTCGGCAGTGGGCCCGACCCAGCGCAGCAGCCCGCCCTCGACGAGCATTGCGCCATCTTCGATCAGGCCCCAACCGCTGTCGCCGGCCAGCGTCGCCAGCCGGCCACCGCGCCAGAGCTTCATTCAGGGCTCCAGGTCAGCCACCAGGCATGGCTGCTGGAGGCGTCCGGCCCGGTGAACACGCAGCTCTGCGCGGCGGGGTCCTCGCACCAGGCCAGCGTCAGCGGCGCCATCGGCATGGCGCGGTGGCCGTGCTCCAGCAGGCCGCCCTCGACGGTGAAGAGCCCCACCCAGGGCGTGCGCGGCAGCAGCACATGGCTGGCCGGCTCGACCTCCAGGTTGCCGCGCCGCTCCATGACGTTGAAGACGTCGGTGGCGCCCTTGATCAGCGCGGCCTCCGGCGCCAGCCCGCCGTCGAAGCGCAGCGGCTCGTCGCCCATGCTCTGCGGCCAGTCGAACAGGCGCAGGCCCGCGCCGCCAACGACGGCCAGCCAGCGGTGCACCCCGGGAAAGGCGGAGAACGGGCCGTCCTGCTCGACCCGGCCCACGCTGATGCGCAAGGCCCAGTCATGCGCATGCGGCCAGGCTAGCAGCTCGCGCGTCAGCCCGCCCTTGTTCTTCCAGGCCTGCGGCTGCACGTCGGCCGCGCTGACCTTGCTCCAGCTCATGTTCTACCCTCGCACTGCACTGAGTTACGCCGCCTCTGAACAGCTGCGCATTCTCCGCAGCTCCGGGGGCTGAAACTCAAGCGGAGAAGCTCCCTTGCAATTGGTAACGTGCACCCGGATGGGTCAGCTTGACGCTCGTGACCGCCACGCCACGGCTATACGTGATGCGCTTGACGACCAGGCAGGGGTCGCGGCGGCTGATGCCCAGCAGCTTGGCCTCCACCTCGCCGGGCAGCGCCGCCTCGATCATGTAGCGGGCCTCGGCCAGCGGCGCCACCTCCAGCAAGTAGTGCGTGGGCGTGATGCGGGTGAAGTCCTGCGCCAGGTAGTCGGGCGCGCAGGCCGGGTTGACGGCGCGCTCCTCGCACTGGATGGGGTGGCCGTTCTCCAGGTGGACGATGAGGCTCAGGTAGACCTGCGCACCCCGCTTCAAGCCCAGCTCTGCCGCCTGCTGGGGCGTGGCCTTGCCCTTGGTGAGCGCATGCACACGTGCCTCGTGCGTGCCGCCGCGCGCCAGGATTTCCTCGTGCACGTCGCGTACGTTCAGCGTCGACGAGATGCGGTGCAGTTGGGCGACGAAGCTGCCCACGCCCTGCACCCGCTCGATCAGCCCCTCCTGCACCAGCTCGCGCAGCGCGCGGTTGACGGTCATGCGGCTGACCTCGAACAGCGCCACCAGCGCGCCCTCGCTGGGCAGCAGGTCGCCGGCCACCCAGTGGCTGCTGGCGATGCCCTCGCGCAGATGGTTCTTGACCTTGAGGTATTGGGGCTCGGGGCTGGCTGAGGATCGCGGCATGGCGCCATCCTAGTTGACTCTACTTGTATAGACAACTAGAGTTCGACCGCTTCGAGGAGCACCCATGACCGCCCTGCCCCGCCCCGTGAAGGCCCCCACCGGCACCCAGCTCAGCTGCAAGAGCTGGCTGACCGAGGCCGCCTACCGCATGCTGCAGAACAACCTGGACCCCGCCGTGGCCGAGAACCCGGACGAGCTGGTGGTCTACGGCGGCATCGGCAAGGCGGCGCGCAACTGGGAGGCCTTCGACGCGATCCTCAAGGCGCTGCGTGAACTGAACGATGACGAGACGCTGCTGATCCAGTCGGGCAAGCCGGTGGGTGTGTTCCGCACACATGCCGATGCGCCGCGGGTTCTGCTCGCGAACTCGAATCTGGTCCCTGCCTGGGCGACATGGGAGCACTTCCACGAGCTGGATCGCAAGGGCTTGATGATGTACGGCCAGATGACGGCTGGCAGCTGGATCTACATCGGCAGCCAGGGCATCGTGCAGGGTACGTACGAGACCTTTGTCGAAGCGGCGCGCCAGCACTACGGCGGCGTGGCCAAGGGGCGCTGGGTGCTGACTGCGGGACTGGGCGGCATGGGCGGCGCGCAGCCGCTGGCAGCCACGTTCGCGGGCTTCTGCTCGCTGAACATCGAGTGCCAGCAAAGCCGCATCGACTTCCGGATGCAGACGCGCTACGTGGACGAGCAAGCCGCCGACCTGGACGACGCGCTGGCGCGCATCGAGGCCCACACCGCCGCCGGCCGCGCGGTGTCGGTCGCGCTGCTGGGCAATGCGGCCGAGGTGCTGCCGGAGCTGGTGAAGCGCGGCGTCAAACCCGACCTCGTGACCGACCAGACCAGCGCCCACGACCTCATCAACGGCTACTGCCCCCCGGGCTGGACCGTGGAGCAGTGGAAGGCTGCCGCCGCCGACCCGGCGCGCCACGCCGAGCTGACAGCCGCCGCCGCCGCCGGCTGCGCGACGCACGTCAAAGCGATGCTGGCCTTCAAGGCTGAAGGCATCCCGACGGTGGACTACGGCAACAACATCCGCCAGGTCGCGCTGGACCAGGGCGTGGCCAACGCCTTCGACTTCCCCGGCTTTGTGCCGGCCTATGTGCGGCCGCTGTTCTGCGAGGGCAAGGGGCCGTTCCGCTGGGTGGCGTTGTCGGGCGACCCCGAGGACATCCGCAAGACCGACGCCAAGCTGAAGGAACTCTTCCCCAAGCATGAAGCGCTGCACCGCTGGCTGGACATGGCCGCCAAGCGCATCGCCTTCCAGGGCCTGCCGGCGCGCATCTGCTGGCTGGGCCTGGGCGAACGCCACCTCGCCGGCGTGGCCTTCAACGACATGGTCAAGAACGGTGAGCTGAAGGCGCCCATCGTCATCGGCCGCGACCATCTGGACAGTGGCTCGGTCGCCAGCCCTAACCGCGAAACCGAGGGCATGAAGGATGGTTCGGATGCCGTCTCCGACTGGCCGCTGCTGAACGCGCTGCTGAACACCGCCGGCGGTGCCACCTGGGTGAGCCTGCACCACGGCGGTGGCGTGGGCATGGGCTACTCGCAGCACTCGGGCGTGGTCATCGTCGCCGACGGCACCGATGCCGCCGCGCAGCGCCTGTCCCGCGTGCTTTGGAACGACCCGGCCACCGGCGTCATGCGCCATGCCGATGCCGGCTACGAGTCGGCGACAGCCTGCGCCCACAAGAACGAACTGAACCTGCCCTCGCTATGAAACTCATCCCCGGACAACTCACGCTGGCGCAGCTCGCCGACATCGCCGCCGGCTGCGCCGCGCTGCAGCTCGACGACTGGGCGCCGGTCGACAAGAGCGCCGCGCTGGTGGCCGCCGCCGCGGCAGGTGACGCGCCGGTCTACGGCGTCAACACCGGCTTCGGCAAGCTGGCCAGCACGCGCATCGCCAAGGACCAGCTCGCGCAGCTCCAGCTCAACCTGATCCGCAGCCACGCGGTGGGCGTCGGCGCGCCGATGTCGCCCGAGGTGGTGCGGCTGATGCTGGCCACCAAGGCAGGCAGCCTGGCGCGCGGCTTCAGCGGCGTGCGCCGCGTCGTCATCACCGCGCTGCTGGATGCCTTCAACGCCGGTTTCATTCCCTATGTGCCCTGCCAGGGCTCGGTCGGCGCGAGTGGCGACCTGGCACCGCTGGCCCACTTGACGCTGGCGCTGATGGGTGAAGGCGAAGCGCTGGTAGACGGCCAGCGCGTGCCGGCCCGCGAACAGCTGGCGCGGCTGGAGCTGCAGCCATTGACGCTGGCCGCCAAGGAAGGACTGGCGCTCATCAACGGCACGCAGGCGAGTACCGCGCTGGCGCTGCATGCGCTGCTGCGCTTCGAAGGCCTGTTCGCCACGGCGCTGGCCAGCGGCGCGATGACGCTGGACGCCGCACGCGGCAGCGACGGCCCGTTCGACGCGCGCATCCACGAGGTGCGTGGCCAGCCGGGCCAGATCGAGGTGGCGGCCGTCTACCGCGAGCTGCTGGCCGGCAGCGCCATCCGCGCCTCACATCGCGAAGGCGACGAGCGCGTGCAGGACCCGTATTGCCTGCGCTGCCAGCCCCAGGTCATGGGCGCCTGCCTGGATCAGGCACGTCACACGGCCAAGGTGCTGGTGTGCGAGGCGAATGCGGTGACCGACAACCCGCTGGTCTTCGACGACGTGATGATCTCGGGTGGCAACTTCCACGCCGAGCCGGTCGCGTTTGCGGCCGACAACCTGGCGCTGGCCATCGCCGAGGTCGGCGCCATCGCCGAGCGCCGCATCGCCATGCTGATCGACCCCGGCATCTCGCGCCTGCCGCCTTTCCTGACGGCCGACGCCGGCCTGCACAGCGGCTTCATGATTGCCCATGTGACGGCTGCGGCGCTCGCCAGCGAGAACAAGAGCCTGGCCCACCCGGCCAGCGTCGACAGCCTGCCCACCAGCGCCAACCAGGAGGACCACGTCTCAATGGCCACCTTTGCCGCGCGCCGCCTGCACACGATGCTGGACAACACCGCCCACATCGTCGCCATCGAGATGCTGGCGGCGGCGCAAGGCATCGATTTCCTGCGGCCGCTGACAAGTTCGGCGCCGGTGGAGGCTCTGCACGCAAGGCTGCGCGCCGACTGCGCCAGCAGCCCGGCCGACCACTACCTCGCGCCGGACATCGAGCGCGCGGCGGCGCTGGTTCAAGCTGGCGTGCTCAAGCCAACGCACGCCCCGTCGTTCTAGTAGCGCCCCGCCGCCCCGGCCACGCGCAGGAAGACGTAGGCGAACCAGACAACCACGGCCCGGTGCAGCCATGCGCGCAGGCCCTTGCCGGCGGTCTCGCCGACACGGTCGGAGACGGCCAGCGCGGCCTCGATCTCGGCGGCCAGCTGGGTCGCAAAGCCCCGGTCCAGCACGACGACGTTGGCCTCCAGGTTGACCAGCAGCGACAGCGGGTCGATGTTGGAGCTGCCCACGGTGGCCCATTCGTCGTCGACGACGGCGACCTTGGCGTGCAGGAAGGCCGGCATGTACTCGTAGATCTCGATGCCGTGGCGCAGCAGGTCGGCATACAGCGCCTCGGCGGCCCAGCCGGCGATGCGGTAATCCAGCTTGCCCTGCAGCAGCAGGCGCACGCGCACGCCGCGGTCGGCCGCGCCGCGCAGCGCGTGGCGGATGCGCTGGCCGGGGTAGAAGTAGGGGCAGACGATGTCGACGCGGTGGCTGGCGTTGCGGATGGCGTCGGCGTAGGCATGCTCGATGGTGCGGCGGCGGCGCAGGTTGTCGCGCAGCACGAAGGCGGCGCAGACTGCGGCCAAGCGCTCCGACGGTTCGGGCAGGCGCTGCGGACCGCGCCAGAGCTGGGTCAGCCACAGCGTGAAACGGCGGCGCAGGGGCACGTAGTCCAGCAGCGCGTCGTCGAAGTCACGCCCGAGCCAGGCGCGCGACCACATGGAGCGCACGCTGTGGCCCACCAGGTCGACGAGGCCGCCGCCGATCTGCACGGCGAAGTCCAGCCGCGGCTCCTCGCTCAAGCCGTGGCGCATGTCCAGGCGGTCGTCGATGACGTTGATGCCGCCGACGAAGGCCAGGTCGTTGTCGACGACGCAGAGCTTCTGGTGCAGGCGGCGCAGCTGGCCGCGCTTGAACCAGTGCCACCAGCGGTCCATGGGCCGGAACACCGCCAGCGCCACGCCACTGCCGGCAAAGCGCTCGCGCAGCGCCGCCAGACTGGCGTGGCTGCCGAAGCCATCCACCACCACCCGCACGCGCACGCCGCGCCGGTCGGCAGCCAGCAGCGTGTCGGCCAGCGCCAGCGAGGTGTCGTCGTGATGAAAGATGTAGGTCGCCAGCCAGACCTCATGGCGGGCGCGGTGGATGGCCGCCTGCATGGCCGGGAAGAGCTGGTCGCCGCCGCGCAGCAGCTGGATGTCGTTGCCGCCAACGAAGCCGGTGTCGGAGGCCGCGTTCCGCCTTGGCCGCTTCGCCCCGGGCCTTTTCATTCCAGGGCCAGTTCCACCAACAGCGGCAGGTGGTCCGACATGCGCGCCCAGCTGGGCCCGCGCGGCACCTGCACGCCGGTGCAGCGCAGGCCGCGGGTGTAGACGCGGTCCAGCGCAAACACCGGCAGCCGCGACGGGAAGGTGGGCGCGCGCGCGCGGCCGTGCGGCGGCGACGCGCGGCGCAGGTCGTGCATGTGCATGGCCGCGTCCAGCCGCTCGCCCCAGTCGTTGAAGTCGCCGGCGACGAGCAGCGGCGTGCCCTCGGGCACATGGTCGCGCACGAAGGCCGCCAGCCGGTCGACCTGGCGCACGCGGCTGGAATGGATCAGCCCGAAATGCGCAACGACGACATGCACCACCGTGCCCTGCCAGTGCACGGGCACATGCAGCAGGCCGCGCTGCTCGAAGGCGTGGTCGGACACATCGTGGTGGCCAATGTCGCCAATGGGCCAGCGCGACAGCAGCGCATTGCCGTGCTCGCCGCCCTTGGTGACGGCGTTGGTGCGGTAGGCCACCTCGTAGCCCTCGGGCGCCAGGAACTCGGCCTGGCCTTTCTCGGGCCAGCCGAACCAGGTGCGGTCGAACTGCGCCGCCTCGCGGTGGTGGAACAGGCGCACCTCCTGCAGGCAGACGAGGTCGGCATCCAGCGCCGCCACGCCCATCTGCAGGTTGTGGATTTCCAGCCGCTTGGCGGGCCCGACGCCGCGCACGCCCTTGTGGATGTTGTAGGTCGCCACGCGCAGCACGGCGCCGGGCGGGTGGGGCGATGGGCGCAGGGGGCTCATGGCGTCAGCGGGTGCAGGTCATTGGGTCGCGGGGCTGAAGCGGGGCAACTGCAGCACCGCCTCGGCATTGGACGGCGAAAAGCAGCGGTCGGCCGCTTCGTGCCAGGGCAACCAGAGCCAGGCCAGGTGCTCGCGAGGCGCCAGTGTCGGCGCCAGCGCGGCGGGCAGTTGTAGGCCGAAGACGTGTTCCGTGTTGCGCGTGACGCCCGGCGCGTAGCGGTGGCGCCAGTGCGGGTAAATGTCGTAAACGTTGGCCAGCTGCCAGTCGCGCAACTCGCCGCCAACGGCCGCGATGTCGAAGCCGGTTTCCTCCAGCACCTCGCGCCGCGCGGTCTCTGCCGGCGGCTCATCGGCGCTGTCCTTGGAGCCGGTCACGCTCTGCCAGAAACCGGGGTGGTCGGCACGCTCGATCAGCAGCACCTGCAGGTCGGGCGTGTGGATGACGACGAGGACCGATTCGGGGATCTTGAAGGGCTTGGCCGGCTGCATGCCGCCAGCATAGCCCTGGCCCCCGGCTGTTTCAGCCGCCCTTGCGAGTTGCCACTGCGGGTGGCAGCTCTTTCGCCTGCAGCTCACGCACCTGCACGACAAGCTGGTTGTGCGCATCCATGAAGGCCGCCGCGATGACCTTGCCCTCGTTGGAGTTGCTCCAGCCGGCGCCCGCCGCGCCACCCAGCTTGCCGACGAGGGCACCGCCCACTCCCAGGTCCGCCACCTCCACCGAGCCCGTGGAAGCGGCGACCTGCTCGGTGGTCTCGTTGTCGGTCAGCAGCAGCGCGGCCTGCGCCTGCTTGAGCTTGACCTGCTCGGCCGCGCCGACCAGCTTGTTCAGGTAGGGAATGGCCTGCAGGATGCCGCCGATCTGGCGGCCGGCATCCTGTTCGCTGAAGGTCAGGCTGGGCGTCAGGCTGTACTGCGCCTCGTAGCCCTTGCCCCCGCTCACCGTGTTGCCCTGCCGGCGCAGAACGCCGGACTCCTTCAGCTCCTGCTCGCGCACCGTCGCCTTCAGCCCGGCTGCACGGTCGACGACACGAAAACAGCCGCTCTGCTGGGCCAGCAACCGCACCAGCGGCACCGGGCTTGAAGGCAGCTGGTAGCTGCTGGAATAGCTGTAGCCGTTGGGGTTCTCGATCAGCGCCAGCGTCGCCACCGGCGCGCTGCATTTGACGAGCTCGCGGCTGGCGTTGCTGGCGCCGGCCGGGCCGGCCGAGCCGCTGACAACAGAGCCGCCCTCGCCCAATGTGGTGGACGATTTGCCACAGCCGCCCAGCAGCAGGATCAGCGTGGCGGCCGGCAGGGCCAGGATGGGACGGAATTTCATGCGCGAGCACCTCGACGACGGACGCGCGAGTCTGCCCCGGCCGAGAAGCCGCCATGCCCTATGAATTTGGGACACACCCCCCGAGCAGAGGGCGTCTCACTTCGCGTAGAGAACCATCTGCGTGCAGCGGAACAGCGCCATCGTCTTGCCCGTGTCCTTGTGCGTGACGACGGCATCCCAGACCTGCGTGGTGCGGCCCAGGTGCACGGCCTTGGCCACGCAGGCGACCATGCCCTCGCGGGCGGTGCCGAGGTGGTTGGATTTCAGCTCGACGGTCGTGAAGCCCACCGCGCCCTCCGGCAGGTTGGCCACGCAGCCATAGCCGGCGCAGGTGTCGGCCAGCGTGACGATGCTGCCAGCATGCAGGAAGCCGTTGGGCGCCATCAGCTCGGTGCGCACGGCCAGCTCGGCATGGACCTCGTTGCCTTCCACCTGGGTGATGTTGATGCCGAGATAGCCTGGCAGCTTGCCGGCTCCGATTTGGTTGAACTGGGCGCTGTCGGGCATGGTCTCCTCCTCTTGAGACGGCCATCGTAGTGACGACAAAAAAGGCCGGCATCACTGCCGGCCTTTTTGCTCGAAGCGAGCCCGATCAGCTGCGCGTCAGCGTCGCCTTCAGCATGCTGTCCAGCATGTCCTGCGTCTCGACGAGATGGGCGCGCGTCTCGACGGACAGGCCCGGCTTGGCTGCGGCCACGCGCAACTCCTTGGCGAGCTGGCTGGCGTGGTAGCGCGCCATCGAGAACGCATCGGCGTAGACCGCCGCGCCATTGGTGGCGCGGTTCAGCTGGGCCTGCAGGCGGCGCAGGTATTCGCGCTGCAGGCTGCGACGCATGCGGTCGATCTCGGCTCCCGTCTTCAGCTCGCTGAAGATGGCCGTCTGCAGCGTGCCGTAGACCTCGCTCAGCGACACCGCGCCCTTGCGCTGCGCCTCGGGCAGGAAGCTACTCTGCTCGATGAGGCGGCGCGCGGTGGCGGGCGACATCAGGCGGTCGAGCACGCGACCCTGCACACCGGCGACGGCGTCGGGGATGGACAGCGGCTGGCCGCGGTCCGCCCACTCGTTGTAGTCCAGCGTCTGCGCGGCGACGAACTCGGGGTTGAACTTGAACGAGTTGCTGGACAGCAGACCGCTGGCGATGAAGCGCAAGGCCTCGCGCTGCTGGGCGTTGTCCACCGGCTTGAAGGCCTGGCCCGGCGTGACGCCCGGCACGATGCGCTCGGCCTGGATGCCGCCCACGTACTTGCTGACGTTGTTGGCCGTCATGCCCAGCTGGCGGAAGGCGTCGGCCACCGAGCGGCGGGCGCGGAACGGGTCCTCGCCGGCCTGGGGCTTGCGGGCCTGCACGCGCTCCCACAGTTCCTGGCTGAGCTTGAGGCGCTTCTTCGCGTAGGCCAGCGGGTCGTCGCCGAGGTCGCGCTGGTTGCTGCGCGGGTCGAAGCCGTCGAAGGGGCCGCCCACGCCCTGGTCAAAGTCGTCGCCGTAGGCCAGTTGCGGCTCGGTCGAGCGGGCCGCGATGCGGGCCAGCTCGGCAGCTTCCTGCTCGGCCGGGATCTGCTTGTAGGCGTACTCGACGGCCCAGTAGTCATAGGCGCCCAGCGTGGTGTTGGTCAGGCTGGCCTTGGGCTCGCCCATCAGCGGCAGGTTGTAGGCGTTGTAGTCCATCACCGAGTTGGAGATGCCGTTGGCCTCGGTGAAGGCCTTGTCCTTGAGCTGGGCCTGGGTGACGGTCGTCGACGAGCGGAAGTTGTGCTTGAAGCCGAGCGTGTGGCCCACCTCATGCATGATCACGTCCTTCATGACGGCCTGGGCCAGCGCCTCGGCCTCGGGGCCGTTCAGGTCCATGCCGTCGCGAAGCGCCAGCAGGTCCAGCGCGAAGCCGAACTCGTTGGCCTGGTCGGCCAGGTAGGTGCAATGCTGCTCGGTCAGCGCCAGGCTGCTGCGGGCACCCGTCCAGCCGTTGTGCTCGTGGTGGTCATGGCCGTGGCCGCCGGGGCGCACGTCGTCGGTGGCGAAGCGGCGGGTGCCGCGGCCGAAGACGTCGCTCATGCCGATGTCGGCGTCCAGGATCTCGCCGGTGCGCGGGTCGCGCTGGCTGGGGCCGATGGCGAAGCCGACGTCGGAGCCGGTGAACCAGCGAACGGACGCGTGCGTCGAGTCCATGTTGTCCCAGTCGGCATCGTCCGGCTGCTGCTTGGCAACGATCGCGTCCTTGAAGCCGATCTTCTCGAAGGCCTTGTTCCACTCCAGGATGCCGGCCTTGACGGACTCGCGGTACTTGGCCGGGATGTTCTTGTCCATCCAGTAGACGATGGGCTGAACCGGCTCCGACAGCGCGGCGCTCGGGTCCTTCTTCTCCAGGCGCCAGCGGGCCACGAGATGCACGCGCGGGTTGATCCTGAGGTCGTCGCCGAGGTTGCTGTAGCTCTCCATGAAATGACCCAGGCGCGGGTCCGCATGGCGGATGGCGGCCGGCTGGGCGGGCAGCGCGCGGAAGCTGTAGACGAAGCTGAAGAACATCGAGCGCGGGTCCGGCGTGGCCTGGGGCGGCGTCGGCAGCGGCACGGGCGCGGCGACCAGCGGCGGCGCGGGGATGCGCGGCGTGGCGAAGTGCACGCGGGCGGTCAGCGTCGTGACCTGGGCGTCGGCGCGCGTGGCCTCGATGAAGGAATTGGCGCGGTCCGGCGCATAGGGCAGGCGGAAGGCGGCCTCAAGGCGCGTGGAGTAGCCGGGGATGTCGTGCAGCAGGAAGCCGCTGGCGTCGACCAGCACGGACTTGCGGTCCGGGTGCTCGGCGCTGGCCACCGGGCCGCCGGAGATCAAGCTGGGCGAGAAGGCCTGGGCGACGGCCAGCTTGTTGGAGGCGGTGTCGCTGCGGAACTTGCTGTTCAGCGCGATCAGCTGCACCTGGTTGCCGACGCGGCGCCATTCGGCCATCTCGTCGCCGATCATCTGGCTGGCGTAGAAGCCACGCTCGCCGATGGAGTTGGCGACGTTGACGCTGAACAGGAAGGGCTTGTTGAGCTGGTCCTTCGGGATCTCGATCCAGGTCTTCTCGTCCTTACGCCAGATGGGGAACAGGCCTGGCTGCTCCTTGGCGCCGCGGATGATCTCGGCGAAGGGCTTGGGCGCGGTCGGGTCGGCCGGCGGGCGGGCGGGCGAGGCGGCTGTGGGGCCGGAGGCGGCGGTAGCCGGGGCGGCGGGCGGGGTCTGAGCCTGAGCCAATGCCGCCAGCGCGAGTAGCGCGGCGGAGGCCAGAACGGAACGCGACATCGGGGTCATGATCTGTGTCCGAAGGAAACGAAAGGCGGCAACTTTAAGCCCGGCGACACTCGCGTCAATTGGCGCCCGCCACCGTCGCAGGGCGGCCGAACTTCACGCAAAAACTTCCGTCATGGCGCTCACGCATCTGATCTATCTGCACGGCTTTCGCTCCTCGCCGGGTTCAGCCAAGGCCTTGCGCATGGCTGAATGGGCGGCCGAGCAGCCCGGCCTGACCTTCGCCTGCCCCCAACTGCCGCCCTCCCCGCTGGATGCGATGGCTCTCGTCGCCGGCATCGTGGCTGACTGGCCCGAGACCGGCGCCGCCGTCATCGGCAGCTCGCTGGGCGGCTTCTACGCCACGGCGCTGGCCGAGCAGCGCGCCCACCGCGGCTGGCGCGCCGTGGTGCTGAACCCGGCCGTGAACCCGGCGCGCGACCTGGCCCAGCACATCGGCGAGCTGACTGCCTGGCATGAGCCGACGCTGAAGTTCGACTTCACGGCCCAGCACGTCGCCGAACTCGCGGCGCTGGCACCGCCGCCTGCGCTGACCCGCCCGCTGCGCTACTTCGCGCTGATCGCCAAGGGCGACGAGTTGCTGGACTGGCGCGAGATGCTGGCCCGCTACGCCGGCTGTGACGGCGAGGTGCTGGAAGGCAGCGACCACGGCCTCACGGACTTCGAAGCCCATTTGCCCGGCTTGGTCCGGCATCTCCAAGCCTGAGGCGACAATCCCGCCCCTATGTTTGCGCTGTTTGATGATGCCGGGAAATTTCACGCCGGCCGGGTGATGTCGGAGGCCGATGCCTCGCTGCAGGTCGAGCTGGACTCGGGCAAGCGAGTCAAGGTCAAGTCCGCCAATGTGTTGCTGAAGTTCGAAAAGCCGGTCCCCGCCGTGCTGCTGAGCGAAGCGCGCGCGCTGGCCGATACCATCGACCTCGACCTGGCCTGGGAGTTCGCGCCCGAAGGCGAGTTCGGCTTTGCCGACCTGGCGCGGGACTACTTCGACGCCAAGGCCGGCACCGTGCAGCAGGCTGCCGCGCTGCTGGGCCTGTACGACGCGCCGCACTACTTCCGCCGCGCCGGCAAGGGCCAGTTCAAGAAGGCGCCCGAGGAGACCGTCAAGGCCGCACTGCTGGGTATTGAGCGCAAGCGACAGCAGGCGCTGCAGATCGAGACCTGGGCCCGGGAGCTGGCGGCGGGCACCTGCCCGGCACCCATCCAGGAGCAGATCTACAAGATCCTCTTCAAGCCCGACAAGAACGGCCCGGAGTACAAGGCCGTCGTCGAGGCCAGCAAGCTGGCGCACAAGGCGCCGCTGGACCTGCTGCAGGCCGCAGGCGCCATCACCAGCGCCTACCAGTTCCACTGGAAGCGCTTCCTGTTCGAGAACTTCCCGAAAGGCGCCGGCTTCCCCGCGCTGACGGCGCCCGAGATCAAGGACGAGCTGGCGCTGTCGACGGCGCAGGCCTTCTCCATCGACGACTCGCAGACGACGGAAATCGACGATGCGCTGTCGGTGCAGGGACTGGGCACGGGCACGGTCACCTTCGGCGTGCACATCGCCGCGCCGGGTCTCGCCATCACGCCGGACTCGGCCGTGGACAAGGTCGCCCGCGAGCGCCTGTCCACCGTCTACATGCCGGGCTGGAAGCTGACCATGCTGCCCGACGACGTCGTGCAGGCCTACACGCTGATCGAAGGGCGCGACTGCCCGGCGGTGTCCATCTACTTCACGATGGACGAGGCAACTTTTGAAGTGAAGGCGCGCGAGACGAAGCTGGAGCGCGTGCACATCGCCGCCAACCTGCGTCATGACAAGCTGGACGGCATCGTCACCGATGCCACGCTGTCGGGCGAAGCGCCGGCCGCCTACGCCTTCGCGCCCGAACTCGCCTTCACCTGGCGCCTGGCAAAACATCTCAAGGCGCAGCGCGAAGTGGTGCGCGGCAAGCCGGAGAACTTCAACCGGCCGGACTACAACTTCCGCCTGGTGGGCGAGCGCATGGAAGCGCCCAACGGCACGGAGTCCGTCGAGATAGCCGTGCGTGCGCGCGGCAGTTCGCTGGACCTGATCGTGGCCGAGGCCATGATCCTGGCCAACTCCGCCTGGGGCGGCTGGCTGGCCGAACTGGGCCTGCCCGGCATCTACCGCAGCCAGGCCAGCCTGGCGCCCGGCATCAAGGTGCGCATGGGTACCCGGGCGCTGCCGCACGCCGGCATGGGCGTGGCGCAGTACACCTGGGCCACCTCACCACTGCGCCGTTATGTCGACCTGGTCAACCAGTGGCAGATCATTGCCTGCGCGCGCCACGGCAAGACGGCCGCGCTCGTCGCGCCATTCAAGCCGAAAGACGCGGCGCTGTTCTCCATCATCTCGGGCTTCGAGTCCGCCTACGCGGCCTACAACGGTTTCCAGAACGGCATCGAGCGCTTCTGGACGCTACGTCATCTGCAGCAGAACGGCACGACCGAGCTGACCGCCACGGTCATGAAGGAAGGCCTGGTGCGTGCGGACGACCTGCCGCTGGTGTTCAAGGCGCTGGGCTGCGAGAACCTGCCGCGCGGCAGCCATGTGAAGGTGCGCATCACGGGCATGGACGAGATGACGCTGGACCTGCATGCGACGCTGATCGAGCGGCTGGATGAAGCACCGGCCGCTGAGGAGCCGGAAGGCGACGAGGACGAACTCGAAGCCGCCGCGACGCCAATCGCCCTGGCCATCGATTTGAACGACGGCAGCAGCGAAGCCGAGGCGACGCCTGCAGCCTGACGATGCGCCGCCTGAGCACCCTGCAGATCGCGCTGGCGTTTTCGCTGGGTGCGCATGCGGCCTTGCTCAGCCTGCGCATCGCCGCGCCCGACGCCTTCAACCGCATCTTCCAGGACACGCCGCTGGAGGTCGTGCTCGTCAACACACGCTCCAACGAGGCGCCCACCAAGGCGGCGGCACTGGCGCAGGCCAACCTGGCCGGCGGCGGCAACACGGAAGTCGGCCGCGCCACGTCGCCGCTGCCGCCCGCGCGCCGCAGCGAGGTGGGCGACGCCGCCGAGGCGCAGAGTTCGCAGATTTCGCAGCTGCAGCAACAGCAGCAGCAACTGCTGACCCAGTTGCGCCGCGACATCGCGCTGCTGCCGCCGCCCGACCCACGCCGCGAGAAAACCGACTCCGCCGAGCGCGCGCAGGCCGAGAAGCGCCGCCAGCTGGTGGACCTGCTGGCCGAGATCGAGAAGCGCGTCAACGAGGAAAGCGCCCGGCCGCGCAAGCGCTACATCAGCCCGGCCACGCGCGAGGTCGTCTACGCGCAGTACTACGACGGCCTGCGCCGCCGCATCGAGGAGCGCGGCACGCGCGACTTCCCCGAATCCCGCGGCAAGAAGCTCTACGGCGAGCTGACGATGAACATCCACATCGACCACAAGGGCCGCGTCATCGAGACCGACGTGTTGGCCTCCAGCGGCAACGCCACGCTGGACCGCCGCGCCATCGCCATCGTGCAGGCGGCCTCGCCCTTCGGCAACTTCAGCCGGGAGATGCTGCGCGGCGCCGAGGTGCTGGTCATCACGTCGCGCTTCAGGTTCACGCGCGACGACGGGCTGGAAACGACTTTGCAGGGACAAGCGCAATGACAGATCGATATGCCGTCGTCGGCAATCCGGTGGCGCACAGCCGCTCGCCGGACATCCACGCGATGTTTGCGGAGCAGACGGGGCAGGACCTAACCTATGAGCGCCTGCTGGCGCCGCTGGACGGTTTCGAGGCCACGCTGCGCGCCTTTGCCGCCGCTGGCGGGCGCGGCTGCAACATCACCGTTCCTTTCAAGTTCGACGCGTTCGCGCTGGCCACCACCCGCACCGAGCGCGCACAGCTGGGCGGCGCTGTCAACACGCTGCGCTTCGATCAGGGCGGCTGGACGGGCGACAACACCGACGGCGCGGGCCTCGTCAACGACATCCAGCGCAACGCCGGCCGACCGCTGGCCGGCCTGCAGGTGCTGCTGGTCGGCGCCGGTGGCGCGGCGGCGGGCGTGCTGGGCAGCCTGATCGCCGCCGGGCCGGCAGGCATTGCGGTCGTGAACCGCACGTTCGACAAGGCCCAGGCGCTGGTCGCCAGCCATGCCCACCTGGGCGTGCCTTTGGCTGCCGGCACCTTGGTTGATGCACCCGCCGCGCAGGACATCATCGTCAACGCCACCAGCACCAGCCTGGCCGGTGCGGCCTCGCCGGTCGACGCCCGCGTGCTGAAGCCAGGCAGCCTGGCGCTGGACATGATGTACGGCCCCAAGGCACAGGGCTTCCTCGACTGGGCCACCGCCCACGGCGCCGAGCCGCGCGACGGCCTGGGCATGCTGATCGAGCAGGCGGCCGAGGCCTTCTTTTTCTGGCGCGGCGTGCGGCCGGACACGGCGCCGGTGCTGAAAGCGCTGAGGGCATCGCTGTGATGCGCCATGCCGGCCGTCTGCTCGCCGTGCTGGCCTTGGCGGTGCTGTGCCTGCAGCTCTGGTTCGCCGGCCGCATCGCGCTGATGAATGTGCTGGCGCCGCAGTCCACCAGCTTCCAGCGCAGCGAGGCCCTCCGGCTGCTGGGCGAGAAGCAGCAAGTCGCCTGGGCCCAGTCTTGGGTGGACGACGCGCAACTGCCCAAGACGCTGAAGCGCGCCGTCATCGCCAGCGAGGACGACGGCTTCGCCGAGCATGGCGGCGTGGATTGGGACGCGCTGAAAGGCGCGTGGCAGAAGAACGAGAAGGCGCAGGCCCGCGCCGAGGCGCGCAAGGCCAAGAAGCCGCCCAAGGTCATCGGCGGCTCGACGATCACGCAGCAGTTGGCCAAGAACCTGTTCCTGTCCGGCGAGCGCACGCTGCTGCGCAAGGGCCAGGAACTGATCCTCACGCTGATGCTGGAAGGCCTGCTGAGCAAGCAGCGCATCCTGGAGATCTACCTGAACAGCGTCGAGTGGGGCGAAGGCCTGTTCGGCGCCCAGGCGGCGGCGCGGCACTACTTCCGCATGGACGTGTCCCGGCTCGGCAACTTCGAGGCCGCGCGGCTGGCGGTGATGCTGCCGGCGCCCAAGCGCTTTGAGCGCCAGCCGGGGTCGGCCTACGTGATGGGCCGGGCCGCCGTCATCACCGGGCGCATGAACGATGCGCAATTGCCATGAGTGAGATCACCGAAGAGATCGCGGCCGTGGCCGCCCGCCTCATCGTCGACGAGGGCATGGACTGGGGCCCCGCCAAGCAACGGGCCGCCCGCGATCTGGGCGCACCGCGCGCCGCGCTGCCGGGCAATGACGAGGTGGAGGCGGCCGTGCGCGAGCACATCGCCATCTTCCACGCCGACACCCAGCCGGCCGAGTTGCGCGCGCTGCGCGAGCTGGCCGCGCAGTGGATGGCGCGGCTGGCCGAATTCCGCCCCCACCTGACCGGCGCCGTCTGGCGCGGCACGGCCACCAGGCTGTCCAACGTGCACCTGCAGCTCTACTGCGACGACAGCAAGGCGGCCGAGATCGCGCTGCTGGATCGAGGCGTGGACTTCGACGTGGCCGAGACGACCGGCGGCAAGGGCCGGCCGGTGGACATGCTCATCCTCGACGCGCCCTGCCCGGCCTTGGGCGAGCGCGTCACGCTGTGCCTGACCATCCTTGACTTTGACGATCTGCGCGGCGCGCTGAAGCCGGACGCGCGCGGCCTGACCGAGCGCGGCGACCTGACCGCCCTGCTTACCCTGCTGGAGACCGAATGAGCCCTGTGACCCGCCGCCTCATCCTGGCCGGCGCCGGCGTGGGCGCCGCTGCGCTGGGCGCCTCCTTCGCCTGGCGCAAGCTGAACCCACCCGTCGCCTCGCCCGTCGCCCAGGCCTTCTGGACCCGGCGCTTCGCCGGCATGGACGGCGCCGAGCTGGACGTCGCCCGCTGGCGTGGCCAGCCGTTGCTAGTCAATTTCTGGGCCACCTGGTGCCCGCCCTGCGTGAAGGAGCTGCCGGAGATCAACCAGTTCTACGGCGAAGCCAAGGCCAAGGGCTGGCAGGTGCTGGGCCTGGCGGTGGACCAGGCCGATCCGGTGAAGGCATTCCTGAAAAAGACGCCGCTGGACTTCGCCATCGCGCTGGCCGGCGCCGAGGGCCTGGGGCTGGTGCGGGAACTGGGCAACCCGGCCGGCGGCCTGCCCTTTTCCGTCGTCTTTGACGAGACCGGCGAGATCAGTTGGCGCCGGCTGGGCGTCACGCACCTGGCGGAGCTGAGGGCGCTGCTAACTTCTTGAGAATTACCCTATCCCAGCCGGAAACCGGCGGCAAAAAGCGTAAAGTTCGCCCTTCCTCAATTTAGTGGCGCTTCTCTAGACCCTAACGGTCCAGCCCCCGCCACGTGTTTGATGCAAATTCTTGTCCTGCACGGCCCCAACCTCAACCTGCTCGGCACCCGCGAGCCCGAGGTCTATGGCGCGCAGACCCTGCCCGAGATCGACGCTGAACTGAGCGTGATCGCCGCCGATGCCGGCGCCAAGCTGGTGAGCTTCCAAAGCAACCACGAAGGCGCTCTGGTCGACCGCATCCAGGCCTCGCGCGGCGATGGCACGCGCTTCATCGTCATCAACCCGGCCGCCTACACGCACACCAGTGTCGCCATCCGCGACGCGCTGGCCGCCGTCAGCGTTCCCTTCATCGAAGTCCACCTGTCCAACATCCACCGCCGCGAGCCCTTCCGCCATCACAGCTATCTGAGTGATCTGGCAGTGGGCGTCATCTGCGGCCTGGGCGCCAACGGCTACCGCCTGGCCGTGCGCCACGCCCTCGAATCGTTGGGAGCTGCTGGCGCCTGAGAGCGGCCAGCGGCTTCTCCTTTTTCCCTCACAACAACAACATAGCCTGGAGCCATGATGGACCTGCGCAAGCTCAAGACCCTGATCGACCTGGTCTCGGAATCCAATATCTCCGAACTGGAAATCACCGAAGCCGACGGCAAGGTCCGCATCGTCAAGGCCGACCCGGCAGCCACCGTGGTCGCGCAACCGGTCTACGCCACCGCCCCGGCCGCGCCCGTCGCCGCTGCGGCACCGGCCGCACCCGTGGTCGCCGCTCCGGTCGCCGCGCCCGTCGAAACCGGCCACGTCGTCAAGTCGCCCATGGTCGGCACCTTCTATCGCGCCTCCGGCCCGAACGCCAAGCCCTTCGGCGACGTCGGGCAGCAGATCAAGGAAGGCGAGCCCATCTGCATCATCGAAGCGATGAAGATCATGAACGAGATCGAAGCCGACAAGACCGGCACGATCACGAAGATCCTGTGCGAGAACGGGCAGGCGGTCGAGTTCGGACAGCCGCTGTTCGTGATCGAGTGAGGCCACTCGATGTTTAAGAAGGTTCTTATTGCGAATCGCGGAGTTCGCGCACAGCGCGGACGTGCCGCAGGCACGGCAAATTGCACGGTTCGCGCAGCGAACCAGAGCGATGGAGCCGAGTGACTATGTTTAAAAAAGTTCTGATCGCCAATCGAGGCGAAATCGCCCTCCGCATTCAACGAGCGTGTCGTGAACTCGGCATCAAGTCCGTCGTCGTCTACTCCGAGGCCGACCGCGACGCCAAATATGTGCGCCTGGCCGACGAGGCCGTCTGCATCGGCCCCGCACCGTCGGCCCAGAGCTACCTCAGCATGCCGGCCATCATCGCGACGGCCGAGGTGACCGACGCCGAGGCCATCCACCCGGGCTACGGCTTCCTCAGCGAGAACGCCGACTTCGCCGAACGCGTCGAACGCAGCGGCTTCACCTTCATCGGCCCGACGCCCGAGTCCATCCGCCTGATGGGCGACAAGGTTTCGGCCAAGCAGGCCATGATCCGCGCCGGCGTGCCCTGCGTGCCCGGCTCCGAAGGCGCCCTGCCCGAGGACCCGAAGGAGATCATCAAGATCGCCCGTTCCGTGGGCTACCCGGTCATCATCAAGGCGGCCGGTGGCGGTGGCGGGCGTGGCATGCGTGTCGTGCACACCGAGGCTGCCCTGGTGCACGCGGTGCAGACGACGCGCGCCGAAGCGGGTGCGGCCTTCGGCAACCCCGAGGTCTACATGGAGAAGTTCCTGGAGAACCCACGCCATGTGGAGATCCAGATCCTTGCCGACACGTTCAAGAACGCCGTCTGGCTGGGCGAGCGCGACTGCTCCATGCAGCGCCGCCACCAGAAGATCATCGAGGAAGCGCCGGCGCCCGGCATCCCCCGTCGCGCCATCGAGCGCGTCGGTGACCGCTGTGCAGCCGCCTGCAAGAAGATGGGCTATCGCGGCGCCGGCACCTTCGAGTTTCTGTACGAAAACGGCGAGTTCTACTTCATCGAGATGAACACGCGCGTGCAGGTCGAGCACCCGGTCACCGAGATGGTCACTGGCATCGACATCGTGCAGCAGCAAATCAGAATAGCTGCGGGCGAGAAGTTGCCGTTCACGCAGCGCCAGATCGAGATTCGCGGACATTCGATCGAGTGCCGCATCAACGCGGAAGACCCGGTCAAGTTCGTGCCCTCGCCCGGTCGCATCACGATGTGGCACGCACCCGGCGGCCCCGGCGTGCGCGTGGACTCGCACGCCTACACGAACTACTTCGTGCCGCCCAACTACGACTCCATGATCGGCAAGATCATCGTCCACGGCGACACGCGCGAGCAGGCCCTGGCTCGCATGCGCATCGCGCTGAGCGAGACGGTGGTGGAAGGCATCCAGACCAACATCCCGCTGCACCGCGAGCTGATGGCGGACGCAAAGTTCATCGAAGGTGGCACTTCGATTCACTACCTTGAAAGCTGGATGGCTGCCCACAAGCGATGAGCAATCTCTTCGAGCTGGCCCTGGTCTGCCGCGAGGCCGACGTCGAGATCGTCAGCGATGCGCTGATGGAGATCGACGCCCTCGCGGTGTCCGTTGAAGACGCCGATGCCGACACCGAGGCCGAGCAAGCCCTGTTTGGCGAGCCCGGCATGCCGGCACCCAAGGCCGGTTGGGAGCGCTCGGTCGTCAAGGCGCTGTTCCCGTCGGAGCCTGAGGCCACCGAGGCTGCGACGCTGATCCTGGCGCAGGACTGGGCAGCGGACATCCACGTGCAGGCCATCCAGGCCGTGCCGGAGCAGGACTGGGTGCGCCTGACGCAAAGCCAGTTCGCGCCGGTCGAAGTCACACCCGACTTCTGGATCGTGCCGAGCTGGCACGAGGCGCCGCCCCAGGCCCAACGCGTCATGCGCCTGGACCCGGGGCTGGCCTTTGGCACCGGCACGCATCCGACGACGCGCATGTGTCTGCGGTGGATTGCGACCCAGGGCAAAGCTTGGTCGCGCGTGCTGGACTACGGCTGCGGTTCCGGCATCCTGGCCATCGGTGCCGCGCTGCATGGCGCAACCAACATTGACGCGGTCGACATCGACCCAGCTGCCGTGACTTCGTCGCGCGACAACGCGACGGCCAACGGCGTGACGCTGAACCCTGGCCTGCCCGACCGGGCCAACGGCGAGTACCCGCTGGTCATCGCCAACATCCTGGCCATACCGCTGAAGCTGCTGGCGCCGCTGCTCTGCGCCCATGTGGCGCCAGGCGGTCATCTGATCCTCGCCGGCATCCTGTCCCGCCAGGCGGACGAGTTGAAGGCGGCCTATGCGCCCTGGCTGGCGCTGTCCGTCAGCGACGAAGAGGACGGCTGGATACTCATGACGGCGCAACGGGCCGCATGAGCTTCGCGACGCGCTGCACCGCCTGCGGCACGATCTTCCGGATCGTCGAGGACCAGTTGCGCGTCTCCGACGGCTGGGTCCGCTGCGGTCGCTGCGCCGAAATCTTCGATGCGCGCGAACTGCTGTTCGACATCGAGCAGGAGGCACCCCCGCCCTGGCCTCCCGCGTTCACGCCGGCTCCTGCGCCGACCATAGAGTCGCCACCGCCTCCACCGCCACCCGAACCGGCCTGGATGCCGCCACCCGAGCCCGAACCACGCACGGAGGCGTTGCCGACAGGTTGGCCCAGCGAGGTCGCACGGCAGGAGCCTCACTGGGTCGAGACCGAGAAAGCCGCCGAACCACTGCCGCCGCCCGAGCGGGCTCTGGACCCATCACCGCCAATGACGACTGCAACACCGGTCGCCGTGCCGGAGTTCATGCGCAGAGCGGAAAGCACGGCGCGCTGGCATCGACCTGGCGTACGCCTGGCCCTGGTACTGATATCCGTCCTGTTGGCTTTGCTGCTGGCCCTTCAGCTCACACTGCACTTCCGCGACGCGCTCGCCGCCCTACACCCACCGTTGAGCGGAGGGCTGCAGGTGCTGTGCGGCACTGTCGGCTGCGAGGTGAAGCCCTGGCGGCGCATCGAGGCGCTCAGCATCGAGTCGACGTCATTGAACCCGGTGGGCAACAGCAGCGGCTACAGGCTCAACCTCTCGTTGCGCAACAAGAGTGGCGTCGACGTTGCGGCACCCTGGGTGGAGTTGAGCCTGACGGACGCCAGCGGCGCGCCTTTCGCCCGCCGCATCGTCGGACCCGAGATGTTGACCCCGCAACTCGCCCGGGTCAGCGCCGATTCTGAGCAGGCCTTGTCCTTCAACTTCAGCACCGGCGGCCAGCGGGTCAGCGGCTACAGCGTCAACGTCTTCTACCCCTGAAGCGCGATGAACCGTTCGGCGCCAGCCGACGCAGATATCTGTCAATCCCCACCCAAAAAGAAACCCGGCACCGCTAGGCGGGCCGGGCTTTGCCAATGCTGCAACGGATGATCTAAACCATCCGCGCAGACAGGAGCTTAGGGCTTGTTGCCGGTCGGGAAAGGCCAGGCAGCTTGCGGGCTCAGCGCAGTCTTGGCCGCCGGGGCAGGCGCAGCAGCAGCTGGCTTGGCCGCAGGGGCAGGCTTGGCGGCGGCCGCCTTCTTCGGAGCTGCGGCCTTCTTGGCGGCAGGCTTTGCCGCCGGCTTGGCAGCAGCAGCCTTCTTGGGCGCCGCGACCTTCTTGGCGGCAGGCTTGGCAGCGGCCTTCTTCGCCGGAGCAGCAGCCTTCTTCGCCGGAGCGGCCTTCTTCGCCGGAGCAGCAGCCTTCTTCGCCGGAGCGGCCTTCTTCGCCGGAGCAGCAGCCTTCTTCGCCGGAGCAGCAGCCTTCTTCGCCGGTGCAGCAGCCTTCTTCGCCGGTGCAGCAGCCTTCTTCGCCGGAGCAGCGGCCTTCTTCGCCGGAGCAGCAGCCTTCTTCGCCGGAGCAGCAGCCTTCTTCGCCGGAGCAGCAGCCTTCTTCGCCGGAGCAGCAGCCTTCTTCGCCGGAGCAGCAGCCTTCTTCGCCGGAGCAGCAGCCTTTTTCGCCGGGGTTGCAGCGGCCTTCTTGGCCGGAGCTTTCTTTGCAGTTGCCATGGTTTTCTCCTTGATCAAGTGGAAAAGTCGCCGCCCCGCACGGACCGGTCCGTGCGGATACGGCTATTCACCGCCCGAGAGTCGCCCAGGAGGAGCGCCTCGATACGGTGAATGGGATCGCCATGCAGTCCCGCCACCTTGAAGGTGTTGACGCGGGTTTCGCTCGGTGACTGCATTGGCCAGGTCTTGATCTTGTGATGGCTGGGAGGTCAGTCCCAGCTCAGCGCCCCGCCCGATTGATACTCGATGACGCGGGTCTCGAAGAAGTTGCGTTCCTTCTTCAAGTCGATCATCTCGCTCATCCAGGGGAAGGGATTTTCTTCATTGGGGAACAGGGCTTCGAGGCCGATCTGCACCGCACGGCGGTTGGCGATGAAGCGCAGATAGCCCTTGAACATCGATGCGTTCAGACCCAGCACGCCACGCGGCATGGTGTCCTCGGCGTAGCGATATTCCAGCTCGACGGCCTTCAGGAACAGGGCCTTGATCTCGGCCTTGAACTCGGCCGTCCATAGGTGCGGGTTCTCCAGCTTGATCTGGTTGATCAGGTCGATGCCGAAGTTGCAGTGCATGGACTCGTCGCGAAGGATGTATTGGTACTGCTCCGCGGCACCGGTCATCTTGTTCTGGCGACCCATCGCGAGAATCTGCGTGAAGCCAACGTAGAAGAACATGCCCTCCATCAGGCAGGCGAAGACGATCAGGCTCTTCAGCAGCGTCTGGTCGGTCTCGGGCGTGCCGGTGTGGAAGTGCGGGTCCATGATCGCGCCGATGAAGGGGATCAGGAACTCGTCCTTGTCACGGATGGACTGGACTTCGTTGTAGGCGTTGAAGATCTCGCTCTCATCCAGCCCGAGCGACTCGACGATGTACTGGTAGGCGTGCGTGTGGATCGCTTCCTCGAAAGCCTGGCGCAGTAGGAACTGGCGGGCCTCGGGTGCCGTGATGTGGCGGTAGGTGCCCAACACGATGTTGTTGGCGGCCAGCGAGTCGGCAGTGACAAAGAAGCCGAGGTTGCGCTTGATGATGCGGCGCTCGTCTTCGGTCAGGCCGTTGGGGTCCTTCCAGAGCGCGATGTCGCGGCTCATGTTCACTTCCTGCGGCATCCAATGGTTGGCGCAGGTGGCGAGGTACTTCTCCCAAGCCCACTTGTACTTGAACGGCACCAGCTGATTGACATCGGTCTGGCCGTTGATGATGCGCTTGTCGGCGGCCTTCACGCGACGCGCGGTGACGGGTTCCCCGGACAACTGGGGAGCAGGGATAGCGACGCTGGGGGCTCCGTGCGCAGACGCCGATGCAGGCGTCGCCGAAGGCGTGACCGCGAGAGGTTTCGCGGTGTGGGTATCAGTGGACTTCAGGTCTTCGTCCCAATCCAGCATGGTGTCTTTCCAATCACTTCGAATTATCGGTAGCGCTTGCTTAAATCAACAAGGTCTGGCTACAGCTATTTGCATCTATCGCGCAATGTTTGTTGCGCGAGGGCATCGAAACACAGGGTGCGCACTTGTCTATACAAGTTCGCACCCCTACCTCATTTACTGGCAAGCCTCGCAGTCCGGATTGTCGATCGAGCAGAACTTCATGTCCGTCGCCGGCAGTTCGGGCTCGACGACAGCGACAGGCGCAACCGGTGCAGCGGCCATCGCTGCGGTGCTGTTGGACACCGAGTTCAGCTGACCCGAGCGCGTGACCGTGCTCTTCTCGGCCTGCGTCGCGCTGGTGGTGCGCAGGTAGTAGGTCGTCTTCAAGCCGCGTTGCCACGCGAGTTTGTAGGTCTCGTCGAGCTTCTTGCCCGAGGCGCCGGCCATGTAGATGTTCAGACTCTGCGCTTGGTCGATCCATTTCTGGCGGCGTGCGCCGGCTTCGATCAACCAGCTGGTGTCAACTTCGAAGGCGGTCGCGTACAGCGCCTTGATCTCTTCGGGCACGCGGTCGATGCGGCGCAGCGAGCCGTCGAAGTGCTTGAGGTCCATGACCATCACGTCGTCCCACAGGCCCAGCGCCTTCAGGTCACGCACCAGCGATTCGTTGATGACGGTGAACTCGCCCGACAGGTTGGACTTGACCGACAGGTTGCCGAAGCAGGGCTCGATGGACGCGTCCACGCCGATGATGTTGGAGATGGTCGCGGTGGGCGCGATGGCCACACAGTTGCTGTTGCGCATGCCGTAGGTGGCGATGCGGCCGCGCAGCGCGTCCCAGTCCAGCGTCGTCGAACGGTCCACGTCGACATAGCCGCCGCGGGCGTCGGCCAGCAGGTCGAGCGAGTCGATCGGCAGGATGCCGCGGTCCCACAGCGAGCCCTTGTACGAAGAGTAGCGGCCGCGCTCTTCAGCCAGCTCGGTCGAGGCCCAGTAGGCGTGATAGCAGACGGCTTCCATCGAACGGTCGGCGAACTCGACGGCGGCCTGCGATGCGTAAGGCGTGCGCAACTGGTACAGCGCATCCTGGAAGCCCATGATGCCCAGCCCCACCGGGCGGTGGCGCAGGTTGGAGTCGCGGGCCTTCTTGACGGCGTAGTAGTTGATGTCGATGACGTTGTCGAGCATGCGCATCGCCGTGCGCGTCGTCTTCTTCAGCTTGGCCTGGTCGATCTGACCGTCCTTGATGTGCTGGGCCAGGTTGACCGAGCCGAGGTTGCAGACGGCAATCTCGCTGTCGTTGGTGTTCAGCGTGATCTCGGTGCACAGGTTGGAAGAGTGCACGACGCCGACGTGCTGCTGCGGGCTGCGCACATTGCAGGCGTCCTTGAACGTGATCCAGGGGTGGCCCGTCTCGAACAGCATCGACAGCATCTTGCGCCACAGGTCCTTGGCGGGCATGCGCTTGAAGAGCTTGATCTCGCCACGGTCGACCTTGGCCTCATACGCCGTGTAGGCCACTTCGAAGGGCTTGCCGAACAGGTCGTGCAGGTCCGGGCAGGTGGATGGGCTGAACAGCGTCCAGTCGCCGCCTTCGATGACGCGGCGCATGAACAGGTCGGGAATCCAATTCGCCGTGTTCATGTCGTGCGTGCGGCGGCGGTCGTCGCCGGTGTTCTTGCGCAGGTCCAGGAACTCTTCGATGTCCAAGTGCCAGGTTTCCAGATAGGCGCAGACGGCGCCCTTGCGCTTGCCGCCCTGGTTCACGGCGACGGCCGTGTCGTTGACGACCTTCAGGAAGGGCACGACGCCCTGGCTCTTGCCGTTGGTGCCCTTGATGTGCGAGCCGAGCGCGCGCACCGGCGTCCAGTCGTTACCCAGGCCGCCGGCAAACTTGCTCAGCAGCGCGTTCTCTTTCAGCGCCTCGTAGATGCCGTCCAGGTCGTCGGCCACGGTCGTCAGGTAGCAGCTGGACAGCTGCGAGCGACGCGTGCCGGCGTTGAACAGCGTCGGCGTGCTGGACATGAAGTCGAAGCTGGACAGCACTTCGTAGAACTCGATGGCGCGGGCTTCGCGATCGATCTCGCCCAGCGCCAGGCCCATGGCCACCCGCATGAAGAAGGCCTGCGGCATCTCGATGCGCTCATCGGCGATGTGCAGGAAGTAGCGGTCGTACAACGTCTGCAGGCCAAGGTAGTCGAACTGCAGGTCGCGCTCGGCCTTCAGTGCAGCGCCCAGCTTGGCCAGGTCGTACTGGCCCAGCTTCTCATCCAGCAGCTCGGCCTTGATGCCCTTCTTGATGTAGCCGGGGAAGTACTCCGCATAGCGCGCGGTCATCTCGCCCTGCAGCACTTCACCACCGAGGATCTCCCGGCGGATCGTGTGCAGCAGCAGGCGGGCCGTCGCGCGGCTGTAGCCGGGGTCCTTCTCGATCAGCGTGCGCGACGCCAGGATGGCGGCCTTGTAGACCTCGTCGATGGCAACGCCGTCGTACAGGTTGCGCATGGTCTCGGCCAGCACGGGGGCGGGCTTCACGTCGGCGCCGAGGTTCTCGCAGGCCGAGGTGATCAGCGACTTCAAGTGTCCCAGGTCCAGCGGCCGGCGCTCGCCGCGGTCCACCACCATCAGCGCCGGCTCGGCGGCGCGCGAGGCTTCACCCTGGGCGGCGCGTTCCTGCGCGCGACGTTCGCGATAGAGGACGTAGGCACGGGCGACTTCGTGGTTGCTGCTGCGCATCAAGCCCAGCTCGACCTGGTCCTGCACGTCCTCAATGTGGAAGGTGCCGCCGCTGGGGCGCGAACGCAGCAGCGCGCGCACGACGTTCTGCGTCAGCTGCTCGACCGTCTCGCGCACGCTGGCCGAGGCCGCGCCGGTCGTGCCATGCACGGCCAGGAAGGCCTTCATCAGCGCCACGGCGATCTTGCTCGGCTCGAACGAGACCACGGCGCCGTTGCGGCGAATGATCTGGTAGGCCTGATAGCTCGACGGCGTGGGCGCTGCTTGAGACGGCGCGTCGGACCCAAACGCGGTCGGGGAGAGAGCGGCGGCGGGGGCGGCCTGGCCCGTGGCGGCTTCATGCAGCATGAGGAATCCTTGTCAAGAAATTCGAGAAATGACGGGCAAACGCGCGGCAACAACCCTGGGGAGGGTCGACGCATCGTGCGTTGCTTCAATGGGGGTATTTCGTCCCTGCCGGTCCATTGCCCGACCGGCATTCCGGCGGGGTCCTCGGCTGCGCTGCTGCGGGCGGCAAGCCACGTCAAACAGCGATTCCAAGGGGAGGGTCATGGGGTCGACTGGGTTAGCAGGATATCACGAAGGGACACTATATCTATGGCCCGACGCCCCCTCAAGCACTACCCCTAGTGTCAAACCCTGTCGGCGATTCCGCTGGAAAAACGCTCTGCGCGCGCCGTGGGCCGATCAGATCGGGGATGTCCGTGCGAGACCCGCATCAGCACTGGGCTGGCGGGCCGAACCTGCCCGCAAAGCCGCGCCGATGCTGGCGTTGCGGCGACGCGGCCACAGCCGTGCTCGGTGGCCGAGAAGTTCAAGCAGGGCAAATACCGAGCAGGGATTTCTCAGCTGTCGTCTGCGGAAATCGCCAGCCGCGCCATGCGGTAGCGAATCTGCCGCAGCGACAACCCCAGGCTGGCCGCCGCCGCCGTGCGGTTGAAGCGGTGCGCCTCCAGCGCCCGCAGCAGGATGGCGCGCTCGACCTCGTCGAGGTAGCGCGCCAGGTCGCTCGGCAGTTGCTCGGGCAGCGACAGCCCTTCGGCCACCGGCGCGGCTGCCAGCGGCGTGTCCAGCGCCGCGAACTGCGACTCGCTGCGGCCCTCGTCCAGCAGCGTGTCCGGCAGGCCCAGGTCGTCGGCGTCTATCCACTCGCCGCCGGCCAGCGCCAGCGCGCGGTGCAGCAGGTTCTCCAGCTCGCGCACATTGCCCGGGAAGGCATAGCGCGCCAGCGTCTGCAGCGCGCCGGTCGTCAGCCGCGGCGTGGGCGACACGCCGGCATCCTGCGCGATGCGGGCCAGCACGCGGTTGCTGATCAGGCCCAGGTCCTCCAGCCGCTCACGCAGCGGCGGCACGCGGATCTGGATGACGTTAAGCCGGTAGAACAAGTCCTGGCGGAAGCGGCCCGCCGCCACCTCGGCTGCCAGGTCCTTGTGCGTCGCGCTGACGATGCGCACATTGATCGGCGTCTCGGCCGTGGCACCCACCGGCCGCACCGAACGCTCCTGGATGACGCGCAGCAGCTTGCTCTGCATCGCCAGCGGCAGGTCGCCGATCTCGTCGAGGAACAGCGTGCCGCCGTCGGCCGCCTGGAAGAAGCCTTCGCGGTCCTCATTCGCGCCGGTGAACGCGCCCTTGCGGTAGCCGAAGAACTCGGCCTCCAGCAGGTTCTCGGGAATGGCACCGCAGTTGACGGCGACGAAGCGCTGGCCGGCGCGGGTGCCATGGTCGTGGATGGCGCGGGCCACCAGCTCCTTGCCGGTGCCCGACTCGCCCTGCACCAGCACCGGCGCCATGCTGCGGCCCACCTTGTCGACCAGGGCCCGCACGGCGCGGATGGCCGGCGACTCGCCCACCAACCGCAGCGCCGAAGCGGACGCCGTCGACGCGGCCTCGGCGGCCGGCGCGGGGTCCGGCGCGCGCGCTGCCGGCTGACGGCCCAGCGCCGAGCCGACGACGAGGCGGAACTGGCGCAGGTCCACCGGCTTGGTCAGGTAGTCGAAGGCGCCGGCCTTAAGCGCCTCCACCGCGTTCTCGGCCGAGCCGAAGGCCGTGATGACGATGGCCTTCTCGGGCCGGCCCGCCTGATCCAGCCAGCGCAGCAGCGACAGGCCGGAGCCGTCGGGCAGCTTCATGTCCGTGATGACGGCGCCGTACTGCTCCGCCTGCAAATGCGCCAGCGCCTCGGCGACGGAGCCGGCGCTGTCGATCTCATAGCCCTCGCGCAGCAGGGTCAGCTCGTACAGCGTGCGCAGGTCCGGCTCGTCGTCGACGACCAGCAGGCGCGCAGGGGAGGCAGCGTTCATGTCGGCTCGGACTCGGGGATGGGCTTGGGCGTGCGCAGCCGCACGCAGAACTCGTTGGCCGCCGCATCGGCAGCGCGCCGGAACTCGATGCGGGCACCATGACGCTCGCACAACTCGCGGCAAATATAGAGGCCCAGGCCCGAGCCGCGGCTGCGCGTCGAGAAGAAGGGCTCGAAGAGATGCCGCTCGACATCCGCCGGCACCGGCGCGCCGGCGCTGCGCACGACGAGATCCAGCGCATCGCCCTGGCGCTGCAGCGACACGCGGATCGCACCCGCGCCGTCATCGGCATGGCGCTGCGCGTTGTCCAGCAGGTTGACGAGCACGCGGCGCAGATGCTCGGCATCGAACAGCCCCGTCAGGCCCGCTGCGGCGATCTGCAGGCGGAAGCGGCTTGTCGCACCGGCCTCGATGCCGTTGACCACGACCCAGTCCACGCAGGTCTCGTGCACCAGGGTGCTCACGTCCAGCGCCTGCGTGTCGGGCTGCATGCCGGGCGCGATCTCGGTCACATCGTCGACCAGCCGCTTCAGCCGCTGCACGTTCGACGCGACCATGCGCGTCAGCTGCTCGGCGCGCATGCCGGCCACGTCCTCGGCGATCAGCGCATTGGCCTGGGCGATGGCCGCCAGCGGATTGCGGATCTCGTGCGCGATGCCGACCGACACGCGGCCCATCGCGGCCAGCTTTTCCTGCCGCGTGCGGGCCAGCAGCGCGCGGTTGTCCTCGACGAACATCACGCACAGCTCCTCGCTGCCCTCGCGCTGGCGCGTGAAGCGCAGCCGCAGGCGCAGGCTGCGCGTGACGCCGCCGTCCAGCGGCAAGGCCACGTCGATCTCGGTGCCCGCGCTGGTCGCGCCGCCCGCATAGGCCCGCTCCAGCGCCTGCACCAGAGCCTGCCAGTCGGCCCGGCCGCGCAACTGCCAGCTCAGTTCACCGTCTGCGGCGCACAGCAGCGCGCGCGCCGCCGGGTTCATCGCCCGCACGCGGCCGCGGCGGTCGACGACCAGCACACCCTCCTGCATCTCGTCGATGACGAGGCGGTTCAGCGACTCTTGCTGGCGGGCGAGCGCCAGGCTGCCGCGCGCAGCCTTCTCCTCGCGGGCCAGGCGGGCGCTCAGCTCACCGGCCAGCAGGCTGACGGCGAACAGGCCGCTGCCCACCAGCCCAGCCTGAGTCGTCTTCAGCCCCACATCCACGCCGCTCAGCAGCGACCAGGCCGCCGCCGCCAGCAGGCCCAGCGTGGCCATCGCCGCCGTCGCCAGCGCCAGCCGGCGCGGGCACAGCACGGCGGCCATCAGCACCGGCATGACGAACAAGGCGCCGTAGTTGACGCCGCTCGGGTCCAGCGCGTGCAGCACGCCGAACAGGATCAGGTCCATGCCGACGGCGCTCCACCAATGCGGGCTGCTGATACGCGCCAGGCTGCGCGCCGATGCGCCTCGGCGCAGTTGCGGCAGCAGCCACAGCGCGACGGCGGCGGCGGCATAGGAGGCACTGAGCGCCAGCGTGGAGGGTGCAGGCGGCGCCGACAGTACCGAGGCGATCAGTTGGGCGCCGATCAGCGCCAGGCCCAGCGCCGCGCGAGCGGCCAGGAAGGCGCGGTAGAGGCGGTCGAAGGCAACGCTGCTCTCGGCCGGCTCGGCCGGCGGGGCTTCGACGAACCAGCTGCCCGGGACCACCCTTCAGCCCCGGCCCTCGCGGGCCTCGAAGCTGTTGCGGTGACCCGCGCTGCAGAACACACCGCCCTTGCCGGGCAGGGACTCGTCGGCCGGCAGGTGCATGCCGCACTCGGCACAGCGCAGCATGGCCTGCGGCGCATCGGCTGCCTTGGGCGAGGGTGGCTTGCTGCGCACCTCGGGCTCGCGCGGCCGACCGCGCTTGACGCCGATGATGAAGATGATCAGCGCCAGCACCGCCAGCCACAGCAGGTACTTCATGCGCCCCCCCCCCCGCCCAGGCCGCGCTGCAGGATGACTTCGAACACGAAGCGCGAACCGGCGTAGGACAGCAGCAGCAGCGCCGCGCCGGCATAGAGCCAGCGTGTCGCACGACGACCGCGCCAGCCGTAGATGCGCCGGCCGACCAGCAGGCCGGTCAGCACCAGCCAGCCCAGCACGGCGAGCAGGTTCTTGTGGTCCCACTTCCAGGCCGGCGTGAACCACCAGCCCAGCAGGATGGCCAGCGACAGCACGCCCACGCCGGCAGCGACGAACTGGAAGGTCAGCCGCTCCAGTTGCAGCAGCGGCAACCCCCCGGGCGTGGCCTGCTTGTGGCGCAGGCGGTTCTCGGCGCGGTTCATCAAGGCCGCATGCAGCACCGCCACGCCGAACAGGCCGTAGGACGCCAGGCCCAACACCCAGTGCAACGGCGCCCAGGGCGAGGCCGCCTGCGGCCGGCTCTCGCCCGGAAAGCCCCAGGCCAAGAGCACGGCGGCCGCCGCCAGCCAGGCCAGCACGCGGCGAACGCTGTGCAGCGGCAGGAAGCGGCTTTCGATCAGATAGACAGTCAGCACCAGCCAGGCCGTCATCGACAGCGCGGGCGCAAAACCGAAGCGCGCGCCCGGCGTGGCCAGGCCGAAGCCGCTGATGTCGATGAACAGGGCGACGAACTGCGCCGTCCAGGCCAGCGCCATCGGCGGCACCGAGCGCAGCGGCGGACGTGCCGCTGAGTCCACCTCACCGGCACGGGCGCGCAGCAGGCCGACCCAGACATAGCCCAGCAGCGCCAGGCCGCTGGCGACGGCCAGCGCGACGCCCGGCCCGACGACGGGGTCTCCTGGGAGAGCGGGCGATAAACTCATGGCCGCAGTGTACTTTTGGGCTCCGCGCGTTCTGCCGGACCGCCCCTCCAATTCCATGGCTTCCAACCTCACCGACCGCCTGAGTCGCCTCGTCAAGACGATGCGCGGGCAGGCCCGCATCACCGAGACCAACGTGCAGGACATGCTGCGCGAGGTGCGCATGGCCTTGCTGGAGGCCGACGTGGCCCTGCCGGTCGTGCGCGACTTCATCGCCCGCGTGAAGGAGAAGGCACTCGGCCAGGAGGTCGTCGGCTCCCTGAACCCGGGCCAGGTGCTGGTCTCGGTCGTCCACAAGGAACTCGCCGCGACCATGGGCGAGGGCGTGGCCGACATCAACCTGGCCGCCCAGCCGCCCGCCGTTATTCTGATGGCCGGCCTGCAGGGCGCCGGCAAGACGACGACGACGGCCAAGCTGGCCAAACACCTGATCGAGAAGCGCAAGAAGAAGGTGCTGACGGTCAGCGCCGACGTCTACCGCCCCGCCGCCATCGAGCAGCTCAAGACCGTCACACGCCAGGCCGGCGCCGAGTGGTTCGAGTCCACGCCCGACCAGAAGCCGCGCGACATCGCGCTGGCCGCGCTGGACTACGCCCGGCGCCACTACATCGACGTGTTGCTGGTCGACACGGCCGGCCGCCTGGCCATCGACGACGTGTTGATGGCCGAGATCAAGGACTTGCACGCCGTCCTGAACCCGGTCGAGACGCTGTTTGTCGTCGACGCGATGCAGGGCCAGGACGCGGTCAACACGGCACGAGCCTTCAAGGAAGCGCTGCCGCTGACGGGCGTCATCCTGACCAAGCTGGACGGCGACTCGCGCGGCGGCGCGGCGCTGTCGGTGCGGCAGATCACCGGCGCGCCGATCAAGTTCGCCGGCGTTTCGGAAAAGATCGACGGCCTGGAAGTGTTCGACGCCGACCGCCACGCCGGCCGCGTGCTGGGCATGGGCGACATCGTGGCCCTGGTCGAGCAGGTCACGGCCAACGTCGACATGGCATCGGCCCAGGCCATGGCCGAAAAGCTCAAGAGCGGCAGCGGCTTCGACCTGAACGACTTCCTGCAGCAGATTGCGCAGATGAAGAACATGGGCGGCCTGGGCGGCCTGATGGACAAGCTGCCGCAGAACATGATGGGCAACAAGCAGCCCGGCCAGGCCGACATGGACCGCGCCGAGCGCGACATGAAGCGCATGGAAGGCATCTTGCGGGCGATGTCGGCCAAGGAGCGCCGTCAGCCCTCACTGCTGATGGACGGCAAGAGCAAGGCCAGCCGCAAGCGCCGCATCGCCGCCGGTGCCGGCGTGCAGATCCAGGACGTCAACCGCCTGCTGAACCAGTTTGACCAGATGCAGCAGATGATGAAGAAGATGAAGGGCGGCGGCCTGATGAAGATGATGAAGCGCATGGGCGGCATGAAGGGCTTGCCGGGCATGGGCTGACGGGCACGCAGCGTTGGGCTAGCGACGCCGGCATGGCCGCATGCCAACGGCGGAAACGCGCTGGATCAGAACTGAAAATACAGAAACTCGCGCACCCGGTTGATCAACAGGCAGCACGGGAGCGCAAGTCCCACGACGATCACCAGCCGCCACGTGTCGTGCTGAAACGCCGCAAGCGCGGCCCGACGCACGCGGCCGCCCGCGCCATCCGCTCGGTCAGCCACAAGCCCCGCGAGAGCCTGAGCGTTTGGCAGGAACAGCGCGACCCAGGCTGCCACGGCAACCAGCACCGGCTGTGCAGGCCAACTCAGCGCCAGTGTTCCGCCATATCGCTGCGCCAGATCGACCGGCAGAGCACTCAACAAGCCGATCGGCAACACGACGCCATGGAGCCCCGCCATCCCGCCCAGCACCATCCACGCCCGGTCGATGGAGTCCGCGCGGAAAAACACCCAGCCAACAACCACAGCCAGGAAGGTCAGCGCCCAGAACACCCAGCGCGCGAGCGGGCCATCGCCGGCCTGTGCGGGCCACCACCGAGACTGCACGGCCCGCCAGGCGTGATTGACCAGCAGGTACGAGCCATGCAGGCAGCCCCAGACGAGGAAGGTCCAGCCGGCACCGTGCCATAGACCACCGAGGACCATCGTGATCATCAAGTTGCGATAACGCGTCAGCGCCCCCTTCTTGTTGCCTCCTAGCGGCACGTACAGGTAATCGCGCAGGAAGGTGGAGAGCGTGATGTGCCAGCGCCGCCAGAAATCAATGATGCTGACGGATTGGTAGGGCGAGTCAAAGTTGAATGGCAATCGAACGCCAAAGATCAACCCAAGCCCCACAGCCATGTCGGAGTAGCCCGAGAAATCGAAGTAGAGCTGGAACGTGTAGGCCAGCGCCGCCGCCCAAGCGTCAATCAGATTGGGGGCTACGGGCACGTCGAACACCGGGCCGACGAAGACCGACAGTTCATCGGCAAGCAACAGCTTCTTCGCCATGCCGATGACAAACAGCGTGACTCCGAGATCGATGCGGCGCCAGTCCACCCGGTAGGTGTCGTCGCTCTCGAACTGCGGAATCATCTGTGCGTGATGCAGGATAGGCCCCGCGACCAGATGGGGGAAATAGGTCACGAACAGCGCATAGTGGATCGGGTTGCTGTGCTTGACCTTCCCTTGATACGTATCGACCAGGAAAGCGATCTGGGTGAACGTGAAGAAGGAGATGCCGACAGGCAATTCGGGCGCCGGCGGGATGCCCGAGAACAGACCCACCGACGCCAGCGCGCTCGCCGCAAACGCGACATACTTGAACCAGCCCAGCAGCAGCAGATTCCCGATGATGGCCACCACCAGCGCAAAGCGGCGCATGCTGCCGGAGGCGGCAGCGATCCAGTGGCCAAGCGCGAAGTTCGAAATGATCGATGCGACGAGCAGCGGCAAGCTCTTTGCATCCGACAACGCATAGAAGGCGAACGAGCACAGGGCGAGCAGCGCCGCTGCCCATGACTTCGAATGGCGACCCACACCGTAGTGGCAGATGAGGGCAATCGGAAGGAAGACGAACAGGAAGTCAAACGAGTTGAAGAGCACGTCGACGCCCCTGTCAGTGTTTCCGGACGACCGACAACTGCTCCGGACGCGTCGCCAGGAAGGCAGCGCGGTCCAGGGCCAGTCGGCTCAAGTAGCGGTCAATGTTGTTGGTGCCAAGTTGCAGTGGCCAGCCGAAGCTGTCTGGCGCCATCGACTCCAGGATGGGTTGCAGTGCCAATCGCCCGAGTTCGGCCTTGAAGTGCGAGGTCTCGACATGCCACTTCATCGTGCCGCTCACATCCGTCTCGGCAGGAATCGGCTCCATGCTTCGTTCGTCGTAGGTGAAAGCGGCCCACAGACGAAACTTGCTGCGCGACTGGCAGTCGGCCGCTGCTTGGTCACGCACGTCCAGAAGTGTTCTAAGCAAGCTTTCGAAGAAGCGCGCGCCATACGCGTAGTTGAATGCTTCCTGCAGTCGCACGTGATAGGGCATGACGAGCAGGTCGACGGAGACGCCGCGCCCGCACGACAGACTCAGCATGCGTTTCAGCGCATCGACATTGGCCTGCACCCTCGGCTGCATCGCATGCGCCGGTATCGGCACAAGGGACTTCTCTGCTCTCAAGCTCGCATGCCGGACATTGCGCTGGCCCGTACCGGGCGCAGCCTCCGAACCGAGCGGAATCGCATTCAGCCGATGCTCCAATTCGGCCCAAACCATCACGCCATTGATGGACAGCTTCAACGCACGCCACATGTCCAGCGCCGGCCCGCCAGGCTCGCCGATGTTCAGCGTTCTCAGTTGAGGCAGGACGCTTTTCGTGGTGAACATCTGCGGATCGAGACCGACGATCAGCCGGCTCGGCGCATGACGCAACAACATTTCGCGGAACAGCAGTTCCGTTTCGACCAAGTTGAAACCTGGTGCCGCTACGTTAAGCATGCCGCCAGCCACATGCTGGTCTTCCGCGCGAAAACCCACACTAGACCTTGAGTTTCCCAACACAAAGGTGTCCGCCGATGCGCCTCGAATCTGCTGGATTGAACGCGCCGCAAAGTCAAACGGAAACTTCGCCGGCCGCACGGCCCTGACCTGCCAGGGCAGCAGCCCATAGGCGTTGAAATAGGCATTCACCGCACACAGCAAGCCTGCGAAGAGGACAAACGACAGCGTCACGATCCACACAAGACGGCGTGAAGTCGCTGCACCCATCGAGGGCGCATTAGCGAGTGTCTGTTCTGGTGGTTGCCGATGCATTGCCGCCCGTCCCGCCGCTGGATGCGCCGGGCAATGAATGTGTCGTCCGCTCGTCTCGGCGCGCTTACAGCCCGATGCGAATCTCAGTTGTCGCAGTCCTACGACACGATTCTATGAGTGATCGAATCTGGTCCAGTGCTAGCTGCGCGCAATATATCGCAAGGTCTCAGAGCCATCCCTTCCAAAGTCTTTCGAGCTTGATCTTCTAACCTACTGATTGCATGGGATCTTCGTTCGAAGCCGGAGCTAAAGATCTGGCAGGAAGTCATTGAGCGATTCGAGCAGCAAGCGCGGGGAGTCAACCGCCTGCTGAACCAGTTCGATCAGATGCAGCAGATGAGGAAGAAGATGAAGGGCGGCGGCCTGATGAAGATGATGAAGCGCATGGGCGGCATGAAAAGCTTGCCGGGGATGTGACCCGCAGCGGGGACCTTGGTGGAAACACCTGACCCCCACGCTTGAAGGCGGGCTGTGCATGGTCAAGCGGCACCAACGCCGCTACCGTCGCGCGCCATGCTGAACCTCCACCTGCCCAGTGCCGTCGGCGCCTGGCTGAGCCGCTTCACCAAGCCGGCCGACGCGCGTCATGCAGACCTTGGCGACACCGTCGTCCGCTGGCCACCCACTGCCGCCCGCGTGCTGGCGAGCGCGGAGCGCCATGCCCACAAGTGCATCGCCCAGGCGCTGGTACTGGAACACCCCAAGGGCTTCCTGCTCGCGCATGTGCCGCTGCACAAGCTGGTGCGCGTGCCGGCCCATTCCTACCGCGAGTGGCTGTCCCGCACGGGGCTGCTGACGGTGGACTTCGCGCTGTGCGACGAGCACGGCGTGGTGCGCTCGGTCGTGCTCATGCCCATTGCCGACGAGCAGGCCCGCCACCTGCGCAAGCGCGAGCGACTGCTGCGCGTGCTGGCGGCTACCGAGCTGACGGTCACCCAGTGGGACCGCGAATGGCAGAGCGAGGAGGCCGGCCCATTGCGCGACCGGCTGTTTCCCAGGCTGCGCGGCGCCGGCTACTACGCCGACACGCCGCACGCGCACTGACTATTCGAGCAGCGCCCGCGCGAACTCCCGCGCGCTGAAGGTCTCCAGGTCTTCCAGCTTCTCGCCCACGCCGATGAAGTAGACCGGCACCGGCCGCTCACGCGCGATGGCCGCCAGCACGCCGCCCTTGGCCGTGCCGTCGAGCTTGGTGACGATCAACCCCGTCAGGCCCAGCGTCTCGTCGAAGGCCTTGACCTGGTTGAGCGCGTTCTGGCCGGTGTTGCCGTCCACCACCAGCAGCACCTCGTGCGGCGCGCCTTCCTGGGCCTTGGTGATGACGCGCTTGATCTTCTTCAGCTCCTCCATCAGGTGGTTCTGTGTCGGCAGGCGGCCGGCGGTATCGGCGATGACGACATCGGCACCGCGCGCGCGGCCGGCGTTGACGGCGTCGAACGAAACGGCCGCTGGGTCGCCACCCTCCTGGCTGATGATCTCCACCTTGGCGCGGTCTGCCCAGACGCCCAACTGCTCACGCGCGGCCGCGCGGAAGGTGTCAGCGGCGGCCAGCAACACCTTCTGGTCGGCCTCGGCCAGGTGGCGGGTCAGCTTGCCGATGCTGGTGGTCTTGCCGGCGCCGTTGACGCCCACGACCATCATGACGGTGGGCTTGTGGCGGCCCACTTCCAGGCCCTTCTCCAGCGGTGCGAGCAGTTCGGCCAGCGCATCGATCAGCAGCGCGCGCACGGCCTGCGGGTCGCTGGCCCTGGCGTCCTTGACGCGGCGCTTCAGGTCGTCGAGCAGGAACTGCGTGGCCTTGACGCCGGCATCGGCCATCAGCAAGGCCTCTTCCAGCTCCTCGTAGAGCTGGTCGTCGATCTTGGTGCCGGTGAAGACGCCGGCAATGCTGCTGCCGGTCTTGCGCAGGCCGGCGCGCAGGCGGTCCAGCCAGCCCTGGCGCGGGGCGGCGACCGGCTCCGGCTCCGGCTCCGGCTCCGAGGCCGGTGGTGGCGGGGCGGTGGGCCGGGCAGGCAGCGGCGCGGCCGGGGCGACAACGGGTGCGGGCACCGCAACCGGCGGCGGCACCGGCGCCGGGCTGGCCGGCTTGGTGACCCATCCCTCGGGCAACAGGGTCGGCGCCTCGTCGATGGGCGCAGGCGCGGGCGCCTTCTTGAAGAAACTGAACATAGGCAGCCATTGTCCCTTGCCGCCGCGACAAGCCCTTGACGCCGGTTTCTCGCACGCGCTTGATTTTTTGCCGGCATGGAACCGGGTGAAACTGCCGGAAGCTCCCCGCACTCCCGGTCCGCTCATGCCTGCTGCTTCCGCCTTGTCGCCCCGCTCCGCCCTCCGGTTGGTCTCGCTGGCCGCCCTGTTGCTTTGTGCAACCGTGCAGGCGCAGGACCTGCCCGGCCAGCAACCGCCCACCGCCGTCAGCACGCCGGCGCTGCCGGTCAAGCCGGTCGTCAAGGGCGAGAAGACCTTCCTGATGTCGGCCTTCATGGCCACGTCGCAGAACAAGCTGAGCCTGTTCTCGTCCACCGACGGCGTCACGTTCACGTCGCTGGCCTCGGAGGCGTACCAGCCGCCCAAGGACTTGCTGCGCGACCCGTCCATCATCCGCGCGGCCGACGGCCTGTACTACATCGCCTACACGACCAACTGGGACGGCTCCTCCTTCGGCATCGCCAAGTCGGCCGACCTGAAGAGCTGGACGCACGTGGGCGACGTGAGTGTCAAGCTCCCCGGCGTCACGAACGTCTGGGCGCCCGAATGGTTCCGCGACGCGGATGGCAGCCTGAAGCTGGTCATGAGCCTGTCCAAGACCGGCACCAAGGGCCCGTTCGCCGCCTACTACGTGAAGGCGCTGGACGCGAGCTTCACGAAGTTCTCCGACCCCGTGCCCATGCAGGGGCTGGAGAAGAACTTCATCGACACCTTCGTCGTGCTGGACGGCGGCCGCTACACCGCGTTCACAAAGAACGAGACCACCAAGCACATCGAGCTGGCCACCGCGCCGTCGCTGGACGGCCCCTGGACGCTGCAGAAGACCGGCGACTGGGCCGGCTGGGGCAACTGGACCGAAGGCCAGGCGCTGGTGCCCATCAAGGGCGCGGACGGCAAGCCGGGCTGGCGCATCTACTTCGATGAGTACACGACCAAGCGCTACTGGTACTCGGACAGCTTCGACGGCTTCCAGACCTGGACGGCCAAGAAGGAACTGGGCGGCGTGTCGGGCACCGTGCGCCACTTCACCGTCATCTCGGAAGACACCGCGCAGCTGGAGCGCGCCACCGCCCCGAAAGCCAAGCCGAAGAAGATCGCCTGGGACCGCCACTCGCTGATCATCGACGGCAAGCGCGAGATGATCTTCGGCGGCGAGTTCCACCCCTTCCGCCTGCCCTCGCCCGCGCTGTGGCGCGACGTGCTTCAGAAGATGAAGGCCTCGGGCCTGAACACGGTGGCCTTCTACTTCGCCTGGGGCTACCACTCGGCCAAGCCGGGCCACTACGACTTCACGGGCATCCGCAACGTCGAGCGCGCGCTGGAGATCGCCAAGGAAGAGGGCATGTACGTCATCGCCCGCATGGGGCCTTACGTCAATGCCGAGCTGACCGCCGGCGGCTTCCCCGGCTGGCTGCTGCGCCAGCGCGCCGAGGCCCGCACCGACGCCGCCGACTACCAGGCCGCCACCGACGAATGGATGACGCAGATCAACGCCATCCTCGCGCGCCACCAGATCACCAACGGCGGCGGCAACATCGTGGCTTACCAGTTGGAGAACGAGCTGTTCGCGGTGAACCCGAAGAACATCCGCCACATGCAGCACCTGGCGGACAAGGCGCGCGCCGATGGCATCACCGTGCCGCTGTTCCACAACGCCGCGTCGCGCCTGCCGGACTGGACGCCCAAGACCTCCACCGCGCCCTTCGCCAACCCCGGCCCGACGGACATCTACGCCTTCGACGGCTATCCCGGCGGCGTCTGCGACGTGTTCGGCACGCCCGGCACGCCCGCACCGGCGCCCGACTGGGGCATCTACGGCAAGAACTTCCCCAAGGTCGGCTCGCTGGCCTCGCCCAACACGCCGGGCTTCGTGGCCGAGATCGGCGCGGGCTGGTTCGACTACTGGGGTTCTAACGGCACCTATGAGTGCACCGCCAAGCGCCAAGGCCCGGGCTATCAGCGCGTGTTCTATGGGTCAAGCCTCATCAACTCGCTGACCATCCACTCCATCTACATGGCGTTCGGCGGCACCAGCTGGGGCTGGCTGGCGGGCCCGGTGGTCTACACCAGCTACGACTACGGCTCGCCCATCAACGAGAGCCGCGTGATGCGCGACAAGGCCTATGTGCTCAGGCAGATGGGCAGCTTCGTGCAGGCCGCCACGCCGGTGCTGGCGGCGCAGGACAAGGCCGAGCCCATCGACCCGGGCAACGCCAAGATCCGGCTGTATCACAACATCAACAAGGCGCTGGGCACCCACGTGCTGCTGGCCCAGCACAACCACCTGAGCGGCACCGAGGCCTTCAACATCAAGCTGCAGACGCGTGACGGCAGCTACGCCATCCCGCAGGCCGGCAAGCTGACGCTGACCGGCCAGGACGCCAAGATGCTGCTGGCCTCGTATGCAATGGAGCGCCAGCACCTGGTCTATTCCACGTCGGAGATCCAGACCCACCTGCAGCAAGGCCCGCGCGATGTGGCGCTGCTGTACGGGCGAGACGGTGACGACGGCGAGACGGTGCTGCGCTACTCGGCCAAGCCGACCGTGAAGTTCCTGCGCGGCAACGCGCAAGTGAACTGGGACGCCAAGAGCGGCGACCTGCGCCTGAACTATGCGCACAAGGGATTGATCGAGGTGCTGATCAGCGGCGGTGGCCGCGCGCCGCTGTTGCTGCTGCTGGCCGACGAGAAGACCGGCTGGGAGTTCTCGCGCCTGAAGGTCGGCGAGCAGGTCGTGCTGGTGCGCAGCCCGGCGCTGGTCCGCACCGCCGCCATCAACGGCAAGACGCTGGCGCTGACCGGCGACACGACGCAGACCAGCAGCCTGCGCGCCTGGGTGCCCGAAGGCATCACCGGACTGAGCTTCAACGGCCAGGCGGTCGCGGCGAGCGCTCAAGACAGCAGCCTCGTCGCCCGCGCCACGCTGGCCGGCCCCGACGCCGTCACGCTGCCCGACCTGGCGAAGACCGCCTGGACGCGCCGCTTCGACTCGCTCGAAGCCGACCCGAAGTTCGACGACAGCGCCTGGCGCAAGACCGACGCGCCGGTCTCGGCCGCCAACGTCTACACCGCCACCGACAAGGGCCAGCCGGTGCTGGCGATGAGCGACTACGGCTTCCACCATGGCGATGTCTGGTACCGCGGCCGCTTCAAGACGCTTGAGGCCAAGCCGCTGCAGCTGGAGCTGTTCTTCGGCGGTGGCGGCGCGGGCGTCATCCAGGTCTGGGTGGACGGCAAGTTCATCGGCCAGCAAGACCTGGACACCGGCCGACCCTTCCCCGAGACGACCGACACCTTCCGCCAGACGTTGAAGGACCTGGCACCGGGTGAGCACGTCATCGCCGTCGTCGTGCGCAACAACTCGCACAACTGGGACTTGTTCGCCGACGACGTGCACAAGGAGGCGCGTGGCCTGATCTCCGCCTCCCTCACGCCCAAGGGCGGTACGCGCTTCGGTACGCCCATCGCCTGGAAGATCCAGGGCAACAAGGGCGGCGAGGACATCGCCGACCTGGTGCGCGGCCCGATGAACAGCGGCGGCCTGCATGGCGAGCGCATGGGCTGGCACCTGCCCGTCGACCCGGCCAAGCCACAGCAAGGTTGGGACAGCACGACACCGAATGCCGCCCCGCCCGCACCCGGCACCTACTGGCTGCGCACGACCTTCAAGCTGGACATGCCGCAAGGCCATGACGTGCAGCTGGGCCTGGCCTTCGGCGACACGAGCAAGCCGCGCTCCGAGGTGGAGAACCGCGCGCTGATCTTCGTCAACGGCTGGAACATGGGCCAGTTCATCGCCCACATCGGCCCGCAGCGCGTGTTCGTGCTGCCGCCGGGCATCCTCAACCCCAACGGCGACAACACGCTGACCCTGGCCGTCACGACCGATGGCGCGGCAGCCAACGCGCTGGAGGCCGTGCGCCTGGTGCCGCTGGCCGTGGCCCGTGGCGGCGTGCCGCTGGAGCCGGTGCCGCAGCCGCGCAACCTGCAGCGCTGACCTCTTTACCCAAGCAGTACCCGAGAGAGACAACACCATGTCCAACCAGATCCTCAAGCCCGTCGACTCTTCCAAGATCCATCCGCTGCTGGCCCACCACACGGCACACCTCGGCGCGGACCGTGACGACATCCGCGGCGCCATTGACCGGCTGATCCACAACCTCATCAACATCGAGGACAAGGACGGCAAGTTCCTGCTGCGCCTGGACGACGGCCGCGTGCTGGACACCAAGGGCTGGAACGGCTTCGAGTGGACCCACGGGGTGGGCCTGTACGGCGTCTACAAGGTCTGGGAGCTGACGGGCGACCGCAAGGCCTGGGACATCATGACCAGTTGGTTCGAGGCGCGCTTCAAGGAGGGCATGCCCAGCCGCAACATCAACACGGTGGCGCCCTTCCTGACGCTGGCCTACCTGTTCGACCGCACCGGCGACCGCCGCTTCCTGCCCTACATCGACCGCTGGGCCGAGTGGGTCTACCACGAGCTGCCCCGCACCGAGGAAGGCGGCTTCCAGCACATCGTCTACAACAGCGTCAACCATCAGCAGATGTGGGACGACACGCTGATGATGTCAGTGCTGCCGCTGGCCAAGTTCGGCCTGCTGCTGAACCGCCCGCACTACGTCGAGGAAGCCAAGCGCCAGTTCCTCGTCCATATCAAGTACCTCGCCGACCGCAAGACGGGGCTGTGGTTCCACGGCTGGACTTTTGACGGCCGCCACAACTTCGCGAATGCGCTGTGGGCGCGTGGCAACTCGTGGGTCACCATCGTCATCCCTGAGTTCCTCGAACTGCTGAACCTGCCCGAGGGCGACGCCTTCCGTCAGCACCTGGTTTCCACGCTGGAGGCGCAGGTCAAGGCCCTGGCGCAGTTCCAGTCGCCGTCGGGCCTGTGGCCGACGCTGCTGGACGACCCGACCTCGTATGACGAGGCGGCAGCTTCTGCGGGCTTTGCCTACGGCATCCTGAAGGCCGTCCGCAAGGGCTACATCTCCAAGGACTACGAGGCCTTTGGCGTGAAGGCGGCGCTGGCGGTGCGCAAGCACATCAACGACGCGGGCGAGCTGACGCAGGTGAGCTTTGGCACGCCGGTGTTCAACACGCTGCAGGAATACAAGGACATCCCGCTGACGTCCATGCCCTTCGGCCAGGCCATGGCGCTGCTCGCGATGGGTGAGCTGCTGGTCCGCTTCATCTAAACCCTGTAGGGAGGGTCGCGACCCGCCAACACGGGCGGCCAGCCGCCACCAAACGGCGGGTCGCGACCCGCCCTACACCCTTCATCCAAGAAGATGTGATGCAAAAGAACCTCCACCCCGCCGCCCGCCAACCCACCTGGATCAACTACTGGGGCTGGGGCTCCGGCGACATGCTCGGCGCCGGTGCCCAGGCCGTCATCACCGGCTGGCTGTTCTATTTCTTCACGACCTTCTGCGGCCTCAGCGCCGCCGAGGCCGGCATGGTGCTGGGCCTGCCACGGCTGATCGAGGCCATCACCTGCCCGCTGATCGGCTATGTGTCCGACAACCTGCGCCACACCTGGGTGGGCCGCAAGATCGGCCGGCGCAAGATCTTCCTGCTCATCACCATCCCGCTGCTGCCCAGCTTCGCGCTGATCTTCCGCACCGGCCACACCTTCTACTACTACCTGCTCGTCTTCATCTTCTTCGAGCTGCTGTACACGATGTTTCTCATCCCCTGGGAGACGCTGGCAGCCGAGATGACCAAGGACTACAAGGAGAAGGCCAAGTTCGCCGGCGCCCGCATGATCGTGGCGCAAAGCTCGGCCATCCTGGCGTCCTACCTGCCCACGCTGCTGATCAGCCACTTCGGCGGCAAGGACTCGCCGGACACCTTCTTCTGGATGGCGGCGATCTTCGGCTGCATCTTCTCGGTCGTCGTCACCATCGTCGTGCTGACGAGTTGGGAGCGACCCTATGGCACGCGTGAACAGGCCGTCATGTCGCAGACCTATGGCGGCTTCAACCTAAAGGCGGCGCTGGCCATCCCGGTCAAGATGTTCCGCGACCTGTTCTCGACGCTGAAGATCCGCGCCTTCCGCCAGCACCTGTCCATCTACCTGGGCGGTTATCTGTCGCAGGACATCTTCAACAGCGCCTTCGCCTTCTTCGTCGCGACGGTGCTGATGGGCGCGACGCTCGTCATCTCGCAGCTGATGACAGTCATGTACGTGGCCCAGCTGGTCTCGGTCATGGTGGCCATCCAGATCGTCATCCGCACCGGCCCCGTGCTGGCCTACCGGCTGGCCGCCTCACTGTTCGGCGCCGCGCTGCTGCTGTATGCCGTCTTCTATCTGGTGCGACCCGAGGGCTTCGACGCGGGCTTCAAGGCGCTGGGCACCAGCGTCTTCGCCTCGCTGGACCCGACGCGCCCCGAGTTCTCGCTCAGCCTGCTGTTCTGGCTGTTCATTCCCATCGTGCTGGCGGGCCTCGGCCGCGGCACGCTGAACTTCGTGCCCTGGTCGGTCTACAACTACCTGCCCGACGTCGACGAGGCCGTCACCGGCCAGCGCCGCGAAGGCATCTTCGCCGGCGTGATGACGCTGGTGCGCAAGCTGGCCCAGAGCGCCGCCATCATGGCCAGCGGCTGGATCATCGACTGGGGCGGCTACATCAAGACCAAGCCGGGCGAGGTCGTCGTGCAAAGCGCCGAGGCCGTGCAGACCGTCACCGCGCTGATGGTCGGCGGGCCGCTGCTGATGCTGGTGCTGGGCGCCATCGCATCCTGGTCGTTCCGCCTCAACGCCAAGACGCATGCGGTGCTGGTGCACGAGGTCGAGCGCCTGCGCAACGGCGCCACCGAGGCCGAGACGGACGAGAACCGCAAGATCGTCGAAGACCTGACCGGCTGGCCCTACGACAAGCTGTGGGGTCGAGGCAGCGGCCACGTCGCAGACTCCACGCTGCACACGCCGCAGGACAACCCGACCCGGCCGTGAGGGACTGACACATGCGCTTGCTTCTCCCCTTGCTCCTCAGCGCGCCTCTGTACCTCAGTGGCTGTGCTTCGCCGCCGCCCGCAGCCGCCAACGCGCTCAACTTTGACCTCGCCACCACGCCCGAGCCCACCTACAGCCGCGAGCGCGGCAGCGGCTTCGAGCCCGGCGCACCGCGCAACGCGGCTGGCCAGCCGAGCTTCTTCACGGTAGATGTGCCCGCCGAGGGCAACTACCGCGTCACGGCCACGCTGGGCGGCCCCACCGCCAGCGACACGACGATCAAGGCCGAGCTGCGCCGCCTGATGCTGGACGGCGTGCAGGTGCCCGCCGGAGCCATGCAGACTCGCAGCTTCGTCGTCAACGTGCGCACGGCCAACATCGCTGCGGCGCCCGGCATCGAAGCCGGCGTCGTCAAGCTCAAGGCCCCGCGCGAAACCAAGGACGAGATCTGGGCCTGGGACCAGCGCATCACGCTGGAGATCAACGGCAGCCAGCCCGCGCTGCGCAAGCTCGTCATCGAGCCGGTGAACGTGCCGACCATCTTCCTGCTGGGCGACTCCACGGTGGCCGACCAGTCGCGCGAGCCCTACAGCAGCTGGGGCCAGATGTTCACCGCCCTGTTCAAGCCGACCGTGGCCGTGGCCAACCATGCTCAGTCGGGCGAGACCTTCCGCGACTCGCTCTCGCGCCGGCGCATCGACAAGATCCTGTCGCAGCTGCAGCCCGGCGACACGGTGCTAATGCAGTTCGGCCACAACGACCAGAAGCAGCAGAAGGACGGCAGCGGCAACGCCGAGACCTACAAGGCCGAACTGCGCACGCATGCCGAGCGCATCCTGGCGCGCGGCGGCGTGCCGGTGGTGATGTCGTCGATGGAGCGGCGCAACTTCGACGCCGAGGGCCGCCTCAAGCCCAGCCTGCTGGAGTACGCCGACGCCGCGCGCGCCGTGGCCAAGGACATGAAGCTGGCCTTCATCGACCTCAATGCGATGAGCCAGCAGTTCTATGCGGCCTTGGGCGTCGAGCGTTCCAAGGCGGCGCACCCGATCAACGCCGGCAAGATCGACAACACCCACCACAACAACTACGGCGCCGATCAGTTGGCGCGTTTGGTGGCACTGGGCCTGAGGCAGGCCGGCGTGCCGGTGGCGGCGCAGCTGAGGGATGATCTCGGCCCGATTGACCCGAGCAAGCCGCAGCCGCCCGAGCAGTACCGCGTGGCCACCAGCCCGGGTTTCACGCAGCAACGCCCGCTGGGCGATTGAAGAACACCCAAACCGCATGAAGTTCCACGTTCTCGCCCTGGCGCTGGCCTGCGCCGCGCTGACCCACGCGCCCCTCACGAGCGCCGCGCCGCCCAAGGCCACCGCAGCCGTCAACGCGCAAGGCTTCTCCCCCGAGCGCCTAAAGCGCCTGGACGCCGCCATTGACGAGCAGATCGCCAGGCAGCAGCTGGCCGGCGGCGTGATGGCCGTGCTGCGCGACGGCAAGCCGGTCGTCTTCAAGGCCTTTGGCCAGCGCGACATCGAGAACGCCCAGCCGATGCGCACGGACACCATCTTCCGCATCGCCTCCATGACCAAGGCGCTGACCTCGGTCGCGGTCATGATCCTGTACGAAGAAGGCCGCTTCCTGCTGAAGGACCCGGTCGCCAAGTTCCTGCCGGCCTTCGCCAACGTCCAGGTCGCCAAGGCGGACGGCGGCACCGAGAAGCCGCGCCGGCCGCTGACCATCCACGACCTGCTGACCCACACGTCCGGCATGAGCTACGGCGCCGGCCCGGCCAAGGCCGCCTACGAGGCAGCGAGCATGAAGGACTGGTATCTCGTCGGCAACGACGAGACGCTGGAGCAATGGACGAACCGCTTCGCCGCCCTGCCCTTGCAGAGCCACCCGGGCGAGCAGTTCATCTACGGCTATGCGACCGATGTGCTGGGCCGCCTGGTCGAGGTCGTGTCCGGCCAGCCACTGGATGCGTTCATCAAGGCCCGCATCACCGACCCGCTGCGCATGCCCGACACCGGCTTCTCGGTGCCGCCCGAGAAGGTGGCGCGCCTGGCCAATGTCTACGGCCTGGAGGGCGGGCAGCTCAAGCTGATGGAGACATCTGCCAAGAGCGACTTCGTCAACGGCCCGCGCAAGCTCATGTCCGGCGGCGCCGGCATGGTGTCCACGGCGGGCGACTACACACGCTTCCTGCAGATGCTGCTGAACAAGGGCGAGCTGGACGGCGTGCGCGTGCTGGCGCCCAAGACGGTGGCGCTGATGACGGCCGACCACCTGCGCGACAAGTCGCGCGGCGACGCGGACGGCTTCGGCCTGGGCTTCTGGGTCAACGTGAAGACGGGTGGCTTCAGGGAGCTGGGCAGCGAAGGCGCATTCGGCTGGGGCAGCGCCTACTTCCCGCAGTACACGGTGGACCCGAAGGAGCGCCTCATCATCCTGCTGATGACGCAGCTGCGCCCGGCTGGCAACTCCACCCTGGCCTTGCGCGTGCGCAACCTGACCTACCAGGCGCTGATCAAGTAGAGCCTAGATCCGGCAGTCGGGCATGCCCGAGGGGCTGAGGCCGGACACAAGGAGTCCTGAGGACTGCTTGTGCCTGCCGAAGGACGGAGCGTCTCGCTCCGGCATGGCGAGGCGGGCCGGTGGCAAGGCGCGCCGACGAAGTGGGCTGATGCCCACGAGGAGAAGCAACGCAGCCAGCGGCTCGAAGCGCCAGACCAGCGGGCGTGCAGCGGTGGTCACCGAAGTGGTGATGGTCGACAGGTGCGCACGGTCTTTAGTCGCCGAGACTTTCGATGTGTAGCAAGCGGTCGACTGCCGGGTCTAGGCTCCTACCACCACATCACGGCGGTCTCACCGGCGGCCGCTGCGTAATACATCCGCACCCGCAACACATAGCGCCGCCCGCGCTGCAGCCGCAGCTTGATCTGCGCGTTGCGGTCCTCGCCGCTGTCGTCGTCGCCGCCACGGAACTTCAGCTCGCCGGCCACGTCCTCGAACAAGGCCAGCAGCGTGTCGGACTCACCGAAAGTCGCGAGCTGGTAGTTGCGCGTGCGCGGCGGTGCGATGCGCAGGTCGATCTGCTGGCCGGCCGCGATCTTCAGCCGGCGTGACTCGGCCAGCACCAGGTCGCTCAACTCCTCCACCGGCGGCTGCGCCGGGTAGATCTTGCGCACCTGGGCCACGTCGCGCGCAGACAGCCCACCGGCCGGCTGCAGCGGCTCGACGCGGAACTTGGCCGGCTGCTGGATGAGCCCGGCGCCGAAGGGGTAGTGCATGACCGAGTCCGGGTCCCACGAGGTGCCCTCGACGGTGGACTCGTCGAGCTTGCGCAGGATGTTGAAGTGCGTCTTCTGCCGCGACCAGTTGTTGGGCGGCGCAGCCAGCGCGGCATAGACCTTCTCCTCGTCCCAGACGATGCCGGAGAAGGGGTTCTGGTGCTCGTGGTTGAAGCCCAGCGTGTGGCCGATCTCGTGGACGGCGGTGTCGAGGTCCCGCGTCACGTCCCAGCCGATGTTCATCGTCCGCTCGCCGGCCGCCACGTCACGCACCGCGCGGCCGAGGTAGGACCAACTGCCGTCACCGGCCATGAAGCCGATCCGCACCATCGCCTGCTCGCGGCTGGCCACCTCCTTGAAGCGCACGCCCAGGCCCAGCTTGGCCCAGACGTCGAAGGCCTTGCGCACCGCCTGCTTCTGCTCGGCCGGCCCGGCCCAGGGCACGAAGCGGCTGCTGCCGTCGGCCAGCAGCACGTTCTGGCCGTCGCCGGGCTTGTCGTAGAAGTAGTAGGTCAGCTCGGTGCCGTTCAGCCACTTGTCGCGCATCGTGTTGATGGCGGCGGCGCGTTCGCCGGACAGCAGCGGCCCGGTCGCAGCCGGCAAGCCCGGGCGCACATTGCAGTAGTGGAAGGCATAGCGCGGCGCTTGCGCGGCCTCGTCGGGCGCGGCGCGGCGTGCGGGGTTGGGTGAAGTGGCCATGAGGGGCTCCCTTGAATCAAGTGGTGGCCTTTGACCTTAGGCGCTGGCCGCGCCGACGCGAGCCACAAACTTGGGGGCAACCCGGGGTCGGCGTCCTTCCGATGCAGGAGGAGACATGGCCATTTAAGCGCCCGGAGCGCCAATGCGATCGTGTGCGGTTATCGCTCGGCTGCCTCGCACCGTACCTGCATGAAACGCTCAAGCGATTGACCACCCGCGCGGCAGTCCCCTCCCTAGAGTCCGCCCCGGCTGAGCGCAAAGCCTCAGACCGTGAACAACGACACAAGACCAGGAGACTTCATGAACACGACAAGCACGCGCCTGCCTTTGGCGCGCTGGCTGGCCGCAGGCCTGCTCGCTGCAGCAACACCTGCAGCGATGGCAGCCTTCAGCATCACCACCGTCCACGACAGCAACAACGCGGCCCGGCCGCAGTACATCATCGACACCGATGGCGGCCTGGTGTTCAAGGTGCGCGGCTGGGACGCCAGCAGCACCACGGCCATCGGCGACATCTCCAGCATGGTCTACAAGGGCGTGGAATACGCCGACCCGTCGCGTGGCACACAGCTCAACTCCGGTGCGGACTGGCTGTACACCGGCGTCGGCGCCGTGGGCCTGAAGGTGGAAGCCGTCAATGCCGACGGCACCGTCATTCCTGCCTCCACCGTCAACCGAGGCGTCGTCAACGCGACCGACTACATCCGCGTCACCCTCACCAGCACCAGCACCAAGGGCGGCGTGCTGACGCACTACTACGTGGTGAAGCGAGGTGAGACCAACATCCACATGGGCACGCACTTCACCGAGCAGCCCGACGTGCACGGCCTGGTGCGCTTCATCGCCCGCATCCCCGTCTCCAAGCTGCCCAACGGCGGCCCGGCGCACGCCGCCGGCGGCCTGATCAACTACGGCGGCCAGAGCTTCTGGGCCGAAGACCTGCGCGGCACCAGCGGTTCCATCGAAGCCAGCGATGTGTTCGGCTTCCCGAGCACCGACCCGCGCGCTGGCCAGACCCGCTCCAAGCACTACGCCAACCGCCGTCTGAAGGACTGGGAGTTCGTCGGCGGCAGCGGACCCGGCGTGGGCATCTGGTTCTGGCGCGACAACAACGAAGGCGGCTCCAGCGGCCCGTTCTACCGCAGCCTGCTGCAGCAGATCACCAGCACCACCAACGAGTTGACCTACATCGTCAACTACGGCGAGGCGAAGACGGAGCCCTTCCGCCTGAACGTGCTGAACACGTACACGATGATCTTCAACGACGGCACGGCGCCGACGGCAAGACCTGACACCAGTTGGTACGGCCAGGTGGGCCTGGTGGGCTATGTGCCGCCGGTGGGCCGAGGCTCGGTCAGCGGCGCGGGCCTGACGGGTCGCCTGGCGGGCCTGCCTTACACGGTGGGTTTTGCCAACGCGCAGGCGCAGTACTGGGCCGATGCCGACCCCGTGGACGGCCGCTTCACGGCCACCGGCATGCTGCCGGGCGAGTACACGATGACCGTCTACAAGGGCGAGCTCGCTGTGCAGACAGGGTCGGTCACGGTCACCGCCAATGCCAACTACGCGATGAACCCGGTGGCCATCACGGCCGACCCCGAGACCACGCCAGCGCTGTGGCGCATCGGCCGCTGGGACGGCACGCCGCAGGAGTTCATCAACGGCGACAAGCTGACTTTCATGCACCCGAGCGACGTGCGCATGGCGCCGTGGACGGTGGCCCCCTTCGTGGTGGGTCAGTCCAACCCCGCGATGCACTGGCCGGCCTACCAATGGCAGAAGCACAACAACGGCCTGCAGGTGCGCTTCGTGCTCAGGCGCGGTCAGAACACCGCAGCTCTGCGGCTGCGCCTGGGCGTGACGGCGGACTTCAACAGCGCCCGGCCCGTGGTGACGGTCAACAGCTGGTCCTCGGGTATCCCACCGGCGCCGCCCAAGGTGTCGCGCAACCTGACCGTGGGCACCTATCGCGGCTTCAACCGCACCTACAGCTTCGACATCCCGGCCAGCCAGCTCGTCGTCGGTACCAACACGCTGACCATCAACATCGCCAGCGGCACGGGCGGCGACAACTTCCTGAGCCCGGGTCTGTCCTTTGACGCGATCGACCTGGTCGCCGTGAACTGAGGCCCCTCGCCTGGTCTGGCCGCGCTGAACGCGGGCCAGCCCAGTCGGTCCCCCGAGGGGACGGCGATGCCTGCGGCATTGAGCCGCATGCACATCGCCATCGCGGGCCGGCTTGGGAGCGGCCCGGCGCTTGGCCCGAATACAACAGAGATCACCACACCATCATGAAAACCAAGCTTCTTTCTGTTATCGCCGCACTGATCGCTGCGCCCGCCACCGCCGCCGTCGTGCAGACCACCGGCTTCGGCAGCGCCACGCCGGGTGCGAAGCACCTGACCTATACCGCCGACTTCGCGGCCAACACCAACCTGGACAGCCCCTGGTCCGAAGGCGGCCTGATGTTCACGCACACCGGCTTCGCGAACGACAACGGCGGCTGCGGCTATGCCGGCGAAGTCTGCGTGGATGTGCCGGCCGGTCAGAAGTACAGCGAGTCCTTCTCGGGCAACTACTTCGCCACGGCGGGGACGAATGCCTACCTGTCCATCAAGAGCGAAGGCCCCACGCTCCACGGCATCGAGTTCGCCGTCGACTCCGGCTACCTCAACATCCATGTGCTGTGGCAGACCTGGCTGGACGGTGCGTTGACCGGCAGCGGCAAGGTCTCGCTGGGCGCAGCAGGCATCGGCGATGTGCTGGGACTGAGCGACATGGCGGGCTTCACCGAAGTGCGCGTCTTCGCCTTCGACAGCGCCAGTGACAACAGCGGCTACAGCACACCGGCGATCGACAGCGTGAGGGCGTTCACGGTGTCGGAGCCGGGGTCGTTGGCGTTGGCGTCGCTGGCCGGGCTGGGCCTGCTGGGCGCACATCGCCGCAAGCGCGGCTGATTTCGCCCACGCAAGTCAGAAGGGCCGGTCTCGCAAGAGGCCGGCCCTTTGTCGTTGAAGCGGCTGATGTGCCGACCGGTGTAGGGCGGGTCGCGACCCGCCGTTTGCATGCCTTGCACCGATGCTGGCGGGTCATGGCCCGCCCTACACGGCTGTTCGGCTGTTCCGGGGCCTCCCCTTCAAAACCGCCGAGAAGCGCAGAAGCCCAGGGCGTGCGCGCAGCGCACTTCAAGAACTGACTCGCGACGCTTGTCTGAACGGAGCGTAGCGAAGTGAGTTCGGCGCGGCCCTGGGCTTTGAGCATCGCAGGGGAGCCCGCAGGGCCGGTTTTGCAGGGGAGAGCTTTTTGCTTACTTTTTGGCGGCGCAAAAAGTGAGTCGGCCGCCGGGACGAAATCCCGGCTGGGCCTTGCCACAAAGCCCCCGTAAGTTAAACCGCGCCCGACCTCAACCGCCAAGCGTCCCGATACCCCCGCCATCCCGCCGGCTCCCACGCCACGACCGGCGCCGCAGCCGCCCCGGCTTCGCTGCCCCAGGCATCCAGCAGCCAGGCGCCGCAAGTCGTGCCGCTGCTGTCATCCGACACCGTCACGTCACGCCCTTCAGAAAGCCCCGCCAGCAACGGCCCGAACCACGGATTCGCCGTGAAGGCGCCTTCGACGACCACGCGACCACTGGCGCCCAACGACGACAGGCAGTAGTCCGTCATCAACACCACGTACAAGGTCGCCAGCGCCGCGCGCTCGGCGTCGGTCTCCGGCACGGCGCCATCGACGCGCCCGATACGACCGGCAAAAGGCCCGCCCGTCTCGGCAAAGCAAGGCAAGGCCATCGTCTGCCGTGCAATCAACTTCTCCACATCCGCCGCAACAAACGTCGCCGGCTGCGTCCCCGCGATCGAGCCAAACTCCCGCCCGCCCATGAAGCGCATGCAGGGCACCGCGTCGCCAAAGACATCGCAGTTGGCCAGCATGTCCTGCGCCTCGACCAGCGGCTTGGTCGCCGAACCCAGCGCCGCCGCGATGACCCAGGTGCCGGTGGACAACACCGTGCAAGGCCCGCTACGTTGCAGCGTCAGCAGATGGCGCAGCAGCGAGGCATTGCTGTCGTGGATGCCGCAGACGATCTCGCAGTCTGCGGGCAGCCCGGTGTCCGCCACCAGCTCGGGCCGCAGCGTGCCCAGCCGCGCCCAGGCATCGCGACGCGGCGGGAACAGGCCTTGCCAACCCTGGCTCTCGACCAATGACGACCACGCACCCTCGCTCGGCCGCCACAGGTCGGTGTGGCAACCCAGCGAAGTGACCTCGCTGGCCGCGACACCGCTGAAGCGCCAGGCCCAGTACTGCGGGTACATCAGCACCTGCCGAGTGCGGGCGAACTCCGCCGGGAACTGCGCCTGCAGCCACTCCAGCTGGCGCCCGAGGTTGAGGCCGGCAGGCAACTGCGGCGAGCCGCTCTCCTCGAACGAAGGCCGCAGCGCCGCATAACGCGTTGCATCAGCGGCGTCGCCGGGCACGTGCTCGTAGTCCAGCACCGGCAACACCAGGCCCGCGTCGTCGATCAGCGCCGCCGTCGCGCCATGCGTGACCGGCACGATGGCGCGGATGTCCGCCAGCGCCGACATCTGGCGCAGCTGCACCAGCATCCACTTCCACAGCCCCTCGGTGTCGTGGTGCGGGTAGGGCGCTATGCGGCGCACGGTGTTGGGCGTGCGCGCCTCCGCGAGCGTCTTGCCCGCCGTATCGATCAACGTCAGCTTGGCGTTGGTCTTGCCGATGTCGAGGACGACGGTTCCTGACACCCGATCTCCGGCCGGTGCGCTCAAGAGTGCAACACCGCGTGGGGATAGGCGCCGGACTCCAGCACCGCCGCGTAGTCACGCGAGCTCATCGCCGAGGCCTCCATCACGCGGGGGTCCACGGCTTCGGGCTCCACGGTGATGACGCGCACGCCGTAGTGCTCCAGCAGTTGCACGGCGCTGTCGGACGCGCCGGTGTCGGTGATGACCGTGGACACGCGGTTCAGGCCGCACAGCACCAGGCCGGCCTTGCGCGCGAACTTGGAGCTGTCCACCAGCACGACGAGTTGCTCGGCCTGGCCGATGAGGCGCTTCTCGGCCTGGATCAGCAGCGGGTCGGCCTCCATCAGGCCCAGGATGGACAGGCCGTAGACGCCCATGAACATCTTGGCGGCGTAGTGGTGTTGGGCGACGTCGTTCTCGAACGGGCTGAGGATGACGTTCTGCTCGCGGTAGACCTTGCCGCCGGGCAGGATGATCTCGTTGTCGCTGGTGACGAGCAGGCGCTCGGCCATCAGGAAGGAGTTGGTGAGAATCTTCAGCTGCTTCTCGACGAGAAACTCCGCCATCATGAAGGTGGTGGTGCCACCGTTGATGATGATGGTTTCGCCGTTATTGCACATCGACGTGGCATACCGGGCGATGGCGCGCTTGGCGGCAGTATTCTGCTGCGCGTTGTTTTGAAAAGTCTCGCTGCTCAGCGTATATGACTTTTTCTTCTGCTCAAGCCTTTGAGCCCCGCCGCGGGTGCGCGTCAGCTGGTTTTTGGTGGCCAGCCAGGAAATATCCCGGCGCACGGTGGCGGCCGAGGCCGACAACCATTCCATCAATTGCTGGACGCTGGCGTGCTCGCGCTCGTCAAGGAGTTTGAGCAGACGCTTGTGACGCTTGTGATTGATCATGAGGAACACCTTTATCGGGCGACCTGCCGTGAGGGCGGCGACCGTTGTCTCGTCGTTATGTCACCCAACCCTCGATTGCATTGCCGGGGCGGGCGTCGCTTGCGTTCGGCAGCCTGGCTGAAGGCCGGTCGCCTGAGCACGGCCGGTGGGCGAAGGCACCGGCCGCCGGTGCCTGCTCACCCAAGCTCAGAATCGATCAGAGTCTGGGTGAAACACCGTTTCAAGTGCAGGTTACGTCAGTCGCTCGCCGAGGTCAATCAGAAAACGCTCACGGCCGTGAGCGTTTCGTGAGCGAAGCCAGGGAGCCACGCGCTTTCGCTCATCCTTTTGATTTCCTGAGCCGCCCCCGAGCATGGGCTGGCGTTTCGCTTCACACTGCGTTCCGCTGACCCGCGAACGACGGGCGCCGGGCCGCACGCTGCGGCCGAGGTGACGAATACCGACTGAATACAGGCAAGCTGATGACTGCAAATTCCCAAACCCCTGCGCAAACTCCCATTGTCTCCAAGTGGGACGACGCCGTGGCGGCCAAATTGAGCGAACCGGAGCTGCTGCTCTATCGCTCAAATCTGCTGGGCTCTGATTTGCGCGTGACGAATTTCGGCGGCGGCAATACCTCGGCCAAGGTCAAGATGCGCGACCACCTGACCGGCGACGATGTCGACGTGCTGTGGGTCAAGGGTTCGGGCGGAGACCTGGGTTCCATCAAGCTCGATGGTTTCTCCACGCTCTACATGGACAAGCTGAATGCGCTGAAGAAGCGTTATCGCGGCCTGGAGCATGAAGACGAGATGGTGGATTACCTGCCGCACTGCACGTTCAACCTGAACCCGCGCGCCGCGAGTATCGATACCCCCCTGCACGCCTATATCCCGAAGGCGCATGTCGACCACATGCACCCGGACGCGATCATCGCCATCGCAGCTTGCGCCGACAGCCGCCGCCTGACCGAAGTGATCTTCGGCGGCCAGCTGGGCTGGCTGCCCTGGCAGCGCCCCGGCTACGACCTGGGCCTGAAGCTCGAAGCGCTGGCCACGTCGCAGCCCAACCTGAAGGGCATCATTCTGGAAGGCCACGGCCTGTTCACCTGGGGTGACACCGCCAAGAGCTGCTACGAGATCACGCTGGACATGATCCGCCTGGCCGAGCAGTGGCTCAACGAGAACATCAAGCAGCCGGTGTTCGGCGGCGTGAAGACCGTGACGCTGGCCGCCGAGCAGCGCGCCGCCATTGCCGCCAAGCTCATGCCCGCGCTGCGCGGCCGCATCAGCGCCGACGAGCGCAAGCTGGGCGACTTCAACGACAGCGCCGCGGTGCTGGAGTTCGTCGGCAGCAACGACCTGGAGAAGCTGGCCGCGCTGGGCACCTCCTGCCCCGACCACTTCCTGCGCACCAAGATCCGCCCGCTGGTGCTGGACTTCGACCCCAGCAACCCCGATGTCGACGCCGTGCTGGCCGGCCTGGATGCCGCGCTGGAAGCCTACCGCGCCGACTACCGCGCCTATCACGAACGCTGCAAGCGCCCGACCAGCCCGGCCGTGCGCGATGCCAACCCCATCATCTACCTGATCCCGGGCGTGGGCATGCTGTCCTTCGCCAAGGACAAGGCCACGGCCCGCATCGCCGGCGAGTTCTACATCAACGCCATCAACGTGATGCGCGGCGCCAATGGCGTCGACAAGTATGTCGGCCTGCCCGAGCAGGAAGCCTTTGACATCGAGTACTGGCTGCTCGAAGAAGCCAAGCTGCAGCGCATGCCCAAGCCCAAGAGCCTGGCCGGCCGCGTGGCCCTGGTCACCGGCGGTGCCGGTGGCATCGGCCAGGCCGTCGCCCGCCAGCTGCTGCAGGAAGGTGCCTGCGTCATGCTGACCGACATCGACGCCGGCGCGCTGGAAGAAGCCAAGGCCAACCTGCTGAAGGTCGGCGGCAAGGACGCCATCGCCACCGTGCAGGGCAACATCACGTCCGAAGCTGAAGTCGAGGCCGTGTTGTCGGCCACCGCGCTGCGCTTCGGCGGCCTGGACATCCTCGTGTCCAACGCCGGCATCGCTTCGGCCGCGCCGCTGGAAGACACGACGCTGGAAATCTGGCAGCGCAACCAGGACATCCTGGTGACGGGCTACTTCCTGGTCGGCCGTGGCGCCTTCCGCCTGATGAAGCAGCAGAAGACCGGCGGCTCCATGGTGTTCGTGGCCAGCAAGAACGGCCTGGTCGCCTCCGCCGGTGCATCGGCCTACTGCACGGCCAAGGCAGCCGAGATCCACCTGGCCCGCTGCATCGCGCTGGAAGGCGCGTCGGTCGGCGTGCGCGTCAACGTCGTCAACCCCGACGCCGTCATCCGCGGCTCGCGCATCTGGGACGGCAAGTGGAAGGAAGAGCGTGCCGCGTCGAACAAGATCGACAGCGACAACATCGAAGAGTTCTACCGTCAGCGCAGCATGCTCAAGCTCAGCGTGCTGCCCGAGGACATCGCCGAAGCGGTGTACTTCCTGGCCAGCGACAAGTCCGGCAAGAGCACGGGCAACATCCTCAACGTCGACGCGGGGAATGCCGCCGCGTTCACCCGTTGAGGCAGGAGATTTCCATGACCAAGCACATCATCGACGCCGGCCAGGTCGAGCAACACAACGCCAAGCAGCGCGCCGAGCTGCAGGCCGACTACGACGCGCTGGGCGGCATGCTGTCCCGCCGCGGCGTGGACATCGAGGCCCTCACCGCCAAGGCCCAGACCTTCGCCGTGGCCGTGCCCAGCTGGGGCGCGGGCACCGGTGGCACGCGCTTCGCGCGCTTCCCCGGCAAGGGCGAGCCGCGTGACGTGACCGAGAAGCTGGAAGACTGCGCCGTCATCAACCAGCTGACCCGTGTCACGCCTGCCGTGTCGCTGCACTTCCCGTGGGACAAGCCCAGCGACCCCAAGGCCCTGCGCCAGCAGGCCGACGAGCTGGGCCTGGGCTTCGACGCCGTCAACTCCAACACCTTCCAGGACCAGGCCGGCCAGGCCCACACCTACAAGTTCGGCAGCCTGACGTCGACGAGCCAGGCCTCGCGCGAGCTGGCCATCCAGCACAACATCGACTGCATCGAGCTGGGCAAGACGCTGGGCTCCAAGGGCCTGACGGTGTGGGTGGGCGACGGCGCCAACTTCCCCGGCCAGAGCAACCTGCGCGGCGCGCTGGAGCGCTACATCGACAGTGCCAAGGGCATCTACGCCGCCCTGCCTGCCGACTGGCAGATGTACATCGAGCACAAGCTGTTCGAGCCGGCGTTCTACTGCAGCGTCATCGCCGACTGGGGCACCAGCTTCGCCGTCGCGCAGACGCTGGGCGAGAAGGCCAAGTGCCTGGTGGACCTGGGCCACCACGCGCCCAACACCAACATCGAGATGATCGTTGCCCGCCTGGCGCAGTTCGGCAAGCTCGGCGGCTTCCACTTCAACGACAGCAAGTACGGCGACGACGACCTGGACTCGGGCTCCATCGACCCCTTCCAGCTGTTCCTGATCTTCAACGAGCTGGCGGATTCGCAAGCCCGTGATGGCGCCGGCTTCAACCCGTCGTACATGCTGGACCAGTCGCACAACGTGACCGACCCCATCGAAAGCCTGATGAGCAGCGCCGTCGAGGTGCAGCGCGCCTTCGTGCAGGCCGCGCTGGTGGACCGTGCAGCGCTGGCGGGCTTCCAGGAAAGCAACGACGTGCTGCAGGCCGCGCAGACGCTGAAGAAGGCCTTCCGCACCGACGTGAGCCCCATCCTCGCGATGGCCCGCCTGCGTTCGGGCGGCGCGGTCGATCCGGTGGCGGCGTATCGCGCCAGCGGCTACCGCGAAACCGTTGCAGTGAAGCGCCCCCCGAAGGCAGGCGCCTCGGGCAGCGGCATCGTCTGATGACGCGGGCTTGCGTGCAAGCGCAGGCCTACGGTGCACTCGGTGACGGGTGCACGCTCAACACCCGCGCCCTGCAGGCCGCCATCGATTCGGCGGCTCTGCAGGGCGCGGAGTTGCGTGTGGGCCCCGGCGTCTACCTGACCGGCGCGCTGTTCCTGAAGAGCGGCATGACGCTGCGCCTGGAACGCGGCGCCACGCTGCTGGGCTCGCGCGACCTGGCCGACTACCCCCTGCTGCCCACGCGCGTGGCCGGCATCGAGATGCGCTGGCCGGCGGCGCTCGTCAACATCTACGGCGAGCAGGACGTGGCCCTGCTGGGCGAAGGCTGCATCGACGGCGATGGCAAGGTCTTCTGGGACAGCTACTGGGCGCTGCGCGCGACCTACGAGCCACGCGGCCTGCGTTGGGCGTCGGACTACGACTGCCAGCGCCCCCGCCTTGTGCAGGTCTTTGAGTCCGCCCGCATCACCATCGGCGAGGGCCTGCTGCTGCGCCGCTCCGGCTTCTGGACGCTGCACCTCTGCTACTCGGAAGACGTGACCGTCGACCGCGTCACCATCCGCAACAACGAGGACGCGCACGGCCCGTCCACCGACGGCATCGACATCGACTCCTCGCGCCGCGTGACCATCCGCCATGCCGACATCGCCGTCAACGACGACGCGCTGTGCCTGAAGGCCGGCCGCGACGCCGACGGCCTGCGTGTGGCGCGCGTCTGCGAAGACATCCACATCAGCGACTGCATCGTCCGCGAAGGCGCTGCGGGCCTCACCTTCGGCAGCGAGACCTCCGGCGGCTTGCGCCGCATCAATGCCCAGCGCATCGCCGTGCATGCGCCGGTGCCTGTGGGCCTGCTGTTCAAGAGCGCGCCGACGCGGGGCGGCTTCGTCGAGGACGTGTCCATCAGCGACCTGAGCCTGCATGGCGTGCCGGTCGCCATGCGCGCGACGATGAACTGGAACCCCGCCTACAGCCAGGCGCAGATCCCCGACGCCGAGCGGCTCGCCGCCCCGCCGCATTGGCTGGCGCTGGCCCGGCCCGTGCCGCGCGAGCAAGGCCGCACAAGGGTCGAGGGCGTGCGCATCCAGCGCCTCACGGCGCGCGGCGCCCGCGTCGCGTTCGAGGTCGATGCGACGGCCGAGGTGCCCCTGCGCCGCTTCGACTTCCGCGGCATCGCCATCGAAGCGCAGAGCGGCGGCCACGTGCAGGACGCCCTCGGCTGGCACTTCGATGACGGCTGCCAGCTGCAGCTGGGCACCCCCATCACCGTGGGCAGCAGCTGCCAGATCGCCGGCCTGCCCGCAGCCCACTGCCGCGTCGATGCCGAACTGCAGCGCCGCGACGTGTCGGCCCTGCCCATGGCCGAACAAGACGTTCAATAAAGACAAGGAGACAAGACGATGAGCGACGAGATTCGCGCCTTCAAGATGCAGCTCAAACCCGGCGTGGTGCCTGAGTACAAGAAGCGCCACGACGAGCTGTGGCCCGACCTGGCCGAGGCGCTGCGCGGCGCCGGCATCCACGACTACTCCATCTTCCTGGACGAGAGCACGCTGAGCCTGTTCGCGGTGTTGAAGCTCAAGCCGGGCTATCCCATCGACGAGCTGCCGACGCTTCCCGTCATGCGCCGCTGGTGGGACTACATGGCCCCGCTGATGGACGTCGAACCTGACAACAAGCCGCGCCAATGGGACTTGCCCTCCGTCTTTCACTTTGCGGGCTGATCCTCGCTACGCCGCTGCTTGCAGCGGCCTGGTGCGAGGCGCCCAAGAAGCTGGAGCAAGTCGCCACTGACGACTTCCGCGCCGGCCTCGCCCGCTGGCGGCTGGAGGCCGAGGACGCCCGCGCCGTCGTCACCGCCGCGAACGGCGTGCTGGACATCGCCACACCTGCCGGCCTGTCGCTATGGTGGCGCGAGCCGCTGAGCGGCGACTACGCCATCCGCTTCACCGCCCTCGCCCTGCCCGCGCCCGCCACGGCCGGGCCGCACTCAGGCCGCCTGTCGGACCTCAACATGTTCTGGAACGCGCTAGAAGCCGACGGCAGCCCGCCCTACCCGCGCAGCGGCAAGTTCGCTGGCTACGACACGCTGCCAACCTACTACGTGGGCTTCGGCGCCAACGCCAACACCTCCACGCGGCTGCGCCACTACAACGGCAGCGAGCGCCGGCTGCTAACGGGTTTTGCAGACGGTGCCATCGCCGAGCCGGGTGAAGCCCCGATGACCGCGCAGACCCGTCTGCATGCGGGCCAACCGCTCACCGTCGAGATTGTTTCGCGCCAACCGACGCCTGACAACGCTGTTCACCTGCGCTGGCATGCCGGCAGCAACGAACTCTTTACACGCGCCGATCCCAATCCGCGCCTGCACGGCTTCTTTGCGCTGAGGACAACGGCCAGCCGATTGCAGATCAGAGATTTCCAAATCCTCCAATGCCGATGAAACACCTGCTCGCCACGCTCGCCCTTGCCGCCTCAACCGCCCAGGGGGCCGAGCCGGTGAGGGTGGACATCCAGACCGGCCAAGCCGGCCCCGTGATTGCACGCCAGATCTACGGCCAGTTCGCCGAGCACCTGGGCGCCGGCATCTACGAAGGCCTGTGGGTGGGCACGGACAGCAAGATCCCCAACGTGCGTGGCTGGCGCAGCGACGTGGTGAATGCACTCAAGGCCATCAAGGTGCCCGTGCTGCGCTGGCCGGGCGGCTGCTTTGCCGACGAATACCACTGGCGCGACGGCATCGGCCCGCAGTCGCAACGCCCGCCACGCGTCAACACCAGCTGGGGCGGCGTCATCGAGCCCAACAGCGTGGGCACGCACGAGTTCATGGACCTGGCCGAACAGCTGGGCACCGAGGTCTACATCAACGCCAACCTCGGCTCCGGCACCGTGCAGGAGATGGCGCAGTGGCTGGAATACCTGACCGCCGAGGGCGACACCGCCCTGGCCCGCGAGCGCCGCGCCAACGGCCGCGACAAGCCGTGGAAGGTCCAGTACTGGGGCATAGGCAACGAGAGCTGGGGCTGCGGCGGCAACATGAAGCCGAGCTACTACGCCGACCAGTACAAGCAGTGGGCCACCTTCGCCAAGGCCCCGCGCGGCAACCGGCCCAAGCTCGTCGCCAGCGGCGGCCAGGAGCTGGAGCTGCACTGGACCGAGACGCTGAGCGCCGAGATCAAGCAGATGAGCGCCATCACCCACCACCAGTACTCGCTGCCCACGCGCGACTGGAAGAAGAAGGGCGCGGCAATAGGCTTCCCAGAGAGCGAGTGGATCTCCACGCTGGCCGTGCCGCAGACCATCGACGGCTACCTCGCCAAGCACCGCGAGATCCTGGACCGCAACGACCCGGCCAAGAAGTTCGCCATCTACTTCGACGAATGGGGCAGCTGGTACGACCCCGAACCCGGCACCGACCCCGGCTTCCTCGTGCAGCGCAACACCCTGCGCGACGCGGTGCTGGCGGCCCTGCACTTCCATGTCTTCCACCGCCATGCCGAGCGCGTGAAGATGGCCAACATCGCGCAGATGGTCAACGTGCTGCAGGCCGTGGTCATCACCGACAAGGAGCGCATGGTGCTGACGCCCACGTATCACGCGTTCGCGATGCATCTGCCCTTCATGGATGCGACTTCGCTGCCGGTGCAACTGAGCGGTGTGCCAACCTATGCACTGGGCAAGTACAGCATCCCGGCCGTGAGCGCCAGCGCGGCCAAGGGGGTGGACGGCAAGCTGCTGCTGAGCCTGACCAACACCAATCCGAACCAGGCGCTGCCGCTGCAACTCGCCGTGGGCGGCAAGGGGGTGCGCGCCGTCACCGGCCAGTTGCTGACGGCTGCGGCGATGGACGCCGAGAACCGTTTCGAGGCGCCCGACCGCGTCAAGCCCCAGCCCTTCAAGGCGCAAGCCAAGGACGGCACGCTGAATGTCACGCTGCCGGCCAAGTCCGTCCTCGTGCTGGAAGTACAGCCATGATCACTCGACTCCTCGCCCTGCTCGCGCTTGTCGCGGCGCCCGCCTTCGCCGCCGACAACCTGCGTCCGCCGTTGCTGCTGACCGGCCAGCGCGCCGACGTGCAAGACCTGTCCGGCCGCTGGACCTACTCCAAGGACTATTACCGCACTGGCCTGACCGACATCAACGGCTGGGTCGCCAAGAGCCGCATGCAGCGCCACCGCGACCTCGACATCGCCGCCGAGGAGGCCAAGCCCGGCACGGCCTTCTTCGAGTTCGACCTCGACCGCGGCCCGGCCATGCAGATCCCCGGTGCATGGAACTCGGCCGAGCCCGAGCTGCGCTACTACAACGGCCTGATCTGGTTCCAGCGCCGCTTCGACATCCCCGCGCCCAAGGCGGGCGAGCGCAGCTTCCTGCGCTTTGAGGCCGTCAACTACCGCGCCTATGTCTACGTCAACGGCAAGGAAGTCGGCCGGCATGAAGGCGGCTTCACGCCCTTCGTGCTGGAGGTGACGGACGCACTGCGCGCGCAAGGCAACCGCCTCGTCGTCGGCGTCGACTCCAAGCACGACGCGCAGAGCATCCCGGGCGAAATCACCGACTGGGACCTGTACGGCGGCATCACGCGGCCGGTCAAGCTCATCCGCACGCCCGCCACCTTCATCGACGACGCAACGCTGCGCCTGACCGACGCCGGCCGGCTGGTGGGCAGCGTGCAGCTCAACGGCGCGCAAGCGGCAGGACAGCCCGTCAACGTGCAGATCAACGCGCTGGGCATCAAGGCTCAGGCGACGACGGACGCCAACGGCGAGGCCCGCTTCGACGTCGCCGCACCGGCCACGCTGAAGCGCTGGACGCCCGAAGCGCCGCAGCTCTACGCGGTTCGTTTTGCGAGTGGCACTGACGCCATCGATGACCGCATGGGTTTCCGCACCATCGCCGTCAAGGGCAGCGAGATCCTGCTGAACGGCAAGCCGGTGATGCTGCGCGGCGTGTCCATCCACGAGGAGGAACTGGGCGCCAACCCGGCCCGCCGCCTGACCGACTCCGCCGCCCGCGCGCTGCTCAGCGAGGTCAAGCAGGGCCTGAACGGCAACTACGTGCGCCTGTCGCACTACCCGCACTCCGAGACCATGCTGCGTGCGGCCGACGAGCTGGGGCTGCTGGTGTGGAGCGAGATCCCCGTCTACTGGACGGTGGACTGGGACAACCCCGCCGTGCTGCTGAAGGCCAAGCGCCAGCAGGCGGAAACCATCTACCGCGACCGCAACCGCGCGGCGCTGGTGATGTGGAGCGTGGGCAACGAGACGCCCGTGGCCGACAACCGCACGCGCTTCCACGCGGCGCTGGCCGCCACCGTGCGCGAGCTGGACCCCAGCCGCCTGATCAGCGCCGCGCTGCTGGTCAAGCGCGACGGCGACACGATACAGATCGCCGACCCGCTGCTCGCCCACCTGGACGTGATGGCCGTCAACACCTATGCCGGCTGGTATGGCGACGACAAGCTGGAAGACCTGGCCCGGCTGAAGTGGGCGCTGCCGACCGACAAGCCGCTGATCGCCTCCGAGTTCGGCGCCGATGCGCTGGCGGGGCATCACGACGGCAGCGCCGCGCCGAAGAAATGGTCGGAAGAGTTCCAGGCCGCGTACTACCGCGAGACGCTGGCCATGCTGGCGCGCATCCCCAACCTGCGCGGCCTGTCGCCCTGGGTGCTGAAGGACTTCCGCTCGCCGCGCCGCGAGCACCCGGTCTTCCAGAACGGCTGGAACCGAAAAGGGCTGGTCTCCGAGACAGGGCAGCGAAAGCAGGCCTTTGACGTGCTGGCCGAGCACTACCGCCGCCCGAATTGAAAACCAACCCGTAGGGCGGGTCGCGACCCGCCGTTGGGTAGAGCAGCGCCACACCACCAAACGGCGGGTCATGACCCGCCCTACACCGTCAAGGTTCCCATGAAGCTCTCTCCGTTCTCCCGCCGCGGCTTCCTGCAGACCACGGCCGCCGCGTCGCTGGCTACATCGCTGCCCGCCGCACAAGCAGCCACCGCCAACCTCCCCGGCACGCCCGCGCCCGTCGCAGACACGACTCTGCGCTGGCTAGACGGCCAGGCGCCCGCGCGCTTCGAAGGCGCGACCTTCGGCGTGCCCTGGCCGCGCGGCCAGGTGCGGTCTGGCGCCAAGGCGCTGGACTTCAAGCTGGGCAACCACGCCATCCAATCCTGGCCACTGGCCTACTGGCCCGACGGCTCGCTGAAGTGGACGGCCCACGCGCTCGCAGGCGGCGTGCCGGCGGGCGAGCTGAAGCTGGAGAACGGCAAACCCGCAGCGGGCGGCCTGACCGTCAAGCAATCGGCGGCGCAGATCGTCATCACCGCCGGTGACCTCGCCTGGACCGTGCCCACGCGCGGCGCGGTGCTGATCGAGCAGGCCACGCGCGGCGGCCGCGTGACCATGCAGAACCTCAAGCTCATCGCGCTGCGCCAGGACGGCGCCGAGCCCGAGCTGGACGGCAAGACCGCCCGCCAGGCCTTCAGCAGCAAGGTCACCGCCGTCACCGTCGAACAGCAAGGCCCCGTGCGCGCGGTGCTCAAGCTCGACGGCACCCACAGCGGCAACGGCCGCGACTGGCTGCCTTTCTCCGTGCGCCTGTACTTCTACGCCGGCGCCGAGAGCGTGCGCATCGTCCACACCTTCGTCTGGGACGGCGACCCGGCCAAGGACTTCATCGCCGGCCTCGGTGTGACGGCGCAGGTGCCCATGACCAACGCCACGCATGACCGCCATGTGCGCTTCTCCGGCGAAGGCGTGGGCGTGTGGGGCGAGGCGGTGCGCCCCATCACCGGCCTGCGCCGCGACCCCGGCAAGGCCTATCGGGACGCCCAGGTCGCCGGCCAGGCACTGCCGGCGCTGTCGGGCATGGCCAAGACCGTGCAGGACGGCCTGAAGTGGATTCCCGAATGGGGCGACTTCTCGCTGTCGCAGCACAGCGCCGACGGCTTCACGCTGAGGAAGCGCACGGCACCCGGCCATGCCTGGATCGACAGCAACAGCGGCGGCCGCACCAAGGGTCTTGTCTATACAGGCGGCGCGGCGGGCGGCGTGGCGCTGGGCTTCAAGGACTTCTGGCAACGCGCGCCCGTGCGGCTGGACGTGCGCGGCGCGGCCAGCGAGCTGGCCGAGGTAACCGCCTGGCTGTACTCGCCCTCGGCGCCGGCGATGGACATGCGCTCCTACCGCTCCGCCGGCGAGATGGACACGCACGCCGAGCAGATCGAAGGCCTCAACATCACCTACGAGGACTACGAGGCCGGCTGGGACACGTCCGTCGGCGTGGCCCGCACGAGCGAGCTGCAGCTGTGGGTGCTGGCCGCCACGCCGTCGCACCAGGCCTTCTCGGACATGGCCGAGCAGGTCGCCAACCCGGCGCGGCCAGTGCTCACGCCGCAGCGCCTGCACGCGGCCGCCGTGTTCGGTGATTGGGACGTCGTCGACACACGCACGCCGGCCCGCAAGCTGATCGAAGACCGCATGACGGTGCAGCTGGACCAGTACCTCAAGGAAGTCGAGCAGCACCGCTGGTACGGCTTCTGGCACTACGGCGACGTCATGCACGCCTACGACGTGGACCGCCACATGTGGCGCTACGACATCGGCGGCTATGCCTGGGACAACTCGGAGCTGTCGACCGACCTGTGGCTCTGGTACGGCTATCTGCGCACCGGCCGGGCGGACATCTTCAAGCTGGCCGAGGCGATGACGCGGCACACCGGCGAGGTGGATGTGTATCACCTCGGCCAATTCAAGGGCTTCGGCACGCGCCACGGCGTGCAGCACTGGTCCGACTCGTCCAAGCAGCCGCGCGTGTCCAACGCGGCCTACCGCCGCATCTACTTCTACCTGACCGCGGACGAGCGCTGCGGCGACCTGATCCGCGAGCTGCTGGAGTCGGATGCCGACATCGCCAAGGTCGACATCTCGCGCAAGCTGGCCAAGGACCCCTCGCGCGAACCCGCGCCCGGCCTGCCCAACGCGTCCTTCGGCACGACCTGGGGCTCGTGGATCGCCGCCTGGCTGACCGAGTGGGAGCGCACCGGCGACAAGCGCTGGCGCGACAAGCTCGTCAACGGCATGCAGAGCATCGGCGACCTGAAACGCCGCTGGTTCGCGGGCGGCGCGCCCTACGACGCCAAGACCGGCAAGTTCGCCGGCCCCGGTGACCATGTCTCCATCTCGCACCTGAACGGCGTGTTCGGCGTCATCGAGATGAGCTCGGAGCTGCTGACGCTGGTGGACGTGCCCGCCTACCGCAAGGCCTGGCTGGAGTACTGCCGCTACTACAACGCCCCCCGGACGGAGCTGACCGCGCTGCTGGGCAAGGACCCGGGCCGGGTCAACCTGGCCGACACCGGCTCGCGCATGACGGCCTATGCCGCCTTCCACGAGAAGGACCGCGCGCTGGCGCTGCGGGCGTGGCGGGAGTTCTTCTCGTCGAGCGCGCTGAAGGGCGATGGCCGCACGCGCCGCATTGGCGGCGTGGACGTGCTGCGGCCGCTGGACGAGCAGCCGGGCATCAGCACCAACGGCTCGGCGCAATGGGGGCTGGCGGGCATCCAGAACCTGGCGCTGATCGGCGACTCGCTGGACGAAGCCGCCAAGGCGGCCGGGCTGGTGCAGTGACGCTGTCGCGCCGCGCCGTCTTGTCCGCTGCGGCAGGCCTGGCTGGTTGCGCGACGGCCAGCGCGAGCTTCCCGACGCAGACGGTGGCCGTCGAGGGCACGCCCTTCGACATGCCGCCGCTGCGCCTGCCGGTGTTTGACGGCCGGCCTCGCTTCGCCATCACGGACTTCGGCGCCAGTGCCGACAGCCAGGCGAAAACCTCGGCCGCCATCGCCAAGGCGATCAGCGCTGCGCATGAAGCCGGCGGCGGCATCGTCGTCGTGGCGCCTGGCAGCTGGCCCACCGGCCCGGTGCACTTGAAGAGCCGCGTCAACCTGCACTTGGACGCCGGCGCCCTGCTCCGCTTCTCGCCCGACCCGGCCGACTACCTGCCCGCCGTGCTGGCGAGTTGGGAGGGGCTGGAGTGCATGCTGCATTCGCCGCTGGTCTATGCGCACGACTGCGAGGACATCGCCGTCACCGGCGCGGGCACGCTGGAGGCGCGCATGGAGGTCTGGCAGCAATGGTTTGGCCGGCCCAAGGCGCACATGGATGCGCTGGTGGCGCTGTACCGCATGTCGGTCGACGGCGTGCCTGCACGCGAACGACGCATGACCGATGGCGACGCCCATCTGCGCCCACCCTTCCTGCATTTCAACCGCTGCCGGCGCGTGCGCATCGAAGGCGTGCGCATCGTCAACAGCCCGTTCTGGACGGTGCACCCCTTCCTGTGCGAGGACGTGCTGATTCGCAACGTGAGCATCCGCGCCCACGGCCACAACAACGACGGCGTGGACCCCGAGATGAGCCAGCGCGTGCTGGTCGAGGACTGCACGTTCGACCAGGGCGACGACGCGATCTCCGTCAAGTCCGGCCGCGAGCGCGACGGCTGGCGCTTGGGGCAGCCGTCGCGGCACATCGTCATGCGGCGCTGTCGCGTGCTGAATGGCCACCAGCTGATGGCCATCGGCAGCGAGCTGGCGGGCGGTATCTCAGACGTGCTGGTGGAGGACTGCGAGGTCGACAACAGTGCCAGCACGCACAAGGTGCAGCTCTTCAACCTGCTGTTCGTGAAGACCAACGAGCGGCGGGGTGGATACGTGCGCAACATCCACATGCGGCGCGTGAAGGCGCATCGGCTGGCGGGCAGCGTGCTTGACGTGGACACGGATGTGCTCTACCAGTGGCGGACCTTGATGCCGACGTTGGAACGGCGGTTGACGCCGGTCGAGGCGTTGTTCGTGTCGGATGTCGAGGTAGTGGAGGCGAAGCATGTGAGCCGGCTGCGGGGCGAGGCGGCGTTGCCGATTCGCGGTGTGAGCGTGCAACGCGTGAAGGTTGGAACGCTGACTGGCGAAACGCATGACCATCGCAATGCGGCCGAGGTCAGCGTGTGAGTTCCAGCGGTGGGTTGTCGCCACAGCCCAGCCGGGATTTCGTCCCGGCGGCCGACCTACTTTTTGCGCAGCCAAAAAGTAGGCAAAAAGCTCTCCCCTGCGAAACCGGCCCTGCGGGCTCCCCTGCGATGCTCGAAGCCCAGGGCCGCGCTGAACTCGCGCCGCTACGCTCTGCTCGAACAGTCATCGCGAAGTCAGTTCACGAAGTGCGCTTCGCGCACGCCCTGGGCTTCTGCGCTTCTCTGCGGTTTAGAAGGGGAGGCCCCAAACAGCCTACGGCTCGGCTGCGCCATCGCCTCGACACGAAAGCACCATGCCGTCGCGCCGCCCGAGCGGCGCTGCATTCACCTGATGAGCCCGGCGTGCAGCCGGCGTTAACCGGCGTGAAGGGGCGATGGATGGCGCTGGTCACAAAGACAGCAGCGAGAGCGCAGCGGCTCGCGTCTGCGCGCCATGCCATCGGACGTTTTCGCGCGCCATCGACGGCGGCGTCGCGATGGTGTGCGGTTCAGCGCCTCTTCTTTGGTGACTTTGGCTTCGCCGCAACTTCGTTGTCTTCTGGTCCGCAGAAGAAAACCGAAGGTTTCGCCAAAGTTACCCCGCCGCCGGGCGGGACTCCCGGCATGGGCCTAGCCACAAACCAACACCAACGAGAGGCCACCCAATGAAGCACCTCCTGCTCATCGCCGCGCTGCTGGGCGCCACGCAAGCCCACGCCACCCGCGAGGTCTACAACTTCAACCCCGGCTGGCGCCTCCACGTCGGCGACGCCGCCGGCGCTGAAAGCCCGACGTTCGACGACGTCAAGTGGAAAGCGGTCACCCTCCCCCGCGCCTGGAACGAGGACGACGCCTTCGCCAAGGACATCGTCGACCACAGCACCGGCATCGCCTGGTACCGCAAGCGCTTCACGCTGCCTAACGACGTCACCCAACGCAAGGTTTTCATTGAATTCGAGGGTGCAAGGCAAGCCGCCGAAGTCTGGGTCAACGGCCAGCGCATCGGCCTCCACGAAAACGGCGTCACCGCCTTCGGCTTCGACCTCAGCCAGGTCGTGAAGACCGGCGAGAACCTCATCGCCGTGCGCACCGACAACCGCTGGGACTACCGCGAACAAGCCACCAACCAGCGCTACCAGTGGGCCGACCGCAACTTCAACGCCAACTACGGCGGCCTGCCCAAGAACCTGCGGTTGCACATCACCGACAAGCTCTACCAGACGCTGCCGCTGTACTCCAACCTCGGCACCACCGGCGTCTACGTCCACGCCACCCACTTCGACATCCCCGCCGGCAAGGCGACCATCACCGCCGAAGCCCAGGTGCGCAACGAGAACGCCTCGCCGCAGCGCTTCGGGTACGACGTGACGCTGCGCGACACCACTGGCCGCGTCGTCGCGACGTTCAAGGCACCGGCGCAGACCGTTGCAGCAGGCGCCACCACCACCGTCAGTGCCAAGGCGCCGGTCACCGGCCTCGACTTCTGGAGCTGGGGCCACGGCGCGCTGTACGACGTGCACACCACGCTGACCGTCAACGGCAAACCCATCGACACCGTCGTCACCCGCACCGGCTTTCGCCAGACCGAATTCGCCAACGGCATGGTCAAGCTCAACGGCCGCGTCATCCAGTTGAAGGGTTATGCGCAGCGCACCAGCAACGAATGGCCCGCCATCGGTCTGTCCGTGCCCGCCTGGCTCAGCGACTACAGCAACGGCCAGATGCTGGCCAGCAACGCCAACCTCGTGCGCTGGATGCACACCGCGCCGTGGAAGCAGGACGTGGACTCGCTGGACCGCATCGGCCTGATGCAGGCCATGCCCGCGGGCGACTCCGAGGCCGACGTGACCGGCCGGCGCTGGGAACAGCGCATGGAGGCCATGCGCGACGCCATCATCTACTTCCGCAACAGCCCGAGCATCCTGATGTACGAGGCAGGCAACCGCGGCGTCAGCGCCGAGCACATGGCCGAGGTGAAAGCCATCCGCGACCGCTACGACCCGCACGGCGGCCGAGCGGCGGGCAGCCGCGAGATGCTGTCCAAGGCGCTGCAGGACGTGGCCGAGTGGGGCGGCGAGATGCTCTACATCAACAAGAGCGCGCGCCGCCCGCTGTGGGCCACCGAGTACTCGCGCGACGAGGGCGCCCGCAAGTTCTGGGATGAACTCTCCCCGCCCTTCCACAAGAACGGAGACGGCCCGCCGCACAAGGGCCAGCCGGCGCCCAGCTACAACCACAACCAGGACTCGCACGCGCTGGAGAACGTGCGCCGCTGGGCGGACTACTGGCGCGAGCGGCCCGGCACCGGCACGCGCGTGTCATCGGGCGGCGTCAACATCATCTTCAGCGACAGCAACACCCACCACCGCGGCGCCGAGAACTACCGCCGCAGCGGCGAGGTGGACGCGATGCGCATCCCGAAGGACGGCTTCTTCGCGCACCAGGTGATGTGGGACGGTTGGGTGGACATCGAGAAGCCGCGCGCTCATATCCTGGGCCACTGGAACTACGACGCAGGCAGGCTCACGACGGCATCGGCGATGGCCGCCGCACATATGCTGGAGCAAGATTTGACCTTCGTCGGCCGCACGTTGAAGACGGTCACCGTCATTTCCAGCGCCGACCGCGTGCTGCTGACGCTGAACGGCAAACCCGTCGGCGCGGCTGCGGCCAGCGAGCCCTTCGTCTTCAACTTCCCCGGCGTGGCCTTCGAGCCCGGCGAGCTGCGCGCCATCGGCCTGGACAAGAACGGCCACAAAGTCTGCGAGGACGTGCGCGTCACGGCCGGTGCGCCGGCAGCGATGAAGCTGACCGCGCAGACGCACCCGCAAGGCCTGCAGGCCGATGGCGCGGACCTGGCGCTGGTGCAGGTCGAGGTGGTGGACGCGCAGGGCCGCCGCAACCCGATCGCGCTGGACACGGTGAAGTTCACGCTGGACGGCCCGGCCGAATGGCGCGGCGGCATTGCGCAGGGGCCGGGCAACTTCGTGCTGGCCAGGGAGCTGCCGGTGGAAGGGGGCGTCAACCGCGTGCTGGTGCGCAGCACGACGGAGGCGGGTGTCATCAGGCTGCGCGCCGAAGCGGCGGGCCTGGCACCCGCGACGCTGGAGCTGCGCTCGCAAGTCGTCAAGGTCGCCGGCGGCCTGAGTGCGCGCTTCCCCGCCGACGGCGTGGCGCCGCAGTCGGCCCGCGGTGAAACGCCGGCCACGCCGTCGCTCACCGTCAGCCGCATCGCCGTGCCCGTCGCCGCGCTGGAAGCCGGCAGCGGCGTACCGGCCCAGGCCATCGACGACGACGAAACCACCGCGTGGACCGGCAAGGGCCCGCTACGCTTGCGCCTCGCCGAAGCCGCCACGCTCAGCGAGATCACGGTGAAGCTCGGCGGCTGGCGCGAGCGCCAGTACCCCTTGCGCATCAACGTCGACGGCCAGGAAGTCTGGCGTGGCGTCACGCCGCGCAGCCTGGGCTACGTGACGCTGCCACTCAAACCGCATCGCGGCCAGAACGTCACCCTCGAACTGACCGGCGAAGCACAAGGCGGTGCGGCCACCGCCAACACCGAAGTCGCCAACCAGAAGATCGTCGACACCGGCGCTGCCAGTCTCGGGCGCGGAGTCCTGTCCATCGTCGAACTTGAGCTCTATCGCCAACCATGAGCAAGCAACCCACCCGTCGAGACTGGCTGCAACAGCAAGCCGCCCATGCCAGCCTGCTGCGCTTCGGCGCACCGCTCACGCCGCTGCTGGCCGCCCCCACCGCGCTGGCCCAGGACGACAAGCCACAGCCCCACCGCCTCTGGTACCGCCGCCCCGCGGACGAATGGGTGCAGGCGCTGCCGGTGGGCAACGGGCGCCTCGGCGCGATGGTGTTCGGCGGCACGCACACCGAGCGGCTGCAGCTCAACGAGAACAGCCTGTTCTCCGGCGGCCCCTACGACACGACAAACCCGAAGGCGCGCGAAGGCCTGCCCAGGGTGCGCGAGCTGATCTTTGCCGGCCGCTATGCCGAGGCCGAGAAGCTGGCCAACGAGACGCTGCTGGGCGTGCCCAGCCGGCAGATGGCCTATCAGCCGCTGGCGGAGCTGCTGCTGGTCTTCCCCGGCCTGGACGGCGTGCGTGGCTACGAGCGCAGCCTGGACCTGGACGAGGCCGTCGCCACGACGAGCTTCCGCGCCGGCAGCGCGACGCTGACGCGCGAGGTGTTCGCGTCGGCGGCCGACCAGCTCATCGTCGTGCGGCTGACGGCCGACAAGCCGAAGTGGATCACCACCGACCTCACGCTGACCGCGCCGCACCAGAAGAGCAGCGGCGGCGAGGGCCAGCACACGCTGTGGGTGGCCGGCACCAGCCCCACCGTGGCCGGCATCGAAGGGCGCCTGCCATTCGAGTGCCGGCTGCAGGTGATCGCGCGCGGCGGCAAGGTCAGCGCGCGCAATGGCGGGCTGTTCGTGCAGGGCGCCGACGAAGTGCTCATCCTCATCGCCGGCGCCACCGGCTACAAGCGCTTCGACGACATCTCCGGCGACCCGGCAGCCCTCAACAAGGCGACGCTGGCTGCGGCCGTCGCACGCGGCCCCGACGTGATCCGGCAAGCCCACCGCGACGACCACCAGAAGCTGTTCCGCCGCGTCGCCATCGACCTCGGCGCTGGCCCCAACGGCAAGCTGCCCACGGACGAGCGCATCGCCCGCTTTGCCGAAGGGCAGGACCCCGGCCTCGCCGCGCTCTACCTGCAGTACGGCCGCTATCTGCTGCTCGCCAGCTCGCGGCCCGGCTCGCGCTTCCCGGCCAACCTGCAGGGGTTGTGGAACGAGAAGACCAATCCGTCGTGGGGGTCCAAGTGGACCATCAACATCAACACGGAGATGAACTACTGGCCTGCCGAGCTGTGCAACCTCGGCGAGACGGTGGAGCCGCTGTTCGCGATGGTGGAAGACCTCGCCATCACTGGCGCCAGGGTGGCGCGCGCGATGTACGACGCGCCCGGCTGGGTCACCTTCCACAACACCGACGGCTGGCGCGTGGCCGCACCGACCGATGGCGCGAAGTGGGGCCTCTGGCCCATGGGCGGCGTGTGGCTGGTGAACACGCTGTGGGAGAGCTGGCTGTTCCGTCGCGACCCCGCTTTGCTGAAGCGCCTGTACCCGCTGATGAAGGGCGCGGCCGAGTTCCAGCTCGCCACGCTGGTGAAGGACCCGAAGACAGGCCACATGGTCACCAACCCCAGCAACTCGCCGGAGAACAGCCACCCGCACGGCTCGTCCGTCTGCGCCGGCCCGGCCATGGACAGCCAGCTGCTGCGCGACCTGTTTGCCTACGTGGCCGAGGCCGCGCGCGAGCTGCGCACCGACCGACCGTTCGCCCGCGACTGCCTGGCCATGCGCGACCGCCTTCCGCCCGACCGCATCGGCAAGGCCGGCCAGTTGCAGGAATGGATGGAGGACTGGGACATGGAAGCGCCCGAGCTGCAGCACCGCCACGTGTCGCACCTGTATGCGCTGTACCCGTCCGACCAGATCACGCCGGACGACACGCCGGCGCTGGCCGCCGCCGCGCGCAACGTGATGGAACGACGCGGCGACGACACCACCGGCTGGGGCATAGGCTGGCGCATCAACCTGTGGGCGCGGCTGAAGGACGGCGAGCATGCCTACTCGACGCTGCAGCGCCTGCTGCACCCCAGCCGCAGCTACCCCAACCTGTTCGACGCCCACCCGCCCTTCCAGATCGACGGTAACTTCGGCGGCGCGGCGGGCATCGCCGAGATGCTGGTGCAAAGCCACCGCGGCCGCATCGAGCTGCTGCCGGCGCTGCCCTCTGCCTGGCCTGCCGGCAGCATCAGCGGCCTGCGGGCGCGCGGTGGCTTCGAGCTGGCGATGACCTGGCAAGGCGGCGAGGTACAGGCCCTGACAATCGCGAGCGCCGTCGGCGGCAGCACCGAACTGCGCCGGGCTGGCCAGAAGCTGCCGCTGCGCCTGAAGGCCGGCGAGACTGCCCGCTTCGAGCGCCGCGACGGCAAGCTACAACGCATGGAGACCTCTGCTTGACTCACCCGATCTCGCGCCGCACGGCGCTGGCTGCGGCCCTGCTGGCCCCCACCCTGCCCGCTCTCGCACAAGCGCCCGCAGCACCCGCCCCCACGCCCCTGCCCTGGCCCAACCCGCTGATCCCGCAGCGCGCCGACCCGCAGATCCTGCGCCACGGCGACTGGTACTACCTGATGGCCACGGTGCCCGCCTACGACCTGCTGGAACTGCGCCGCGCGCGCAGCATCGCCGGCCTGGCGACGGCCGAGCCCAAGGTCGTCTGGCGCAAGCACGACAGCGGCCCGATGAGCCGCCACATCTGGGCGCCGGAGCTGGCCTTCCTCGACGGCCGCTGGTTCATCCACTTCAGCGCCGGCGAGGCCAAGGAGCCGTGGAAGATCCGCATGTGGACGCTGGAGAACGCGTCGGCCGACCCCATGCAGGGCACCTGGACCGAGCGCGGCCAGATCAAGACCGCGTGGGAGAGCTTCACGCTGGACGCCACCGTCTTCGAGCACCGCGGCAAGCGCTACATGGCCTGGGCGCAGAACGACCCGGCGAGCAAGAACCACAGCACCAACATCTATCTCTCGCGCATGAAGAGCCCGACCGAGCTGGCAGGCCCGCAGGTGCTGCTGACCCGGCCCGAGTACGCGTGGGAGAAAGTGCGCCACCAGGTCAACGAGGCGCCGGCCGTGCTGGTGCACGGCGGCCGCGTGTTCATGACCTACTCGGCCGCCGGCACCGGTGCCGAGTACTGCCTCGGCCTGCTGTGGGCCGATGCGAACGCCGACCTGCTCGACGCCAAGAGCTGGCGCAAGTCGCCCGGCCCGGTGTTCGCCACCAGTGCCGAGAACAGCCAGTACGGCCCGGGCCACAACAGCTTCCTCGTGGAACCGGACGGCACGGTGCTGAATGTCTTCCACGCCCGCAACTACCGCGACATCGCCGGCGACCCGCTGAAGGACACCGGCCGCGCCACACGCGTGCAGCCGTTGAACTTCACCGCCGACGGCATGCCGGACTTCGGCCTGCCGCTGAAGGAGACGCAGCGATGAGCAACGTGATCGCCCTGTCGGACGGCGCGCCGAATGTGTTCGACGGCGAGTCCCCCGACCGCATCTGCCGCCGCCCCACACGCGCCGAGCTGCACGCCTACCCTTCGCCCACACCCGCCCGCGGCCGAGCGCTCGTCTACGCCGGCGGCGGCTATCTGCAGCTGATGCACGACAAGGAAGGCGTCGAGATCGCCCAGTGGCTGAACACGCTGGGGCTGGACGCCTACGTGCTCGTCCACCGCCTGCCCGGCCAGGACGGCCACGCCTTCGACATCGCACTGCAGGACGGCCTGCTGGCGCTGGACCACCTCGCCACGCTGCCGCCACTGCCGCTGCTGCACGTGGGCCTGTCCTCCGGCGGCCACCTGGCCGGCGTGATGGCCTGCCAGCGGGAATCGGCCGGCGCCGTCATCGCCTACGCGCCGCTGAACGCCAACCACCGCGACCACAAGTTCCCGGCAGGCAAGCCCGACTTCCCGCCGCCCGAGAAGCAGGCCTTCTACGACGCCTGGCCCATCGGCATCGCCGGCGAGCCGCACGGCCTGCCCAAGTGCCCGGTGTTCCTGGCCTATGCGTTGCACGACCCGATCGTGCCGGTGCAGCACGCGCTCAACCTCATCGTGGCGGCGCAACAGCACAAGCTGGACGTGGAGGCGCATGTGTTCCCGCAGGCAGAGCACGGCTTTGCGATGCGCTTGCTGGACGGCACGCAGGACCAGTGGCCGGGGCTGGCGGCGCGGTGGATGGACGCCAAGCTGAGCCCTTGACTGCCCGGCAATCGATCAAATCCTTGATTGATTGCCCCCCCCCTTCTCGAAATCCCTAGCGCCCACACAAGCTGGACGCATGCGGCGACGCCGCGCATCGACTAGATTTCCCCCGCCCATAACAAATCAAACGCCGGTCATGCATCAGCAGGCACGGCACCAGGGGGAGACAGCGAGTGCGGACCAACGTCCAGCGCAGCGACCAAGGCGGAGACACGCCCGGCGACGCGCAACCAGATCAGACCCAAGCTCAGCAGAGCCCTTGCACGCTGCAGGCGCTGTGCGTCGTCGCACGGCTGCACCACATCGCCGCCGAGCCGCACGCGCTGCGCCATGAACTGGGCCTGGGCGAGACCGCCGAGGTCAGCGAGCAAGACCTGCTGCTGGCGGCCCAGCGCATCGGCCTCAAGGCCAAGGTCTCGCGCAGCACGCCCGACCGGCTGACGCTTGCGCCGCTGCCCGCGCTGGCCAGGCTGCATGACGGCCGCCTGGTGGTGCTGGCGCAATGCGACGGCCAGCGCGTGCTGTTCGTCGACCCCAGCACGGCCAGCGGCGCCCAGGCCGCCCGGCCCACCATCGAGCCGCTGGAGGTATTCGCCGGCCAATGGAGCGGCGAACTCATCCTCGTCACGAGCCGCGCGTCACTGGCCGGCGCGCTCGCCAAGTTCGACTTCTCCTGGTTCATCCCCAGCATCGTCAAGCACCGCAAGCTGCTGGGCGAGGTGCTGCTGGTGTCGCTGTTCCTGCAGCTGTTTGCGCTGGTGTCGCCACTGTTCTTCCAGGTAGTGATGGACAAGGTGCTGGTACACAAGGGCGTCACCACGCTGGACGTCATCGTCATCGGCCTCGTGGTCATCATGCTGTTCGAGAGCGTGCTGACCGTGCTGCGCACCTATGTGCTCAGCCACACCACCAGCCGCATCGACGTGGAGCTGGGCGCCCGGCTCTTCCGCCACCTGCTGAACCTGCCGCTGGCCTACTTCCAGGCACGCCGTGTGGGCGACTCCGTGGCACGTGTGCGGGAGCTGGAGAACATCCGCCAGTTCCTCACCGGCAATGCGTTGACGCTGGTGCTGGATGTGCTGTTCTCGGTCATCTTCATCGCCGTCATGTTCAGCTACAGCGTGCCGCTGACGCTGATCGTGCTTGCGTCGCTGCCGCTGTACCTGATCCTCAGCCTGACCATCGTGCCGGTGCTGCGTGGCCGCCTGAACGAGAAGTTCGCTCGCGGTGCCGAGAACCAGTCCTTGCTCGTGGAGACGGTCACCGGCATCCAGACCGTCAAGGCCAGCGCGCTGGAGCCGCAGATGGCCCGCCGCTGGGACGAGCAGTTGGCCGCCTACGTCGGCGCCTCGCTGCGCACCCAGACGCTGGCGCAATACGGCCACGAGGGCATCAACCTCATCGGCAAGGTCGTCAACGCCGCCACGCTCTGGTACGGCGCGCACCTGGTCATGGACGGGTCCTTGACAGTCGGCATGTTCATCGCCTTCAACATGTTCGCCGGCCGGGTGGCCCAGCCCATCATGCGCATCGCGCAGATGTGGACGGACTTCCAGCAGACTGGCCTGTCCATGGAGCGCCTGGGCGACATCCTCAACACCCGCACCGAGCTGCCACCGCAAAGCGTCAGCCCGCTGCCGCGCCTGCAGGGCCGGGTGACGCTGGACAACCTGAGCTTTCGCTACCGGCCCGACGCCCAGCCCGTGTTGCACGGCGTGAGCCTGGATGTGAAGCCCGGCGAGGTCATCGGCATCGTCGGCCGCAGCGGCTCGGGCAAGAGCACGCTGACCAAGCTCATCCAGCGCCTCTATGTGCCCGAGAGTGGCCGCGTGCAGGTCGACGGGCACGACGTGGCCCTCATCGACGCCGCCCAGTTGCGCCGCCAGGTGGGCGTGGTGCTGCAAGAGAACATGCTCTTCAACCGCAGCGTGCGCGAGAACATCGCCATTGCCGACCCGGCCGCGCCGCTCGACACCGTGATGCAAGTCGCCAAGCTGGCCGGTGCCCACGAGTTCATCACCGAACTGCCGCAAGGCTACGACACCACGGTCGGCGAGCAGGGCAGCAGCCTCTCCGGCGGCCAGCGCCAACGCATCGCCATCGCGCGGGCGCTGTTCAGCCAGCCGCGCATCCTGATCTTCGACGAGGCCACCAGCGCGCTGGACTACGAGAGCGAGGCCATCATCCAGCAGAACATGCGTGCCATCTGCCAGGGGCGCACGGTCTTCATCATTGCCCACCGGCTGAGCGCTGTGCGCCACGCCCACCGCATCATCGCGATGGACAAGGGGCGCATCGTGGAGATGGGCAGCCACGAAGAACTGCTTGCCAAGCCGCAAGGCCTGTACGCACACCTGTGGCGCATGCAGGGCGGCAGCGAGGTGGCGGAATGAACACGAGCGCTGCACCCAAGCCACCCGTGAGCATCGAAGCGCCGCGCCATGCCTTCATCGAGCTGCTGGCCCGCTACCGCGCCATCTTCAAGGCCGCCTGGGACCGCCGCGACGAGCTGGCCGGCCCCCGGCGCATGCAGGACGAACGGGCCTTCCTGCCGGCGGCCATCGCCCTGCAGGAGACCCCGCCGCACCCTGCCCCACGCCGGGCCATCCTCGCCATCTGCGCCTTCTTCACCCTCGCGCTGCTGTGGGCCTGCTTCGGCCACATCGACATCGTGGCCGTGGCGCAAGGCCGCATCATCGTCAGCCAGCGCAGCAAGACGATTCAGCCGCTGGAGACCAGCGTGGTCAAGGCCATCCATGTGAAGGACGGCGACAAGGTGAAGGCCGGCGACCTGCTGATCGAACTGGACGGCACGCTCACAGCGGCCGACAGCGCGCGCGTGGGCGAGGAGCGCAGCGCCGCTGCCTCCGAAGGGCTGCGCAGCCAGGCGCTGCTGGCCGCCTTGACCCGAGGCAACGCGCCCGGCCTCGCCGCATCGTCATTGCAGGCCCTGGGCGCGACCGACCGCGCCAGCATCCAGACGCAGCTGCAAAGCGAATGGGCCGACATCAGCGCCAAGCTGGCCAAGTTCGCGGCCGAGGCGGCCCGGCGCCGGGCCGAGATCGCGACCGCCGAGCAGTTCGTGGCCAAGCTGCAGGCGACGCTGCCGCTGGCTGAAGCGCGCGAGAAGGATTTCAAGTCGCTGACGGAGCAGGGCTTTGTCGCCAACCACGCCGGCCAGGACCGCACGCGCGAACGCGTCGAGATGGAGCGCGACCTGGCCATGGCCCAGGCCCGGTTGCAGGAAGCCAAGGCCGCCCTGGCGGAGACCGCGCAGGGCCTGCAGGCCTACCGCGCCGAGACGCTGCGCGGCCTCAAGGAACAAGAGACCCAGGCGGGGCTGAAGTCACGCCAACTGGCGGAGGAAGGTACCAAGGCCGACAAGCGCAACGCGATGACCCGCCTCACCGCGCCGGTCGCCGGCACTGTGCAGCAGCTGGCCGTCCACACGTCCGGCGGCGTGGTCACCCCCGCCCAGGTGCTGCTGGTGCTGGTGCCCGACGACGGCGCGGTCACGGCCGAGGTGGTGCTGGAGAACAAGGACATCGGCTTCGTCCAGGCGGGGCAGAGCGCGACGATCAAGCTGGAGACGTTTCCGTACACGCGCTACGGCACGGTGCAAGCCACGGTGAGCAGCATCACGGCGGACGCGGTGCAGGACGAAAAGCGCGGGGCGATCTTTCCGGTCAGCCTGGTGCTGGGGGAATCACGCATCAGCGTGGATGGCAGGCGCGTCAGGCTGGTACCGGGGATGAATCTCACGGCTGAAATCACTACCGGCAGGCGGCGGATTGTTGACTACCTGTTGAGTCCGGCGAGGCGGCATTTAAACGAGAGCATGAAGGAGAGATGAAACATGCCTCCCAGAAGAGAGTGCTGACAACCACCTATTAAACCAGCGGAACGCAGAACCAAGCCTCCTCATAGCAAACAAAGGAAACCTTGTACAGAGAAGAATCGCATTCATTGAAATCATTTGGCATGAAAATCACCAACCCATTCATTAGTCGGCCCTGCAGAACCCCGCCAACCCGCATGAACACTGGGGATTCGGGGTGATCGCCGATGGTCAGAACTCCCAGGAAGATATTCAATCCATAGCAGTTGCTGGGAGTTTTTGGGAGGCGAGGCGATGGCCACGGACGACTTCTTCAGGGCGCGGCTGGACGGCATGGTGGACCCACGCCACCCGCTGGCAGTGCTGGCCCGCCGCATGCCCTGGGCGCAGATCGAGTCCACGCTTGCGCCGCTGTTCGC